>NZ_JALQCW010000160.1 GCF_023241715.1 Pseudomonas morbosilactucae
CACTCACGGTGCCATTCCCCATCGAATTTCCGACGACGTGTTTGTGTGCGTTGGCAACAACTTCAAATCCGGCACCTGCTGTTTATGGGGGCAGACGGGTGTCATTCAACCGTGGGCTGGAGTTTCAAAGAGCTCTGTTGATGCTTCTGGCCAACGATAACGGCTCAGGTACGAACTCGTTGCAAGGTGCTTTCTATCTTGCGATTGGCCACTAATAGGAGCCACCTCATGAACCGGTTTTATAGCAAGTCCACTGGCTGCACGTATCTCACCTCAATTCATAGCGTAATTCCTGATGATGCAGTCGAGATTCCTGAGGCGCTTTATCAGTCTGTTATCGCAAATCCCACAGCCGGTAAGGTACGCGCTCACGATGAGCAGGGGTTGCCATACCTGGTTGACGCACCGGCGGTTGTTGCGGATCTAGCGGGCCTGGAGCGCGAATGGCGCGACACTGAATTGTCCACAGTGATGTGGCTGCGTGAGCGGCACCGTGACCAACTGGAGATCGAGGTGGAGCCCACACTTTCTGGTGAGCAGTTCACCGAGCTGCTGATCTACATGCAAGCTTTGCGCGACTGGCCGCAGTCACCGGACTTTCCGCAGTCCGCGCATCGCCCGGTGGCGCCGCCCTGGATCGCCGAGCAAACCCAATAAACGCCCCGCACTGACGGGGCGTTTTCTTTCCCGTCACACCCTCACAGCCTCGCTCATGCGGGGCTTTTTCATTTCTGGAGCTTATCCATGAGTGG
>NZ_JALQCW010000017.1 GCF_023241715.1 Pseudomonas morbosilactucae
TAATCTGTTGACTATCAGTCTGACTCACAAGCACCCACACGAATTGCTTGATTAGTTGTTAAAGAGCGGTTGGTTAAGATCTTTCGTCTAACCGAGGCGCGCATTCTACAGCAGCCTCATTTGCTGTCAAGTGATATTTTCAGAAGTTTTCAAGGATTTCCTTAACAACTTAACCACTTGCGCTTCCGATCACTGTTAGCGGGAGGCGAATTCTACAGCGTTACACGCTTGCTGTCAACACCTCTTTATCTCCGCTTTCGACCGAGAAGATCGAAACGTTAATAGAGCCCAACTAAACCGCTCTACCAACCCCTTCTGAGCTTCGATGAACTGAAGCAAGTCGCTGTCGAAAACTGCGTAACTCGTTGAGTTTCAAGGAGTTTTCCGTTTCGACTACGCCGGAAGTGGGGCGAATTATAGGCCCATAGAATCTGCCGTCAACACCTAATTACACTTTTGTTGCAGAAGATGCTTTTTTAGCGATCAGACGAGGAATTCGTCGAGTCACTGGCGGCACACGCAACAGCAATAACAAGGCTCCTATAAAGGCATAGATAGCCCACTCCTTGAGATCAGCCCGAACAATCCAGAGCATGTGCAGCAACCCCAACCCGAGAATCAAGTAAACCAGTCGATGCAACTTCTTCCAGCGCACTCCAAGTCGACGTTGACTGTAACGATTGGACGTTACCGCCAAAGCGAGCAAACAAAGGAAACCGAGGCTACCGACAATAATGTACGGCCGCTTACGCAACTCCACGCCTAGCTGCGACCAATCCCACCCAAGAATAAACGCCGCGTAAGCGCTCAAATGCAGGACCACATAAGCGAAACACCACAAGCCCACTTGGCGCCGCACCGCGATCCACCCAGCCCACCCCGTTAGCTTTTGCAACGGCGTCATGCTCAGGGTCACCAACAACAGGATCAACGTCCCCAACCCCAGACGATCGACCAGCACCTTCCCCGGGTCCGGCCCCAAAGCAGACGCCAAGGCTTGAAACAACCAAAACAACGGCCATATCGCTGCCGCGATAAAAACGCCCACACGCCAAAGTGGATAACGCATCAGTAGTTCTTCCGCAGATCCAGCCCACTGTATAAAGCAGCCACTTCATCCGAGTAGCCGTTGAACATCTGCGTCTCACGCACGTTAGGACTAAACAGACTGCTGGGCAGCCGACGTTCGCGCGCCTGGGTCCAGCGAGGGTGATCGACTGTCGGGTTCACGTTGGCGTAGAACCCATACTCATCGGCAGCAATGCTTTGCCAAGTGGTCTTGGGTTGCTCGGCCACCAGACTGATACGCACGATGGACTTCACGCTCTTGAAGCCATATTTCCACGGAACAACCAAACGCAGGGGCGCCCCATTCTGATTAGGCAGTTCACGCCCATACATACCCACCGCAAGAATCGCCAACGGATTCATCGCCTCGTCCAGCCGCAGCCCTTCTACGTAAGGCCAATCAATCAAGGCGAAACCCGAGCGCTGGCCCGGCATGCTTTTGGGATCCTGGAGCGTTTCAAAACGAATGAACTTGGCTTTAGACGTTGGCTCCACTTGCTTGAGCAACGCCGAAATGGGGAAGCCGATCCAGGGAATCACCATTGACCACGCCTCGACACAGCGCAGACGGTAAATCCGCTCTTCCAGTTGATAAGGCTTCATGAAGTCTTCCAACGCATAACGACCGGGCTTACCCACCTCCCCATCGACAACAACACTCCAAGGCTCGGTCTTTAGTGAACCCGCGTTAGCCGCCGGGTCCCCTTTGTCGGTACCGAACTCATAGAAGTTGTTGTAGTGCGTCGCATCCTTGAACGGCGTGATTGCCTCGTTCTTGACCGTAACAGCCTGCCATTGAGTGGCCGGCAGCTTTTCGGTGAACCATGCAGGCGCCTTGCCCGGCTCGACGTCGGCATAGCGCGCCACTTCGTCGGCAATCGCCCACCCTGGAACGCTGCCCAGTGCCAAACCGGCGACGGCGCGCCCAACAGACTGCGACGAGAAAAATAGAGGGATTCTGGCGTGACATCCGACTCTTTACAGTCAGACGATTTGGAGACTTTGATCAACATGGCAACTCCGCAGTATTGGAGGACAGATGTACCAATAGACTGCGGAGTATGGGGGAAATTACATCACTCGACGCTTTTGCGACGACGCAGGTGCAATAAATACTGGATAGGACCCGAAGCCGCGTAGACCAGGAAGATCAGCAGCAAAATACGCGGAGGATCGCTGAACACCACGGCGAACACCAATACCACCGCCAGGATCGCAACAAAGGGTACACGCCCCTTCAGATCCAGATCCTTGAAGCTGTTGTACTTGATATTGCTGACCATCAGCATGCCCGCAGCCGCCACCATCAGCGCCACCAGGAATGACATCTTCGAACCCTGGATACCGTAGTCACTGAACGCCCAGACAATACCGGCCACCACACCCGCTGCAGCCGGACTGGCCAGGCCGATGAAGTAGCGCTTGTCCGCCGTCCCCACTTGAGTGTTGAAGCGCGCCAGACGCAGCGCCGCGCCTGCTACATAGATGAAGGCGACCATCCAGCCGACCTTACCCATGTCGCCCAAGGCCCAACCGAAAGCCAGCAGTGCTGGCGCGACGCCGAACGCAACCATGTCAGACAGCGAGTCATACTCGGCACCAAAGGCGCTCTGGGTATTGGTCATCCGAGCGACGCGCCCGTCCAGGCCATCGAGCACCATGGCGACGAAAATCGCGATCGCAGCAAACGCGAAGTACTTGCTCGCAGACGCTGAGTCCCCGGCGCTCAAGGCACTCTGGGCACTCATGGAATTGATGATGGAATAGAACCCCGCGAACAGGTTCGCAGTGGTGAACAGATTCGGCAGCAGATAGATACCACGATGCCGGACTTTACGGCCTTCCGCGTCATGCCCTTCTTCGACATGTTCATCGATGGGCAGCAGGCTTTCGGCGTCAGAGGCCTGGTTTGGCTCTTCGGGACGTTCGCTCATGGACATTACCTTGCAACGGGTGTGAAAAATTTCGACGGCACCCAAGGGCCTGACTCAGCCACAAGGGATGCAGCTTTATACCAGAACCTGTCCGCCCAAACGAAAAAACGCGGCCGAAGCCGCGTTTTCCCTGACAAGTCTCGAACTTAGTTCTTGGCTTTGTCGACGATCTTGTTGGCACCGATCCACGGCATCATCGAACGCAGTTGCTCGCCGATGACTTCAATACCGTGCGCAGCGTTGTTACGACGCTTGGCGGTCATCGATGGGTAGCCGGTAGCACCTTCGCTGATGAACATCTTGGCGTACTCGCCGTCTTGGATGCGCTTCAGAGCGTTGCGCATGGCTTGACGGGATTCGGCGTTGATCACTTCTGGGCCGGTCACGTACTCGCCGTACTCGGCGTTGTTGGAGATCGAGTAGTTCATGTTGGCGATACCGCCTTCGTACATGAGGTCAACGATCAGCTTCAGTTCGTGCAGGCATTCGAAGTAGGCCATTTCCGGCGCGTAGCCAGCTTCAACCAGGGTTTCGAAACCGGCTTTGACCAGCTCAACGGTACCGCCACACAGAACAGCTTGCTCGCCGAACAGGTCGGTTTCAGTCTCGTCCTTGAAGGTGGTTTCGATGATGCCGGTACGGCCGCCGCCCACGCCAGCTGCGTAGGACAGAGCAACGTTCTTGGCGTTGCCGGAAGCGTCCTGGTAGATAGCGATCAGGTCAGGAATACCGCCGCCCTTCACGAACTCGGAACGCACGGTGTGGCCCGGGGCTTTCGGCGCGATCATGATCACGTCGAGGTCAGCGCGCGGCACAACCTGGTTGTAGTGGATCGCGAAGCCGTGGGAGAAGGCCAGGGTGGCGCCTTTCTTGATGTTCGGCTCGATTTCGTTCTTGTACAGCGAGGACTGGAACTCGTCCGGGGTCAGGATCATGACCAGGTCGGCAGCAGCAACAGCGGAAGCAACGTCAGTCACTTTCAGGCCGTGGGCTTCAGCCTTGGCAACGGTAGCCGAGCCTTTGCGCAGGCCAACGGTCACGTCAACGCCGGAGTCTTTCAGGTTGCACGCTTGAGCGTGACCCTGGGAACCGTAACCGATGATGGCAACTTTCTTACCCTGGATGATCGACAGGTCGCAGTCTTTATCGTAGAAAACTTTCATGAATTTCCCCTATATCCGGCCGTTCAGGCCATTCGCTAATTTGAGTTAGATGCTCAGTACTTTGTCGCCACGGGCAATCCCGGTGACGCCACTGCGTACTGTTTCCAGAATCGAAGCGGTGCCGATCGATTGAATGAAGCTGTCGAGCTTGTCGCTGGTACCGGTCAGTTGAACGGTATACACGCTGGCGCTGACATCAACGATCTGCCCACGATAAATATCGGTAGTGCGTTTGACCTCGGCGCGCTGGGCGCCAGTGGCCTTGATCTTGACCAGCATCAGTTCGCGCTCGATATGAGCACTTTCCGACAGGTCCACCAGCTTGACCACCTCAATCAACTTGTTCAGGTTCTTGGTGATCTGCTCGATGACCTCATCATGCCCTACCGTAGTGAGGGTCAGACGCGACAGGGTCGGGTCTTCGGTCGGCGCCACGGTCAGGCTTTCGATGTTGTAGTTACGCTGGGAAAACAGCCCGACAACGCGGGACAAGGCGCCCGGTTCGTTTTCCAGAAGCAAGGAGATAATGTGCCGCATGATTAAGTACGCTCCGTCTTGCTCAGCCACATATCGCGCATGGAGCCGTCTTTGATCTGCATCGGGTAGACGTGCTCGCTGGTATCAACCTGGATATCGAGGAACACCAGGCGATCTTTCATGGCGAACGCTTCTTCCATCTTCGGCTTCAGATCCTTCAGCGACGTGATGCGCATGCCCACGTGACCATAGGCCTCGGCCAGCTTGACGAAGTCAGGCAGCGACTCCATATAGGAGTGCGAGTGACGGCTACCGTAGTTCATGTCCTGCCACTGACGCACCATACCCAGCGCACCGTTGTTCAGGTTGACGATCTTGACCGGCAAGTCGTACTGCAGGCAGGTCGACAGTTCCTGGATGTTCATCTGGATACTGCCTTCGCCAGTGACACAGGCCACATCGGACTCAGGGAAGCTCAGCTTGACGCCCATGGCCGCCGGGAAACCGAAGCCCATGGTGCCCAGACCGCCCGAGTTGATCCAACGGTTGGGCTTGTTGAACCGGTAGTACTGCGCCGCGAACATCTGGTGCTGGCCCACGTCGGAGGTCACAAAGGCATCGCCCTTGGTCACTTCGCAGAGGGTTTCGATCACGGTTTGCGGTTTGATGATGCTGCCGTCGCCCTTGTCGTAAGGGAACAGGCCGCGATCACCGCGCCACTCGTCGATCTGCTTCCACCAGCTGGCAACCGTGTCTTTGTTCGGGGTCTCGCCGATGTCCTTGAGTGCCGCGACCATTTCGGTCAACACGCTCTCCACAGGACCCACGATCGGCACGTCTGCCTTGATGGTCTTGGAGATGGACGCCGGGTCGATATCGACATGGATGATCTTGGCGTTCGGGCAGAACTTCGCCGGGCCGTTGATTACACGGTCGTCGAAGCGCGCGCCAACAGCCAGAATCACGTCAGCGTGGTGCATGGTCAGGTTGGCGGTGTAGCTGCCGTGCATACCGAGCATGCCGACGAATTGACGGTCGGTACCCGGATAGGCACCCAGGCCCATCAAGGTATTGGTGACCGGCAGGTTGAGCATTTTGGCCAGTTCGGTCAGCGGTGCAGAACCGCCACCGAGGATCACGCCGCCGCCTGCATAAAGCACAGGACGCTTGGCCGCCAGGAGCATTTCTGCCGCCTTGCGAATTTGCCCGGAGTGACCGCGCACAGCTGGGCTGTAGGAGCGCAGCTTGGCTTTCTTGGGGAAAACGTATTCGAACTTTTCAGCCGGGTTGGTCATGTCTTTAGGGACATCGACCACCACCGGGCCCGGACGACCGGATTGCGCCAGGTAGAAGGCCTTCTTCATGACTTCCGGGATTTCCGAAGCGTGCTTGACCATGAAGCTGTGCTTCACGATCGGCCGGGAGATACCGATCATGTCGGTTTCCTGGAACGCATCGGTACCGACCATGGTGCTGGGCACCTGACCGGAAATGATCACCATCGGAATCGAGTCCATGTAGGCGGTGGCAATGCCGGTAATGGCATTGGTCGCGCCTGGGCCGGACGTCACCAGTACCACACCGGCTTTACCGGTGGCACGGGCATAACCGTCAGCCATATGGGTAGCAGCCTGCTCGTGACGTACCAGGATATGGGTCACTTCCGGTTCTTTGAACAGGGCATCGTAGACATGAAGAAGAGCACCACCCGGGTACCCATAGATATATTTGACGCCTTCGTCACGCAAAAAGCGGACGAGCATCTCACCGCCAGATAAAAGCTCCACGTTGTTCACCTCTAAAACGCCAGAATACCGCCCTCATTAAAGGAGGCGGGTCTTAATAGGTTTACTTCTCAGCAGAGCATGAGCGACGGTGGTCGCCGACTACGTCAGCACTGACTGAGCAAGTATTGGGAGCGCCCCAAAGTGTTGCGGGGGTTTCCCACCCAGCGCGAGGTAACGCGTTGCGGGTGTAGCAGGTCGGCGCGGATGTGCGCCTCATGATCTGCTGAGTGGGTCTGCTTCTGGCAGTCCCTCTACAGCGGACTTTGGATTGTTCTGATTCGTCCTGCCCAAGTCAAGTAATCTCTGAGCTTTATTACAACTAAGCGCATGAGAAAGCAGGAGAAAACCCTTACGGGCCTGTACAACTTGTTGCAACTTGCCGCCTGCGAAAGGAAACCGCGCGATGAACCCTCACAGGCTCACCACACGGCTTCTACCCGGCGGACTCAGGCCGCTTCGCCGATCAACCGATCGAACTCCGCCAGCAGGCGCTGTAGCTCGCCCCCCTGCCCCGGCCGCTGGGCATACACCATCTCGGCCATGGCGAGGATCCCCGACGCATTGGGCAAGGGCAAATCCTGCTCGATGATGTGCTTCATCCGCGGCAGGAAGATCCATTGCAGCCACTGTTCAAAATCCAGGGTATCGACACTGAAGGGCTCCTGGCTGGACAAGGCCTCGGCACTTGGAGCGACTTCGTCCCACCAGCCCTGCACCCGCAACTCCCGCTCGATCAGCAGTAATTGCTCGGCAATCTGCAGGAAACGCCCATCCATCACAAGGCAACCTTGGCTTTCTGGCGCGCCGCAGCAGCGCCGGCGGCATCGCCCTGCTTCTCACGCGCCTGGGCGATAAGACCCCAAAGGCTGGCCTGCAGGTCCGGACGGCCACCCGCGAACGACAGACCACGGCGGGCGAACTGCTCAGCCTGGGCCGCGTCCCCCTGGGCCATGCGCACCTGAGCCAGGCGGTACAGCACTTGCGGCTCGCGGGGCGCTACGCGCTGGGCGCGCTCAAGGCTCGAGGAGGCACCATTGAGGTCGCCATTGGATTGCTGCTGCTGTGCGGTGGTCAGCAAAGCCAGGACCGGCCCATCCAACTGCTCATCGGCGGACAAACCGCCGACGCTCGACGAAGGAATGCTGCCCGACGTGGAAGGCATGTTGTAGGTGCCCTGGTTGATCGGTGCCGACTGAATAGGCGCAGCATCCACCGGGCCCGGGATAATTGGCCCCGGCGTGATCGGCGCCGTGCTGATCGGTGCCGATGTCGTGGCGCCGCCACCTGGGACCATCACCACCACGCCGGAATCTTCCGGAATCGCCTGGGCCTGGGCCGGACGCTTGATGGTCGTCTGGCGGAAGCCGCCATTGGCCGAAATCCGCTCGCTGTTGGACACGGCAGTGCCGGCATCCACCACGGGGATCGAACCGCGTTGCACGCTGGCACAACCATTGAGCAGAGCCAGAGCTGTAATAGCTGGAACCCACCACTTGTTCACGTCAAACCCTCTTTGCTTAGTTCATCCAGCCTTTGACCCAATCCATCACCGACTCGCCGGAAGCAGGGCTTTCGCCGCCGCATGCCGGGCCAGGAGGTGGCTCGCTGCCGCGAATATACGGCATCTGTACCGCGCCCGGACAGTTGGCATCGGAACCCTGGCCGGTCCGGGAATCGACCCAGGCCTGCACCACGTTATCCGGCTGCGGCATATCCAGGGGCAGCGGGTCGGCCTTACGCATGAAACTGGTCCAGACCTGCAGGGCACCGGTGGCACCGGTAAACGGCGTCTTGCCGTTATCGTCACGCCCCAGCCACACCACGGCCAACAGGTCCTGGCTGAAACCGGCGAACCAGCTGTCGCGCGAATCGTTACTGGTGCCGGTCTTGCCGGCTAACGCCAGGGTTTTCGGCAACACGTTGTAGACCGAGCTGCCGGTGCCTTCACGCATGACTCGCTGCATGGCGCTTTGGATCAGATAGATGGAACCCGGATCGAAGCGCTGCTGAATCTGGAACGGATAACGCTTGAGCGGCTCACCCTCGGCCGTCAGCACGCTACGAATCCCGCGCATCGGCGTATTGAAACCACCGTTGGCCAGGGTCTGGTACATGGTGGCCACTTCCATCGGGCTCATACCACCCGCCCCCAGCAACATCGAAGGGAAGGCTGGAAACTCGCGAGTCACCCCCAAACGGCTCAAGGTCTTGAGCACATTGGGCACGCCCACTTCCAGGCCCAGCCGTGCAGTGGACAAGTTGTAGGAATGGGCCAGCCCCTGGTACAGGAAAATCGTGCCATGGGAGCGGCGATCATAGTTCTGCGGCTTCCAAACTTGGCCATCCGCGCCCTTCACCGAGAAGGCTTCGTCGGACAACCAACTGGTCAAACTGTATTGGCTTGGCTTCTCAAGGGCCGTCAGGTAGACCGCCGGCTTGATCAGCGAGCCGATCGGCCGCACCGCATCCAGCGCCCGATTGAAGCCGGCGAAGCTCGCCTGGCGACTGCCGATCATGGCCTGGACCTCACCGGTTTCCGGATTGGTCACCACCATCGCCGCTTCGACCTCATCCGAACCTTTGCGACCGGCCAGACGCTTGAAGGTGTCAGTGACCGACGCTTCGGCCTTCATCTGCAGAATCGGATCGAAGCTGGTAAAGATCCGCAGCCCTTCTTCGGTCAAGTCTTCGTCGCGGTAGTCTTCGCGCAACTGACGCTTGACCAGGTCGATAAAGCCCGGGAAGGAACTGTCGGCCAACTTGCCGCGGGTGGTCACCCCCAATGGCATTTTCTTCGCTGCGGCCACTTGCTCTGCCGTCGCCACGCCTTGCTGCTCAAGCACATCAAGCACCAGGTTGCGCCGTTCCAGAGCACGCTCAGGGTTGCGCCGCGGGTTGTAGTAGGACGGCCCCTTGACCATGCCCACCAACAACGCCACTTGATGCAACTTCAGCTCGGACAGGGGCTGGCCGAAAAAGAACTGACTGGCCAAGCCAAAACCGTGCACCGCGCGCTGGCCGTCCTGGCCGACGAATACCTCGTTGAGGTACGCCTCAAGGATTTCGCGCTTGTCGTAATGCAGCTCAAGCAACATGGCCATCATGGCTTCGGTCAGCTTGCGCGTCAGGCTACGCTCACTGGTGAGGTAGAAGTTCTTCACCAACTGCTGGGTCAGCGTACTGCCGCCCTGGCTCATCCTGCCGCCCGAAATGTTGACCCAGATGGCACGGGCAATGGACTTCGGCGAAATCCCCAAGTGGCTGTAGAAATCCCGGTCCTCTACGGCCACCAGGGTTTCCAGCAGGTACGGCGGCACCTGATCGATATTGATCAGGATGCGGTCTTCAAGGTTCTTCGGATAAATGCCGCCAATCAGCAGCGGCTCGAGGCGCACCACGGCGACTTTCGAGCCCTCGGCCCCAGACAGCCCTGCCACATAGTCGCCGGAGAATCGCACGCGCACCGGCTGGGCTTTTTCCAGGCCTTCGTAGAACTGGAAGCCGCGGGTATTGAGATCTATGGTGTTGCCGTTGACCGAGGCCGCGCCCGGCCCATTGGCCACGCTTTCGCGTCGATAGCCCAGGGCGTCCAGCTCGGTGAGGAAGTCTTCTTTACTGAGCTTCTGTCCGACGAACAGCTCCAGCGGGCGCGCGTAGACCTTGGCAGGAATGGTCCAGCGTTTGCCGGAAAATTTTTCCTGGACCACGGCATCGAGATAAACCGCGAAGCCGGCGAGCACTACCAAGCCAACCAGACTGAGCTTCAGGGCCCAGCCCAGCCAGGGGCGCAGGCCGCGAGACGGTGTTTTTTTAGCGGAACGGGGGGATCGGGTACGAGTCATGGCGGCGGATTATACGCACTTTATTCATCCTCAACAGGAGCCACCCGAGGTTTGCGTTGACCCTGCCAGCGGCCATAATGACGCCCTTGAATTTTCCACGACTCTGAAGGATCGCCTGTGAGCCAGTCACTGATCGCCGCATTGCAAAACCCGGCCTTGTACCCGCACCCCGTCGATGGGTTTCAGGTCATCGAGACTCACATTTCCTGGGTGCTGCTCACCGGCCCCTACGTCTATAAAGTGAAAAAACCGGTCAACTTCGGTTTCCTCGATTTCACCAGCCTGGATGCCCGCGAACACTTCTGCGGCGAAGAACTGCGCCTGAACCAGCGTTTGACCCAGGATTTGTATCTCGAAGTGTTGCCGATCACTGGTACCGCCGAGGCCCCGGAGCTGGCCGGCACCGGCCCGGTCATCGAATACGCGCTGAAAATGCGCCAGTTCCCTCAGAGCGGGCTGCTCAGCACCTTGCAAGCCAATGGGGAACTGACCACCCAGCACATCGATGAGATGGCCCAGCAGATTGCCCGGTTCCACCTCGACGCGCCACGCGTGCCCGCTGCCCACGACGCAGGCACCCCGGACAGCGTCATGGCGCCGGTGCGGCAGAACTTCGAACAGATCCGCCCGTTCCTCAGCGACAAGACCGACCTGCAACAACTGGAAGCCCTGGAAGCCTGGGCCGAAAGCAGCTTCGAACGCCTCAAGCCGCTGTTCGCCCAGCGCAAGAACGACGGTTTCATCCGCGAATGCCACGGTGACATCCACCTGGGCAATGCCACGGTGATCGACGGTCGCGTGGTGATTTTCGACTGCATCGAGTTCAACGAGCCCTTCCGCTTCACTGACGTCTACGCCGATACCGGCTTCCTCGCCATGGACTTGGAAGACCGCGGTCTGAAGAGCCTGGCCCGGCGCTTTATCAGCCAGTACCTGGAGCTGACCGGCGACTATCAAGGCCTGGAACTGCTGAACTTCTACAAGGCCTATCGGGCGCTGGTACGGGCCAAAGTCAGCCTGTTCAGCATGCCCGCCGATGCCACCCCCGTACAACGCGCCACCTCACTGCGCCAGTACCGCAACTACGCCAACCTGGCGGAAAGCTACAGCACCATCCCTTCGCGCTTCCTGGCCATCACCTCCGGGGTTTCTGCGGTAGGCAAGAGCCACGTCGCCCTGCGCCTGGTCGAAGCCCTGGGCGCTGTCCGCCTGCGCTCCGATGTAGAACGCAAGCGTCTGTTTGGCGAGCAAAGCGTGCAGAACGATCCCAACGCCGGCATCTACAGCAGCGACGCCAGCACCGCCACCTACGCGCACCTGCATAAAATCGCCGACGTCATTCTGCGTGCCGGCTTCCCGGTGGTAATCGACGCCACGTACCTCAAACGTGCCCAACGCGACGCCGCCGCCGAAGTCGCAGAGCACACGGGCGCCCCGTGCCTGATCATCGACTGCAACGCCCCCGAAGCCGTCATCGCCAGCTGGCTGGCGCAACGCCAAGCCGACAGCAATGACCCGTCGGACGCCACCTTGGAAGTGATCGCAGCCCAACAAGCCAACCGCGAAGCGCTCAGCGCCGAAGAACTGCTGCGCAGCAAGCGGGTCGAGACCAATGAAAGTGGCAGCCTGGATGCTCTGGTAGCGAACATCCGTCAGCGCCTGCCAGGCCTCTAAACCGGTATTTTCAGCCGTGAAGTGTAAAGACTTCACGGCTGAAAAATAGTGGCACTATACTGGCGCCATAAAACCAACACCGAGAAAGCCGCCATGTGCAAACCGAAGCTACTCGACACCCCGCTGTACGAGCTGTTACGCAAAGACGACATCACCGGTTTCAATCGCGAGCGCCCACAAGGTCAGCCCATCGACTTGCGCGGCGGTGACTTCCGTGGCCTCGATCTGCGCGACTTGAACACCGACGGCATCGACTTCACCGACGCCTATTTCCGTTCTGCGGACTTGCGCGGCCTCGACCTGCGCGACGTCCCCCTGGAAGGCGCTAGCCTGTCCCACGCGCAGATTTCCGGTGCCTACTTCCCTCCGGAGTTGAGCGCCGACGAAATCCTCATGTCGGTCAACTTCGGCACGCGCCTGCGTTACCGCACCCGCTAACCGACACCGTTGCCTCAAATCCAGCGCCCCCGCTTTGCGCTGGATTGCCCAGGCTTTCAGCCTGCGCCGTCATGCCTGTTTCCCCTCCCCTTAGAAGCTTTTGCGTTGAAACCGACCAACGAACAGCGCGTTTCCTGCTGAGCGCTACACTCCTCAGAGGCTTGCCCACTCAGCATTCGGCCGTCGCAAGGAGGCTTGATGAATGATGAACTGCAACACCTGAAGAACCTCGGTAAGACATCCGCACAATGGCTGCATGCAGTGGGCATCCATAGCGCGTCGGATTTGCGCCGCCTGGGGGCGGTGGATGCCTATCGAGCAGTGCGCACTCGCGGCTTTCGCGCCTCGAAAGTGCTGCTTTACGCCATCGAAGGCGCCTTGATGGACGTGCACTGGAACGATATCCCCGCCGAGCGCAAGGACGCCCTGAACAAGCAACTGGATGCTATTTCCTCACGCCACAAGAACTGATCCGGCAGGTCGCCATGTATCTACTGGGGGAGCAACCGGCATACGCCGACACCTTAATCAATCGCCTGCAAAGCATTCCGGCGCAATTACTCGCGGGTTTGCCGGCGGCGGGCGCCCCTCTATTGCTTGAGCCCACTGACGATCTCGCCCAGGCGCTACCCAGCGACCGGCTGTTCTTGCTGGAAGACGGCCAGGTCCAGGCCAGCATCGATCAGCGTCCACTCTTCTATTTGCACGAAGGCGACCTGCTCGGGCTGCGTCGAGGGCTGGAACAGCCTCACTGGCACCTCAGTTGCGACACGCCCCTGAAGCTGATCCCTTTTCTGCGCTCGGCGGTGTTCCAGCATGTGTATGCCGATGAGCAGCGTTCGGAGTTGTTCCTGCAGTACCTGATCGGCCAGACCGCCCTGCTGTCGGATGCCATCGCCCGCCTCAAGCAACCGGAGTTTCGCAGTAACAACAGCTTCAAGCGGGTCCTTGAGGGCGAGACACTGATCCACCAGGGCGACGTTGCCGATCACGTTTTCGTGATCATCGAGGGGCACGCCGAGGCGTTTGTCGACGGGCATAAAGTTGGCGAGGTCCCCAAGGACGAAATCTTCGGCGCCATGGCGGTGTTCACCGGGGAGAGGCGCAGCGCCACCGTGATTGCCAGCCAGCCCAGCACCTTGATGCTGATCCCCAAGGAGCAATTCCTCAGCCTGACCCGAAGCAATCCGCGTATCGCCCAGAGCCTGATTGAAAGCATGGCGCGCCGGATCGACCTGCTGAACAAGGAAGTCATCCGCCTCAACACCCAGCTGCAGGCGCGCTAAAACCCCGCCCCAGCGCTTTCAAACACTTGTTTGATGAAAAACGCAGAAAAGCCAAAATGCCGCATTGACTTAGAAATGAGAATCGTTATGATTATCACCACTGGTCGCGAGGCCAGTTGATAACCTGGAAGACCGGTGGTTCGGGCTCTCAGATTATCTCCTCATCAGGCTAATCACGGTTATTTGACCCGGCTCTTGCCGGGTCTTTTTTTGCCTGGAAAAAAGCACCATTGAGGCCTTTACTGGCGCAGTTGTGCGCAGTAGTCCTTGTCCGCCATCGGTGCGGTGTACCAGACGTAATCCGCCGTTGCAGGCATCACCTCAGCGCCTCGCTGGGCCAGCATCAGCACCACGGCGTCCCGGGGCGGTGGCAGATCCGCCAGGTGCACAGGCACACCGACATCCTTGCGCGCATGAAAGGCTCCGGCAAACAGAAGTGCCGGCGTTGGCGCATCCAGCAAACGCTGGGCCATGCTCCGGTCGCGCTGCTGTTGCACCGCCAGCATCGCCGGCAACTGCGCCTCCGGCAGCAACCCGCAATGAGAGGTTCGCACCTGAGCCAGCAACGCCTGCCTGACCGAAGGCGCATTCGCATGGGAGCCACTCAGGACCGGTGCCGTGGCGTAAATCCCACGGACCTCAAGACGATCGAGGTTGGCGGCCCACAGCGGATAAGGCTGCACCAACGCAAAACTCACGATGGGGCCGTACAAGGACCAGTCCCACCCCGGTTGCCAGGCCAAAGCCTTGGGCAGGTCCGCCGGCAGCCCCTGCCTGGCCATAGCCTGGCGCAGCCCATCGACCTTGGGTTGCTGCTCAGGGGTGAGCATTTCCAGGAGCAAGCTGCCTTGGGGACGTCGGGCTGCCAGCGCCTGCAGCAGCCACAACTGCAGGCGATGGTGATCGGGGTGGTCGTGCTGTTCACCGACGATCACCCGCGGCGCGGCGGCAAGGCGTGAAATCAATTCATCAGGACTGAGACGCTGCCCCGTTTGCAGATCAACAATCTGCCCCGGCTCCTCAAGCTGGGACAGCACCGGCAATGTGGGCCGGCTTTGGCAGGCAAAAAGCAGCAACAGCACCGGCAATAGAAGTACGCGCATCGACGGGCTCCAGGTATCACGTCAGCGATCAATGATCAGGGGGTGCCCCCGCTCGGGATGCTCCTGCACCAGTACGTCCAGGCCAAACACGGCCTTCAGCGGTTCGGCGCGCAGTACATGGGCAGGAGTGTCCAGCGAGTAAGGGCGCCCATCCTGCAGCAACAACAGACGATCACAATAACGGGCGGCCAGGTTCAGGTCATGCAGGATCACCAGCACTGCGACCCCACGATCGGCAAAGGCCCGAACAGCTTGCAAGGTCAGGTGCTGGTGCAAGGGGTCCAGGGCCGACGTCGGCTCGTCGAGCAACAGGGTCTGCCCCGCCTGACCCGGCCAGAGTTGCGCCAGCACCCTTGCCAGATGCACCCGCTGACGCTCGCCACCGGACAGCGCCAGGTAGCTGCGACCCAGCAGATGAACTGCGTCAGTCGCCTGCAATGCGGCAACGACAATCTGCTCGTCACGTACTCGCCCGCTCTGGTGAGGCAAACGCCCCATGGCGACCACTTCCTCGACCCGAAAGGCAAAATCCAGGCTCGACGCCTGGGGCAGGACCGCCAAACGTTGCGCGCGCTCAGCCCCTTCCCATTGGGCCAAAGGCCGCTGGTCGAGCCAGACCTGGCCCTGATCAGCAGGCAACTCCGCACTCAAGGCTCCCAACAGGGTGCTCTTGCCGGCGCCGTTGGGCCCGAGCACACCCAGGACCTCACCGGGGTGGAGTTGCAGGTCAATCCCCGCCAGGACGGTTTTCCGAGCGCGGCGAATGTGCAGGTTTTCTGCCCGGAGCATCAGGGCGCCCTCGCAGCAACAGATACAGAAAGAACGGCGCCCCGATAAACGCGGTGATGATGCCGATTGGCAACTCAGCGGGCGCCAGGGCCAGGCGCGCCACCAGGTCTGCCAGCAACAGCAGGCTGGCCCCGGCCAGGATCGACGCCGGTAACAAGGTCCGATGATCCGGTCCGGCCAGCAGGCGCATCAGGTGCGGCACCACCAGCCCGATAAAACCGATCATTCCCGCCGCAGCCACCGCCGCTCCCACCCCAAGTGCGGTGCAAAAGACCAGCTCGCGCTTCAGTTGCTCGACATTGATCCCCAAATGCTTGGCTTCCGACTCCCCCAGCAACAGGGCATTCAAGGCCTTGGCCCGACGGGGTAACCACAGGGCCACAGCGCCGCTGACCAGCAACAGCGGCCACAAACGCTGATAACTGGCGCCGTTGAGGCTTCCCAGGTTCCAGAAAGTCAGGGTGCGCAACGTGGCATCGTCCGCCAGGTAAGTGAACAGACCGACCGCCGAGCCCGCCAGCGCCGTGAGCGCGATCCCCGCCAGTAACATGGTGGCGACGTGGGTTTGACCGTTGCGCCGCCCCAGGCGATAGACCAGCGCCGTTACCAGCAGACCGCCGAGAAAGGCACACAACGACAGCAAATAGGGACCGAACGCCTCCGGCAAACCGCCCATGAACGAGCCGCCGACAATGGCCACGGCCGCCCCCAGGGCTGCACCACTGGAAACCCCCACCAGCCCAGGGTCGGCCAAGGGATTGCGAAACAGCCCTTGCATGGCCACCCCGGAGAGCGCCAGCACACCTCCCACCGCCAACCCCATCAGGGTTCGCGGCAGCCGGATCTGCCCGAGAATCAACTCAGCCTGCTCCAGCCCCTGCCCATCGATGGGCACGCCGAGCAAGCGCAGGGCAGCGCGCAGGGTATCCAGCAGCGGCAGGCTGACCGGCCCCAAGGCCAATGACAACCAAATCGCCACCAGGCATAGCAGGCCCAATCCCAGATACAGCCCGCGTGGCGCCAACTGATGACTCATTGCGTCGTGCTGGCCTGGGCTGGCTCAAGGGGATAAAACGCCGCGGACAGCGCCTTGATACTGTCCGGCAAGCGCGGCCCCAGCCCGCCCACCAACAAAGTCGGGTCGATCTCCAGGACTCGACCGGCTTTGGCAGCAGGCGTCGAGGCGAGGATTGGGTTTTCCTTGAACAAGGCTGTGCGCGCCGCCTCCCCCGCCAGGCTGCGGTCGGAGAACACCAGCACATCAGGCTGAAGACTGGCCAGGGACTCCACCGAGAACGGCTTGTAACCGGTGTGCGTGGCCAGGTTGCGACCGCCAGCCTGTTGCAGCAGCCAATCGGCCGCCGTGCCTTGGCCGGCAATCAATGGCTTACCGCCGGCATGCCCCAGCAACAGCAAGACGCCCGGCGCTGCGTGCCGAGTCTGGGCCGACGCGACCCAGGCTTGTTGTTGCTGCAATTGTTGCTGATAACCCTGGAACAGTTGCCCGGCCCGATCCTCAAGGGCCAACAGCCGCCCCAGGTGTTGCAGGTTCGCCTGCAGGGTCGGCAGGTCAGCCTGAGCGGAAAACAGCTCGACCTGAACCCCGGCACCGCGAATCTGCGAGATCACCGGTGGCGGCCCCATTTCCTCGGTGCCCACCAGAATCTGCGGGCGCAGGCTCAACACCCCCTCTGCAGACAACTGCCGCTGATAACCGATGCTCGGCAGTGCCTTGAGTGAGGACGGGTGCTGGCTGGTAGTATCCACCCCCACCAGCTTCGACTCGGCGCCCAGCGCACTGACCCACTCGGACAACGCACCGCCCGCGCTCACCCAGCGCTGCGGCGATGAATCGGCACTCGCACAATGGCTCGTCAACAGGGCGACACAGAACGCAATGGCGCTGGCACTTGGGCGCATAGAAAGCTTTCCTTGAATGAAGAAGGGCCCACTGAAAAGCCGCGTTCGCTGTGACACAACCTTCAACCCAGGCATCAGAACCAGCGAGTGCCGCTATGGGGCGCGGCGGTCATTTGATAATTGTTTTCATTTGGCCGTCAAGGGTCGACATGTTTCCTCAAACCACCTGGTGATATTCACCACAACCCGAGCCTAGAGCCTCCGGACCAAGGACAGACATGAAGTTGCTTTGCCCCCCAGACCACCTGCCCGAAGGCTGCAGCCGAGGTTTTGAACTCGACGGCGTGAAGCTCTTCGCTGTGCGCCGCCAAAGCCAGGTGTACGTCTACCTCAACCGTTGCCCCCATCGCGGGGTGGCCCTGGAGTGGCAGGCCGATCAATTCCTCGACGCCAGTGCCAGCCTGATCCAGTGCGCCACCCACGGTGCATTGTTCTTGATCGAAGACGGTGAGTGCGTCTCAGGCCCGTGCGCCGGGCAGGCCCTGAGCAGTCTTGAATGCCGCGAAGACCGCCAGGGAATCTGGGTCGAACTTTAAACGTCGAGCAGCACCTCGAGCCGACGCTCGATGCAGACTTCCTCAGGCGTCAGGCGCACGCCGTAAGCCAGCACTTCAACACCGGCGGCCACAGCTTCTCGCAGGGCGGCGGCATAACCCGGGTCGATCTCCACCGCCGGCCGCACCGCCTCGATGCCCGTCAGGTTGACGCAGTACAACTGCACGGCACGCACGCCCTCCCGGGCCAGAGAGGCCAGCTCACGCAGGTGCTTGGCGCCGCGCTGGGTCACGGCATCCGGAAAGGCTGCAACTGCCGACTCCGCAAACCCGAGGGTGACGCTTTTGACTTCGACAAAGGCCGGGCCGTCGGGGAAGTCCAGGCGGAAATCAATACGACTGTTTTCCTGGCCGTAAGGCACTTCCCGCTTGAGCCCGACAAACCCGTTGAGCTCGGTGATCAGGCCAGCCCGTAGCGCCTCTTCGACCAAGGCATTGGCCCGCGCCGTGTTAACGCATGCCAGCCGGCCTTGTGGGGTTTCGCTGATTTCCCAGGTGCCCGGCAATTTGCGCTTGGGGTCATTGGAGCGACTGAACCAGACCTGCCCGCCCTCGACCATGCAATTGAACATCGAGCCGGTGTTGGGGCAGTGAATGGTCAGCAACTCACCGCTGGCGGTCTCGATATCCGCCAGGAAACGCTTGTAGCGACGCAACAAGCGCCCTTCTTCGAGAGGAGGATGGAAACGCATCAGCTTGCCAGCTCCGCAAGCCACGGGCGATCCGCTCAACCGCTTCCTGGAGTCGCGGCAGGCTTTGGGTGTAGGCAAAGCGCACATGGTGCCCGGCTTGATGCCGGCCAAAGTCCAGGCCCGGCGTGAAGGCCAGGTGCTCGGTTTCCAGGAAATGCCGACAGAAGGCAAAAGCATCGCCGCCAAAGGCACTGATATCGGCATACAAGTAAAACGCGCCTTCAGGCTCCACGGCGATGCCGAACCCTAGCTCTCGCAGGGCCGGCAGCAGGAAATCACGACGACGACCGAATTCGGCCCGACGCTCTTCAAGAATACTCAGGGTGGCCGGCTCAAAGCAGGCCAAGGCCGCGTATTGGGCCATGCTCGGCGCGCTGATGTAGAGGTTCTGCGCCAACTTCTCCAGTTCACCCACCGCTTCCGGTGGCGCCACCAGCCAACCAAGGCGCCAACCGGTCATGCCGAAATATTTTGAGAAACTATTAAGGACAAAGGCACTGTCATCGACTTCCAGCACGCTGGCCGCATCGGTGCCGTAAGTCAGGCCGTGGTAGATCTCGTCCACCACCAAATGACCGTTGCGCGCCTTGATGGCGGCGGACAAGCCGGCCAGCTCATCGCGGGTCTGGATGGTCCCGGTCGGGTTCGCGGGAGACGCTACCAAGGCACCCACGCTGTCCTGGTCCCAATAGCGCGCGACCAAATCCGGGGTCAGTTGATAACGCACATCGGGGCCCACCGGCACCAGTTGTGCCGCCCCTTCCACCAGGCGCAGGAAGTGCCGATTGCAGGGGTAGCCCGGGTCCGCCAGCAGCCAGTGTTTGCCCGGGTCCACCAGCAGGCTGCTGGCCAGCAGCAGCGCACCGGAACCACCCGGGGTGATCAGAATTCGCTCAGGGTCGATGTCCAGGCCGTAGCGTTGCTGATAGAAACCCGAGATCGCCGTGCGCAGTTCGGGAATCCCGCGGGCTGCGGTGTAACGGGTCTTGCCCGCCGTCAGCGCAGACTGGCCAGCCTGGATAATCGGCTCGGCGGTGGTGAAGTCTGGCTCGCCGATCTCCAGGTGGATAACGTCATGACCCGCCGCCTGCAATTCATTGGCGCGGGCCAGCAAGGCCATGACATGGAACGGTTCGATAGCGCGGCTGCGCGCACTGTAGGGCAGAGCCATTAGCCTTCCTTACATTGAGGGAGCAAAACACCGATTCTACCCACCCCATGGAACTCCCGAGAACCAAAAGCAATCAGAGCCCTCGGTTTGCTGGAGCTGAGGAACCTCAACACTTGGATCAAGTTTGACTAAAATCAACGTTTGATCAGACCCATCAACTTATCGGATCGGCCTTTGCCCGTTTTCCCGGGCCACGGCAGGCGCAGGCTCGACAACCGGGAGTAGCGCGCTCGGATTTGATCTGGTAAGTTCGCCCGCTTGCAGCCGCAGGGCCGGCAAGTGTCGGAGATGGAGCAATCCTGCGCAATGGATTACAAGAGTAGAGGCGGTCCATTCATGCCCACCCAAGCAAAGCAACAGAATCAATCGATCAGCGGTTTCGAACCTTATGTTGAAACGGCAGGCGAAGAGTACATGGGCAAACCCATGCGCGAGCACTTCACCAAGATCCTGAACAAGTGGAAACAGGACTTGATGCAGGAAGTCGACCGCACTGTTGACCACATGAAAGACGAAGCAGCCAACTTTCCCGACCCGGCCGACCGTGCTAGCCAGGAAGAAGAGTTCAGCCTTGAGCTGCGTGCCCGCGACCGCGAGCGCAAGTTGATCAAGAAGATCGACAAGACCCTGCAATTGATCGAAGACGAAGAATACGGCTGGTGCGAATCCTGTGGCGTCGAGATCGGCATCCGCCGTCTGGAAGCCCGTCCTACCGCCGACATGTGCGTCGACTGCAAGACCTTGGCGGAAATCAAGGAAAAACAAGTCGGCAAGTAATCGCCGCCTTGAACACAGAACGGAGCGTGAAAACGCTCCGTTTTTGTTTCTGCCATCCTTGCCTTCCCCTGCTGGAGCAAGCTTGCCCGCCACGGCAATCCCCCCGACACGCTTGTCACGCCGGGGCCAGACCCCATAGCATCCGCCCCCATGACAGCCTCCACATCCCCTTCATACATCGGGCGCTTCGCCCCCACGCCCAGCGGCCACTTGCATTTCGGCTCCCTGGTGGCGGCCCTTGCGTCCTACCTCGATGCCCGCGCCGTGGGCGGCCGCTGGCTGTTGCGCATGGAAGACCTCGACCCACCCCGTGAAGAACCCGGTGCCCAGTCGGCGATCCTCAATGCCCTGGAACGCTACGGTTTTGAGTGGGACGGCGAGATGGTCCGCCAAAGCGAACGCCACGACGCCTACGCCGAGGTGCTCAATCGCCTGTTCAACCACGGCCTGGCCTACGCGTGTACCTGTTCGCGCAAACAACTGGAGCCCTACCAGGGCATCTACCCAGGGCTGTGCCGTAACCTCGGGCACGCTCAGGACGGCGCGGCGATCCGCCTGCGGGTACCGGAACTCGATTACCACTTCCAGGACCGGGTACAGGGCGAGTACCGCCAACACCTGGGCCGGGAAGTCGGGGACTTCGTGATTCGCCGTCGCGATGGTCTCTATGCTTATCAATTGGCGGTGGTGCTGGATGACGCCTGGCAAGGTGTTACCGATATCGTGCGCGGGGCCGACCTGCTCGATTCCACGCCCCGCCAGCTGTACCTGCAAGAGCTGCTGGGGTTGCCGCAACCGCGCTACCTGCACCTGCCGCTGATTACCCAGCCGGATGGCAACAAACTGGGCAAGTCCTACCGCTCGCCGCCGCTGGCGCAAGACCAAGCCACCCCACTGTTACTCAGGGCCCTGCGCGCCCTTGGGCAAAACCCGGGGCCCGAACTGGAGGGCGCCAGCCCCCGGGAAGTCCTCGGTTGGGGCATCGCCCATTGGGCCCCCACGCAGATTCCACGCACACTGAGCATCCCCGAAGCGCAAATACGCTGACGCCCCTTGCAGCTTGGCGCCCATCCGTTACCATCGCCGCACGTTTTCGGGCACGCACACAATAAAGAGAGGCCGAGATGTACATCTATCGCTTGGTCCTGCTCCTGGTAGTGGGGATCTATCTGTTCTCCCCCGCCATCATGGATTGGTGGATCGATGCTACAGGCGCCTGGTATCGCCCGTATCTGCTCTGGCTGATTCTGATCGTCGTGACCTTTATCCTGCAGAGCCAAAAAGATGCCGATGAGCTTTAGCCTGACCCAGATGATCCTGATCAGCGCCGCCTACCTGCTGGTGCTGTTCGGGGTGGCCTGGATCAGCGAACGCGGCATGATCCCGCGCTCGATCATTCGCCACCCGCTGACCTACACCCTGTCGCTGGGGGTCTACGCCAGCGCCTGGGCGTTCTATGGCACGGTCGGGCTGGCCTATCAGTACGGCTACGGTTTCCTCTCCAGCTACCTCGGGGTCTCCGGGGCCTTTCTGCTGGCGCCAGTGCTGCTCTACCCGATCCTCAAGATCACCCGCACCTACCAGCTGTCTTCCCTGGCCGACCTGTTCGCCTTCCGCTTTCGCAGCACTTGGGCCGGTGCCCTGACCACTATCTTCATGTTGGTGGGGGTCTTGCCGTTGTTGGCCTTGCAGATCCAGGCGGTGGCCGACTCCATCAGCATCCTGACCCATGAACCGGTGCAGCACCGGGTGGCCTTGAGCTTTTGCGCGCTGATCACCCTGTTCACTATCTTCTTCGGCTCACGGCATATCGCCACCCGGGAAAAGCACGAAGGCCTGGTCTTCGCCATTGCCTTCGAATCGGTGATCAAGCTGATCGCCATCGGCGGTGTCGGCCTCTATGCCTTGTATGGCGTCTTCGACGGCCCGCAACAGCTGGAACTGTGGCTGCTGCAAAACCAGACGGCCCTCGCCGCCCTGCACACGCCGTTGCAGGAAGGTCCGTGGCGCACCCTGCTGCTGGTGTTCTTCGCCTCGGCGATCGTGATGCCGCACATGTATCACATGACCTTCACCGAAAACCTCAACCCCCGCGCCCTGGTCAGCGCCAGTTGGGGGCTGCCGTTGTTCCTGCTGCTGATGAGCCTGGCGGTGCCGCTGATTCTCTGGGCCGGGCTGAAGCTGGGCGCCACCACCAACCCCGAATACTTCACCCTCGGCATCGGCATTGCCGCCAACAGCAAGGCCCTGGCGTTGCTGGCCTATGTCGGCGGCCTGTCGGCGGCCAGCGGCTTGATCATCGTCACCACCCTGGCCTTGTCGGGCATGGCCCTCAACCACCTGGTGCTGCCGCTGTACCAGCCGCCGGCAGAGGGCAACATCTATCGCTGGCTGAAGTGGACCCGCCGCGCGCTGATCGTCGCCATCATCATGGCCGGCTATGGCTTTTACCTGTTGCTGGGGGCCGAGCAGGACCTGGCCAACCTGGGCATCGTCGCCTTCGTCGCCACCCTGCAATTCCTTCCAGGCGTGCTTTCGGTGCTCTACTGGCCGACCGCCAACCGCCGGGGTTTTATCGCCGGCTTGCTGGCGGGGGTGCTGGTCTGGCTGGTGACCATGCTGCTGCCGCTGATCGGTAACCTGCAGGGCTTCTATATCCCCCTGCTGAACATGATCTACGTGCTCGACGACACCAGTTGGCACATGGCGGCCATCGCCTCGCTAGCCGCCAACGTGCTGATGTTCACCCTGATCTCACTGTTCACCAACGCCAGTGCCGAGGAAGCCAGTGCTGCCGAAGCCTGCGCGGTGGACAACGTGCGCAGGCCACAACGCCGGGAACTGCATGCGGCGTCACCTCAAGAGTTCGCCACCCAGTTGGCCAAGCCCCTGGGTGCCAAGGCTGCGCAAAAAGAAGTCGAGCAAGCGCTGCGCGACCTGTACCTGCCCTTCGATGAACGCCGGCCTTATGCCTTGCGCCGCCTGCGTGACCGCATCGAGGCCAATCTCTCGGGGCTGATGGGCCCAAGCGTCGCCCAGGACATGGTGGAAACCTTCCTGCCTTATAAGGCAGGCGGCGAAAACTACGTCACCGAGGACATCCACTTCATCGAAAGCCGGCTGGAGGACTACCACTCGCGCCTCACCGGCCTGGCCGCAGAACTCGACGCCCTGCGCCGCTACCACCGGCAAACCCTGCAGGAACTGCCCATGGGCGTCTGTTCCCTGGCCAAGGACCAGGAAATCCTCATGTGGAACAAAGCCATGGAGGAGCTGACCGGGATCCCGGCCCAGCACGTGGTCGGCTCGCGCCTGATCACCATCGCCAACCCCTGGAAAGAACTGTTGCAAGGTTTTATCAACCTGCCCGATGAACACTTGCACAAGCAGCACTTGGCCCTCGACGGCCAGACCCGCTGGCTGAACCTGCACAAAGCTGCGATCGACGAGCCCCTGGCACCGGGTAACAGCGGCCTGGTACTGCTGGTGGAAGACCTCACCGAAACCCAAATGCTCGAAGACAAACTGGTGCACTCTGAACGCCTGGCGAGCATTGGCCGCCTAGCCGCCGGGGTGGCCCACGAAATCGGCAACCCGGTGACCGGCATTGCCTGCCTGGCGCAAAACCTGCGGGAAGAACGCGAGGACGACGGCGAACTCACCGAAATCAGCGGGCAGATCCTCGAGCAGACCAAGCGCATATCCCGCATCGTTCAGTCGCTGATGAGCTTCGCCCATGCCGGCAGCCATCAACACAATGACGAAGCGGTGTGCCTGGCCGAGGTCGCCCAAGATGCCATTGGTCTGCTGGCCCTGAACCGGCGCAATTTTGAAGTGCAGTTTTTCAACCTGTGCGATCCCGACCACTGGGTCGATGGTGATCCGCAACGGCTCGCCCAGGTGCTGATCAACTTGTTGTCCAACGCTCGCGACGCCTCACCGGCGGGCAGCGCGGTACGGGTCAAGAGCGAGGCTTTCGAACACACGGTCGACCTGATTGTGGAGGACGAAGGCAGTGGCATTCCGAAGAACATCATGGACCGATTGTTCGAACCCTTCTTCACCACCAAGGACCCTGGCGAAGGCACCGGACTGGGCCTTGCACTGGTCTATTCCATCGTTGAAGAGCATTATGGACAAATCACCATCGACAGCCCGGCTGATCCACACAGCCAACGCGGCACCCGTATTCGGGTGACCTTACCGCGTCATGTCGAAGCGACGTCCGCTGTGAACTGAGACCGTCGAGAGAATTGAATCAATGCCGCATATTCTGATCGTCGAAGACGAAACCATCATCCGCTCTGCCTTGCGTCGCCTGCTGGAGCGTAACCAGTATCAAGTGAGCGAAGCCGGCTCGGTGCAGGAAGCACAGGAGCGCTTCAGCATCCCCACCTTCGACCTGATTGTCAGTGACCTGCGTCTTCCCGGTGCCCCCGGCACCGAGCTGATCAAACTCGGCGAAGGCACGCCGGTGCTGATCATGACCAGCTATGCCAGCCTGCGCTCGGCCGTGGACTCGATGAAAATGGGCGCGGTGGATTACATCGCCAAGCCGTTCGACCACGACGAGATGCTCCAGGCCGTAGCGCGCATCCTGCGTGACCGGCAAAGCGCCGAGAGCAATCCGGCCGAACGCCCGGCAGGCAAGGCCGCCAACACCGCCGACAAGGCCGGTGCCAACAACAGCAACGGCGAGATCGGCATCATCGGCTCCTGCCCACCGATGCAGGACCTGTACAGCAAGATCCGAAAAGTGGCGCCCACCGACTCCAATGTGCTGATCCAGGGCGAGTCGGGCACCGGGAAGGAACTGGTGGCTCGCGCCCTGCACAACCTGTCCAAACGCGCCAAGGCACCGATGATTTCGGTGAACTGCGCGGCCATTCCGGAAACCCTGATCGAGTCCGAACTGTTCGGCCATGAAAAAGGCGCGTTTACCGGTGCCAGTGCCGGCCGCGCCGGCTTGGTCGAAGCGGCGGACGGCGGCACCCTGTTCCTCGATGAAATCGGCGAACTGCCCCTGGAAGCCCAGGCCCGCCTGCTGCGGGTGCTGCAGGAAGGCGAAATTCGTCGGGTGGGCTCGGTGCAGTCGCAGAAAGTCGACGTGCGCCTGATTGCGGCAACTCACCGGGACTTGAAGAGCCTGTCGAAGATCGGCCAGTTCCGCGAAGACCTTTTTTACCGGCTGCATGTGATCGCCTTGAAACTGCCAGCCCTGCGTGAGCGCGGCGCCGACGTCAACGAGATCGCCAATGCCTTCCTTGCACGCCAAAGTGCTCGCGTAGGCCGTACCGACCTGAAATTTGCGGCCGATGCCGAACAGGCGATCCGCCACTACTCCTGGCCCGGTAACGTGCGCGAACTGGAGAACGCGGTGGAGCGTGCGGTCATCCTGTGCGAAAGCCCGGAAATCTCCGCCGACTTGCTGGGCATCGACATCGAGCTGAGCGATCTGGAGGACGAGGAGTTCATCGGCCTGGCACCGCAAGCCGGTAACACCAGCCACGAACCCACCGAAGACCTGTCCCTGGAAGACTACTTCCAGCACTTCGTCCTTGAGCATCAGGACCACATGACCGAGACCGAGCTGGCGCGCAAACTAGGCGTCAGCCGCAAGTGCCTGTGGGAACGACGTCAGCGCCTGGGCATTCCACGGCGCAAGACCGGGGTGGCCAGCGAAAGCTGAATGGGGGCTGTCCGGAGTGTGGGTAACACTCGATTTTTTGCAAAAAACTGTTACCCACAACATTCCACGTAACAAAAGCCGGGGCTAAAGGTAACGAAGCCCCGGTTTTTTTTGCCCTGCAAAACACCCCCTCTTAGCCCTAACCCCTTGTTTTACTGGGCTTTGAAAAAGTTGGCACGGCATCTGCTATATGCTTAGTACAAAAACAATAACAAGCAATGCACAAGACAATAAAAATAAGACGAATCGACTCACGCACAATAAAAACAACACGGCGGAGGCGCAGCTAACTGATTCTTTTGGAGAGGCGTTGTACTTGGGGCTAGCCCCACAACCAGGCCGAGAACAACAAAAACTGTCCTAAGACAGAGCCTGAACTGGTTGGATCGATAGATCATTGCAACACAGCGATCAAAGCAATCCGTTTGCTCTTGGCTCCCGATTGGGAGGGTCACTTCGGGTTAACCGGGTGACAAGGGCGTTTAACAAAAACAAGAAGCCCGAAACCAATAATAAAAATAGAGCACGCAACTACTTCTGGGGGAGCTTCGGCTCCCCTTGTAGTTTCCGTCATTCACGCAACTCCCCCCCATAAGCTCTGAACGCCAGGTAACACGGCCCTTTCAGACGCCCCGCACAACTCGCCGCAGCTTCCTACACCATCCTCTGACTAAATGCTAGAATCCCCGCCCATCATGCGGTCATTCTTCGTTTTGGCCGAACATTCCTTCAAACAGTGCATCCCATGCTGAAGAAGTTGTTCCAGTCATTCCGTTCTCCCTTGCGTCGTACGCAACACCCACGCAGCACGCCTGAAGTGCTTAATAGCAGCCAACATTCGCTGCAGCGCGCCCAGTTCAGCCGTTATGCGGTGAATATCGTCGAGCGCCTGCAGAACGCCGGCTACCAGGCCTACCTGGTCGGCGGTTGCGTGCGCGACATGCTGCTCAATATCACCCCCAAGGATTTCGACGTCGCCACCAGCGCCACGCCGGAGCAAGTGCGGGCCGAGTTTCGTAACGCGCGCATCATCGGTCGTCGTTTCAAACTGGTGCACATCCACTTTGGTCGAGAAATCATCGAAGTCGCGACCTTCCGCGCCAATCACCCGCAGAACGAAGACGAGGAGGACAGCAACCAGTCCTCGCGCAACGAGAGCGGGCGCATTCTGCGGGACAATGTCTACGGCACCCTCGAAGAGGACGCCCAGCGCCGCGACTTCACCATCAACGCCCTCTATTACGACCCGGTCAGCGAGCGCATTCTCGACTACGCCAACGGCGTGCACGACATCCGCAATCATCTGGTGCGCCTGATTGGCGACCCACGTCAGCGTTACCAGGAAGACCCGGTGCGTATGCTGCGGGCCGTGCGTTTCGCCGCCAAGCTGGATTTCGGCATCGAGAAACACACCGCCACGCCGATTCGTGAACTGGCGCCCATGCTGCGGGAAATTCCTTCGGCGCGCCTGTTCGAAGAAGTTCTCAAGCTGTTCCTTTCGGGGCATGCCGCCGACACCTTCGAAATGCTGGTGGACCTGCAACTGTTCGATCCGCTGTTCCCGGCCAGTGCCGAGGCGCTGGAGCACAACCCGACGTACACCCACACCCTGATCAGCGAAGCCCTGGCCAACACCGACCTGCGCATCAAGCAGAACAAACCGGTAACACCGGCCTTCCTGTTCGCGGCCCTGCTCTGGCCCGCCCTGCCGACTCGCGTACTGCGCCTGCAGGAACGCGGCATGCCGCCGATCCCGGCCATGCAGGAAGCGGCTCACGAACTGATCGCCGAGCAATGCCAACGCATCGCCATCCCCAAGCGTTTTACCATGCCGATCCGCGAGATCTGGGACATGCAGGAGCGCCTGCCGCGGCGCAGCGGCAAACGGGCCGACCAGTTGCTGGACAACCCGCGTTTCCGCGCTGGCTACGACTTCCTGCTGCTGCGCGAAAGCGCCGGCGAGCAGACCGACGGCCTGGGTGAATGGTGGACCGACTACCAGGACGCCAACGAAGCCGGGCGCCGGGACATGATCCGCGACCTCAGCGGCAAGGACGAAGGCGCCAGCGGCGCACCGCGTAAGCGTCGCCGCAGCAGTGGCAGCAAACGCAAACGTGCCGCCGGCACCCCGGGTGCATCAGGCGAATAAGTGATGGAACGCATCTACATCGGCATGGGCAGCAACCTGGCGGCCCCGGAAGCACAACTGCGCAGCGCGATCGACGCGCTGGCGCAGTTGCCGCAAAGCCGATTGGTCGGGACCTCAGCCTTTTATCAAAGCGACTCCCTGCTGCCCGGCCAGCCGCGCTACACCAATGCGGTGGCGGTCCTGGACAGCGACCTCGCGCCCCTGGCACTGCTCGATGCGCTGCAAGCCATCGAAAACGATCAAGGCCGCGAGCGCCTTGAACGCTGGGGACCGCGAACCCTCGACCTGGACATCTTGCTGTTTGGCGATCGTCTGATCGACGAACCCCGCCTCAAGGTCCCCCACTACCATATGCAGGCGCGCGCCTTCGTCCTCTATCCCCTGGCGGAGCTGGCCCCGGAAAACCTGCAACTGGCCGATGGCCGCCACCTCAAGGATTTGCTTGCTGCCTGCCCATTTGTCGGCCTGGAACGCCTCGCCTGAAAGCTGAATCGCATCAGTAACGGCGGTAACATCCACGGCGTAACAAGGCGGTAACACATCTAATTGACTTCCCGAGTTCTCCTCACGACTATAGGCGTCCCGTTGCCGCCGTCATGGCGTTACAGGGCGCAATTCAAGCTATGTGTAGGCGTAGCAACCCCAGGGAAGAACCGGCATCCACAGCTGCATAAGGGCGGTGGCACCCGCTGTTTACAGCTGCGCCGAGCACCGGGTCAGGTGCACGCAGCGCAGGCCGAACGCCTGCCATTGAGGCACATCGCTTGAAACCAGGCTCTATAAGCACGACACAAGACCGTGCGCCTGAATAACGAAGAATCACGCGCGTTACTCGCAGTAGTTTCCAAAGCGCCTGAATGAGGACCCCTTTTCATGCCAGACATCACTCTGACCACCCTGCAAAGCCTCAAGCAGAAAGGTGAAAAGATCACCATGCTGACCTGCTATGACGCGACCTTCGCCCACACCTGCTGCCAGGCTGGCGTCGAAGTCCTGCTAGTGGGCGACTCCCTGGGCATGGTCCTGCAGGGGCACGACAGCACCCTGCCAGTGACCACTGCCGACATGGCCTACCACGTGGCGGCGGTGAAACGCGGCAACCAGGGTGCCCTGATCCTCGCGGACCTGCCCTTCATGGCCTACGCCACCACCGAACAAGCGCTGAACAACAGCGCCCAGCTGATGCAGGCCGGTGCGCACATGGTCAAGGTCGAAGGTGCCGTGTGGTTGGCGGAGTCGATTCGCCTGTTGGCCGAGCGCGGTGTTCCGGTGTGCGCCCACATGGGCCTGACCCCACAAGCGGTGAACATCCTCGGCGGCTACAAGGTCCAGGGGCGCAATGAAAACCAGGCGCGGCAGATGCGCGCTGACGCCATTGCACTGGAACAGGCCGGCGCAGCCATGCTCCTGCTGGAATGCGTACCCAGCGAGCTGGCAGCAGAAATTACCCAAGCGGTGAAAATCCCGGTGATCGGTATCGGTGCCGGCAGTGCCACCGACGGCCAGGTGCTGGTCATGCACGACATGCTGGGGCTGTCCCTCACCGGTCGTGCGCCAAAATTCGTGAAGAACTTCATGGAAGGCCAAGACAGTATCCAAGCCGCGTTCAGCGCGTATGTCGCTGAAGTCAAAGCCGGGACCTTCCCAGGCGTCGAGCACGGGTTTTCCGCATGAACACTGTAAAAACCGTGCGCGAACTGCGCGCAGCTGTTGCCCGTGCGCGCAATGAAGGCAAACGCATCGGCTTCGTGCCCACCATGGGCAATCTGCACAGCGGCCACGCGGCGCTGGTGGCCAAGGCCGCCCAGCGTGTGGACTTCGTGGTCGCGAGCATCTTCGTCAACCCGCTGCAATTCGGCGCTGGCGAAGACTTGGACAAATATCCGCGCACCTTGCTTGCCGACCAGGAAAAGCTGCTGGAAGCAGGCTGCCATTTGCTGTTCGCCCCCAGCGTTGAAGAGATGTACCCCGATGGCATGGCCGGGCAGACCCGGGTCAGCGTGCCCCAGCTCTCCGAAGGCCTGTGCGGCGCCAGCCGTCCGGGGCACTTTGAAGGCGTGGCCACGGTGGTCAGCAAGCTGTTCAACATGGTCCAGCCGGACCTCGCTGTCTTCGGCCAGAAGGACTTCCAGCAACTGGCGGTCATCCGCGCCCTGGCCCACGACCTGAACCTGCCGATCCAGATCATTGGCGAGCCCACCGTGCGTGCTGCCGACGGCCTGGCCCTGTCATCACGCAACGGTTACCTCAACGAAGAACAGCGGGCCATCGCCCCGGCCTTGTATCGCAGCCTGAGCCAGATCGCCCAGGCCATTCGCGATGGCGAGCGGGACTACCCGAAGCTCTTGGCCGAACAGCAGCAACAGCTCGAAGCCCAAGGGTTCCGTCGGGACTATCTGGAAATTCGCCAGGCCATGAACCTGCGTCCAGCCACTGCCGATGATCGCGACCTGGTGATTCTGGTGGCCGCCTACCTGGGCGCCACACGGCTGATCGACAACCTGCACCTGAACCTCGACACACCGGCGTAAACGCCGGATTGCCCGGCGTCACACCTTCGGGCAAACTGCCGCCCGCCGGGGCCTGCAGCCACAACTGCCAGGCCCCGTTCAAGGATCTGCCCCGGGAACACTCAGGCACGCCATCAGGCTCAACTTCAAGCCGCGCATCTGCACAGGACCCCGGCAACGAACTGAGCCACACCAGCCGCACGCTTGCTATTCAGTTGGCCTGAGCCCTTCCCCCGATTTCTTCATCCGCAAACCCGCCTGGAGCTCTGGAAGCCTGCACCGGTATAAAAAAGTACTGGCCAGCGGTTAGACAAAGCCAAGACAGATCGGCACGCGGGAGTTACTGTAATCGCCCTGCGTGATGAATCGTGTCAGCGCAGGGTTGACCGAACCTGGACCCTGCCCCCACGCAGGACGTTCCGGGCTATTCAGTGTCCAAAAGGCAGTTCAAGCAAAAGGAAAACCGCAGCGATGGCGTACTACCGCACTCCTCACGACGTTACCGCTCTGCCCGCCTGGCAAGCGTTGAATGACCACCGCCAAGCCATGCAGGATTTCAGCATGCGCGAGGCCTTTAATGCCGACCCACAGCGCTTTCATCACTTCAGCCTGAGCAGCTGTGGGCTGTTTCTGGATTACTCGAAAAACCTGATCAGCAGCGAAACCCGCGACCTGCTGGTGGGCCTGGCCGACGAAGTCGGCCTGAAGGATGCGATCAAGGCACTGTTTTCCGGCGAGACCGTGAACTCCTCCGAAGGGCGTCCAGCCCTGCACACCGCGCTGCGCCGTCCCGTGGGCGACAAGCTGTCGGTCAACGGCGTCAACGTGATGCCCGAAGTGCACAAGGTACTGAACCAGATCACCGAGCTGGTCGGCCGCATCCACGACGGCCTGTGGCGCGGCTACAGCGAAAAACCGATCACCGACGTGGTTAACATCGGCATCGGCGGCTCCTTCCTGGGCCCGGAACTGGTGTCCGAGGCGCTGTTGTCCTACGCCCACAAAGGCGTGCGCTGCCACTACCTGGCGAACATCGACGGCAGTGAGTTCCATGAGCTGTCGGCGAAGATTCGTGCTGAAACCACCTTGTTCATCGTCTCGTCCAAGTCCTTCAATACCCTGGAAACCCTGAAGAACGCCCAGGCAGCCCGGGCTTGGTACCTGGCCCAGGGCGGTTCAGAAGCCGAGCTGTACCGGCACTTCATCGCCGTTTCCAGCAACAATGCGGCGGCGGTGGCTTTCGGCATTCGCGAAGAGAACATCTTCCCGATGTGGGACTGGGTCGGCGGGCGCTACTCGCTGTGGTCGGCCATCGGCCTGCCTATCGCTCTGGCCATCGGCATGTCCAACTTCAAGGAGCTGCTGTCCGGCGCCTACACCATGGACCAGCATTTCCAGAGCGCGCCGTTCGAACAGAACATGCCGGTGCTGCTGGCCCTGCTTGGCGTGTGGTACGGCAACTTCTGGGGCTCCCAGGCCCACGCGATCCTGCCGTACGACCACTACCTGCGTAACATCACCAAGCACCTGCAGCAGTTGGACATGGAATCCAACGGCAAGAGCGTGCGCCAGGACGGTACGCCCGTGTCCACCGACACCGGTCCGGTGATCTGGGGTGGCGTCGGCTGCAACGGCCAGCACGCTTACCACCAGTTGCTGCACCAAGGCACCCAATTGATCCCGGCCGACTTCATCGTGCCGATCGTCAGCTTCAACCCGGTGGCCGATCACCACCAATGGCTGTACGCCAACTGCCTGTCGCAAAGCCAGGCGCTGATGCTCGGCAAAACCCGCGCCGAAGCCGAAGCCGAGCTGCGTGAAAAAGGCCTCAGCGAAGACGAAGTGCAGAAACTTGCACCGCACAAGGTGATCCCGGGCAACCGTCCGAGCAACACCCTGGTGGTCGAGCGCATCAGCCCGCGGCGCCTGGGCGCGCTGGTGGCGATGTACGAACACAAAGTCTTCGTGCAGAGCGTGATCTGGGGCATCAACGCCTTCGACCAGTGGGGCGTGGAGCTGGGCAAGGAACTGGGCAAGGGCGTCTACAGCCGCCTCACCGGCAGCGAAGAAACCCCGGCCGAAGATGCGTCCACCCAAGGCTTGATCAACTACTTCCGCGGTCGTCACCGCGGCTGATCCGCGCTTTGCCTTTGCAGGGGCCGGCCCGCCGCCCCCTGCAACCCTCCCCCTTGAACCTTGCCCGCCTTTCTGCGCACCCTTATGCCTTGTCGTAAAACAAGAATAAGGATCCGTCATGTTCGATATCAGCCGTTTTCCACACGCCGATGCCGTCCGCCAGGCGGCACAACTCAGCCAAGACGACTACCAAAGCCTCTACCGCCAGTCGATTGAGCAGCCCGACACCTTCTGGGCCGAACAGGCCAAGCGCTTCCTGCGCTGGAGCACACCCTGGACTCAGGTCCACAGCCACGACATGCGCACCGGTGCCGCCAGTTGGTTCAGCGGTGGCCAACTCAACGTCAGCGACAACTGCATCGACCGTCATCTGGAAAAACGCGGCGATCAGGCTGCGATCATCTGGGAGGGTGACAACCCAAACGACTCCCAGCGCATTACTTACCGAGAACTGCACCAACGGGTCTGCCGCCTGGCCAACGTACTGAAAAGCTGTGGCGTGAAAAAAGGCGACCGCGTGTGCATCTACATGCCAATGATTCCCGAAGCGGCCTACGCCATGCTCGCCTGCACCCGTATCGGCGCGGTGCACTCGGTGGTCTTTGGTGGCTTCTCACCCGAAGCCCTGCGTGACCGGATTCGCGATGCCGACTGCCGGACCGTAATCACTGCCGATGAAGGCGTGCGCGGAGGCAAGTTCGTGCCCTTGAAGAGCAACGTCGACAAAGCCCTGCTCAGTTGCCCGGATGTCAGCAGCGTGGTGGTGGTCGCACGGACCAACAACCCCGTGGACTGGGTGCAGGGCCGCGACCTGTGGTACCAACAGGCAGTCAACGACGCCAGCGACCAATGCCCCGCCGAGCCGATGGACGCCGAAGACCCGCTGTTTATCCTCTATACCTCCGGCAGCACCGGCAAACCCAAGGGCGTACTGCACAGCACCGGCGGTTACCTGCTGCAAGCAGCCATGACCTTCAAGTACGTGCTGGACTACCGCGACGGCGAAATCTTCTGGTGCACCGCCGACGTTGGCTGGGTCACCGGGCACAGCTACATTCTGTACGGCCCCCTGGCCAATGGCGCCACCACCCTGATGTTCGAAGGCGTGCCCAGCTACCCCAGCAGTTCGCGCTTCTGGGAAGTGGTGGACAAGCACCAAGTCAATATTTTCTACACCGCGCCCACCGCCTTGCGTGCGCTGATGCGTGAAGGCTCCGGGCCGCTGGAAAAAACCTCGCGCAGCAGCCTGCGCCTGCTGGGCAGTGTCGGCGAGCCGATCAACCCGGAAGCCTGGGAGTGGTACTTCAATGCCGTCGGCCAGCAGCGCTGCCCGATCGTCGATACCTGGTGGCAGACCGAGACCGGCGGCATCATGCTCAGCCCCCTGGTCAGCAGCACCCGGATCAAACCCGGTTGCGCCTCAACCCCGATGTTTGGCGTACAACCGGTGCTGCTCAACGACCAGGGCCAGGAAATCCAGGGCGCCGGCAGCGGCATCCTGGCGATCAAGGCCAGTTGGCCGGCGCAGATCCGCAGCGTCTACGGCGACCCGAAACGCATGGTCGAAACCTACTTCGCCCCCTACCCCGGCTACTACTTCACCGGCGACGGCGCCCGCCGCGATGAGGATGGGGACTACTGGATCACCGGGCGTATTGACGACGTGATCAATGTGTCCGGGCACCGCATCGGTACCGCAGAAGTGGAAAGCGCCCTGGTGCTGCACGACAACATCGCCGAGGCGGCGGTGGTGGGCTACCCCCATGACGTCAAGGGCCAAGGCATCTATGCCTTTGTCACACCGATGCAGGGCGTTGAACCCGACGAGGCACTGAAGAAGGAACTGCTGGCACTGGTCAGCCGGGAAATCGGCAGCTTCGCCAAACCGGACCTGATCCAGTGGGCTCCGGCCCTGCCAAAAACCCGTTCGGGCAAAATCATGCGGCGCATCCTGCGCAAGATCGCCTGCAACGAACTCGATACCCTGGGTGACACCTCGACCCTGGCCGACCCGAGCGTGGTCGACGGGCTGATCGACAAACGCCTGAACGCCTGATCTGATGGCGGCGCGGTGCAAGCCGCGCCTACTTTTCCAGCCACGCATCGAACCCTTATGGAATTCATCCGCAGTCGCATCGAACACCAGGTGATGAGTTTGTCCGGCCTGTCACTGGGCCAACTTGACCTCGAAAACCCCAAGGGCGACCCCGGCCTGTTCGGCCCGGACTCGGTCAGTTGGCAGGTGCATGGCGACTTCAGCAGCATGTTGATCGGTGGCATCAGTGCCCTGCTGATGCAGGCCTTGCACCCGCTGGCCCTGGCCGGTGTCTGGGACCACTCGAACTTTCGCCAGGACATGCTCGGGCGCCTGCGCCGTACCGGCCAGTTCATTTCCGGCACCACCTTTGGTTCGCGCCAGGACGCCGAATGGCTGATCGACAAGGTGCGCACCATTCACTTGCGCATCGTCGGCACGGCCCCCGATGGCCGGCCCTACGCGGCCAGCGATCCGGACTTGCTGACCTGGGTGCATGTCGCCGAAGTCAGCAGTTTTCTTGCCGCTCACCTGCGTTACCGCAACCCACAGTTATCGGCGGCCGACCAGGATCGTTACTATGCCGAAATCGCCCTGATTGCCGAACGCCTGGGTGCCCGGGAGGTTCCTCGCTCGCGCCGGGAGGTGGCCGACTACTTGCAACGCCTGCGCCCCGAACTGCTGTGCGACGAGCGCAGCCGCGAGGTGCTGCGCCTGCTGCTGGCTGCGCCCGCCCCCAGCCAGTTGGCCAAGCCCTTCGGCGCCCTGATGATGCAGGCCGGTATCGACCTGTTGCCGGATTGGGCCAGCGCCATGCTCGACATCACCCAGAGCCCTCTGCAACGCAAACTGATTCGCGCCAGCGTCAATCGCAGTGCGCCGATGCTGCGCTGGGCGGTGCGCAACGGTTCGGTGCAACGAGCAAAGCGGCGCATGGGGCTGTAGGGCTGCAAAAACATCGCCCCACTCGCCGACGCTGTTAAACTGCCGCGCCCAATCCATCGCAAGGCGCCACGCATGTCTTCCTTGAATCAGGCGCTGCGCGCCGCCCTCGATCATCGCCAGGACCTGCTCGCCGAGCTGCATCAGCAAGGCACCGACTGCTACCGGCTGTTCCACGGCAGCCAGGAAGGCGCCGGCGGCCTGACCATCGACCGCTATGGCCCGCAACTGCTGGTGCAAAGCTTCCACCAGCCTCTGGAACGCGAGGCGCTGCTGGAGCTGCATGCCACGGTCGAACAGGCCTTGGACCTGCCCAGCCTGCTGGTCTACAACGACCGCTCCCGCGGCAACTCACGCATCGATCGCGAAGACACGGTGTACCGCGCTGAAGACGCGGCCCTGCAAGACCTGGTCGGTCACGAGTGGGGCCTGAATTATCGGGTCCGCGGCCGCCATGCCGGGCAAGACCCGCTGCTGTTCCTCGACCTGCGCAACGCCCGGGGCTGGGTCAAGCAACACAGCGCCGGCAAAAGCGTGCTCAACCTCTTTGCCTACACCTGCGGCGTCGGCCTGAGTGCTGCGGCCGGCGGTGCGCGGGAGGTGTGCAACCTGGACTTCGCCGAAGGCAACCTGGCAGTAGGCCGAGAGAACGGTGCGCTAAACCCCGCGCTGCCGGAGATGCAATTCGTGCAGTCCGATTATTTCCCGGCTATTCGCCAATTGGCCGGCCTGCCCATCACCCAGCGGCGCGGGCACAAACTGCCGAGCTATCCACGCCTGGAGCAGCGCCAATACGACCTGGTGCTGCTCGACCCGCCCGCCTGGGCCAAGAGTGCGTTCGGCACGGTCGACCTGCTGCGTGACTATCAGAGCCTGCTCAAGCCGGCACTGCTGGCCACGGCCGAGGACGGGGTGCTGATCTGCTGCAACAACCTGGCAAAAGTCGCCATGGACGATTGGCGTGACCAAGTGCTGCGCTGTGCGGAAAAAGCCGGGCGCCGGTCCGCGACTGCCAGGTGCTGACCCCGGGCCTGGATTTCCCCTCCAACGACCAACAGCCCCCCTTGAAAACCTTGATCCTGCAGTTGTGAATACGGCCCGTGAAATCTGAACAATCCTGATCCAAGGGATTGTTTCGGAACCGGAAACGCGTGCCATACTCCAAGGCACTTCCGATATCAGACAGATGAAGCCTCGCATGACCAAAGGATTGATTCGCGCTATCGGCGCCTTGTTGACTGCCCTGGCCCTTTACAGTCTGTTGGGCTTTCTGATTTTGCCGGGCATCGCCTTGCGAGTGGCCAACCAGCAGTTGGCCAACTACGCGACCACACCGGCCCATATCCAACGCATCGAACTCAACCCGTTCAGCCTTGAACTGACCGTCTGGGGCCTGACCCTGGGCGAACCGGGCAAGGAACATGTGGCCTTCGAACGCCTGTACGCCAACCTGCAGTTGGACAGTCTGTGGACCCGCGCACTGCACTTGGCGGATGTCGAACTGGACAAGCCCAAGACCGAGATCCTCTTCGACAAGGCTGGCAAGCTCAACCTGCTGAGCTTGTTCAAGCTGCCAGCCAGCGAACCGACCCCGGCCGATCCGGAAGCCAAGCCCTTCCCCCTGAGAATCGAGCGCATCAAACTGGCCGGTGGTTATGTGCACTTCCAGGACCTGCGCCCCAGCGAGCCCATCGAATTCCTTTACGACAAACTCGATTTCGAGTTGAAAAACCTCAGCACCCTGCCCGATGACAGCGCCGACATGACCCTGGTGGCGGCCGGCCCCGAAGGTGGACAGATCGATTGGGCCGGTAACTTCAGCCTGGCTCCCATCGCCTCTGAAGGTACCTTGAAGGTCACCGACGGCAAGATGAAAGCCTGGTGGCCCTACGTCCGCGATGCGGTGCCGCTGGTACTGGAAGACGGGGTGCTGAATTTCAATACTCACTATAAATTCAACCTGTCGAAGAACACCGAACTGCTGCTCGACAACACCTCCCTGAGCGTCGCGCCATTCGCCATCAAGGCGCCAGACGGCCGCCCCCTGGCACGCCTGGAGCGCCTGGACGTCAGTGAAACCACGGTGGACTTGGCCAAGCAACAGGTGATCGTCGGCAAGGTCCGCAGCCAGAAACTGGAAACCTGGGCAGCCCTGGAAGCCGACGGTCAGCTGGACTGGCAGAAGCTCTTCGCCAGCCAACCGGCCAAGCCGGCCCCGGCGCCTACCCCGGCCGCTGCCGATTCACCCAAGCCGGCTCCTGCTGCGCCGAGCAAGCCTTGGCAAGTGCTGCTCAAGGATGTGCAACTGCGCAACTATCAGGTGCACCTGGCCGATCGCCAGGCCAAACCCGCAGTCGCCCTGGAAGTCGGGCCGCTGAACCTCGACCTGCAAAATTTCGACAGCCTCAACCAGTCGCCTTTCACCCTCAAGCTCGATACCGGCCTGGGCAAGCAGGGCAAGATTCTCGCCACCGGCGAAGTCAATCTGCAGCCGGTCAGCGCCAAGCTCAAGGTGCAGAGCAAAGACATCGACCTGCGGGTGGCCCAGTCCTACATCAGCCCGTTCATTCGCCTGGAACTGCGCAGCGGCATGCTCGGCAGCGACCTTGCGGTGGACCTGAAAAAGCTGGAGCCGCTGACCTTCAGCATCACCGGCCGCGCCGAGATCAATCAGTTGCACACCCTGGACACCCTGAAGACCCGCGACTTCGTGAAGTGGAAACAGGTGGTGGTCGAGGGCCTCAACTATCAGCACGGTGACCGCCTCGACATCACCCGGGTCAACCTGATCCAGCCCTATGCCCGTTTCATCATCAACGACGACCGCACCACCAACGTCGATGACCTGCTGATTCCGCAGCCGGCTGGCGGCGCCAGCTCGTCCAGCGCTAAGAAGTCGTCGGGCAGCAGCAAGCCGCTGGGCATCCACATCGGTGAAATCGCCATCAACGACGGCTCGGCGAACTTTGCCGACCTTAGCCTGACGCCCAACTTCGCCACCGCCGTGCAACAGCTCAACGGCCAGATCGGCACCATCGACAGCCGCAAGGCCGAACCGGCCAGTGTCGACGTCAAGGGCAAGGTCGACCGCTATGCACCGGTCACCATCAAAGGCAGCGTCAACCCCTTCGACCCGATGGCAGCGCTGGACATCGCCACCAGTTTCAAACGGGTCGAGCTGACCACCCTGACCCCCTACTCGGGGAAGTTTGCCGGGTTCCGTATTCGCAAAGGCCGGCTCAACCTCGACCTGCACTACATGATCACCAAGGGCCAGCTCAAAGCTGAAAACAAGCTGGTGGTGGAACAACTGCAACTGGGTGAGAAGGTCGACAGCCCCGATGCGGTGGACCTGCCGATCCGCCTGGCAGTGGCGCTGCTCAAGGACACCGATGGCAAGATTTCCATCGAGCTGCCGATTTCCGGCGACCTCAATAACCCGCAGTTCAGCGTCATGCCGATCGTCTGGCAGACCCTGCGCAACCTGGTCCTGCGGGCAGCCCAGGCACCGTTCAAATTCATTGGCGGGCTGATCGGCGGGGGCGGTGCGCAAGACCTTGGCAACGTGTCCTTCGCCCCGGGTTCCAGTGAGTTGAGTAAAGAATCCGAGTCGGCGCTGACCACCTTGTCCAAAGCCCTGAAGGAACGGCCAACCCTGCGCCTGGAGATCGAAGGCACCAGCGCGCAAAGCAGCGACGGCCCGTTTATCGCCGAACAACGCCTTGAGCGTGAGTACCAGTACAACTACTACAAGATGCTCCAGCGTCGTGGCGATAAAGTCCCGGCGCAGGCATCCCTGCTGCAAGTGCCAGAGAATGAAAAAGCGCCGCTGCTGGAAGGCATCTACCGCACCCGCCTGAAGCAGCAACCGCCGGCCGAATGGGCTCAACTGGGCCGCGACGAACGCAGCGCCAAGCTGCGCGAAGGGGTGATTCAGTTCTGGAGTTCCAGTGACGTGCTGTTGCGCCAACTGGGCCAAGAGCGGGCCAGCAGCATCAAGGACTTCCTGGTGGATAAAGGCCAACTCGCGGACGACCGTGTGTACTTCATCGACGCCAACCTGGGGCAAGCGGAAAGTGATGGTCGCGTCGTGACCCCGTTGCATTTGGACGCTGAGTAAAACCGGGACGCCCATTAAACCTAAGCGACGTCACCAAGCGGCCAGCCAGCCGGCCCCGGACTTTTCCGACGCCAATAGAACAGGCCCCGGCACATGGTGCCGGGGCCTGTAATGACCACATCCTTGTGGTCTTCGCATGAACCTTAGAGAAGCGGTAGGCCGGTATTGCCTACCGCGACCTCTCCCTGTCCAGGCAAGAAGCGTGCGCCTTACTCGGCTTTCAGGCCGTCAGCGGAAACCGCTTTAACGCCTTTGATTTTCTTGGTGATCGCAACAGCGGTGGCTTTCTGGGCATCGGTGACCGCAACAGTGGACGACAGCGACACTACGCCTTTGTTGGTCTCTACCTTGATGTCGGTACCAGGAATGCCTTTCTCGGTAACCAGATCGCTTTTCACTTTGGTGGTGATCCAGGTGTCAGAGGTCGCCTCTTTAGCCTTGTCGACTTCACCAGCAGCTACAACCATAGGTGACTGGGTGTGTTGAGTGGTCTGCGCAAATGCTGCGTTGGCCATGGTCAGGGTCAGAGCGGTAGCAGTTGCGGCAGCGATAGCGAACTTCTTCATACGAGTAACTCCTGTTCTTTTAGAAAACCTGAGCCGTTGTCCTGGCTTCAGGGTTACCAGGGATACTGCAGGCGCTGTGCCAACTTTTGATCGCTATAAAAATACATATAAATCAATAACTTATAAAAAACACAAAAAATCGGAATCATGCAATTTGCATGACCGGCTGCCAACCTGCATGCAAGTTGCGGTTTCTCCAAGGGCTGGTGGAGACGCTGTGGCGGCTCCCCCTTTTAGCGGTCGAACCTCAAGACTGAGAAGCCTTCAAGCACTCTCCGCGCTGCAGCCCTTGGGCACGTAATCCACAGCGACTGAGGTGGCACAGGCCCACCCCGTCACCGGCGAGCGTGTAAGGGTCAGGGTCTTGTTCAATACCGGGCTAGGGGCATTGAGCAGGGTGCAGGCAATCGTCCCCTCTCCACTGCTCGCCGCTCCCGTCGCGGTCATCAGGCAGTTAGCGCTCTGGGCCATAGCGCCCAGCAGTTCCAAGGTCGGATCGACGCCCTGGTTGAGTACATCCTCAAAGTGGACCTTCAGGGCCGAGGCTTCAGCCAGGGCCGCCATCACCTTGGCCCGGGCCTGGTACTTGGAATACAGCGGCAGGGCCACCGTTGCCAGGATGCCGATAATGGCCACCACGACCAGTAGCTCGATCAGGGTAAAACCGTACTGACGCTTCATAGAAAGGCTCCATGCCTAAACAAAGGTTTTATGAGTTGCATGGGGGCCAAAGCACGGCCTGTGCCAGCCATGAAAGCCACGTAAAACAAGGCTTTCACGGTTTTCTAAGGACGCCGTGTCACGCAAGGATTCGCACAAACTGACAATTTCCGTCACCCCGCTGCGCCGTTCCGGGGGCGCCTGCAACTACGCTTTAAAGCAATCGCCGGGCGGTCTGCCAAACACGCTCGCCACCCCGCGCTCACGGACGAGCACGGCTTTACACAGGACCGAACCATGACGCCAAGAACGGCAAGAATCAGTGTGTACACCTGGCAAGGCAGCGACCGCAGCGGTAGCCCCCTCGCCGGCGAGTTGAGTGCCCAGACTCCAGCCCTGGTCAGGGCCAAGCTGCGCCAACAGGGCATCACCCCCCACCGGGTCCGGCGCAAATCCGCACCGCTGCTGCGTCCATCGCACAGGATCAAGGCCCGGGACATAGCGCTGTTCACCCGCCAACTGGCCAGCATGATGAAAGCCGGGGTGCCGCTGCTGCAGGCCTTCGACATCATCGCTGAAGGCCTGGACACGCCGGGCATGCGCCCTCTAGTGCTGGCCCTCAAGCGAGACATCGAAGCCGGCAACAGCCTGGCCGCGGCATTGCGCAAACACCCACGCTGCTTCGACGAGTTGTACTGCAACCTGGTGGAGGCCGGTGAGCAGGCCGGCGCCCTGGATACCCTGCTGGAGCGCGTGGCCACCTATAAGGAGAAGAGCGAGAACCTCAAGGCCAGGGTCAAGAAAAGTCTGATCTACCCATTGGCGGTAGTCGCCGTGGCGGCGGTCGTCAGCGCCATTCTGCTGGTCAAGGTTGTACCGCAATTCCAGAGCCTGTTCGCGGGCATCAACGCCCCGCTGCCGGCCTTTACTCAATGGGTCATCGCACTCTCGCAGCTCATGCAGCACGGCTGGTGGATGCTGGCTCTCGGCGGCCTGGGTACCCTGCTGGGCCTGCGCCATGCCCACAGACGCTCAAAACGCCTGCGTGATGCCCTGGACAGCGGCCTGCTTAAATTGCCTCTGCTGGGCACCTTGCTGTACAAGTCTGCGGTGGCCCGTTATGCGCGTACCCTGGCCACCACCTTTGCCGCCGGCGTGCCCTTGCTGCAGGCCTTGAGCGCGGTGGCCCAAGCCAGCGGCAACCACGTGTTCCAGCAGGCCATCGAACGCATCGGGCAGAACGTCGCCAACGGCATGCAGTTGAACTTCGCCATGCGCAGCAGCGGTGTATTTCCCGGCATGGCCATCCAGATGACGGCCATCGGCGAAGAATCCGGAACCCTGGAGCAGATGCTGGAAAAGGTCGCGCAACACTATGAAACCGAAGTGGATAACCTGGCTGACAGCCTGGCCAGCCTGCTGGAGCCCTTTATCATGATCATTCTGGGCACTCTCGTCGGCGGCCTAGTCGTCGCCATGTATCTGCCCATCTTTCAACTCGGTACAGCGATCTGAACATGCCTTTGAGTGAAGTCCTGGCCAACGCTCCGTTGGCCTTTGTGTTGTTCGCCCTGGTCCTGGGGCTGATCGTGGGCAGTTTTCTCAACGTCCTGGTCTGGCGCCTGCCCAAGATGCTCGAGCGCGATTGGCGCGGCCAGGCCCACGAAATCCTCGGTTTGCCACCCGAACCACAGGCTCCCACCTATAACCTGCTGCTGCCACACTCCCACTGCCCGCATTGCGCGCAGCCCATCCGTGCCTGGGAAAACATTCCGCTGCTCAGCTACCTGCTGCTGCGGGGACGCTGCGCCCACTGCCGAGGCGCCATCAGCCCGCGCTACCCCCTCACGGAACTGGCCTGCGGCCTGCTCTCGGCCTTTGTCGCCTGGCATTTCGGTTTTGGCTGGCAGGCCGGGCTGTTGTTGCTGCTCAGTTGGGGGCTGATCGCCATGAGCCTGATCGACGCCGAGCACCAACTGCTGCCGGATGCGCTGGTCTTGCCGCTCTTGTGGCTGGGGCTGATCGCCAACAGTTTCGAGCTGTTCGTCAGCCTGCATGACGCGCTGTGGGGGGCCGTTTGCGGCTACCTCTGTCTGTGGTCGGTGTATTGGCTGTTCAAGCTGATCACCGGCAAGGACGGCATCGGCCACGGTGACTTCAAACTGTTGGCCATGCTCGGCGCCTGGGGCGGCTGGCAAATCCTGCCGCTGACCATTCTGCTGTCATCCCTGGTGGGCGCTCTGTTGGGGGCCGTCATGCTGCGCTTGCGCAATGCACAAGGCTCGACGCCCATTCCCTTTGGCCCCTTTCTGGCCATTGCCGGCTGGATTGCCTTGCTCTGGGGTGGTCAAATGACCGACTTCTATTGGCAGTTTGTCGGTTTCAAATGACTAACCCTGTACGCAAACCCTGGATCCTGGGGCTCACCGGTGGCATCGGCAGCGGTAAAAGCGCTGCGGCCCAGCACTTTATCGACCTGGGTATCCATGTCATCGACGCCGACCACGCGGCGCGCTGGGTGGTCGAGCCCGGGCGCCCGGCCCTGGCGCGGATTGCCGAGCACTTTGGCCCCGGCGTGCTGCAAGCCGACGGCCAGTTGGACCGCGCGGCCCTGCGCCAGCTGATTTTCGAAGTACCGGAACAACGACGCTGGCTGGAAGCCTTGCTGCACCCTTTGATTGCCGAGGAAATCGTCGCCCACCTGGCCCGTGCCCAATCGCCTTACGCGATTCTGGTGTCACCGCTGCTGATCGAGTCCGGACAGCATGCGATGACCCAGCGGGTGCTGGTGATCGATGTGCCCCAGCCGTTGCAAATCGCCCGTACCTTGCAGCGCGACGGCATCAGCGAGCAGCAGGTCCAGGCGATTCTCAAGGCCCAGGCCAGCCGCGAGGAACGCCTGCGCCACGCCGACGATGTGCTGGTCAACGACCGCGACCTTGCCTGGTTACACAGCGAGGTCGAACGCCTGCATCACTTTTACCTGACTTTGCCTGGAGGCCAATCATGAGCCAACCCTTGACCGTAGAATGCCCAACCTGTGGCGCCCCCGTGGAATGGAAGGCCGACAACGTCAACCGGCCGTTCTGCTCGGACCGCTGCAAACTGATCGACCTGGGCGCCTGGGCGGCGGAAGAACACAAGATTCCGGTGAGCCCGGATGCCGAAGACGAGCTGTTTTCCGAAGAACTGCCACCCCGCGCCCATTGATCCTCAAGGCCGCATAAAGCCGTAATCCTGATCGTCGTCGAGGTTCTCCGCGAGAAATTGCAACTCGTCGGCCAGGTCCTCGACACTGCGCACGCTCTTGCTCTGCTGCACCACGGCGCTGAGCAGGGCGCGCAGGCTCAGCCCCGGGTCAAACCCTTCCTGCTGGGCCTTGTCCAGGCTGCTGCACACTTCCTGCCTTGCCCACTGGTAGACACCCATGACCGACCTCCGGAAAATTTTCCAGAGCATGGGACCGTACACAGGGCGGGTATTTGATATGGATCAAGGACGAGGATCGTCATCCTTCCAGGGCGCAGAGAGGTAGCGGGTGCGGTTGAAGGTTTCCAGCCACTCAGGGCAGAACACCACCAGGGCGCTGACCAACATGCCGTTGATAAAGGCCTCGGGAAAGATCATCAACCACAGGTAGCCGACAAAATCTTCCAGCCATTCCGGCAAGGCGAAACGCTCGTCAAACCACAGCAACGCCAGCCCCATTAGCAGGCACAACAGGGCCGACAAGGCCGCAGCAAAGAAGCCGGAACAGAAGATATAGACGAAGGGGTTGCGCGGTTGCGCCCGCTCCACCAGCAGCGCGCAGCATTCGGTGACCAGCACCGGCAACAGGATCAATAACGCGCCATTGACGCCCATCGCCGCCAGGTCCTGGCGCCCCAGGGCCACCAGGCCCAACTGGGCGAGCAGACCACCGACGATCGCCAACGGCCAGTCCAGCAGCAGGGTAACGGCAGTCATGCCAATGAAGTGGTAAGACACCCCAGTATCAAAATCCCGACGCACCAGCCATAACATGAACAACGCAAACACGGTGCCGAACAGCAAATGCTGACGCCGGCTGTCGGTAAACAACTCAACCCAACGCCCCCGCAGCACTGCCCAGGCCAATACCGGCACATACAGCAGCCAGCCGGCCCCCAGGGTGAGCGGCGACAGCAGCGCCGCGCTGATCATGGCTGGAGCTGATCCAGGGCTGCCCGCAGATCGGCCGCTGTCGCGTACTCATGCTGCGCTTGCAGGTGGCCATTGTTCAGTTGCAGCCACAGCACCTTGTCTGCCGCCCCCGGGTAACGCGGCGCCACACGTCCGTCACGGTCGAGTAACACGCGGTAGGCATAGTCACGCATGGCGGGCACCGCGAACATCTTGGCGATCAGTGCCGGCATGCGCTGGATATCCGCGACGAACACTGCGTGGCGTGCCTCCAGATACCCCTTCGGACGATCCGCCAGTGCTGCGTTCACCAGCTTGGCGCCATCCATGCTGCGGGCCACCAAGAGGATTTGCGTCTGGTTATCGAGGCTGTAGGCCTGGTCGAACTGATCGAGTAAGGTCCACGGCGCCAGCCGCTCACCGACTTCAAGGGCCTGGGCCCACAGGGGCAGCAGACTCAACCATAGGATTGCGAAAAATCTCACCATCAACTCCTCATCGCTCATGGGTACCGGCCAGCAGTCTACACCGCCGCTGTGTGACCGACTGCGTGCGGTTCTTTCAGCAATCGGCATTTGGGCGCTAAGCTTGCCTCATGGATGAATCAGATTATTTGCGCCTGCTCACCATTCAGGCCGAACAAGCCAACGCGTTCCTGTCCAATGCCCGCAAATGGGAGCGTGAGCGTTGGGTCTGCCAGCGCCTGTTGCAAGGCCTGAACATTCCCTACCGCAATGACGAGTTCACCCCGGCCGGCCAGGAGCCGCCCGACGTGCTGTTTCGCGATGCCAGCTTCGAAGTCTTTTTCGTCCTCGATGAAGGGCGACGCCTGAACGACGAGTGGCGCGACGAGCTGCAACGCCGACGCAGTGCCTTTTCCCTCAGCCAACTGGTACGTCGCGAAGTCAAACCCAAGCGCATTCCCGCCAACGAGTTGCTGTTACGCCTGGCCCCGACCCTGCGCAAGAAAGCCCACAACTACAAAGAACGCGGCATGGACCTGGGCGAGTTGGACATCATTGCCTTCGCCAGCCTGAAGCGTGAAGCCCTGGACCTCAACAGCCACTTCCCGCCGCCCACCGAATACCTGCGCCAGGGCTGGCGTTCGCTGTCCTTGGTGGGGCCAACCTTCGCCCGGGTGTTATTCGCCCATCCCGATGCCCCGGACTTCCTGCGCAGCAACCTGGGACGCAGCATCCTGTTCGACGTCGGCATCAGCCTCTGACGCCCTGCCCTCCTTTCTCCTGAAGCTGCGGTCAAAAACCGCAAAAAAGGGAGCTCACAGGCATGGCGCAGGCGCTGCACCAATGATACAAAGCGCAATCATTCCCCTGATTCCCCGGTCAGGCGAGCAGCCCCTTCCGGCCAGCGTCTATGCTGCGTTCAATGACGGTTCGATCCGCACTGTAACGTCCCCACATGTCGCAACGTCTACCTGACGAGGCTTTATATGAGCAGCCGCCTGAACCCCGACGACCAACGCCATGTCGAAGAGTACCTGCAACTGTCCCAGCACCAAGTCGAGCGCCGGCCTTTCAGGCCCTGGCTGCTCCTGGTAGTGGTCGTGACGGTCACTGTCGCACTGGGCCTGTTGAGCCGCTTTATCAGTTACCTGACGCTATGAGCTGCCTCGCGCTCGCTCGGGTAACTGCCCCGATTTCTTTTAGCCTTGCGAGATATCCCTATGACTCATCGTATTGTCATCGTCGGCGGCGGCGCCGGCGGCCTGGAGTTGGCGACCCGCCTGGGCAAGACCCTGGGCAAGCGCGGTAAAGCCAGCGTGCTGTTGGTCGATGCCAACCTGACGCACATCTGGAAACCGCTGCTGCATGAAGTGGCCGCCGGCTCCCTGAACTCCTCCGAAGACGAACTCAACTACGTCGCCCAAGCCAAATGGAACCACTTCGAGTTTCAGCTGGGCCGTATGAGCGGGCTCGACCGGGAGCAGAAGAAGATCCAGCTGGCCGCCACCTACGACGAAAACGGCGTAGAGCTGCTGCCCGCCCGGGAACTGGGCTACGACAGCCTGGTGATCGCCGTCGGCAGCACCACCAATGACTTCGGCACCCAGGGCGCGGCCCAGCACTGCCTGTTCCTCGACACCCGCAAGCAGGCCGAACGCTTTCACCAGAAGCTGCTCAACCATTACCTGCGTGCCCATGCAGGCCAGACCGATCAACTGGAGCAGATCAGCGTCGCCATCGTCGGCGCGGGTGCCACCGGCGTCGAATTGGCCGCCGAACTGCACAACGCGGCCCATGAACTGGCGGCGTACGGCCTGGACAAGATCAAGCCGGAAAACATGCACATCACCCTGATCGAAGCCGGCCCACGCGTACTCCCGGCCCTGCCGGAACGTATTGGCGGCCCGGTGCATAAAACCCTGGAGAAACTCGGGGTCACCGTACTGACCAACGCCTCTGTCAGCGAAGTGACCGCCGACAGCCTGATCACCGCCGATGGCCAGGTCATTCCTGCCAGCCTGAAGGTTTGGGCAGCCGGCATCCGCGCGCCGGGCTTCCTCAAGGACATCGACGGCCTGGAAACCAACCGCATCAACCAACTGCAGGTGCTACCGACCCTGCAAACCACCCGCGACGAGAACATCTTCGCCTTTGGCGATTGCGCCGCTTGCCCGCAACCCGGTACAGACCGCAACGTACCGCCACGGGCCCAGGCCGCGCATCAACAGGCATCGCTGCTGGCCAAATCGCTGAAGCTGCGGCTCGAAGGCCAGAAACTGCCGGAGTACCGCTACACCGATTACGGCTCGCTGATTTCGTTGTCGCGGTTTTCCGCGGTGGGCAACTTGATGGGTAACCTGACTGGCAGCGTGATGCTCGAAGGCTGGCTGGCGCGGATGTTCTACGTGTCGCTGTATCGCATGCACCAGATGGCCCTGTATGGCGCCTTCCGCACGGCCATGCTGATGTTGGGCAGCCGCATTGGCCGAGGCACCGACCCGCGCCTGAAGCTGCATTGATGGCGTAGGCAGGACGGGCCAGTCCACTCCGGCAGACCTTGCTGGAGCGGGCTGGCCCGCAACCCACATCAATTGATGTGTCGTGACCTGAAACCAGGAAACTTGAGGCAAAAAAAAATCCCCGTATCTTTCGATACGAGGATTTTTAATATGGTCGGGGTAAGGGGATTCGAACTCCTGACATCCTGCTCCCAAAGCAGGCGCGCTACCGGACTGCGCTATACCCCGGTAAAAAAAA
>NZ_JALQCW010000018.1 GCF_023241715.1 Pseudomonas morbosilactucae
GGCCTTGGATTGGGCGGTGATTTTGCGGCCGTAATCGCTGGCAAACCAGCGCCTACAAAAGCCAGCGGTTACAAGGTGAGGTCCAGCAGGGCCGAGCCCAGGCATTTGCCGTGGGCGTCCAGTGCCAGCGAGCGGGTCACGCCGCCGCGCAGGATGCCCGGCAGCACGAAGTTCAGCGCCTGTACGTTGGGCAACTCATAGCGCCGCACCGGCGCCGCACCAGGCTCCAGCAAGGCCGAAAAGAACTCGGCCACTCGCTCGGCCGTGAGCTGCTCGCGCAGCAACGGATAATCCTCGGCGCGGTAGGCGATGATCGAGATGTTCGAGGTGTCGCCCTTATCGCCGGTACGGGAATGGGCCAGGCTGTGCAGTTTCATGCTTCGATCCTCGGCTTGACCGTGCTACGGGGCACCAGCAATGAAGCCACCGCCACCACCTGGCGCACGCTCTTGCTGGCGCCGCCACCACCGGACGGGCCATTGGTGTAAAGGGTTTCCACTTCATTGCCAACTCGCACGGCCTCGCTGCGGTCCTCACAGCGGGCGGCCACCCGCAGGCGCACCTCCCAAGGCTCGACGCTGTTGCGCTGGCCATGCAGCGAATCCATTCCTATCAGCTCGGCACGCACGTCCTGCATTTTTGCGCCCATCAGTTCCAGGCGCTTGAGCACCACGTCCCGTGCCAACTGAGCCCGCGCAACGGCACCAGGGCCGCCATAGGACATCTGGCCTTCGCCGATCCAACCGTCCAGATAGCCCACGCTGACTTTCAACTGCTCCGGCTGCGCATGCCCCGCAGCCCCCTGGGCCCGCACCCGGTCAACGCCCTCCTCGACAAAGGCCACCTGAGAAAAGTCGGCGGTGACGTCCGGCGTCAGGTACGCCGCCGGGTCGTGGACTTCATAAATCAGTTGCTCCGTGCAGGTAGCACGGCTGACCCGCCCCCCTGACCCGGCCACCTTGGTGATCAAGGCCTCGCCCTCGGAATCGATCTCGGCCAAGGGGAAACCCAGGCGCGCCAGGTCATCCACATCCTTGAAACCCGGATCGGCAAAATAACCGCCGCTGACCTGGCCTGCACATTCCAGCAAATGGCCAACCAAGGTCCCGCGCCCCAGGCGCTGCCAGTCGTCCGCCGCCCAGCCGAACTCGAACATCTGCGGCGCCAGGAACAACGACGGGTCCGCCACGCGCCCGGTGATCACCACATCCGCATCGGCATGCAAGGCATCCAGAATGCCGTCGACACCCAAATAGGCATTCGCGGAAATCACCCGCGGCCCCAGGGAGCCCAGGCTCCGGCCGTTATCCAGCACCTGCTCGGGCTGCTGACGCAACAAGTCCAGTACATCGTCACCCACCACCGCCAGCACCTTGAGATCGAGCCCCAGTTCACTGGCGATCCGCCGGACCTCAGTGGCCGCGGCCACCGGGTTGGCCGCCCCCATATTGGTGATGACCCGCAGGCGCCGCCGACCTTCAGGCCGGCCGACAAAAGGCAGGACGCGGCGCATGCGCTCACTCAGCAGCGGGTCGTAACCGCCTTGTGGGTCGCTGATGCGCGCCTGCTGCGCCAGGGCAATGGTGCGCTCCGCCAAGCATTCGAAGACCAGGTAATCCAGGTCGCCCTGGGCCGCCAACTCGATGGCCGGCTCGATACGGTCGCCCGAGTAACCGCGCCGGCGCCGATACGTATGGTTTTCATCTTAAAAAACTCCCAGCAACAGCGCGGTCAGGGTCATCAACACCGACGCGGCGAACAGAAAAGGGATGGTGAAGCGCTGGTGGTCGGCCAGTTCGATCTTGCACAGGCCCACCAGCAGGAAAGTCGCTGGGGTCAGCGGGCTCACCGGGAAGCCGGTGGTGTGCACCCCGAGCAACGAGGCCTGGGCCACTTGCAACGGGTCGACGCCCAGGGCCTTGCCCACTTCGGCGATCACCGGCATCACGCCGAAGTAATAGGAATCGGGGTCGAACAGCATGCTCAGCGGCATGGACAACAAGCCCACCACCGTCGGAATCAGCTTGCCGTGGCCGGCGGGAATCTGCGCCACCGCCACTTCGGCAATCGCCTTGAGCATGCCGGTGCCCTGCATGATGCCGGTGAACACACCGGCGGCGAGCAGGATACTGGCCATGGTCAAGGCGGTCTTGGCATGGGCGTCGATGCGGGCACGCTGGGCCTCGACGTCCGGGTAGTTGATGCACAGCGCCAGCACGGTACCGACCATGAACATCACCACCGGATCGACCCAGCCGGCAATCATGATCAGCATCACCAGCAGGGTCAGCAGCAGGTTGATCCAGAAGCGCCCGGGACGACGCAGCGCTTCCTCGGCCTCGCTCAACACCCGGCTCGGCACCCCTGCCCCACTGACGGCATTTGCCCCCAGGCCCAGGCGCCGCTCTTCACGGCGGCCCAGCCACCAGGCACTGGCAAAAACAAACAGCAGACCGACGATCTGTACCGGGATCAGAGGCTGGAACAGGTCCGCCACCGGCACATGCAGGGCTGCCGAAGAACGCAGCACCGGGCCGGTCCAGGGCAGGAAGTTGACCCCGGCGGCCATGGCCGCGACGCAGGCGAGAATCCTCCGGTCGATGCCCAGCCGGGTATAGAGCGGCAGCATGGCCGGCACCGTGACCAGGAAGGTCACCGCACCGGAACCATCCAGGTGCACCAGCAGGGCCAAGAGTGCGGTACCCACCACAATCCGCGTCGGCCGGGTGCCGACCGTGCGCAGGATGCGATCGATGATCGGATCGAGCATGCCGGCGTCGGTCATGATGCCGAAGAACAGAATGGCAAAGACGAACATGCCCACCACCGGGGCGACGTTCTTGATCCCGGCGACGATAAAGGTGCTGGTTTGCAAGCCGAACCCGGCGAGCAAGGCGGCAATGATCGGCAGCGCAATCAGCGCAACCAGGGGAGAGAGGCGTTTGCTCATGACAGCGGCGAGCAGACAGAGAATGGTGATGACACCGATTGTGGCGAGCATGGGGCAGCTCCAGTGTGCCGTTTCGCTGTGCCGGGGCACGGAAGCGGGCGGTTATTGTTTTCCCCGAGTATTGGAACCGCGCTAGTCTTTGTAAATTGGAATATTCAGTGCCTTGCATTCGGAAAAACAAAATGAAAAATTCGATTCAGCACATCCAGGCCTTCCTCGCCGTGGCCCGCAGCGGCAACTTCACCAAGGCCGCCACTGAGCTGCATCTGTCGCCTTCGGCGCTGACGGTGCAGGTTCAACAATTGGAGGACTGGCTGGGGGTCGCCCTGCTGGATCGCAGCCCGCGCCACGTCAGCCTGACCGCCGCCGGCCAGGAAGCCCGTGGGCCGATGGAGAAACTCTTGCTGGACCTGGACAACATTGTCAGCGGCTCCCGGGACCTGGCCGCCCTGCGCCGTGGCGTGGTGACCATCGCCGCCCTGCCCTCGGTGTGCGCGGGCGTGCTGCCACCGGCCTTGCGCCTGTTTCGCGAACGTTTTGCCGGGATCGAGGTGCGCCTGCAGGATTTGGTCGCCCACCGCATCCACGCCCAGGTACGCGCCGGCGAGGTGGATTTCGGCATCGGCGGCCGCGCCCGACTCAGCCATGGGCTGGACTTCCAACCGTTGCTGGTGGATCGCTTGTGCCTGTTCGTCGCCCTCGACCACCCGCTGGCCCAGCGCACCTCGGTGGGCCTAAAGGAACTGGCGGTACACCCCATCATCCTCACCGGCCGCGATAGCAGCGTGCGCGAGCAGGTCGAAGCACTGTTCGATGAAAGCCGCCTGACCTTGCTCTCGGCGATGGAGGCCAACTACATGACCACCGTCCTGGCCCTGGTGCGCCAGGGCCTGGGCGTTACCCTGCTGCCGGAGTCTGCCGATGACGGTCGCGAAGGCTTGCGACGCATCACCGTCAAACACCCCAAAGTCAGCCGTGAAATCGGCCTGATCCGCCGCAGCGGCCAGCACTTGAGTCCGGCAGCCCAGCGTTGTTATCAAATGCTCGAAGAGTGCCTGGCCGACACTCCAGCAACTGAAAACCCCTAACGCACAAGGCCGGTTCAGGGGGAGATTCAGGCATGCCTCAGTCGAGCATCGCCACATGCCCGGGTTGGCTTTGCACCCGTCGGATCCAGGCCTGGATGCCCGGGTAGCGCTGCAAATCGAAGCCGCCCTCATCAGCGACGTGGGTGTAGGCGAAGAGCGCTATATCGGCGATGGAGTAATGTTCGCCGACCAGATAAGGCGTGCGGCTCAATTGCTGCTCCATCACGTCCAGCGCCTTGTAGCCACGCTTATGGAGTTTTTCATACTCCTGGCGTCGATCGTCCGGCAGCCCTTGGTAGTGCTGGATAAAACGCGCCACGGCAATGTAGGGCTCGTGGCTGTATTGCTCGAAAAACTGCCATTGCAGAACCTGGGTGCGCAAACGCGGCTCGCTGGGCAAAAACTCACTGCCGTCGGCCAGGAAATTCAGGATCGCGTTGGATTCCCACAAACAAGTGCCGTCTTCCAGCTCCAGCACCGGGATCTTGCCATTGGGGTTCTTCGCCAGGAACGCCGGGGTCTGCGTGTCGCCCCCCAGAATATCCACTGCCTGCCACTCATAGGGCAGGTCGAGCAGGTGGAGCATCAGCTTGATTTTGTAGCAGTTGCCCGAACGGTAATCGCCGTAAACCTTGTACATGACCTCCCCCTTAGGCTGCCTGTGCAGCCTGTGCCTGACGGATCACACCGGCCAAGCGCTTGAGCCCTTCGTCCAGGCGCGCCGGGTCAATGTGGCTGAAGTTCAAGCGAAAATGCCCCGGGTTCAGCTCCGGCTCGGAGAAGAACGGTTCACCCGGCATAAAGGCGACATCCTGCTCCAACGCGGCCTTGAGCAAGGTCCGGGTGTCCAGCGGCTGCTTCAGGGTGAGCCAGAAAAACAGCCCGCCTTGAGGCACCTGCCAGTCGGCCAGGTCAGAGAAATGCGTCTCCAGTGCGGTCTGAAAACCGTCCCGGCGTACACGGTAGAAGGACCGCAGTTCACTGAGGTGACGCTGAAATTTCTCGGTGCCCAGCCATTGCATCGCTTGCCACTGGCCCACACGGTTGGTGTGCAGGTCCGCCGATTGTTTCAGCCGCAACAGGTGGGGAAACAAGTCCGGGCTGGCGATCAGATAACCGACGCGCAACCCCGGCAGCAAGGTCTTGGACACAGTGCCAGTGTAGATCCAGCTGGCCTTTTTCAGGCGGCTGACAATCGGCGTGGCGCTGCCGCCGTCGAAGCTCAGTTCACGGTAGGGCTCGTCCTCGATCAGGGTCACCCCGAACTCGTCCAGCAAGGCGGCCACGGCATCACGCTTGGCTTCGCTGTAGCGCACTGCCGACGGGTTCTGGAAGGTCGGGATCAGGTAGATAAAGGCTGGCTGGTGCTGCTCCAGGTTGGCCCGCAGTTGCGTCAGATCAGGGCCATCCGCCTCCAGGGGCACGGTCAGGCAGTCGGCACCGAACAGTTGGAAAATCTGCAGCGCCGCCAGGTAGGTGGGCGCTTCGAGCATGATCTGCGTGCCCTTGTCGATGTACAGCTTGGCCGCCAGGTCCAGGGTCTGCTGGGACCCACTGACCACCAGAACCTGGCTGGCTTCGCAGGGCACGCCCAAGGCCCGGGCCTCGGCCGCGAGGATTTCGCGCAGCTGCGGTTCACCCTCGCTCATACCGTATTGGCCCATGGCGAGCGGCATCTCATCCCACTGAATCTTGGGCAACATCACTTCAGCCGGCAGGCCTCCGGCAAACGACATCACCTCCGGGCGCTGGGCGGCGGCAAGGATTTCACGGATCAAGGAGCTTTTAAGGCGCGAAACACGTTCGGAGAAGGCCATGGAGATCACCGCTAGCGAAGGCTGAAGGAAATACGTCAAACTGGTTGACCGAAATTACGCTGACCTGGATAGATACGTCAATATGCTTGACCTTAAAAACCAGACCTCACAACAAACCGCCATGGAAGCCTTTTTCTTCGGCTACCAGGCCTTCACTGCCAAGGCGGATGAAATGCTCGAGCGCCGCGGCCTGAGTCGAGTGCATCAACGCATCGTGTTTTTTATCGCCCGCTACCCGGGGCTTAGCGTCAAGGAACTGCTGACGGTGCTCGGGGTGAGCAAGCAGGCGCTGAACATTCCGCTGCGCCAACTGATGGAAATGCACCTGGTCAACAGCGTCGCGCCTGAGAGCGACAAGCGTAAGCGCCTGCTGGAACTGACCGCCGACGGGCGGCGCTTCGAGGAGTCCCTGCGCCGCGAGCAAGTCAAATTGCTGCAGCGAGCGTTCTCCGAAGCGGGCGAAGCCGCGGTCAACGGCTGGCTGGCGGTGAACCAGGCCCTGGGTGAGAACCAGCAACGCCCCGAACGCGACTGACCCCTCCTCCCCGGGCGCCGGCTTGCCGGCGATATGCCCTGCCCATCAGATTTTTCGCACACAACACAAAAAACATTATTTGCTTTCTTTGTATACAAAAGCATAATTCGCCACGTGCGAGTTCCTGACCTTTCAGTCAACAAAACCCGCCAGCCTTGCCTGCCTCAAAGAGCCGCTGCCCACCCTCGCGTGTCCGGTTCTGGAAAAAACAATAAAACTCTTGAGGAGTACTTGCTGTGGAAAGCCGCAAATCCGAAGCCCCGACGCTGGATCTCTCGCCGCCGCAGACCAGCGGTTGGCTGGAGCGAATCTTCAAACTCAAATTGCATGGCACCACGGTAAAGACCGAGTTGATCGCCGGGCTGACCACCTTCATCACCATGGCCTACATCATCTTCGTCAACCCCAACATCATGGCGGATGCCGGTATCGATCATGGCGCCGCCTTCGTCGCCACCTGCATCGCCGCGGCCTTGGGTTGCCTGTTGATGGGGCTCTACGCCAACTGGCCAGTGGGCCTGGCGCCGGGCATGGGCCTCAACGCGTTCTTCACCTACACCGTGGTCGGCACCATGGGCTACAACTGGGAAACCGCCCTGGGTGCGGTGTTTATTTCCGGCGTGCTGTTCATGATTCTGACCCTGTCGCGGGTTCGCGAATGGCTACTCAACAGCATTCCCGTGAGCCTGCGCTACGCCATGGGCGCCGGGGTCGGCCTGTTTCTCGGGCTGATCGGCCTGAAAACCGCAGGCATCATCGTTGACAGCCCGGCGACCCTGATCAAGCTGGGCTCGTTGCGCGAACCGGGGCCGCTGCTGGCCGCCATCTGTTTCCTGATGATTGCTGTGCTCAGCTACCATCGGGTGTTCGGCGCGATCCTGATCAGCATCATCACTGTGACCCTGGCCGGATGGGGCCTGGGGCTGGTGCAATACAACGGCATCCTGTCCACCCCGCCGAGCCTGGCGCCAACCTGGATGGCCATGGACATCGCCGGTGTGTTCAACGTCAGCATGATCAGCGTGGTGCTGGCCTTTCTCTTCGTACACATGTTCGACACCGCCGGCACCTTGATGGGCGTGGCCCAGCGCGCCGGGCTGGTGAACGCCGACGGCAAGATCGAAAACCTCTCCCGCGCCCTCAAGGCCGACAGCGCCTCCAGCGTATTCGGCGCCATGGTCGGTGTACCACCGGTCACCAGCTACGTCGAAAGCGCCGCCGGTGTCGCCGCAGGTGGTCGGACTGGTCTTACCGCTGTGACCGTAGGTGTGCTATTTATTGCCGCCATGTTCTTCGCCCCGCTGGCTGGCATGATCCCCGCTTATGCCACGGCTGGTGCGTTGATTTACGTTGCGATGCTGATGATGGGCGGCATGGCCCACATCAACTGGGACGAAGCCACCGACAGCATTCCGGCCATCGTCACGGCGATCATGATGCCGCTGACTTTTTCCGTGGCCGACGGCATCGCCCTGGGCTTTATCACTTACGTGGTGCTGAAGGCCGGCACCGGTAAACACAAGGAAATCTCCATCAGCCTGTACGTGCTGTGTGCGATTTTTATCGCCAAGTTCATTTTCTTGTAAGCAGTACCCGTTGCCCCCGCCTCACCCCGTCGGGTGGGGCTTTTGTTCATATGGAGGAAAGTGATGAGTCTGGAAACCTGGCTGCTGTTCAGCGGCGCTGCCCTGGTGGTGATCCTGATCCCGGGCCCCTTGTCGTTGCTGATGATCAGCAACAGCCTGAACTATGGCCTGCGCCGTTCGTACCCGGCGTTTCTGGGTGGGGTGATTGCCTCGATCTGCCTGCTCAGTGCCTCGGCGCTGGGCCTGGGCGCGTTGCTGCTGGCCTCGGAACAACTGTTCAGCGCGCTGAAAATCGTCGGCGCCCTGTACCTGTTTTACCTCGCCTGGCAGAGTTGGCAGCAATCACGCCAGCCGTCCCAGGGCGCCAATGTGCCGGAAGCCGCACCAATACCACGCTTCCGTGCACTCTTTGGGCGCGCCTTTGTGCTGGGTGCCAGTAACCCGAAGGACATCCTGTTCTTCGCCGCTTTCCTGCCGCAGTTTCTCAGTGCCCAACAGCCGTTTCTGCCCCAGTTGCTGATCATGATTGCCACCTGGACCGTGCTCGACCTGCTGTGCAAGCTGGCCTACGGCTTGGGTGCCCACGGCGCGGCGCGTTACCTGCGCAGCGGCAGGGGCCAGAGCTGGTTCAACCGCATCAGTGCCGGGCTGTTTGGTGGCGCTGGAGCCGCTTCCCTGCTCAGTCGTTAAGGGCTTCACGCCCCGCCAAGCCGGCGCTTGCCTGAGGGTGTAGGCGCCGGTTGGCGGGGAGGACTTTATGACCGGCGAAAAAAAGCCCGCAGTGTGAGCGGGCAAAAGACCAAAGAAGCTATTTGCGCAGGATTCTTGGGGGAAAGTCCTAGCTTCCTCTATAGGTCGAATAGCTGTAGGGCGAGATCAGCAGCGGCACGTGGTAATGATCCTGTTCAGCAGAGATGCCGAAACGCAGCACCACCACATCGAGAAACGCCGGCTCTGGCAATTGCACGCCACGGGCCCGGTAGTAATCGCCGGCATGGAACTGCAGTTGGTAAACCCCGGAGCGGTAGTCATCGCCCTGCAATAACGGGGCATCACAGCGGCCGTCGCTGTTGGTCAAGGCGCTGGCGACCAGTTCCAGCTGGGCGCCCTCGACCCGATACAGCTCGACCTTGATTGCGCTGCCGGGGCAGCCATGTGCGGCATCCAAAACGTGTGTAGTCAAACGTCCCATTGATTCTGCGTGCCGGCCGCCTTTCAAAGCGTCCAGGCCTCGCGCCTCCCGAGTCAGTTAGTAAGGAGACCGCACCGTTTTAGAGCGCGAACGGATGCGGCGAGGATCCGATTAAGACATTTTTCAAAAAAATTGTACACAATAATCAGCACAAATTAATGCATGGCTTTCAGCACTCGACAGCACCCGCCAAAAGACGCTCAAAGCATACGGGTAGAAGCTTTTTAATCGATTAGCTGACCACTCAGGCAAGTTTTTTGCAGGATCCATTCATCGAGAGCCCAGATGAAAAATGCAAAAAATCAGGCTTACAAAATTAATATGAATTTGTATACAATCATCCCATCGTCGTGACGCCAGCCTGGCTTCTCATTCTCAGGTCCCGCCACGCCACCGTTATCACGAACAAGAAGGAAGACTGCAGTGAGCGCTGACTACCCTCGCGACCTGATCGGTTACGGCTCCAACCCTCCTCACCCTCACTGGCCGGGCAATGCCCGCATCGCCCTGTCCTTCGTGCTCAATTATGAAGAAGGCGGCGAGCGCAACATCCTCCACGGCGACAAAGAATCGGAAGCCTTCCTCTCGGAAATGGTCTCGGCGCAGCCACTGCAGGGCGAGCGCAACATGAGCATGGAATCCCTTTACGAGTATGGCAGCCGTGCCGGCGTCTGGCGGATTCTCAAGCTGTTCAAGGAATTCGACATTCCCATGACCATCTTCGCCGTGGCCATGGCTGCCCAACGCCACCCGGACGTTATCCGCGCCATGGTCGCCGCCGGTCACGAAATCTGCAGCCACGGCTACCGCTGGATCGACTACCAGTACATGGATGAAGCCCAGGAACGCGAGCACATGCTCGAAGCGATCCGCATCCTCACCGAACTCACCGGCGAACGGCCACTGGGCTGGTACACCGGCCGCACCGGCCCGAATACCCGGCGCCTGGTGATGGAGGAAGGCGGTTTCCTCTATGACTGCGACACCTACGACGACGATCTGCCCTACTGGGAACCCAATAACCCGACCGGCAAGGCGCACCTGGTGATTCCTTACACCCTGGACACCAACGACATGCGTTTTACCCAGGTCCAGGGGTTCAACAAGGGCGACGATTTCTTCCATTACCTGAAAGATGCCTTCGACGTGCTCTACGCCGAAGGGGCCGAAGCGCCGAAGATGCTCTCCATTGGCCTGCATTGCCGGCTGATTGGCCGCCCGGCACGCCTGGCTGCACTCAAGCGCTTTATCGAATACGTCAAAGGTCACGAACAGGTCTGGTTCACTCGTCGGGTTGATATTGCCCGCCATTGGCAGCAAGTCCATCCCTTCGCAGGAGCGGCAAAATGACCGCCTTCCAGACCCTGAAACCCTCGACCCTGAGCCGCGAGGCCTTTGTCGAAGCCTTCGCCGACATCTACGAACATTCGCCATGGGTTGCTGAAAAAGCCTATGACCTGGGCCTCGATGCCTCCGTCGACCAGATCGAAACCCTGCATCAACGCATGAGCGATATCCTGTTGAGCGCCGATCACGCCAGCCAGCTGGCACTGATCAACGCTCACCCGGACCTGGCCGGCAAAGCCGCCGTCCAGGGCCAACTGACCGCTGCCAGCACTCAAGAACAGTCTGGCGCCGGTATTCACCAATGCACGGCCGAAGAGTTTTCTCGCTTCACCGAGCTGAACGACGCCTACAAAGCCAAGTTCAAGTTTCCCTTCATCATGGCGGTGAAAGGCAGCAACCGGCATCAGATCCTCGCAGCGTTCGAAACCCGCATTCACCATTCAGCCGAGGCCGAATTCAAATGCGCGTTAGCGGAGATCAACAAAATCGCGTTGTTCCGTTTACTGACCCTATAGCGAACTTAGCCCGAGAAACCTGATTCAACGCGTGCGTTTCCCAGGGCTCTGCAAGCATCCCCAGCCACTTATTTCAAGGCAGACAAGAAGAATGAAAGCTTACGCCGTACCTTTCGAGAAGTTCGTCAACCTGGCCGACGCCCGTCTGGGCACCAAGATCATTTCGGTCACCGATGACTGGTTCGCCGACGCCAACCGTCTGTTCCAGCCGACCCCGGCCGTATGGAAGGAGGGCGTGTTCGATGACAACGGCAAGTGGATGGACGGCTGGGAGTCGCGCCGCAAGCGCTTTGAAGGCTACGACAGCGCGGTGATCCGCCTCGGTGTGCCGGGCTCGATCAAAGGCGTGGACATCGACACTTCATTCTTCACCGGCAACTTCCCGCCGTCCGCCTCCCTGGAAGCCTGCTTCCTGGCTGAAGGCGAGCCGAATGAAAACACCCAGTGGGTCGAAGTACTGTCGGCTGTCGAGCTGCAAGGCAACAGCCACCACTACCACGAAATCAACAACGAGCAGGCGTTCAGCCACCTGCGTTTCAACATCTACCCGGATGGCGGCGTAGCTCGCCTGCGCGTCTACGGCATTCCGTACCGCGACTGGTCGGCCGTGGGCGACAACGAACAGATCGACCTGGCTGCTGCCCTCAATGGTGGTCGCGCCCTGGCCTGCTCCGACGAACACTTCGGGCGCATGGGCAACATCCTCAACCCAGGCCGCGGCATCAACATGGGCGACGGCTGGGAAACCGCACGTCGTCGCACCCCGGGCAATGACTGGGTCATCGTCGCGCTGGGCCACCCGGGCGAAATCGAGAAGATCATCGTCGACACCCTGCACTTCAAGGGCAACTACCCGGACACCTGCTCGATCCAGGCCGCATTCGTCAAGGGCGGCACCGACAGCCAGATCGAAACCCAATCGCTGTTCTGGCGCGAGCTGCTGCCGGCACAGAAGCTGGAAATGCACGCCGAACACAGCTTCGCCGAGCAGATCAAGGCACTGGGCCCGATCACCCACATCCGCCTGAACGTGTTCCCGGATGGTGGTGTGAGCCGCCTGCGGGTACTCGGCAAGGTCGCTAAATAAGCGCTGAACCGAAACCTGTAGGAGCCGGCGTGCCGGCGATAGCGATCAAACCGACGCCATCGCCAGCCAGCCGGGCTCCTACACAGCAATCACATCATTCAAAAGATTAAGAAGACAGCCATGCGCACACTGATGATCGAACCCCTGACCAAAGAAGCCTTCGCCCCTTTCGGAGACGTTATCGAAACCGATGGCAGCGATCACTTCATGATCAACAACGGGTCGACCATGCGCTTTCACAAACTGGCGACGGTGGAAACCGCTACGCCGGAGGACAACGCGATCATCAGCATCTTCCGCGCCGACGCGCAGGACATGCCGCTGACCGTGTGCATGCTGGAACGACACCCGCTGGGCAGCCAGGCTTTTATTCCGCTGCTCGGCAACCCCTTTCTGATCGTGGTCGCGCCACTTGGCGATGTACCTGTATCGGGCTTGGTCCGCGCCTTCGTCACCAACGGCAGGCAGGGCATTAATTACCATCGCGGCGTCTGGCACCACCCGGTGCTGACGATCGAAAAGCGGGATGACTTCCTGGTGGTTGATCGCAGTGGCAATGGCAACAACTGCGATGAGCATTTCTTCAAAGAGGATGAGCGATTGATCCTCGCCCCCCACCAATAAGAGAAGGTCTGATCACTCGAAACAAGAGTGACAGGCGAGAGGTAAAGACTGTGGAAGCACATCTGTTGGAATGGCTCAACCTGAGCGTGCGTTGGATACATATGATCACGGGTGTGGCCTGGATTGGCGCATCGTTCTACTTCGTCTGGCTGGAGAACAACCTCAACCGCGCCAACCCCAAGGACGGCCTGTCCGGTGATCTCTGGGCGATCCACGGTGGTGGTATCTATCACCTGGAAAAATACAAACTGGCCCCTCCGTCAATGCCGGAAAACCTGCATTGGTTCAAATGGGAAGCCTATTTCACCTGGATGTCAGGGATTGCCCTGCTATGCCTGGTGTTCTACTTCAACCCCATGCTTTACCTGGTTGCCCCCGGCAGCGGCCTCAGCGGCCCTGAAGGTGTGGCCATCGGCATCGGCGCCTTGATCGCCGGCTGGTTCATCTACGACTTCCTCTGCGACTCCCCCCTGGGCAAGAAACCCGCCCTGCTCGGTTTTATCCTGTTCGTGCTGCTGATCGCTGCGGCTTATGGTTTCAGCAAGGTGTTCAGTGGTCGCGGTGCCTATCTGCACGTCGGCGCCATCATCGGCACCATCATGGTGGGTAACGTTTTCCGCATCATCATGCCGGCCCAGCGTGCGCTGGTGGCGGCGATCGCCGAGAACCGCACCCCGGACCCAACCCTGCCAGCCAAAGGCCTGTTGCGTTCGCGCCACAACAACTACTTCACCCTGCCCGTGCTGTTCATCATGATCAGCAACCACTTCCCGAGCACTTATGGCAGCCAGTACAACTGGTTGATCCTGGCCGGGATCGCAGTGCTGGCGGTGCTGGTGCGTCACTACTTCAACACCCGGCATGACAGCCACAAGTTCGCCTGGACCCTCCCCGTCGCCGCACTGGGCATGATTTGCCTGGCCTACGTAACTGGCCCGGTGCCCATGAACAGTGCCCCTGAAGTGGCCAAGGCACCGGGGCAAATCGAGTATCAACCCCTGCCTGAAACCGCCCTGGGCGGTGGTGCCAAGCCTAAAGCCGAAACCGCACCGGCCGCGCCTGCCGCACCCGCCAGTGCTCCGGCCCAGGCATCCAACGCCGGCCCGGCCTTCGACAAAGTACACAGTGTGATCCAGGAGCGTTGCGCGGTTTGCCACTCGGCCAAACCCACCAGCCCCCTGTTCAGCACCGCACCGGGTGGCGTGATGTTCGATACACCGGAACAGATCCACCTGCAGGCTGCACGGATCCAGGCCCAGGCAGTCGCCAGCCAGATCATGCCACTGGGCAACATCACCCAGATGACCCAGCAGGAACGTGAGCTGATCGGTGCCTGGATCGCCCAGGGGGCTCAAACCAACTGATCAACGCCTGTCACCAGGCTGCTTCGCGGGCAAGCTCGCTTCTACAGAACCGAATTCATCTGTAGGGGCGGGCTTGCTTGCCATCAGCCGATCAAGATTCGCCTGTTGCAGACACGCTGTGCGCAAAGACCCAGCGGTTAAATCACAAGAATAAAAAGATCCGAGGTGTTGCATGTCCGATTCATCCGAACGGTGCGTTCCTGATGCGCCTGCCATCCAGCGCTTGCCCCTCTTGCAACTGATCCTGGTCGGTCTGCAGCACGTTCTGCTGATGTATGGCGGTGCCATTGCAGTGCCTCTGATCATCGGACAGGCCGCGGGCCTGAGTCGTGAAGAAATCGCCTTCCTGATCAACGCCGACCTACTGGTGGCGGGGATCGCCACCATCGTCCAGTCACTGGGCATCGGCCCCATGGGCATCCGCATGCCGGTGATGATGGGCGCCAGTTTTGCCGCGGTGGGCAGCATGGTCGCCATGGCCGGCATGCCCGGTATCGGCATGCAGGGGATCTTCGGCGCGACCATCGCCGCCGGCTTCTTCGGCATGCTGATTGCGCCCTTTATGTCCAAAGTGGTGCGTTTCTTTCCGCCCCTGGTCACCGGCACGGTGATCACCTCGATCGGTTTGTCGCTGTTTCCCGTGGCGGTGAATTGGGCTGGCGGCGGCAGCTCCGCCGCCCAGTTCGGCTCGCCGATCTACCTGACCATCGCCGCCCTCGTGCTGGGCACCATCCTGTTGGTCCACCGTTTTATGCGCGGCTTCTGGGTGAATATTTCCGTGCTGATCGGCATGGGCCTGGGTTATCTGCTGTGCGGATTGATCGGCATGGTCGACCTCTCCGGAATGGCCGAGGCGCCCTGGTTGCAAGTGGTCACCCCGCTGCATTTCGGCATGCCACAGTTTCACCTGGCACCGATTCTGTCGATGTGCCTGGTGGTGGTGATCATCTTTGTCGAGTCCACCGGCATGTTCCTGGCCCTGGGTAAAATCACCGGCCAGGACGTCACCCCTCGGATGCTGCGCCGTGGCCTGTTGTGCGATGCCGGTGCCTCGTTCTTCGCCGGTTTTTTCAACACCTTCACCCACTCCTCCTTCGCCCAGAACATTGGCCTGGTGCAGATGACCGGTGTGCGCTGCCGATCGGTAACCATCGTCGCCGGCGGCCTGCTGGTGGTGCTGAGCCTGCTGCCCAAGGCCGCCTTCCTTGTGGCGTCAATTCCGGCGGCGGTGCTGGGCGGCGCGGCAATTGCCATGTTCGGCATGGTCGCCGCCACGGGCATCAAGATTCTCCAGGAAGCCGACATTGCTGACCGTCGCAACCAATTGCTGGTGGCGGTAAGCATTGGCATGGGCCTGATTCCAGTGGTCCGGCCAGAGTTTTTTGCCCACCTGCCGCTGTGGATGAGCCCCATCACCCACAGTGGTATTGCCATGGCGACCCTTAGTGCACTGGTGCTGAACCTGTTGTTCAACATCCTCGGTGGCGCCGAACGTGCTGCCGACAATCCCGCCCACGTGCACCCGCACTAATCCCGCGCCCCTCTACCTCAGCGCACCCTCGCCCCCCCATGAGCCTTGACCCGATGCTCGGCAACAGTGCCCCAAAGTTGTTTCAGGCGCTCTGTTGCGGGGCACTTGAGCGCGGTTGCCGGAGCCAGTATTCTCCGCGGCCGCGCCAATCCGGGGTAAAAAAAAGCCCGGATAAAAAACCTGACCTGAACGCCAACTTATCCCGGCCCTGTCAGGCGCCAAAGCGCACGGATTCGAAGCCCAATCCACTCTTAATCGACTGTATTCGTATCGTCGAGCGGGAGTTTTTTTGCTTTTTTCCAGCCTTGGCTCAGCTCTTGCTAAGAGCAATAAAGCTGACCGTTTGGATGATTTTTACCGCAGTGAAAAAAGGCGCCACACCAGAGTGCCGACGCTTGAAAAAACGTGGAACCACTTACTTTGGGAGCAACCGAATGAAACAGACGTGCACCAGCCTGATGCTTGCAGGATCCTTGCTGGCCGGGGGGCAGGCCATGGCCGGCGACCTGCTGCAATGGCAGAACAACAGCCTGACTTATCTGTATGGCAAGAACTTCGAGGTCAATCCACAAATCCAGCAGACCGTGACCTTCGAACACGCCGACGGCTGGAAATACGGGGACAACTTCTTCTTCCTGGACCGCATCTTCTACAACGGCAAGGAAGACGGTAATGCCGGCCCGAGTACTTACTATGGCGAGTTCAGCCCACGCCTGTCGTTCGGCAAGATCTTCGACCAGAAGTTGGCGTTCGGCCCCATCAAGGACGTGTTGCTGGCAATGACCTATGAGTTCGGCGAAGGCGACAACGAGTCGTACCTGATCGGCCCGGGCTTCGACCTCGCCATCCCCGGCTTCGACTACTTCCAACTGAACTTCTACAACCGTCAGACCGAAGGCAGCCGTGCCGGCGACAACGTCTGGCAGATCACCCCGGTCTGGGCCTACACCATTCCCGTGGGCAAGTCGGACATCCTGATCGACGGTTTCATGGACTGGGTCGTCGATAACGACAAAAACAGCAAAGGCACTTACCACGCCAACCTGCACTTCAACCCGCAGATCAAGTACGACCTGGGCAAAGCCCTGAGCTGGGGTGAAAAGCAGTTGTACGTCGGTATCGAGTACGACTACTGGAAGAACAAGTACGGCATCAAAGACTCTGGCGCGTTTGAAACCAACCAGGACACCGCCAGCCTGTTGGTCAAGTTCCACTTCTGACGTTCGCTGTCGCTGACAAGCCCGCTGCCGCACCCAGGCACCTCAATGCCTGGGCAGCAGCCGGCTTGCCGGCCACAGGGTGGCTGACCGGGCAAAAACAGGCTCCACCTCAAAACATCTAAATAGTCGATAAAAATACAGAAGAATTCGCAACCTTTGATCGATCGGACTGGCATAGCATGTCGACCATTCCCACCTGATCAGGAGTTGTACCCATGACTCAATTACGCAACGTTATCAGCGTCCATAGCGGCCAGCCCTCCTCGGACGGCGCCGGGGTCAAGCTGACCCGGGTCTTCGGTGGCCAAGGCGTAGAGCGTTTCGACCCCTTCCTGATGCTCGATGAATTTGGCTCACAGAACCCCGACGACTACATCGCCGGCTTCCCGCCTCACCCCCATCGCGGTTTTGAAACCGTCACCTACATGCTCGAAGGTCGCATGCGTCATGAGGACCACCTGGGCAATGTCGGGCTGCTGGAAGGCGGAGGCGTGCAGTGGATGACCGCGGCCAAAGGCATCATCCACAGCGAGATGCCAGAGCAGGAAGAAGGCGTGATGCGCGGCTTTCAGTTGTGGCTCAACTTGCCGGGCAAACACAAGCTCGACCCGGCCAGCTACCAAGACATTCAACCCAAGGACATTCCGCGCCTGACCACGGCTGCCGGGGTCGAGGTGGTGGTGATCGCCGGCACCTTCGATGATGGCCAGGTCCGGCAACCAGGCGCCGTGCAGCGTCCGGACACTGAGCCCTGCTACTTCGACCTGCACCTGGGTGCCGGCAGTCAGGTCGCCCCGCGCTTGCCCGAGGGGCATCGGGCGCTGCTCTATGTCTACGAAGGCGCCCTGGAACTGCCGGGCCACCCTCAGAGCGTGACCAGCAGCAAGCTGGTGCGCCTGTCCGATCACGGCGACCTGCAACTGGCCAGCCAGTCCGGGGCCAAGGTGCTGCTGATTGCCGGCAAGCCGCTGGGTGAACCCATCGTCCAGTACGGGCCCTTTGTCATGAACACCCGGGAAGAGATCGAACAGGCCCTGAGGGACTTTCGTGACGACAAGCTGACCGCTTAAACCGACAGCCCCAGGAAGCGCGACAACTCTTCACGCTTGGCCAAGGCATCGCGGCGCCCCAGTTCGATCAGCTCACTGCAGTAGCTGGCCTCGAACAGCAGGTAACTCAGGACACCGGCGCCGCTGGTCTTGGTAGCCCCTGGCCCGCGCAGGAACAAACGCAAGGCCTTGGGCAACTCTTGCCGATGCCGCGCAGCAATTTCATCGATCGGCTGGCTGGGAGCGATCACCAGCACATCCACCGGTGCCACCCCAAGGCTGCGCACGGGCACTTGCCGTGGCATCAGGTGGCTGAACTGGTTGAGCCGCTCCAGCAGCTCGATGTCACTTTCCAGGCTGTCGATGAAGGTGCTGTTGAGCATGTGCCCACCGATCTGCGCCAGGGTCGGCTGCTGCCCGGTGTACGTGCGCTGCGCTGCGCTGTCCGGGTCGACGCCCCGGGGGTTGCCGCTGACGCCCACCACCAGCACCCGGCTGGCCCCCAGGTGCAGCGCCGGGCTGATCGGTGCCGATTGCCGCACCGCGCCGTCGCCAAAGTACTCCTGTTCGATCTTGACCGGGGCGAACAGCAACGGAATTGCCGAGCTGGCCAGTAAGTGCTCCACGCTGATCTGGGTAGGGATCCCGATGCGCCGATGACGCAGCCAGGGTTCGATGACCCTGCCGCCCTGATAAAAAGTCACCGCCTGTCCGGATTCATAACCGAAGGCCGTCACCGCCACCGCATGCAATTGCCCCTGGGCGATGGCGTCATCGATCCCGGACAGTTGCAGCTTGTCGTTGAGCAGGTCTTTGAGGGGCGAGCTGTTGATCAGTGCCACAGGTACTTGGGCACCGAGCCCGAGCAGGCTGTGGCCGACAAAGCGGCTGGCCTGGCGAATCACCCCCGGCCAGTCACTGCGCATCACCTGATGGCTGCGAAAGCTCTGCCAAAAGGCCGTGAGGCGCAGGATCGCCGTCTTGAAATCCGTGGCACCGCTGGCCAGGCTCACCGCATTGATCGCCCCGGCCGAGGTGCCGACAATCACCGGAAACGGGTTGTCGGCGCCCGGCGGCAGCAACTCGGCAATGGCCGCCAGCACCCCCACTTGATAGGCCGCTCGTGCCCCGCCACCGGAAAGAATCAGGCCTGTAACCGGTTCAGCAGGGCTCATCGCAACACTCCATGGCGCTCGGGGGCCTTTTATCGTTATGGGGTCAACCGCGTTTGGGATACAGCTTCGGCTCGCCAGGTGGCCGGCTCTTGAAGCGTCGATGGGCCCACAGGTATTGCTCGGGGCATTCGCGCAAGGCGCTTTCGATCCACTGGTTAATGCGCAGGCAGTCGGCTTCCTCGGTCTCCCCGGGGAAATCACTCAGGGGCGCATGGATCACCAGTCGATAACCGCTGCCATCAGCCAGGCGCTCCTGAGTGAACGGCACCACCAGGGCCTTGCCCAGGCGAGCGAACTTGCTGGTGGCGGTGACGGTGGCCGCCTGGATGCCGAACAGCGGCACGAAAATGCTTTGCTTGGCGCCGTAGTCCTGGTCCGGCGCATACCAGATGGCCCGCCCGGCACGCAGCAGCTTGAGCATGCCGCGCACATCCTCGCGCTCCACCGCCAGGGAATCCAGGTTGTGGCGCTCACGACCGCGGCGCTGGATAAAGTCGAACAACGGGTTTTTGTGCTCGCGGTACATACCGTCAATGGTGTGCTGCTGACCGAGCAGGGCCGCGCCGATTTCCAGGGTGGTGAAATGCAGGGCCATGAGAATCACGCCCTTGCCTTCACGTTGGGCCGCCTGCAGGTGCTCCAGCCCTTCGATATGGGCCAGGCGCGCCAGGCGCGGCTTGGACCACCACCAGCTCATGGCCATTTCAAAGAAGGCAATGCCGGTGGAGGCGAAGTTGTCCTTGAGCAGGCGTCGACGCTCGGCGGCCGACTTCTCGGGAAAACACAGTTCAAGATTGCGCTTGGCAATCCGCCGCCGTTCGCCGGCGACCCGATACATCAACGCGCCCAAACCACGACCGATGACCAGCAACAGCGGATAAGGCAGTTGGACGACCAACCACAAGAGGCCAAGCCCCAGCCACAATGGCCAAAAACGCGGCGATAAAAATGCAGCTCGAAAACGCGGGCGATCCATTACAGATTCCGGACAGACAACAAGGTCGCGCATTCTACATCGGTTCGACCCGGGTTGCGGCTCGCGGGCGTTCTCGTTATAAGTCTCGGCACTTTTAGTGACAAGCCGCTTTATGCCGACCATGAGCCAAACCGAATCGCTAGACCAAGATCCTGTGTTCCAGTTAAAGGGCAGCATGCTCGCCATCACGGTGCTGGAACTGGCCCGCAATGACCTCGAAGGCCTGGATCGCCAGTTGGCCGCGAAGGTCGCGCAAGCGCCGAATTTCTTCAGCAACGCGCCCCTGGTATTGGCCCTGGACAAGCTCCCAGCCAGCGAAGGCGCGGTGGACCTGCCCGGGCTGATGCGCGTGTGCCGCCAGCATGGCCTGCGCACCCTGGCCATCCGCGCCAACCGTATCGAAGACATTGCCGCGGCCATCGCCGTGGACCTGCCGGTGTTGCCACCGTCCGGCGCCCGGGAGCGGCCTCTGGATCCCCAGGAAGGCGAAGTCCGGAAAAAACCGGAAAAACCGGCCGAACCGACGGTCAAGCCGACCCGTATCATCACTTCGCCAGTGCGTGGCGGGCAGCAGATCTATGCTCAAGGCGGCGACCTGGTGGTGATCTCCTCGGTGAGCCCCGGCGCGGAACTTCTCGCCGATGGCAACATCCATGTATACGGCCCCATGCGCGGTCGCGCGCTGGCCGGCGTCAAGGGCGACACCAAGGCACGGATTTTCTGTCAGCAATTGAGCGCTGAATTGGTCTCCATCGCCGGCCAATACAAGGTGTCCGAAGACCTGCGTCGAGATCCATTGTGGGGCTCCGGGGTCCAGGTCAGCCTGTCGGGCGATGTGTTGAACATCACTCGTCTTTAACGGATACTGCCGCATTTTCCAAGCATCTCTAAAACGTAGCGAAAACGGCTCAAACGAAGTAGGAAGTTGCCAGCACGTCGTGTTTACCAGGGGTAAATGGCGCCGCTGATCAAGCTCCAGCCAAGGCTGTCCGACTGCAGTAGTTTCAAGAGATGTTTTTCAGGGGCTAAAAGTCCTTTTTCTTTAGGGGTGAAACACCTTGGCCAAGATTCTCGTGGTTACATCCGGCAAGGGTGGTGTGGGTAAGACCACCACCAGCGCCGCTATCGGTACCGGCCTCGCTCTGCGCGGCCACAAAACAGTCATCGTCGACTTCGACGTCGGCCTGCGTAACCTCGACCTGATCATGGGCTGCGAACGCCGCGTGGTTTACGACTTCGTCAACGTCGTCAACGGCGAAGCCAACCTGCAACAAGCCCTGATCAAAGACAAGCGCCTGGAAAACCTCTACGTACTGGCCGCCAGTCAGACCCGCGATAAAGACGCGCTGACCGTCGAAGGCGTGGAAAAAGTCCTGATGGAGCTCAAGGAACAATTTGAGTTCGTGGTCTGCGATTCCCCGGCAGGCATCGAAAAAGGCGCTCACCTGGCCATGTACTTCGCTGATGAAGCGATCGTCGTGACCAACCCGGAAGTCTCCTCGGTCCGCGACTCCGACCGTATGCTCGGCCTGCTGGCCAGCAAATCCCGGCGCGCGGAAAACGGCGAAGACCCGATCAAGGAACATTTGCTGCTGACCCGCTACAACCCGGAGCGCGTCAACAACGGCGAAATGCTCGGCGTCGAAGACGTCAAGGAAATTCTCGCCGTCACCCTGCTGGGTGTGATCCCAGAATCCCAAGCGGTGCTCAAGGCCTCCAACCAGGGCGTGCCGGTAATCCTCGACGACCAAAGCGACGCCGGCCAGGCGTACAGCGATGCCGTCGATCGTTTGCTGGGCAAAACCGTGGAACACCGGTTCCTTGATGTCGAGAAGAAGGGATTCTTCGAGCGCCTGTTTGGAGGTAGATAATGAATCTTTTTGACTTCTTTCGTGCCAATAAAAAGGTAAGTACCGCGTCGGTGGCGAAAGAGCGTCTACAGATCATCGTGGCGCATGAACGCGGCCAGCGCAGTACCCCAGATTACTTGCCCGCCTTGCAGAAGGAACTGGTGGAAGTGATCCGCAAGTACGTCAATATCGGGTCCGATGATGTGCATGTCGCCCTGGAAAACCAGGGTAGCTGCTCGATTCTGGAACTCAATATCACCCTGCCAGATCGCTGATCGATCCGGCTGGAGCCACGGCGGCTCGGGGACTTGGTGCAATGCATCGGGTTCCTGAGCCGCCGTTGGCGTTTGTTACGAGACTGTTTTATGCCGCTGTCGAATATTCACATCATTCACCAGGATGCCGCCGTGCTGGTGGTGAACAAGCCCACCCTGCTGCTTTCCGTGCCAGGGCGTGCCGATGACAACAAAGACTGCCTGATCACCCGCCTGCAGGAAAACGGTTACCCGGAAGCCCGCATCGTCCACCGTCTGGATTGGGAAACCTCGGGCATCATCCTCCTGGCCCGCGACCCCGATACCCACCGCGAGCTGTCGCGGCAGTTTCATGACCGGGAAACCGAAAAAGCCTACACCGCACTCTGCTGGGGCCAACCCGAACTGGACAGCGGCAGCATCGACCTGCCCCTGCGCTACGACCCGCCGACCAAACCCCGGCACGTGGTGGACCATGAGTTCGGCAAGCACGCCCTGACGTTCTGGCGTGTGCTGGAGCGTTGCGGTGACTGGTGCCGCGTAGAGTTGACCCCGATCACCGGCCGCTCCCACCAGTTGCGGGTGCATATGCTGTCCATCGGTCATCCGCTGCTGGGTGACGGCCTCTACGCCCACCCACAAGCCCTGGCCGCCTGGCCGCGCCTGTGCCTGCACGCCAGCATGCTCAGCTTCACCCATCCGCAAAGCGGCGAGCGCCTGCGCTTCGAGTGCCCCGCGCCCTTCTGAGACAACCTTTGCAGGAGCCGGCGTGCCGGCGATAGCGGCTCGAAGGCCCGACCCAGGTCGACGACCGCTTCGCCAGCAAGCCGGCTCCTACAGGGCTCGCCTATACGTTAAACTCGCGCCACTGCTGTCTGGAGCTATTTATGCGCGAAGAGTTGAACCAAGGCCTGATCGACTTTCTCAAGGCCTCCCCTACCCCTTTCCATGCCACCGCCAGCCTGGTTCAACGCCTGGAAGCGGCCGGTTATCAACGCCTGGACGAACGCGAAACCTGGACCACCGAAGCCAACGGTCGCTACTACGTCACCCGTAATGATTCTTCGATCGTAGCCTTCAAGCTGGGCCGACACTCGCCGCTGTCAGGCGGTATCCGCCTGGTCGGCGCCCACACCGACAGCCCCTGCCTGCGGGTCAAGCCGCAACCGGAACTGCAACGCCAGGGCTTCTGGCAACTGGGCGTGGAAGTCTATGGCGGGGCTCTGCTGGCGCCGTGGTTCGACCGTGACCTGTCCTTGGCCGGCCGCGTAACCTTCCGTCGCGACGGCAAGGTGGAAAGTCAGTTGATCGACTTCAAGGCGCCCATCGCGATCATTCCCAACCTGGCCATCCACCTCAACCGTGAAGCCAACCAGGGCTGGGCGATCAATGCCCAAACCGAACTGCCACCGATCCTCGCCCAATTCGCCGGCGACGAGCGCGTGGACTTCCGCGCTGTGCTCACCGACCAATTGGCCCGCGAACACGGCCTCAACGCCGATGTGGTGCTGGACTACGAGCTGAGTTTCTACGACACCCAGAGCGCGGCGGTGATCGGCCTGCACGGCGACTTTATCGCCGGTGCGCGCCTGGACAACTTGCTGTCCTGCTACGCCGGCCTGCAAGCCCTGCTCAATGCCGACACCGAAGAAACCTGCGTACTGGTGTGCAACGACCACGAAGAAGTGGGCTCCTGCTCCGCCTGTGGCGCCGACGGCCCGATGCTCGAACAAACCTTGCGCCGCCTGCTGCCCGAAGGCGACGAGTTCGTGCGCACCATCCAGAAGTCCCTGCTGGTTTCGGCGGACAACGCCCACGGCGTGCACCCCAACTACGCCGACAAGCACGACGCCAACCACGGTCCGAAGCTCAATGCCGGCCCGGTGATCAAGGTCAATAGCAACCAGCGCTACGCCACCAACAGCGAAACAGCTGGCTTCTTCCGCCACCTGTGCATGGCCGAAGAAGTGCCGGTGCAAAGTTTCGTGGTGCGCAGCGACATGGGTTGCGGCTCGACCATCGGCCCAATCACCGCCAGCCACCTGGGCGTGCGCACCGTGGACATCGGCCTGCCGACCTTCGCCATGCACTCGATCCGCGAGCTGTGCGGCAGCCACGACCTGGCACACCTGGTGAAAGTCCTGAGCGCCTTCTACGCCAGCCGCGACCTGCCATAGCAGCAAGCCCTGGGAAGCGTCCGCAAACGCGGCGCTTCCCAGGGCTGCCCTCGCGCCCGCACCACAAAAATCGCCTGATGCATATCAATCGCAGTTCCCACAAAGCGGCCTAGACTCAACAGCATCCCTTCTGACAAGGCTGTCACTATGATCCCGATGTCTGCGTTCCATGCGATGCTGCTGCCCATCCTCGCGGGGATGATCCTGCTGGCCATCGGCTTCAACTTCCGCGACAAGAATATTGGGGTCTTCGGCATGTGGATCGGCATGCTGCTGATCCTCTGCACCGTGATCTACAAGATCCTTGCCAAGCTCGCCGAATAAAACCACACCAGACTCGCATTGGCCTGGGCTGCCTCGTACACTCGGCCGATCCGTTTTCTCCGAGGTTGACCGCCCCGTGCTTGCTCGTCTTTTCGCTTTGCCCTGCTGGCTGCTCGTCTGCCTGTTGACCCTGCTGCCGAGCATGGCTGCCCAGGCCGTGGGCCTGCCGGGGTTGCTCAATACCCAGAGCCAGGCGCAGCCCCAGTCCCAGGAACCCTTGGGGCAGTCGCTGGATGAAGTGATCAAATCCCTGGAAAACGATCAGCAGCGCGCCAAGCTGCTGGCCGACCTGAAGAAACTCCGAGACGCCACCAAGAAAGCCCAACCCACCGCCGAGGAAGGCGTGCTGGGGCTGATCGGCGGTACCCTGGCCAGCTTCGAAAAACAGTTCGCCGGTGCCGACAGCCCGCTGAGCCGCTGGTCAGATGAGTTCGACCTGGCCAAGGACGAACTCGGCGCGCTGATGCTGCCGGCCAGCCAATGGCTACCGATGATCTTTGCCTTCGCCCTGATCCTGCTGGTCTGGAGCCTGCTGGCAACCGCGCTGATCTGGCTCAGCCATCGGATTCGCCTGCGCTTCGGCCTGACCGAAGAGCTGCCTCAACACCCCAAGACCTGGGACATGTTGCGCTTCGCCCTGCGCAAGCTCGGCCCCTGGCTGATTGCCCTGCTGATCACCGTCTACATGAGCTACGCCCTGCCCTCATCCCTGGGCAAGGACCTGGCGATGGTGCTGGCCTATGCCTTGGTGGTGGGCACCTGCTTCTCGGCCATCTGCGTGCTGGCCTTCTCCTTGCTCGACGGCCCGCATCGCCATCGGGCGTTGTACATCCTGCGGCGCCGGGCGTTTCGTCCACTGTGGTTGATCGGCAGTTTCGCCGCCTTTGGCGAAGCCCTGAGCGATCCACGATTGGTGGCCAGCCTGGGCGCCCACCTGGCCCACACCGCAGCCACCTTCACCAATGTCCTGGCGGCGCTGTCGACCGGCGTGTTCATCCTGCGTTTCCGCCGCCCCATCGCCCACCTGATCCGCAACCAACCCCTGGCCCGGCGCCTGACCCGGCGCGCCCTGAGCGACACCATCGAAATCATCGGCACCTTCTGGTACCTGCCGGCCCTGGTGCTGGTCGGCATCTCGCTGTTCGCCACGTTCGTCTCGGCGGGCGATACCAGCACCGCCCTGCGGCAGTCGCTGATCTGCACGGTGCTGCTGGTGCTGTGCATGGTGATCAACGGCCTGGTGCGCCGGCATGCCCTCAGGCCCCAGCGTGGCCACAAGCGCCATGCGCTGTATTCGGAACGCCTGAAAAACTTCTTCTATACCCTGGCGCACCTGGTGGTTTGGCTGGCCTTTATCGAACTCGGGTTGCGGGTCTGGGGCTTGTCGCTGATCCGCTTCACTGAAGGCGAAGGCCATGAAATCAGCGTCAAGCTCTTCGGCCTCGGCGGCACGCTGCTGTTCGCCTGGCTGATCTGGATCCTCAGCGATACCGCGGTGCACCATGCCCTGACCCGTTCGCGCAAAGGCCTGGCCAATGCCCGGGCGCAGACCATGATGCCGCTGATCCGCAACGTGCTGTTCGTGGCGATTTTCATCATTGCGCTGATCGTCGCCCTGGCGAACATGGGGATGAACGTCACACCGCTGCTGGCCGGTGCCGGTGTGATCGGCCTGGCTATCGGTTTCGGTGCCCAGTCCCTGGTGGCCGACCTGATCACCGGGCTGTTCATCATCATTGAGGACTCCTTGGCCATCGACGACTACGTGGACGTTGGCGGCCACCTCGGCACGGTCGAGGGCCTGACCATCCGTACCGTGCGCCTGCGGGACATCGACGGTATCGTGCACACCATCCCCTTCAGCGAAATCAAGAGCATCAAGAACTACTCCCGGGAATTCGGTTATGCGATTTTCCGCGTGGCGATCCCTTACAACATGGAGATCGATGACGCGATCAAGCTGATGCGCGATGTCGGGCAAAAGATGCGCAGCGACCCTCTGCAGCGACGCAATATCTGGTCACCGCTGGAGATTCAGGGGGTGGAGAGTTTCGAGTCCGGCAGCGCCATTCTGCGTGCCCGGTTCAAGACTGCGCCGATCAAGCAGTGGGAGGTCTCGCGGGCCTTCAACCTGTCCCTCAAACGCCAGCTCGACGAGGCCGGCCTGGACTTGGCCACGCCACGCATGAGCATCCAGGTCATCACCCCCGGCATCACCCCGGACAACAAATAACGGGTAGGAGCCGGGTGGCCGGGGAAACCCTTCACCCCTGCCGGTAGCCTCTACAGCACATCGACGCCGACATGAATCGCGTCATGGCGCCAGAACTCCAGATCGCAATCGATCAGCCGTTCGTGCTGGTCGTAGTTGACCCGGGCAATCCGCAGCCCGGGGCTGCCCACGGACACCTTCAAGGCCGCCGCCGCTTCAGGCTGCAATGAGGTCGGCACGATTTCAAAGCGCACCCGGCCGTAATGCAGGTCGTAATGCCGGGCATAGAGTTCGGTCATCGACTGGTTCAGGTCGAAGTCGAGAATCTGCGGAAAATACTGCGGGTTCAGGTAGTGCTCCACGTACAGCACCAGCCGCTCATCGATACGCCGGGCCCGACAGATCTGAATCACGCTGGACAACGCCGGCAGTTGCAACCAGGCACAGACCGCTGCCGAGGCCGGCAACAGCCGTGCCGAGATCACTTCGGTAGAAGGCACTCGCCCCTGGGCGCTGACCATGGCGTGGAAATGGCTGCGCTGCATGAGGTTGTAGGCCAGCCGCGGCGGCGAGACGAACCAGCCACGGCGCTCCTCGCGATAGATCTGCCCTTGAGCCTCCAGTTGCAGCAAGGCCTCACGCACGGTAATCCGCGTGGTGTCGAACAACTCACTGAGCTTGCGCTCGGCGGGCAACTTGCTGCCGGGCGCCAATAGGCCATGGCTGATCTGCTCCTGCAGGACCTGGCCGATGCTTGTCACCGCTTTGGTTGTCTCGCTGCGCATCAATGTTACCCATCTGGACTAGACCAGCACTGTTACAGGGCGCAACGCCCCAGGAAAAACCCCTTGCCTGCCAAGCGAAGCCTAGGCAATGCACATGACTGACAGATGACAAAGCCGCTGAACGGCCCATCCAGATACCTGCAATTGATCAGCCAAGTCCTTGTGTATCAGCCGTTTAACCATGGTCTACGCTTATCTCGCAGCCCCGCCCCTGCGGCCATGAAAACCCTTGCAGGACCAATGCCGACATTAAAGTGTCATCCGGCAAGCTTAAATTGGCTCAGGTATTGCTGACCTAGACCAATCCAACCGCAAACCTAAAAAAGTGCAGCGCTAACCACGCCCAAAGGAGCTTCGGATGAAACAGCTTTTCCTGGCATCACTGTTAGGCTCGACCATTGCCATGTGCACCGCCGCCATGGCCGCTGATATCGATTTGAAAACCCTGGAAGCCGCCGCCAAAACGGAAGGTGCGGTCAACAGCGTCGGCATGCCCGATGACTGGGCCAACTGGAAAGGCACTTGGGAAGACCTGGCCAAGAATTACGGCCTCAAGCACATGGACACCGACATGAGCTCGGCCCAGGAAATCGCCAAGTTCGCCGCCGAGAAAGACAACGCCAGCGCCGACATCGGCGACGTCGGTGCGGCCTTCGGTCCAATCGCGGTCAAGCAGGGCGTGGTGCAACCCTACAAGCCAAGCACCTGGGACCAGGTCCCGGACTGGGCCAAGGATAAAGACGGCAACTGGGCCCTGGCCTACACCGGCACCATTGCCTTCATCATCAACAAAAAGCTGCTGCACGGCTCCGAAGCACCGACCCGTTGGTCAGACCTGGAGAAAGGCAAATACAAGGTCTCCATCGGTGACGTGAGCACCGCGGCCCAGGCTGCCAACGGCGTGCTGGCCGCCGCCATTGCCAAAGGCGGCAACGAGAAGAACATTCAGCCGGCGCTGCTGATGTTCGCCGAGATTGCCAAGCAGGGGCGCCTGTCCCTGGCCAACCCGACCATTGCCACCCTGGAAAAAGGCGAGGTAGAAGTGGGCGTGGTCTGGGATTTCAACGGCCTGAGCTACCGCAACAAGATGGTCAACAAGGACGACTACATCGTACTGATCCCGTCTGACGGTTCGGTGATCTCCGGCTACACCACCATCATCAACAAGTACGCCAAGCACCCCAACGCCGCGAAACTGGCACGTGAATACATCTTCAGCGATGCCGGCCAAATCAACCTGGCCCGGGGCAATGCCCGTCCCATCCGCGCCGAGCACCTGACCCTGCCGCCAGAAGTACAGGCCAACCTGCTGCCCAACGAACAGTACAAGCACGTCACGCCGATCAAGGATCCGGATGCCTGGGAAAAAACCTCCAAGGCCCTGCCGCAGAAGTGGCAGGAAGAAGTGATCATCAATATGCAATGACACGATCACTGTAGGAGCCGACTTGCCGGTGATGCAGGCCTGACGTTCAACCCTGATGTTGACGGACAGACCGCAATCGCAGGCAAGCCGGCCCCTGCAGTTGGTCCGTTTTATTGATCGGAGCCTTGCCCCTATGAAGCACAACGTCATCCTTGTGGTGCTCGACGGCCTCAATTACGAGGTTGCCCGGCATGCCATGGGGCACCTCCAGGCTTATGTCGGCGCCGGCCGCGCGGCGCTCTACAAGCTGGAATGTGAATTACCCGCGCTCTCGCGCCCGCTGTACGAATGCATCCTCACGGGCGTACCGCCGATCGACAGCGGCATCGTCCACAACAATGTCTTGCGCCTGTCCAACCAGCGCAGCATTTTCCATTACGCCACTGACGCCGGCTTGAGCACCGCGGCGGCGGCTTACCATTGGGTCAGCGAGCTGTACAACCGCTCCCCCTTTATTGCTGCCCGCGACCGGCATACCGACGATACGGCACTGCCGATCCAGCACGGGCACTTCTACTGGAACGACCACTACCCCGATTCCCACCTGTTCGCCGACGCCGAGCATCTGCGCCTGGGCCATCAGCCAAATTTTCTCCTGGTGCATCCGATGAACATCGACGATGCCGGGCACAAGCATGGCCTGGACAGCGCGCCCTACCGTAACAGTGCGCGCTCGGCAGACATCATCCTCGCCGACTACTTGCAAGGCTGGCTCGACGCCGGCTACCAGGTGCTGGTGACCGCCGACCACGGCATGAACAACGACCGCTCCCATAACGGCCTGCTGCCGGAGGAGCGGGAAGTGCCGCTGTTCGTGATGGGCGATGCGTTCAGCCTCAATGCCGCTGCCGCACCCCGGCAAACCGAGTTGTGTGGCACCGTCTGCCAACTGCTGGGCATTGCCCATGACAAACCCCTGTGCCAGGAGCTGCTCAAGTGAACTCATTCACCCGAGGCAAATGGCTGGCGGTGCTGTGCCTGGTGCCCTTCGCCCTGTTCTTTATCGTGTTCCAGATTGCCCCGCTGCTGTGGGTCATGATCAACAGCCTGCAGTCGGAAGAGTTCGGCTGGGGCCTGGCCAACTTCAGCAAGATCTTCAGCTCGAAGTTCTACCTGCAGGCCATTCAGTACAGCCTGGAGATCAGTTTCTGGTCCAGCCTGTTCGGCATCATCATCGCCGTGCTGGGCAGCTACTCCCTGCGCCGGGTGGACTCGCGGCTGCGCAATTTCGTCAACGCCTTCGCCAACATGACCAGCAACTTTGCCGGCGTGCCCCTGGCCTTCGCCTTCATCATCCTGCTGGGCTTCAACGGCACCTTTACCCTGATGCTCAAGCAGTCCGGAATCATTCAGGACTTCAACCTGTACTCCAAGACCGGGCTGATCATTCTCTACACCTATTTCCAGATCCCCCTCGGGGTGTTGCTGCTCTACCCGGCATTCGACGCCCTGCGCGAAGACTGGCGTGAATCCGCCGCGCTGCTGGGCGCCAACGGCTGGCAGTTCTGGCGGCATATCGGCCTGCCGGTGTTGACCCCGGCCTTGCTGGGCACCTTCGTGATCCTCCTGGCCAATGCCCTGGGCGCCTACGCCACGGTGTTCGCCTTGACCACTGGCAATTTCAACGTGCTGCCGATCCGTATCGCCGCCATGGTGTCCGGGGATATTTCCCTGGATCCGAACATGGCCAGCGCCCTGGCAGTGGTGCTGGTGGCGTTGATGACCCTGGTGACCATCGTCCATCAGTTGCTGCTGAAGAGGAGCTACCATGTCTCGCGCTGAACCCGGCTCGGCCGTGCTCTACCACCGCGTGGTGGTGTACCTGCTGTTCGCGATTCTGTTGCTGCCTCTGCTGGGGACCTTGATCTACTCCATCGCCAGCAGTTGGTCGGCAACCATCCTGCCCAGCGGTTTCACCTTCAAGTGGTACCTGCAGCTGTGGAGCGACCCGCGTTTTCTCAACGCCTTCGGCCAGTCCCTATTGGTGTGTGTCGGCGCATTGATCCTCTCGGTGGTTTTGATCCTGCCGTTGCTGTTCGTGGTGCATTACCACTTCCCCAAGCTCGACGCGCTGATGAACATCCTCATCCTGTTGCCCTTTGCGGTGCCGCCGGTGGTGTCTTCGGTGGGCTTGTTGCAACTCTATGGTTCAGGCCGCTTTGCCATGGTCGGTACGCCGTGGATCCTCATCGGCTGCTACTTCACCGTGGCCCTGCCGTTCATGTACCGGGCGATCACCAACAACCTGCAAGCCATCAACCTGCGAGACCTGATGGACGCCGCCCAGTTGCTCGGCGCCAGCACCTGGCAGGCGGCGTTCCTGGTGGTGCTGCCGAACCTGCGCAAGGGGCTGATGGTCGCGTTGCTGCTGTCGTTTTCGTTCCTGTTTGGCGAGTTTGTGTTCGCCAACATCCTGGTGGGCACTCGCTATGAAACCCTGCAGGTCTACCTGAACAACATGCGCAACAGCAGCGGCCACTTCACCAGCGCCCTGGTGATTTCCTACTTCTTCTTTGTGCTGCTGCTGACCTGGGCCGCCAATATCTTGAACAAGGACAAAAGCCAATGAGCTTCGTCAGCGTCCAACACCTGCAGAAAAACTACGCGGGCACCACCGTGTTCAGCGACATCAATTGCGAGATTCAAAAGGGTGAGTTCGTCACCCTGCTGGGGCCATCGGGTTGCGGTAAATCCACCCTGCTGCGCTGCATCGCCGGCCTGACCCCGGTGGATGGCGGACAGATTCTGCTCGACGGCCAGGACATCGTGCCCCTGAGCCCACAGAAGCGCGGGATCGGCATGGTGTTCCAGAGCTACGCACTGTTCCCCAATATGACCGTGGAACAGAATGTCGCCTTTGGCCTGCGCATGCAGAAGGTCAATGCCGACGACAGCCGCAAGCGGGTGCTCGAAGCCCTGCAACTGGTGGAACTCAGTGAATTCGCCAGGCGCTACCCACACCAACTGTCCGGCGGCCAATGCCAGCGCGTGGCCCTGGCCCGCTCCCTGGTGACCCGGCCGCGGCTGTTGCTGCTGGATGAACCGCTGTCGGCACTGGATGCGCGCATCCGCAAACACCTGCGCGAGCAGATCCGCCAGATCCAGCGCGAGCTGGGCCTGACTACCATCTTCGTCACCCATGATCAGGAAGAAGCCCTGACCATGTCCGACCGCATCTTCCTGATGAACCAGGGCCGGATCGTCCAGAGCGGCGACGCCGAAACCCTCTACACCGCGCCCGTGGATGTGTTTGCCGCCGGTTTTATCGGCAACTACAACCTGCTGGACGCCGACAGCGCCAGCAAACTGCTGCAACGCCCCATCAGCGGACGCATCGCCATTCGCCCGGAGGCCATCGAACTGCACAAGGATGGCGTGCCCAACGCGCAAATCCGCAGCCACAGCCTGCTGGGCAACGTGATCCGCTACCGAGTCGAGGCCCGCGGTGTGGAGTTGGTGGTGGACGTGTTGAACCGTTCGGCAGCGGACCTGCATGCCGATGGCCAGCAACTGACACTTTCCATCGATCCGACGGCCCTGTGTGAGGTAGCCTGATGCCTTTGATGCCAATGATTTTGAAGAGAGAGTTGCACTGATGGCCCTGGCAATTTTTGATCTGGACGAAACCCTGATTCATGGCGACTGCGCCACCCTCTGGAGTGAGCAGATGGGTCGCCTGGGCTGGGTCGACAGCGAATCCTTCATGCGCCGCAACCACGAGCTCATGGACGCCTACAGCCAAGGCAAACTGGCCATGGAAGAGTTCATGGCGTTCAGCCTCGAGCCCATGGCCGGACGTACCCCGGAAGAGATCGAGCACTTGGTGGCGCCCTGGGTCGAGGACGTGATCGAGCCGATCATCTTCAGCGATGCGTGCAAGGCCATCGCCGCCCACCGCAAGGCTGGCGATCGGATCCTGGTGATCTCGGCGTCCGGGACCCACCTGGTGAAGCCGATTGCCGAGCGCCTGGGCATCGACGAAGTACTGGGGATCGAGCTGGAGGTGCAGCACGGGGTGTACAGCGGCCACACCGTCGGCACCCTGACTTACCGCGAAGGCAAGATCACCCGCTTGCTGGAATGGCTCGATGCCGAGGAGGAAAACCTGGAAGGCGCTAGCTTCTACTCCGACTCGCGCAACGACTTACCGTTGCTGCTTCGGGTCGACCATCCACAGGTGGTCAACCCGGACCCGGTGCTGCGCGAACACGCGGAAAAGGCCGGCTGGCCCATCCACCACTGGAAATAACCTTCAGAAAACCACGACCTATCCTGTAGGCGCTGGCTTGCCAGCGATCAGGCCCCTCGCCCCAACAAGGCTTGAGGCCCCTTCGCCGGCAAGCCGGCTCCTACAATAGGGTCAGGTGAGGCTGGGATCGATCACCAGCACCAGCTTGCCCGAGACCTGATTGGTCGCCAGTTCGGCAAATGCCGCTTCAGCGTCCTGGATCGGGAAGGTCTTGGCCAATTGCGGGCTCAGGCGCCCCTCGCTGAACAACGGCCAAACGTTCTGCCCCAGGTCGCTCAACAGATCGGCCTTAAACTGGTCATCGCGACTGCGCAAGGTGGACCCCAGCAGTTGCACGCGCTTGGCCAGCACCTGGGCCAGGTCCAACTGGGCTTCGCGACCGCCCATCAGGCCAATCAGCACCCAACGCCCGTCGCGGTTGAGCAATTTGATATTCAGCGCGGCGTAATTGGCGCCGACCGGGTCGAGAATCACATCGAAAGGCCCGAAATCCTTCAATGCCTCCAGGCCATCGGTCCGCACCACGCCGCCCTGGGCACCCAGCGCCTCGCAGTAGGCCAGGCGATCAGCCGAACCAACACTGACCCAACACGGATTGCCGAACGCCTTGCACAACTGGATGGCCGCCGAACCCACACCGCTGGCCCCCGCGTGCAGCAAGACTTTTTCCCCCGGCTTGAGGCCCGCCAGTTGGAACAGATTCAGCCAGGCGGTGCTGTAGACCTCGGGCAGCCCGGCCGCTTCGGCCAGGGACAGGCCCTCGGGCACCGGCAATACGTGGCGACCATCGACCACCACTTCTTCAGCCATGCCGCCACCGGCCAGCAGCGCGCACACCCGATCGCCGATCTGCCAGGACGAGCCTGGGCCCACCTCGCTGATAACCCCGGAGCATTCCAGCCCCAACACTTGACTGGCGCCCGGCGGTGGCGGGTAAAGCCCGGCGCGCTGCAACAGATCGGCCCGATTCAGGCCGGCAGCGGCAACACGAATGCGCACTTGCCCTACATCACAAGCAGGACTTGGCTCTTCAACCCACTCCACATGACCTTCAACGCCTTGCAATGCTTTCACAGTGCCTCCATAGTGAGTCCGGACTGAGCCCGGAGCGGTAGCGCCGGGCTTTTTGCATTATGCGACCGGCCCTTTATGGAACCGGCGACTTCAAAGACGGCCTAATATGCGTTATCAATTGCCCCCGCGTCGAATCAGCATGAAGCATTTGTTCCCCAGCACCGCCCTCGCTTTTTTCATTGGTCTCGGCCTGTTGCCGATGTCGACCAATACGTTCGCAGCCAATAGCTGGGACAAACTTCAGCCTGATCGTGATGAGGTGATTGCCAGCCTTAACGTCGTTGAGTTGCTCAAGCGTCATCACTACAGCAAACCGCCGTTGGACGATGCGCGTTCGGTGATCATCTATGACAGCTATCTCAAGCTGCTGGATCCGTCGCGCAGTTACTTCCTGGCCAGTGACATCAACGAATTCGACAAATGGAAAACCCAGTTTGACGACTTCCTGAAAAGCGGCGACCTCAACGCCGGCTTCACCATCTACAAACGCTACCTGGATCGGGTCAAGGCACGCCTGGACTTCGCCCTGGTCGAGTTGACCAAAATCGACAAGCTCGACTTTACCGTCAAGGAGAGCTTGCTGATCGATCGCAAAGACGCCCCTTGGCTCAAGAGCACTGCGGAACTCGACGACCTGTGGCGCAAACGCGTCAAGGACGAAGTGCTGCGCATGAAGATCGCCGGCAAGGACACCAAGCAGATTCAGGAAACCCTGACCAAGCGCTACAAGAATCAGTTGGCGCGCCTGGACCAGACTCGGCCGGAAGATATCTTCCAGGCCTACATCAACACCTTCGCCATGTCCTACGACCCGCACACCAACTATCTGTCGCCGGATAACGCGGAGAACTTCGACATCAACATGAGCCTGTCCCTCGAGGGCATTGGTGCCGTGTTGCAGAGCGACAACGACCAGGTCAAGGTCGTGCGCCTGGTGCCGGCAGGCCCGGCGGACAAGACCAAGCAAGTGGCCCCGGCCGACAAAATCATCGGCGTTGCCCAAGGCAACAAAGAGATGGTCGATGTGGTCGGCTGGCGCCTGGACGAAGTGGTCAAGCTGATCCGCGGTCCGAAAGGCACCCTGGTGCGCCTGGAAGTGATTCCGGCCAGCAATGCGCCCAACGACCAGACCAGCAAGATCGTGCCGATCACCCGTGAAGCGGTGAAGCTCGAAGACCAGGCCGTGAAGAAGTCCGTGCTCAACCTGAAACAGGACGGCAAGGACTACAAGCTGGGGGTGATCGAAATCCCGGCCTTCTACCTGGACTTCAAGGCCTTCCGCGCCGGTGACCCGGATTACAAGAGCACCACCCGCGATGTGAAGAAACTGCTGACCGAACTGCAGAAAGACAAAGTCGACGGCGTGGTCATCGACCTGCGCAACAACGGCGGCGGCTCCCTGCAGGAAGCCACGGAACTGACCAGCCTGTTCATCGACAAAGGCCCGACCGTCCTGGTACGCAATGCCGATGGCCGCGTGGATGTGCTGGAAGATGAAAACCCCGGTGCTTTCTACAAAGGCCCGATGGCGCTGTTGGTCAACCGTCTTTCGGCCTCGGCCTCGGAGATTTTCGCCGGTGCCATGCAGGACTATCACCGCGCCTTGATCATTGGCGGCCAGACCTTCGGCAAAGGCACGGTGCAAACCATCCAGCCGCTGAACCATGGCGAGCTGAAGCTGACCCTGGCCAAGTTCTACCGGGTTTCCGGGCAGAGCACACAGCACCAGGGCGTACTGCCGGACATCGATTACCCGTCGATCATCGACACCAAGGAAATCGGCGAAAGCGCCCTGCCGGAAGCCATGCCGTGGGACACCATCCGCCCGGCCATCAAGCCGGCAGTGGATCCGTTCAAGCCGTTCCTGGCGCAACTGAAGTCCGAGCATGAAAGCCGTTCCGCCAAGGATCCGGAGTTCGTGTTTATCCGTGACAAACTGGCCCTGGCACAGAAACTCATGGCCGAGAAAACCGTGAGCCTCAACGAAGCCGACCGTCGCGCCCAACATGCCGATATCGAAGCCAAGCAGTTGGCCCTGGAAAACATCCGCCGCAAGGCCAAGGGTGAAGAGCCGCTCAAAGAGCTGAAGAAAGAGGATGAGGACGCGCTGGCTGCCGCCGAGCCGGACAAAACCAAGCCGGAAGACGATGCTTACCTCAGCGAGACCGGGCGCATCCTGCTGGATTACCTGAAGCTCAACACCGCTGTCGCCAAGCACTGATGATGGCAATTTAATGCGAACGCTCCTCGGAGCGTCATTAAACAGTCATCATTCTGTCGTGAAATAAAGGACCGGGCGCTGCTCTTGAATCAAGGGCCGCCCCGGTCCTTTTTTTATCGACAGAGATCGCCATGACCACGACCGAGCAGCTGAGTGCCTTGAGTTCAATCCTGGCTCAAAGCGGTTTACACAGTCTGTTCCAACCGATCATCAGCCTCTCTGAACGGCGCATTCTGGGCTATGAAGCCCTGAGTCGCGGCCCCTCCAACAGTCCGCTGCATTCCCCCGTGGCGTTGTTCGCCGTGGCACGCCAGGCCGGCCGCCTGAGCGAGTTGGAAATAGCCTGCCGGCACAGCGCCTGCAAACGGTTCAGCGACCAGCAACTGCCCGGCAAGCTCTTCCTCAATGTATCGCCCGAGTCCCTGCTCGAAGCCGCGCACCAGCCAGGTCGGACCTTGCAACTGCTACAAGATTTCGGCATTCCTCCCAGCCAGGTGGTGATCGAACTCACCGAGCAAACACCGATCGATGACTTCCAGTTGCTGCAGAACGCTCTGCATCACTATCGGGACATGGGGTTCTCGATTGCCCTGGATGACCTGGGTGCCGGTTATTCCAGCCTGCGCCTGTGGTCCGAGCTCAGGCCCGACTATGTGAAGATCGACCGGCACTTTATCGACGGTATTCACCAGGATGCGCTGAAACGCGAATTCGTCGGTTCGATCCTGCAAATCGCCAAGGCCTCCCGGGCCCAGGTGATTGCCGAGGGCATCGAGTTGGCCGAGGAGCTGACGGTGCTGACGGAAATGGGCGTGGACCTGGTCCAGGGCTACCTGCTCTGCCGTCCCCAGGAGCAGCCGCCACGGGATGCCCGGAGCATGCTGCCCAAGCAGGACAACCCGGCGACGGTGCTCAACGATGAGAGCAGTGACCTCAGCGCCCTGCTCAATGAACAACCGGCCGTGGCCCGCAACACCCCTACCGCCACGGTACTGGAAGCCTTTCGCCGCCAAGCCAACCTGAACTCCCTGGCGGTCCTCGATGAGCAAGGCCAGCCATGCGGCATCGTGCATCGACATTCCCTGTCAGATGCCCTGCTCAAGCCCTTCGCCACCGACCTGTTTGCCCGCAAGCCCATCAGCCGCCTGATGAACGACGACTTCCTCGCGGTCGAACTCAGCCAGTCGCTGCAGCAGGTCAGCCGGCTGATCACCAGCCGCGCCCGACAGCGCATCGAGGAAGACTTCATCATTACCCTCAACGGCAGCTACTTGGGCCTGGGCCGGGTCATCGATGTGCTGAAACTGATCACCGAGCTGAAAATCCAGCAAGCACGATACGCCAACCCCCTGACGCTGCTGCCGGGCAACGTGCCGATTCAACAGTGCCTGACACGCCTGCTGCAACAGGCTCGGGAGTCGGTGATCTGCTACGTCGACATCGACAGCTTCAAGCCTTTCAACGACATCTATGGTTACGGTCGTGGCGATGAAGTGCTGCTGTGCCTGGCCCAATGCCTGAGCGATAGGGTCGATCCCAGCCGGGATTTTGTCGGGCATATCGGCGGCGATGATTTTTTACTGGTGCTGGGCCCTGAAGACTGGCGCAAGCGCCTCAACCAATTGCTGGATGACTTTCACAGCCAGTGTCGACGTTTTTATCGCAGTGAACACCTGGAGGCCGGTTGCTTTATCGCCCCCAACCGCCAGGGCGTGCGCCAGGAATTCCCACTGTTGTCGCTGTCGATCGGGGTGGTGCACTTGCATCCACAGGCCTGTGGACAACTGGACTCCAGCCAGTTGGCGGAGCTGGCCTCAGAGGCCAAGCACCACGCCAAGAATATGCAGGGTTACAGCGTGCACGTGATCGACAGCCTGGAGGTGACTCAGCGGTTGGCGAGCGATGCCACTAATCCCGAGGCACAGGCGGCTGATTCAGCTGCGCCAGCTTGAGCGCCGCCAGAGGGTGGCCGGCACGCGCCGAGAGCGCCCACCAGCGCGCAGCTTCGGTGGCGTCAGACGGCTTGCTGGGCGAGCCTGCCAGGCTGATGACACCGAGTTGATACGCGGCCTTGCCATCCCCCGCCAACGCCGCCAGGCGCAGCAGACGCAGCCCCTCCTCCCGAGCCGCCAGGCCCTGACCGCGGAAGGTCAGGATATGCCCATAAAAACTCTGCGCTGACACATCACCCAGGTTGGCCATGCGCGCAAACTGCCCCTCAAGCCAACGCCAGCCACGCGGTTGTTTCACCCACCATTGCCAGTGAAACAACCGACGCGCCAGCCAGTAGCTGAGCCGGGCCCGGAGCCGCCAGAGCATTCAGGCCTCCGCCGACTCGGGGTACTCATACTCGAACACCCGTACGACTTCAGACGCATGCCAGGACGCCGCCGCCACCCCATCGGAGGGGCCGGAAAAACGCCCCAGGCGCTCGACGCATTCAAAAAAGCCGGTACGTGGCAAACGGCTCGCGCCCTGACTGATCACCAGCGAGCTGCGCAAGGGTTGTTCCGCACGCGCGTCCAGGGCCGCCAGGTGCTCCAAGGCCGCGGTCAGGGTTTGCATGGCCGGAGTGGGTAACTGCAAGCGCTCCAGTAGCGCACGATAGGTAAGAAGATGCCGTTGTCGCCGGGCCTGGTCCAACTCCCCGAGCAACCCATCCCAATGTTGACGACTGATCCTGACGCTCACGATTGCTCCCTCCAACCCGGCACCGTCAGTTCCCAGGCCAGACTGCGGCGTATCGCAGCGTCGGGCTGACGCTCACCGCTTTCAATCAAGGCCAGGTAAGACGGGCTGATACCCACTTTGCGGGCCAACGCCTCGATGGCGATGCCCTTCCCTTCGCGCAAACTGCGTAGTTGATCCAACCCCGGAAGATCATCGGCCGGTGCGGCCGCCTGGCTGACCGTTGCGGCCAGTGGAGAGGAGTCGGTGATGCCTGCTGCTTTTAACAAAGCCTGATAGTGAGCCCACGGCAAAACCGCATATTCGGGCTCGCCATCGCGTGCAATGATCTGAATATCCATTACTACCCCGTAGGACAACGACACTTAGCGAGTCGGACTTTTCCTTTGAAGTGTAATCCTAACAGCGGCGATGGTCGCGGGAAGCATCATTTACCGGTTCAGTCTCCAGGCAGGCTCAGTTTTTTCTCGGCCCCTCCAGCTGCAACTGCTCAGGGGTATCGGGCAAACGCTCGACTACCGCGAGCTTTTCCGGCAGTTGGCGATTGCGCCAGGCGCGAAAGGCATTGAGTTCGTCATCCAGGGTTTTCATCAACCAGGCCAGCACGGCGATGTCATCGAGCATGCCGAACACCGGGATGAAATCCGGAATTGCATCCAGCGGGCTGAGGAAATACATCAGGCCGGCGACCACCGAAAGTATGGCCTTGGGGCTGATCGCCCGGTACTCGCCACGCCAGTAAGCCAGGCACAGTGCCTGGAGCATGCGCAGGTCATCTTTGAGCTTGCCGAGGCGATTACCCTGGCTCGCACCTTTACTGGCAACCGCAAACAACAAAGTGGGCAAACGGCCACGGCTGAGCAGCCGGCCAGCCAGTGGCAGGAAGCGGGCAAAATTCCAGGGTGTCTTCATAAATCCCTCCCACTGAAATGTTATCCACACAAATTGTGGATAACCTTGTGAACAGAGCTATTTTTCACGGCTGAAAGCCCCGTTTTATAAGGGCTGAGCTCAGATCGGGCGTTTTTTACTCACATAAAAAAACCCAATATTTCATTGACTTGGCAGTCTTCAACGACTACCCGCTGGCGGTCTCTGGTTAAGACTGTGAGGGTCGCCTGGCGTTCGTATTTTTTACCAGCTTTAACCGCCAGATACGACAACGCCCCGTAGAGACGGGGCGTTGTCTGTGCAGCAGACGCGAATTACTTGGCGGCGTCTTGCTTGGCTGGGTCTTTGATAGCCAACAGCTCCAGCTCGAACACCAGCACCGAGTTGGCTGGAATTGCCGGGCTCGGGCTCTGGGCGCCGTAAGCCAGGTCGCTAGGGATGTACAGCTTGTACTTCTCGCCGACGTGCATCAGTTGCAGGCCTTCGACCCAACCCGGAATCACGCCGCTCACCGGCAGGTCAATCGGGCTGCCGCGCTCAACAGAGCTGTCGAACACTGTGCCGTTAGTCAGGGTGCCGGTGTAATGAACGGTCACTACGTCGGTCGGCTTAGGCTGAGCGCCGTCGGCCTTCTTCAGGACTTCGTATTGCAGGCCGGAAGCGGTGGTGGTGACACCGGCTTTCTTGCCGTTTTCTTCAAGGAACTTCTTGCCCGCTGCGGCGGACTCTTCGCTCATCTTAACCATGCGTTCTTCGGCACGCTTTTGCAGCGCTGCGAAGGCTTCGACCAATTCGTCATCTTTCAGCTTCTGTTCTTTCTTGCCGACGGCATCTTCGATGCCCTGGGCCACGGCTTTGGAATCCAGGTCATCCATGCCTTCCTGAGCCAGGCTTTTGCCCATGTTCAGGCCGATACCGTAGGAAGCTTTTTGCGCCGGGGTTTTCAGCTCTACGCTGGTCTGCGAATCACAACCCGCAAGGACCAGGCTAACCAGGGCTACCGCCGCCGCCAACCGATGCTGTTTCATGCTATTTCCTTGTTCATGCGCCAAAAGGGCAATCGAATAAAGCCGCGAGCTTATCAGGCTGCCACGACCAATGGCTACCGGCATAAGAGCAGGAAACCGTCGATAAGTTCACGTCTGCAAAGGCATTTTCTAGCCCGCGATAAACGCCCGACTGGCAAATGGCCGCAGCCCGAAAAAAACCTCAATCACCTTAGACCAAGTACTGGCTACTTGCCGCTTCCGATGGGCTAAGGCATAAGGAAACAAAATTCGACAAGGATGTTTATCTTGCGCCTCATCTACCGTGTTTTGCTGTTGATCGCCGTGCTGCTCGCCGGCGCTCTGGCCCTGGTTCTGTATTACGTCGCCAACCCCAAACTCCCCAGCTATGAGCCTGTGCAACAGGTGCACTACCTGGACCAGTGGAGTGCGGCCGACCGCCAGACTTACTACTTCACCCCCCAAGGCACTCAGGTCAAAGGGCTGCGCTACGACTGGTTCGGCGCCCTGGAGTTGCCATTCTCCAAGGAGCGCTTCTCCTCCCCGGAATACCTGGCGCGTTTCGGCTTCCTGGTGGACCCGCAACAACACGCCACGGCGGACAACCCCGGCAATCTCCCGGTAGGTTTTGCGCGGCATCAAAATCCCGGCAGCCAGGAGTACTACCTGGATATCACCTGTGCCGCCTGCCACACCGGCGAGTTGCGATTCAATCACCAGGCCCTGCGAATCGACGGCGGTACCGCACAGCACGTGCTGCCCTCCAGCGTACCGACGCTACAAGGGGGCAGTTTCGGCCAGGCACTGGTGGCGAGCCTGGCCGCCACCTATTACAACCCATGGAAATTCGAACGCTTTGCCCGCCAGGTACTGGGCCAGGACTACGACAGCCGCCACGAACAGTTGCGCCAGGACTTCAAGGCTTCGCTGAACAACTTCCTGCGGGTGGCCTGGAACGACACCCATCGTGGCCTCTACCCGACCGAGGAAGGCCCTGGGCGCACCGACGCATTCGGACGCATCGCCAACGCCAGCTTCGGCGATGCGATTACCCCCGATAACTATCGTGTGGCCAACGCCCCAGTGGACTACCCCCAGCTCTGGGATATCTGGACCTTCGACTGGGTGCAGTGGAACGGCTCAGCCCAGCAACCCATGGCACGCAACATTGGCGAAGCCCTTGGGGTCGGTGCGACGCTGAATTACTTCGACGCCCAGGGACAACCACTCAAAGGCGCCGACCGCTACCCCTCCAGCGTTCGCGTCAACGATCTGCATCAGATCGAAGAGACCCTGCAACGTTTGAAGCCGCCTGCTTGGCCCGAAGCCCTGTTCGGCAAGGTCGACACCCGCCTGGCCGCCAAGGGCCGCGCGCTGTTCACCGAAAACTGCGCCGGTTGTCATGTGCCCGACGTCACCGAAATCAACGGCCGTCCCGTGCAGCAATTGAAGATGCTGCCGCTGGCAGTCATCGGGACCGACCCCAACAGCGCTAACAACATCGCCGATCAGCGCTATGACCTCAGCGCCTTGCAGTGGGACCCAGCAGAATTGGCAGCCTCCAATGTCGAACTGCACCCCACGCCCAGCGAACCACTGGACCTGAGCCAACTGTCCGTGGCCAAAGGCCTGGCCTACGTCACCGCCTTTGTCGAAGAGCGAGCCTACCGCGACGCCAAGGTCACCCCGGCCGAACGGCCACGCCTGGACGGCTTCGGCCTGCCCATTGGCGTGCGCGAACTGCGGGCGTACAAGGCCAGGCCGCTGGCAGGCGTCTGGGCCACCCCGCCCTTCCTGCACAACGGCTCGGTGCCCAGCCTGTATGAGCTGCTATCGCCGCAAAGCGAACGCTCCAACACCTTCTATAGAGGCACCTTCGAATACGACCCGCGCCACCTGGGTTATCGCACTGAAGCGTTTACCAACGGTTTCCTGTTCGACACCCGCATCAGCGGCAACCACAACAGCGGTCATGAATTCCGCTCCGGAAGCCGGGGCAACGGGGTCATCGGGCGCTTGCTGCAACCCGAAGAACGCTGGGCCCTGCTGGAGTACCTGAAAGTGCTCGGCGGCCCGCTGGAGTCGCAACTGCCATGAGCCTCGCCTTCGTCATAAGGATCTACCCATGTTGATTACCCTCTGGCTGCGCCTCGGCGCCTTGCTGGCCAAGACCCTGATGTGGCTGCTGGGCCTGGGCCTGCTGGCCTGGGCACTGGCCAGTGCCTGGTTCGCCTGGCAACACCGCGGCCCGGTGTCCACTGAAGAACAGATCGCGGCCGGCGAAAGCGCCATGAGCCAGGAAATCATCCAGACCGCCGTGCGCATCGTCGACCAGCACCGGGACAACAGCCGCTACCTGCGCGACGCCCACGCCAAGGCCCATGGCTGCGTCAAAGCCCAGGTCCAGGTGCTCAATGATTTGGCGCCGGTGCTGCGCCAAGGGGTGTTCGCCGAACCGGGGAAAACCTGGCAAGCCAGCGTGCGCCTGTCCAATGGCAACGCCTACCCGCAGTTCGACAGTATTCGCGATGCCCGGGGCATGGCAATCAAGCTGCTGGACGTCCCCGGCACACAGCTGCTGCAGGAACAGCCGTGCGCACCGAGCAGGATTTCGTGATGTTCAACCATCCAAACTTCTTCGTCAGCGATGTGGCGGAGTACCGCACCAATGTGGCGGCGCAGGCGGACGGCAAGAAAGTCATGGCGTTCTTCCCAAGCCTGGACCCACGCAGTTGGCAGGTCCGACATCTGTTTATCGCCCTGGCAACCCTGTCACCGGCACCCGCCAGCCCGACCCAGACCACTTACTTCTCGGTGTCGCCATACAAGTTCGGGAATGCCAATGTGAAGTTCCGCGTCGCGCCGGACCCGCAAAGCTGCCCTGGCTACACGCTACCGGCGCAAAATGAAAAGTTACCGAACTTCCTGCGCAGTGCCCTGGTTCAACAACTGTCCACCGACCGCGTGCCGGCCTGCTTCGTCTTGCAGGTGCAGCGCCAGGACCCGAGCAAATTCATGCCCATTGAGGACACCAGCATTGAATGGCGGGAAAGCGACGCACCGTTCGAGACCGTGGCGCGGGTCAAGATCCCGGCCCAGGACTTCGATACACCGGCGCAAAACCTGCAGTGCGACAACCAGTCCTTCAACCCCTGGTTCGGCCTTGAGGCCCATCGCCCCATCGGCGGCATCAACCGCCTGCGCAAGGCGGTGTATGAAGCCGTGAGCGACTATCGCCACAGCCGCAACGCCGAACAGTAAGCCCATCACGAAAAAAGCGGCCCAAGGGCCGCTTTCTTTATTCATTGGGCTCACGCAGCACCGCGCCAAACCCCAGACAGCAAAAAGCCCGCACTGGGCGGGCTTTCTGTGATGATCTGGCGTTCAGTGGTCCAGATCATCGAATATGGCGCAGCGGACGGG
>NZ_JALQCW010000019.1 GCF_023241715.1 Pseudomonas morbosilactucae
CGCCGGCAACCCGCTGCCACCCACCGATGGCACGCAGTGGGAGGTCGGGGTGAAGTACCAACCACCGGGGACGGAGAAAATTTCGCTTACCGATCCGCAGTCGCGTTGGACAGCAGCGCCAGGCGGTCCGGCCTTCTTTGCCTACTCCACGAATTACCTGATCGACACTGAGCACGGCGTGATCATGGATGTGGAGGCGACCCCGGCGCACCGTACTGCCGAAGTCGATTCGACCAAGACGATGGTCGAGCGTGTCGAAGCGGAGTTCGACCTCACACCAGAGCGCCTCATCGGTGATACCGCCTATGGCACTGCCCCGATGCTGGCCTGGATGGTCGAAGAAAAGGACATCGAGCCGCATGTGCCGGTGTGGGACAAGACCGAGCGCAAGGACGACAGCCTCTCCAGTAACGACTTCCACTGGAATCCGGAAGCCAATGAATACCTCTGCCCAGCCAGCAAGCCACTGCGCAGTGAATGGCGCGCCTTCACCCAAAAAAGATCGCGGGTGACCAAGGCCAACACCATCATCTATCGCTCCAGCCAAACTGACTGCGCCACCTGTACGCTGAAAGCGAAGTGCTGCCCCAACACGCCGAATCGGAAGATCGTTCGCAGCATCCGTGAGGCTGCCCGGGACGTGGCCCGACGCATCGCCAAGACACCGGAGTACGTCGTCTCGCGCTGCGAGCGAAAGAAGGTGGAGATTCTTTTCGCCCACCTCAAACGGATCATGAAACTCGACCGCTTGCGACTGCGAGGCCTGGCGGGGGCTACTGACGAGTTCACCTTGGCTGCGATGGTGCAGAACCTGCGTCGCATGGCCAAACTTTTGCCTCAAGGGCCACCGCTCACGGGATAGGTACGCCTGCTATGGGCAGAAACCCTCGAATTAACCTTCAAACCTGAGCCAGAACGCTCAGCGAAACACCGAAAGACAACTTGAAGTGGCTTGCAGCTACTTCGACAGCAGGTACACCTGACTGGCTGGCTGCCGCTGAACCTACTTTTTCAACAGAATCAGTCTGATGGCAGGCGTTCGGTTAACCCCTCCCCACAACACCACCGCATCCTCCTCCCCAGGGTTCCCATACTTATGCGGTTCCTGGCTGGAAAAGCTGTAGCTATCCCCCTCACTCAGCTGGAAATACCGTTCCCCCACCCACAGCTCAAAGCTCCCCGACAGCACATACCCGGCTTCTTCCCCCTCATGGCTGTAACTCTCCTTGCTGTAGGTCCCCGGCGGAAAGCGTGAGTGCAAAAACTCCAGCTGCCGGGTCGGTTGCGGGGTCAGCAGTTGATCGATAATCCCGTTCTCATAATTCACCTGCAGCCGCTGTTTTTTGCGTACCACATAGCCTTGGTCTTCGGGTGCGGTCTGGGTTTCGCTGGCGAAGAACCATTGGATGGTCACGCCCAGGCTGCGGGCGATGTTGAACAGGGCGGGGATGGAGGGGTAGGCGAGGTTGCGTTCCAGTTGGCTGATGTAGCCGGCGGTGAGTTCGCTCTGTTGCGCCAGTTCGCTCAGGGTCAGGCCGCGGCGTTTGCGCAGGCCACGGATGCGGGTGCCAAGAAACTGTGGGCCGCCAGGGGCCTGGTTGTCGGTGCCGGGCTCCGCTGCGGGAGGGCGGCTCGCGGGCGGCGTCTTGCTGCTGGGGTTCATGGCGGGCTCCGGACCTGGAAAGCGGGCGCATCCGCAGGCTGTGTGAAAACTACTGCGTTTGGCAATACTGCGTTAAAAACAGGCTCGGAATGCTCATTTACAGCCAGTAAACTCCGCTTCCTCGCCTGTTTTTGCCTTGTCTTGCCTTCACTCGTGACGTTTTCACACAGCCTGTTCGGACGCCCGTCCTGCAAAAGCCCTGGAGTATAAAGCAGCCTCAAAGCGCCCAGGCGACTTTCAAGCCTTCGTGGATGGCTTCTTCCACGGTGCGCGGTGCCAGGCAGTCGCCGATGCGCTGGAAGGGCACCAGGCCTTTGAGTTGGTGGCCGAGGTCGTCCACGGATTGGTGGCCTTGGCACAGCACCAGGCTGTCGACGTTTTCCAGCAGCATGGGTTCGCCGCTGGCGGTGTGTTGCAGGTAGACGGTGCTGTCGTCGCAGCCGTAGAGGCGGGCGTAGGGAATGATCGGGACCGCCAGTTTGTGCAGTTCGCCGGCCAGTTGGTCGCGCACGTAGAGCGGCAGGCTTTCGCCGCAGTGGGTGCCGTTGACCGCCAGTTGCACCTGGTGCCCAGCACGGACCAGGCGTTCGGCGATGCCGGGGCCGATCCAGTCGCAGCGCCAGTCGACCACCACCACGCTGCGGCCCAGTTGCACTTCATCGCGCAGTACTTGCCAGGCGTCCACCACTTGCAGTTCGCCGCCGCGTTCGAAGTTCGGCCAGTAGGGTTGGGCGCCGGTGGCGATGATCACCAGGTCCGGTTGTTCGCGCTCGACCAGGGCGCGGTCGACTCGGGTGTTGCGCACCACCTCGACGCCGGCCAGTTGCATTTCCCGTTGCAGGTTGGTGCTGGCGCCGCCGAACTCGCTGCGCCGTGGCAGCAGTTGGGCCAGCAGCACTTGGCCGCCGAGTTGGGAGGTGGCTTCGTACAGGGTGACCTGGTGGCCCCGTTGTGCGGCGACGGCGGCGGCTTTCATGCCGGCCGGGCCGCCGCCCACGACGAGGATGCGTTTGCGTTGGGCGCTGACCTTGAGCTGGCCGTAGATCAGTTCGCGGCCGGTTTCCGGGTGCTGGATGCAGGAGATCGGCAGGCCCTTGTGGAAGTGGCCGATGCACGCCTGGTTGCAGGCGATGCAGGCGCGCACGTCTTCGGCGTGGCCGCTATCGCTCTTGTTGGGCATCTCGGGGTCGCAGATCAGCGCGCGGGTCATGCCACAGACGTCGGCCTGGCCCTTGGCGATGATGGCTTCGGCTTCCTGGGGCTGGTTGATGCGCCCGGTGACGAACAGCGGGATCGACAGCCCGGCCTTGAAGGTGCCGGCTTCCCGGGCCAGATAAGCCGCTTCCACCGCCATGGGTGGGACGATGTGCACGGCGCCGCCGAGGGAGGCGGAGGTGCCGGCGACGATGTGCACGTAGTCCAGTTGCCCTTGCAGCAGTTGCACGGCGGCCAGGGATTCGTCTTCGGTGAGGCCTTCGGGGTCGCGTTCATCGGCGCTGATGCGCAGGCCGATGATGAACTCGGCATCGGTGCTGGCGCGCATGGCGTCGAGGATTTCCCGGATAAAGCGCAGGCGCTGTTGCAGTTCGCCGTTGTAGCCGTCGGTGCGGCGGTTGACCCGGGGGTTGATGAATTGCGCCGGCAGGTAGCCGTGGCTGGCCACCAGTTCCACGCCGTCCAGGCCGGCCTGATGCAGGCGCCGGGCGGCGTCGGCGTAGCCTTGGATGATTTCGTCGATCATCTCCTGATCCAGGGCCCGGGGCATGACCCGGAAGCGTTCATTGGGCACTGCCGAAGGGGCGTAGGCCACCGCCAGCAGGCCGTCGGCGGACTCCATGATTTCCCGCCCGGGGTGGAAAATCTGCGACAGCACCACCGTGCCCTCGGCATGGCAGGCCTCGGCCAGTTGCCGATAGCCCTCGATGCAGCGGTCGTCGGTGGCCATCAGCACGTGGCTGGTGTAGCGCGCACTGTCGTGGACCCCGGCCACTTGCAGCACGATCAGGCCGACGCCGCCTTTGGCCCGGGCGCGGTGGTAGGCGATCAGTTGTTCGTTGACCAGGTTGTCGGTGGGCATCGAGGTGTCGTGGCCGCTGGACATGATGCGGTTCTTCAGGCGTTTGCCACGGATCTGCAAGGGTTCGAACAGGTGGGGAAAGGCGCTGGTCATTGCGGTGACTCCAGGCGGGCCGACGACGACGGGGCGACGCTTCGGCGTTGTTATTATGAGGCTATGAAAATTTACCTGTAGTAAAAAATCAACTTGTTTTTTTACTGGCTCTTGCAGTAGTTTCGATCTGCGCCCGCTCCCGGGGCGAACCTCAAAACAATAAAAAAGGGCTGCGCACGCCTGGGCGTCGTGGCACCGCTACGAGGAACCACAGATGAAAGCGATTTCCTGCAAGCACGCGGTCTATCCCCTGGCACTGGGCCTGGCCATGGCCCTGGGCAATGCCTGGGCGGCACCGGACATGGTGGTGGTGGGTTACGGCGGCGCCGGGCAGAAAGCCCAGGACGTGGCGTTCTTCCGGCCCTTCAGCCAGGCCGACGGCAGCCAACTGATCCAGAGCGAATACAACGGCGAGATGGCGCGGATCAAAGTCATGGTGGACACCGGCAACGTCGATTGGGACCTGGTGCAGATCGAAGGCCCGGACCTGGCGCGCGGCTGTGAAAGCGGCATGTACGAGCGCCTGGACTGGAAGGCCCTGGGCCATGCCGAGCAACTGATTGCCGATGCCGCCCAGGAGTGCGGTTCGGCGGCCCTGGTGTGGAGCGTGGCGATTGCCTACGACCGCAACAAGCTGGCCCAGGCCCCCACCTCCTGGGCGGACTTCTGGGACGTCGGCAAAATTCCCGGCAAGCGCGGCCTGCGCAAGCGTGCGGTGTACAACCTGGAGTTCGCCCTGTTGGCGGACGGGGTCAAGCCCGAAGACGTTTACCGAGTGCTGGCCACGCCTGCGGGGGTGGACCGAGCCTTTGCCAAGCTCACGGCCCTCAAGCCTTACGTTCAGTGGTGGGAGGCCGGTGCGCAGCCGGCGCAGTGGTTGAGTGCGGGGGATGTGGTGATGACCTCCACCTACAGCGGGCGCATTGCCGCAGCCGCCCAGGCGGGCGCGCCCCTGGCGGTGGTCTGGCCCGGCAGCCTGTACGGCATGGATTACTGGGCGATCATCAAGGGCTCCAAGCACGTGGACCAGGCCAAGCGCCTGATCAGCTTCACCAACCAGCCCGAGAACCAAGTCCGCTACGTGCAGCAAATTCCCTATGGCCCCACCAACACCCTGGCTGCCGCCCAGCTGGACCCCATGCTGGCCCAATGGGTGCCCACTGCCCCGCAGAACCTCAAGGGCGCCCTGGCCATGGACGTCGAGTTCTGGGTGGACCACGGCGAGGAACTGGAAGAACGCTTCAACGCCTGGGCCACGCAGTAGCCCGATGTGACGTCAGCCCCTGGATCTCGGGGCTCGCCACACGTACCAAGAAACGCCGCCGATCGGTCAGCACCGGTCGGCGGCGTTTGTGTGTCTATAGCAGTTTGAGCAACGCCTCGGCAGTGGCCTCCGACGAGCCGGGGTTCTGGCCGGTGGCCAACAACCCGTCCACTTCGACATGGCTGGCCCAGTCTTCGCCGCTGGAGTAACGGCCGCCGTGGGCCTTGAGCATGTCCTCCACCAGGAACGGCACCACGTCGGTGAGTTGCACCGCCGCTTCCTCACTGTTGCTGAAACCCGTCACGGCCTTGCCGTTGACCAGCGGTTTGCCGTCCGGCCCTAGGGTGTGGCGCAGCACGCCCGGGGCGTGGCACACCGCGCCCACGGGTTTGTTCAAGGCACTGAAGCGCTCGATCAGGGCGATGGAGTGGGCGTCTTCGGCCAGGTCCCACAGCGGGCCATGGCCTCCTGGGTAGAACAGCCCATCGAAATCGTCGGCCTTGAGCGTGCTCAGGGGCAGGGTGGCCGCCAGGGCCTGCTGCGCCGCCGAGTCTTTGTAGAAGCGGTCGGTGGCCGCGGCCTGGGCGTCTGCGGCGCTGCTTTTCGGGTCGATCGGCGGTTGGCCGCCCTTGGGCGAGGCCAGGGTGATTTGCGCGCCGGCGTCCTTGAACACGTAATAAGGCGCGGCGAACTCTTCCAGCCAGAAACCGGTCTTTTGCCCGGTGTTGCCCAGCTCATCGTGGGACGTCAGGACCATCAGAATTTTCATGGGAACTCCAGTGCAATGTGCGGCGCAGGGAAAAAGGCGGAGCGCCTGGCGGCTGTCCGGGGGCAGGGCGGTGCAACGCCGAGCCCATGAATTAAAGGACCCTGGGCCCGCGTCGGCGTTCCTTGGCTGTTGGGCCGCAGCGACGGGGAGGCAGGCAAGGCCCATCAACCGTCGGTCTTGCGGCCTCACGGCGCTGAATAAAAAAGATTGAATGTTCACATGAAATGTTATTTAAATAACAAAACAACAACGCCGGCAGCCGCCCGGCCAAGCCGTACAAGGTGGAAAGAAATGGGCAGGATCGCAGTCATCGGCAGCAACATGGTGGACCTGATCACCTACATCGAACGCATGCCCGCCCAGGGCGAAACTCTGGAAGCCCCGAGTTTCGCCATGGGCTGTGGCGGCAAGGGCGCCAACCAGGCCGTGGCGGCCGCCAAGCTCGGTGGCCAGGTGCTGATGCTGAGCAAGGTGGGCGACGACGCCTTTGCCGACACCACCCTGGCCAACTTCCAGCGCTTTGGCATCGACACCCGTTATGTGCAGAAGGTGCCTGGGGTGTCCAGCGGCGTGGCGCCGATCTTCGTCAAGCGCGATTCCCACAACAGCATCCTCATCGTCAAGGGCGCCAACGCCCACCTGCTGCCGGCGGACATTGATGCCGCCGAGGCCGACCTGCGCCAGTGCGGGCTGATTGTCCTGCAGTTGGAAATCAACCTGGAGACGGTCTATTACGCCATCGAGTTCGGCCGTCGCCACGGTATTCCGGTGCTGCTCAACCCGGCGCCAGCGGTGCCTGACCTGAGCCCGACTCACCTGGCGCAACTGGACTTCCTGATCCCTAACGAATCCGAACTGGCACTGATCAGCGGCCAGGCCGTGGACGGGCCTGAGTCGGCACTGCTGGCGGCGCGCTCCCTGGTGGCCCGGGGCTTGCGCCACGTGATCGTCACCCTGGGCCAGCAAGGCGCGCTGTACGTGGGTGAGGAGGGCGAGTTCCAGGTGCCCGGCCTGCGGGTCGACGCGCGGGACACCACCGGCGCCGGCGACGCGTTTATCGGTTGCTTTATCAACGACTGGAGCCGCGACCGCGACATCCGCGCCGCCATGACCCGGGCCGTGGCCTATTCAGCCTGCTCGGTGACGGGGCTGGGAACCCAGAGTTCGTATGCGGATGTGCAGGAGTTTGCAGAATTTCAGCGGCAGCAAGGGGCTTGATAGGGCACTGGCTGCACGCTGCAAGCGACACGATAAAAGCGATATCCCCAAAAAAAGTACCTATTCACGGAGAACAATAATGACTAAGCCTCCGCTGCAACAGACGCCTGACGGCTTCTACCTCAACCGCACCCCCTGGTTCGCGTTTATTTTGCTGTGCAGCATTTTCGCCCTGTGGGCGGCAGCGGCGAGCATGAATGATGTGCTGATCGCCCACTTCAAGAAGGCCTTCCTGCTCAGCGATTTCCAGACGGCCTTTGTGCAGTCGGCGTTCTACCTGGGGTACTTCTTCGTGGCCATTCCCGCCGCGTTGGTGGTGCGCCGCTTCAGCTACAAGAGCACGATCCTGATCGGCCTGTTGCTGTACATGTTCGGTTGCCTGCTGTTCTTCCCGGCGGCGTCCAGCGCCAAGTACGGCATGTTCCTCCTGGCGCTGTTCGTGATTGCCGCGGGCCTGTCGTTCCTGGAGACCGCCTGCAACACCTATTCGACCCTGATGGGCCCGCGGGAAACCGGGACCCGGCGCCTGAACATCTCCCAGACCTTCCACCCGTTCGGCGCCATGGCCGGGGTGTACGTGGGCAGCTTTGTGATGTTCAAGGAAACCGACGCCACCCACGAGCAGCTCACGCAAATGAGCGCCTCGGACGCGGCCATCGCCCAGTTGCAGATGATCCAGTCCACCTTGCTGCCCTATAAGTGGATGATCGCGGTGCTGGTGCTGATGTTTATCCTCATCGCCATCACCCGCTTCCCGGCGTGCAAGGGCAATGCCCCGCGCAGCCAGAAGACCGCCAGTCTCGGCCAGAGCTTGGGTCGCCTGTGGCGCAACCCGCGCTTCACCTTTGGCGTGTTGGCGCAGTTTCTCTATGTCGGCGCCCAGGTTGGGGTGTGGAGCTTCACCATTCGCCTGGCCATGCAGATGGGCGGGATGAACGAGCGCAGCGCCTCGTGGTTCTTGCTGACCACCTTCGCCGCCTATTTCGTCGGCAAGCTGATTGCCAACCTGCTGATGCGCAAGCTGCACCCGGCCAAGGTCTTGGCCATCTACGGCGTGCTGTGCATCGTGTTGCTGGCTTACACCATTCTGGTGCCGAACATCAGTGCGGTGTACGCGGCGGTGGGAGTGAGTATTTTCCTCGGCCCGTGCTGGCCGACCATTTACGGCCTGACCATCGACGGCCTGGGTGAAGACACCGGCGTCGGCGGTTCGCTGCTGGTGATGAGCATCGTGGGGGGCGGGGTGATTCCGATCTTCCAGGGCCTGCTCTCCGACGCCACCGGCGGCAACATGCAACTGGCCTACAGCGTGCCGCTGCTGTGCTTTATCGTGATCGTCGCCTACGCCTTGCGCTGCCTGCGCCAGGCTCGGGTCGAACCGGCACCGGCCGGCGCGGCGGTGGCCTCATGAGTACCCGTATCCCTTTGTATGGCGCGCTGTTTGGCGAGCAGGAAAAGTTGCTCCTGGAGTCCGCTGCGTTCACCGTGCGGGCCTGGACATACCCGTCCGGCGTCCGCGCCCTGAGCCTGGAAAACAGCCGGGGCCGGCTGGTGGTCCTGCCGTATCAGGGGCAGATGATCTGGTCGGCGGTGTTCGACGGTTGCGACCTGACCATGAGCCACCTGTTCAACCAGCCCCGGCCCAGCCCGACGGTGATCGGCACCTACGGTTGCTTCATGTTCCACAGCGGCCTGTTGCGCAACGGCTGCCCGAGCCCGGCGGACGACCATGCGCTGCACGGCGAACTGCCGTGTGCGCCCATGGACAGCGCCTGGCTGGAGATTGGCGAAGACGCCTCGGGGGCCTACCTGCGCCTGGGCGGCAGCTATGAATACGCCCAGGGTTTTGGCGACCGCTACCTGGCCAGCCCCAGCGTGACCCTGCGCGACGCCTCGGCCCTGTTCGAGATCGCCCTGCAGGTGCGCAACCTGGCGAGCAAGCCCATGGACCTGATGTACATGGCCCATATGAACTACGCCTATGTGGAAGGCGCGCGGCTGGTGGAGCCCCTGGGGGCCGAGCGGATTCGCCTGCGCAGCAGCGTGCCGGCCCACGTCAAGCCGACCCCGGCCTGGAGTGCCTACATGGAGCAGTTGAGCCAGGACCCGGCGCAGTTACAGTGCTTGGACCAGCCGCAGCTGTACGACCCGGAAATCGTCTGCTTCTTCGACGGGGTGCAGGCCGATGCCGGCGGGCGGGCGCATTTTCTGCTCAACCATCCCGATGGCGCGGGGTTTTACACCGGCTACCGGCCCGATCAGTTCGACCACGCGGCGCGCTGGATCCTGCACAACCCCGACCAGCAGGTGGCGGCCTTTGTCTTGCCCGCCACCTGCGAGCCTGAGGGCTACCTGGCGGAGTCCGCCAAGGGCCATGTGCGCTCACTGGTGGCCGGGGCCACGGCAGACTTCAGCGTGACCACCGGCTATCTGAGCCCGGCCGAGCGCCAGGCGTTGGAACAAACCCTGGTGCGTTGAGGCCGGGGCCGCTCAGAGCACCAGTTCGGCGCCCTGGGCGGCAATGGCGTCGCGGTAGGCCTTGGGGATTTTCTTGTCGCTGACCACGTACTGGAAGTCTTCCAGGCGGCCGAAGTGGGCGGTGCGCACGCTGTCGAACTTGCTGTGGTCAGCCAGCAGCATGCGGTGCTGGGCCTGGCGCAGGACCTTCTGCTTGACCTCCACTTCATGGAAGTTGAAGCAGGTGACGCCGAATTCCTGGCTGACCCCGGCCGCCGAGACCAGGGCCCAGGTCAGGCGCACGCCATCGAGGATGCCGGTTTCGGCGCTGTTCTCGAACACCTGGTTTTTGCGGTGGAAGGTGCCGCCGCAGAGGACGATGGAGCAGTTGGGCTTTTGTTGCAGCTTGAGCAGCACGTTGAGGGAGTTGCACACGGCGGTGAACTCCAGTTCGTCCGGGATGAAGTCGACGACGAACGGGGTGGTGGTGCCACAGTCGAAAAACACCGTGTCGCCGGGCTGGATAAAGCGCGCGGCGAGTTTGCCGATGCGGCGTTTTTCCTCGACGTGGCGGGTGTCCTGTTCGGCCACCCGGTAGTCGCTGCCGTCGTTGCCGTCGAAGGCCCGGGTGATGTAGCCGCCCAGCAGCCGCAGCTGATCGCTGTAGATGCTCAGGTCGCGACGCAGGGTCATTTCGGAGACGTCCAGCAGGGCGGCCATTTCCCGCAGGTGAATGGCGTTCTGGTCCTGCAGGGCTTGGAGGATGAGCTTGAGACGTTCGGCTTTTTTACTGTCCACAGGCATTCCGGGGGTTGAATGTTGGTGTTATTTAAGTAACATTATTTGTTATTATTGTAACGTATTTGTGCAGGTGACCAGTGAATGTTGGCGCAGGCGCATCCCCATAGACAAGCTGGAGCTGACCTGATGACCGACCTTAAGACGCGTCTTGAACCCGCCGCCTTGGCCAAATACATCGATCATACCCTGTTGGCCCCCCAGGCTTCGCGGGCGCAGATTACGACCCTGTGCGACGAAGCCCGCGAGCATGGTTTTTACTCGGTGTGCGTGAACTCGGCCCAGGTGCCCCTGGCCGCCCAGTGCCTGCAAGGGCAAGACGTGGTGGTGTGCGCGGTGGTGGGCTTCCCCCTGGGGGCCGGGTTGAGCGCGGCCAAGGCGTTCGAGGCCGAGCAGGCGATTGCCGCCGGCGCCCGGGAAATCGACATGGTGTTGAACATCGGCTGGCTCAAGGAAGGTTTGCTGGCCGAGGTCAGCGACGACATCGCCCAGGTCCAGCGCGCCTGCGGTGCGGTGCCGTTGAAGGTGATCCTGGAAAACTGCCTGCTGAGCGACGCTGACAAGGTCAGCGCCTGCGAAATCTGCCGTGAATTGGGGGTGGCCTTCGTCAAGACCTCCACCGGTTTCAGCCAGGGTGGCGCGACCCTGGAAGACGTGGCCCTGATGCGTCGCACCGTGGGCACCGGGGTCGGGGTCAAGGCCTCCGGCGGTGTGCGGGACTACCCCACGGCCATCGCCATGATCGAAGCCGGGGCCACGCGCCTTGGCTCCAGCTCGGGCATCGCCATCATCAGCGGCGCCCAGGCGTCGGGTTCGGGTTACTGAGGCCGCGTCGGTCCCGTTAACAAAACCCAGGCTCAAAAAAGCGCCCCATGACACAGGCCGTGTTATGGGGCGCTGTTGCGTCGGGCCGGGTTCAGCCGCCGACGTGCCGGGAAATGTCCCGATAGGTGCGTTTGTCCGTGGCCGCCAGCAATTGCCGGCCATCCTTGAAGGTGCCGATAAAGGTCACCTCGGTCTCGGTGCCGGCTATCAGGTAGCCGGCCAGGGCCCCCACCGGCCCCAGGAGCATGGCCCCGGCGATGCCGAAGCTGAGGGCGTCGTTGCTGGTGACGGAATCCTCGGTGGCGATTTCCAGGGTTTTGAAGGCCGAGGCCTTGATCTCCACCCCGGGCGAGGCGTTGAAGGCGGTTTTCAACTTGAAGGTGCCTCGGCGGTATTCGCCGTCACCCTGAAGAAAATCACCGGATAGAACCTTGATCGTTGCCATGTTGAATCATCCTTGTCCAAGCATTGCCAGACCGGCCATTGGGCTCTGCCTGGGGGGGAGCGTCAATGGCGTCGCGATGAAGGGCGCTACCCTCAGTCGGATGGCGCCGCAGCCCCGAGCTTCTGCGCCTGCCCGCGGCCGCGCACTGATCCACGTCAGTGGCCGGTCAGTGTTGCAGGCTCAGGGACGCGTCCTCGATCTGTTGCGCCAGGCTTTTCAGGTTGCTGCCCAGGGCCGGGCTTTTGGCGTGGCCCAGCAGGAAGCTGAAGCTGGCCTGGTAGTCGGTGGCCGGCTTGCTGCCGTCCGCCGCCACGCTGGCGTACACATGGCAACCCAGGCAGCTCGTGTGATTGGTCTGGAGGAAGGTTTCCAGCACCGGGTTGATCAGGGTGTCGTGGTTCGGCGTGCCACTGGGCGCCGGTGCCGTGGCCCCGGGCTGACCGATGGCTTGTGGCGAAGTCGGCCATTGCACGTCCACCAACTGGTAGTACTGCAAGGCGGAGCCCGGGGCCTGTTGGGCGATCAGGTTCTGCATGTATTGGTTGATGTTCTGCGCCTCTGGCGTCGGCGGGAAGTTCTGCACCACCTGGGTCGGATTGCTGGTTTTGTCATTGGGCTGGCACTGGGCCGGCGCGCACTGCGGGTTGTTGAACGAGTAGTGCGCCCCTGGGGTGGCGCCGGCCACCGTGGGGGCGTTGTCGAGCTGCTGGAAGGTCGCCCAGAACCCCTGGTTGAAGGCGCTGGAAGGCATCTGGAACACATGCAGCCCGACCAGGCCCACGGTCACCGGCGTGCTGCTGCCGGGCAGCAACGCTTGGGCGGTGAGAAAGCGCTGGGGGTTATCCGGGGCGCTCAGCACCTTCCAGGCGGCCTTGATCTCGATGGAGTTGTTCGGCAGCACGATGCCTTTTTGCTTGGCATAGAGGTTCTGCTGGGCGGGGTTGTACAGCTGGTTGTTGTAGATGAAGTCGAAGTTGACCTCATTCACCAGCATTTCGTAGTACACCGGGCTGCCGGCCTGGTCGTAGAGCACGCCGCCGCCGACCTGCTCGATTTCCCGTAGCGCCGGGGATTCGTTGGCATTGGCGGCGCGAAAGACCTTGCTGGTGCTGTTAAGCAGGCGGATCGACGGCAACGCCCGTGCCACGCCTCGGGTCTGCAAGCGCTGCACCGACAGGAAGTTGTCGTTCCAGGCTGGCGGTTGCTGGCCATTGGGCAGGTACAGCTCGTTGTAATCCTTGTAGGTCTGCCAGACGCTGGGGCCCGGGCTGCCCAGGCTGGCGGCGGCATTCGGTACGCCCCGTTGGCCTGGGGTGGCCGGCCAGTTGAGGTAGACCATGGTTTGCCACATGAAGCAGTCCACCGCGCTGTCGCTGGCGCTGAAATTGGGGTTGGCGAGTGTCGGTTGCAGGGTTGGCGAGGGGACGAACGGGCTGCCGCATAGCGGCGCGCCCATGGCCTGGGTGGCCGGTAAGCCGAGTAGCAGGGCCAGGCCGAGTAACACCGTAGGACGACGGCGCATGATGATTCCTCCTTGAATACATGGATCAGCGGACGCCTGGAACAGGCCGTGGCGGGCAGCCCCAGGCTGCCCGCCACGGTCGATGAGGCGGGCATTACAGGTGGGCAGGGCTCAGCCGCGACCGCGACGGAAGTTCGGCTTGCTCGGGCCGGTCTGTGAGGTGACCAGGGTCGGGCCGCCGACGGTCAGCAGGCCGATCGCCGCCTGTTGGGTGCTGGCCATGCCAGGCACGCTGGCGAGAACCGTGCGATCCCCCGGGGCGGCGTTGGCGTCGGCGCTGATGCTCACCAGATACAGGCTCATGTCCAGCCCCGGCAGGTCCTGGGTGCCGGTGATGCTGATGCTGACGCCGCCTTCGACCACGCTGAAGCTGGCGCCGTTCGGGGTCTGGCTGGTGTTGAGCAGCAAGGCAATGTTGTCCACTTGCTGCCCGGGGCGGATGGCCAGGGCCAGGATCGGAATCGACAGCGCCTGCTCGTTGCTGGCTAGTTCCTGGGCCCGGTAGGCGTTGAACACCGACAGCGGTTGCAGTGCCGATACCGACGGGCTGGGGTTGTCGCTGTCCAGGGTGCCGGCCACCGGTTGCTGGGTCACGCCGCTGTTGCCAAACACCGTGGCCATCAAGCCCATGGTGATGGTGCCGGCGATCTGCGAGGCGTACTGGATTTTTGCACCGTTGATGCTGATGTCGCTGACGGTAAAGTTTTTGCCCGCAGGCACACTGAAGGTCGCGTGGAGGATGCGGTCGATGTCGTCCGAGGTCTGCGCCAGGTGGCCTCGGTTGATGGTCCAGCAGGCCGCCGCCGGGCTGCCGTCGGGGGTGGTGTAGCCGCTGAAGTCCGGGGTCTGGATGTACAGACCCGGCGGGTTGGTCAGGGTCGCCCGGACCTCGGTCAGCCCAGAGGTGTAGTTGACGTACTGGTTGACGTTCTGGCCGATGGTCGGGTCGCTGTGGCGGCCGATGCGCCCGTAACGGGCGTAGCACACCAGTTGCGAGGCCGAGGTCACCGGTTCGTTGTTCAGCTCCCGGGGCATGGTCGCGGCCGCTGCCAGGTCGTACTCGGCGCCCAGGGTGTTGGGCGAGCTGGTCAGGTGCATGGCGCCGCCGCTGCCGGGCAGGGTCTGGGTGCCGCTGTTCCACTTGTTCAGCGGGTTGTAGCACGGCGCTCCGGTCACCGGGTCGATCACCGTTTGGCCCTGGGCATCCTTGAGGCTCAGGTCGGCCAACTGCACCGCCGGGTTGATCAACTGCTGGTAGCGCTGCAGCACTTTGCCCGGGTCCACTTGCCACAGGGTCATCCAGTATTCCGGGTTCTCACAGGTGAACATCACGCTGGTGATCTGCCCGGCGGCGTTGCGGGTCACGCTCCATTCACAGTATTCGTCCTGCCAGCCCCGGGGGCCGGTGGGCGAGTAGGGCGCCGCGGGGATGCTCTGCTGGGTGCAGAGGTTGGTGGTGACGTTGGCCGGCACGCCCTGGTCGGCCCATTGCAGCCAGTTCGCCGACTGGTTGGGGAACAGCGCGGGGATGCGCCCGGGGAAGGCGTTCCAGGTGATGGGGGCATTCACCGAAGTGCTCGGGGTGTCGGTGTCCAGAGGGTTGTAGAAGGCCGGGCGCGGGCCGTAGTTGATCAAGTCCCAGACGTCGCCCACCAGTGCCGCGTTGACCCAGCGATTGATGTTGCCGCTCCAGGCGGCGTTCATCCGCTCTTGCTGGGCGGGGCTGTCACTGAAGTCCTGGATGTCGGCGGGGGTGGAAAATTGCGTGAGTTTGGCCATGGTGCAAACACTCCTTGTTTGTCTTGTGTCGATCGCCTCCCACGGTATGGAAAGCGGGAGTGCTGAACGCTAGCCGAGGTTGGGGAGGATTCAAGGGGCGGGTTAAATCGGTTGGCAATATCAAACCGCCATTACTTGCTGTTTTGGCTATTGAAAGGGGCGGGTGCCGGGTGTGACGGATCACGGGGCAATGTTAAAAAATGTTAGATTGAAAAATAACTTCACATAATCCGCTCATTGGTGGATGATCTGCCACAACCTGTAAAGCACCCTGATAACAACATAAACAGGATGGCTACCATGTTCGACAAGGCCCTTTTACCTCTGCCGAGTGACCCCGTTACTCCGCCTGCGCCGGCTGCTGTTTGCGGTGCATCCCTGCCTGCCGGCTACGCTGAATGCCTGCTGGCCGCCGCCTTCGGCGTGCCCCTGGCAGTCCTCGATCAAGCCCTGCTGCACCTCGAATCTTCCGCCTTGAATGCTGCCGCGAGCCCTGTGCCGGCCAGCGTCTCGGCGCCGAACAACGTCTATTCCCTCAATGCGGCCCGCCGCCTGCGCCTGGCTGGGCAGAACCGGTCGCAGCTTTCCACTGGAGTCCCCCATGAATAACAAGAATGTCGGTGTTGTCGGTCTGGGCGCGATGGGCCTGGGCATTGCCCGCTCGCTGTTGCGCAGTGGCTTCAATGTGCATGCCTGTGACGTCCGCGCTGCGGTCACCGAGCAGTTCGCCGCTGAAGGTGGCGTGGCCTGCGCTTCGCCGGCCGCCATGGCCGCTGAATGCGATGTGATCATCACCGTGGTGGTCAACGCCGATCAGACTGAAAGCGTGTTGTTCGGTGATAACGGTGCGGTCGCCGCCCTGCGTCCCGGCAGCCTGCTGATCGGTTGCGCCACCGTGGCCCCGACCTACGCCGTCGAACTGGGCCAGCGCCTGAGCGATCTGGGCCTGCTGTACCTCGACGCGCCGATCTCCGGTGGCGCCGCCAAGGCCGCCGCCGGCGAGATGACCATGATGACCTCCGGCCCGGCCGACGCTTACGCCAAGGCCGAGGCGATCCTCGGCGGCATGGCGGGCAAGGTGTATCGCCTGGGCGACGCCCATGGCCTGGGCTCCAAGGTGAAAATCATCAACCAATTGCTGGCCGGGGTGCACATCGCCGCGTCCGCCGAAGCCATGGCCCTGGGCCTGCGTGAAGGCGTGGATGCCGATGCGCTGTATGAAGTCATCACCCACAGCGCTGGCAATTCCTGGATGTTCGAAAACCGCGTTCCGCACATCCTCAAGGCCGATTACACGCCGCTGTCCGCCGTGGACATTTTCGTCAAGGACCTGGGCCTGGTGCTCGATACCGCCCGCGCCAGCAAATTCCCGTTGCCGCTGTCGGCCACCGCCCACCAGATGTTCATGCAGGCCTCCAGCGCCGGTTTTGGCCGCGAGGACGACTCGGCAGTGATCAAGATTTTCCCGGGCATCGAATTGCCGACCGCCAAGCCTGAGTCTGTTTGAGGAACGCCCCATGAGCACATCCACCGCACGCCCGTTGCTGGGCTGCATCGCCGACGACTTCACCGGTGCCACCGACCTGGCCAACATGCTGGTGCGCGGCGGCATGCGCACGGTGCAAAGCATCGGTATTCCGAGCCGCGAAACCGCTGCCGGGCTTGATGCCGACGCCATTGTCATCGCCCTGAAATCCCGCACCACGCCGGTCCAGGACGCGGTGGCGGAATCCCTCGCGGCCCTGGCGTGGCTGCGTGAACAAGGCTGCGAGCAGATCTTCTTCAAGTACTGCTCGACCTTCGACTCCACCGCCGCCGGCAACATCGGCCAGGTCAGCGAGGCCTTGCTCAAGGCCCTGGGCAGCGACTTCACCCTGGCGTGCCCGGCCTTCCCGGAAAACGGCCGGACCATTTTCCGCGGCCACCTGTTCGTCCAGGACCAGTTGCTCAGCGAATCCGGCATGCAGCATCACCCGCTGACGCCGATGACCGACGCCAATCTGGTGCGGGTGCTGCAAGCCCAGACCCAGCTGAAAGTCGGCCTGCTGCGCTACGACAGCATTGCCCAAGGTGCCGAAGCGGTGCAGGCGAAGATCGCCGAACTGCGCGGCCAGGGCATTGGCATGGCGGTTGCCGACGCCTTGTCCGACGCCGACCTCTATACCCTGGGCGCCGCCTGCGCCGGCTTGCCGCTGCTGACGGGCGGTTCCGGCCTGGCCCTGGGCCTGCCGGAGAACTTCCGGCGCGCCGGCAAACTGCGCGACTTCGATGCCTCGACCCTGCCGGCGGTGTTCGGCGGTGAAGTGGTATTGGCGGGCAGCGCCTCGGTGGCCACCATTGGCCAGGTCGCGGCCTGGCTGGAAGCCGATCGCCCGGCCTTGCGCATTAACCCGCTGGCCCTGGCCGCCGGTGAGCCGGTGGTGCAACAGGCCCTGGCCTTTGCCCGGGACCATGCGGAAACCGTCTTGATCTACGCCACCAGCACGCCGGATGAAGTCAAGGCCGTGCAACAGCAACTGGGCGTCGAACGCGCCGGGGCCCTGGTGGAAAACGCCTTGGGCGAGATTGCCCAGGGCCTGCGCCAGAGCGGCGTGCGGCGCTTTGTGATTGCCGGTGGCGAAACCTCCGGCGCCGTGGTCAAGGCCCTGGGCGTCAATCTGCTGCAGATCGGCGCACAGATCGACCCGGGCGTGCCGGCCACCGTCAGCAACAGCGACGAACCCCTGGCCCTGGCCCTGAAGTCCGGCAACTTCGGTGGCCGCGACTTCTTCGACAAAGCCCTCAAGCAACTGGCCGGAGGCGCTCAATGAGCCGCGAAAGCGAACTGCGCGAAGAGATCTGCGACGTCGGTCGCAGCCTCTACCAGCGTGGCTACACCGTGGGCAGCGCCGGCAACATCAGCGCGCGCCTCGACGATGGCTGGCTGATCACCCCCACCGATGTCTGCCTCGGTCGTCTCGACCCGGCGGCCATCGCCAAGGTCAACCTGGCGGGGGAGTGGGTGTCCGGGGACAAGCCGTCCAAGACCCTGGCCCTGCATCGCCAGGTCTACGACCGCAACCCGGGTGTCGGCGGCGTGGTGCACACCCACTCCACCCACCTGGTGGCGCTGACCCTGGCCGGCGTGTGGCAAGCCGATGACATCCTGCCGCCGCTGACCCCGTACCAGGTGATGAAGGTCGGGCACATCCCGCTGATCGGCTACCAGCGCCCGGGTTCGCCCAAGGTCGCCGAGCAGGTCGCTCGCCTGGCCAACAGCGTGCGCGGCGTGATGCTCGAACGCCTGGGCCCGGTGGTCTGGGAAAGCTCGGTATCCAAGGCCAGCTACGCCCTGGAGGAGTTGGAAGAAACCGCGCGCCTGTGGCTGATGAGCAACCCCAAACCGGCGCCCCTGGACCAGGCGGCCCTGGACGAGTTGCGCGAAACCTTCGGCGCCCACTGGTAAAAAAAGTTTACGCAGGCTTGGCCCGGGAGGCGGCGTTTTGGCTGTTTCCCCAGGGCCCGGCTTGCCCGTAAAAAACAATAACAACAGGACATCCCAGCATGAAAGACATCGACTGCGGTAGTTTCGGATCCACCGGCAACACGGCTTCACCGACCCGTTGTGGGGGGCTGACGCAATGAGCCCACTTCTGCTTATGCTCACCGCCGGCGCAGGCATCGCCCTGTTGCTGTTCCTGGTGCTCAAGTACAAATTCCAACCCTTTGTGGCGCTGATGCTGGTCAGCATCGTGGTGGCGCTGGTGGCCGGGGTGAAACCCGCCGACCTGGTGGCCACCATTGAAGGCGGCATGGGCAAGACCCTGGGCCACATCGCGATCATCATTGCCCTGGGCGCGATGATCGGGCGAATCATCGAGCTGTCCGGCGGCGCCGAGGCGCTGGCCAAGACCCTGATCGAACGCTTCGGCAACCGGCGCACGCCCCTGGCGCTGACCATTGCCGGCTTCATCATCGGCGTGCCGGTGTTCTTCGAAGTGGGTGTGATCATCCTGATGCCGTTGGCCTATGGCGTGGCCCGCAGTGCGCGCAAGCCGCTGCTGGTGTTCGCCTTGCCGATGTGCGCTGCGCTGCTCACCGTGCACGCCTTCCTGCCGCCGCACCCGGGTGCCGTGGCCGCTGCCAGCCAACTGGGCGCCGACCTGGGTCGGGTGCTGATGTTCGGCCTGCCGCTGACCGCGTTCCTGTGCTATGTCGGCTACCGTGTGGCCGGGCGCATGACCCGTCGCTTCTACCCAATGACCGACGACATCCGCGCTGAAGTCTATGGCCCGCACGTCACCAACCAGGACCTGGAAGCCTGGAACAACGGTTCTCCCCAGGCGTCGGTACAGGCCACCGCGGCGGTTTCGCACATGGGTCTGGAAGAGTCCACCAGCGCCATCGTGTCCAAGCTGCCACCGGCGCCACCACCGGGTTTCGGCCTGATCGTCAGCCTGATTCTGCTGCCGATCATCCTGATTCTGCTCGGCACCCTGGCCACGTCGCTGTTGCCGCCTGAGTCCACCCTGCGTGGGGTCATGACCGTGCTCGGCGCGCCCCTGGTGGCGTTGCTGATCGACACCTTGCTCTGCGCCTGGCTACTGGGTTCGCGCCGTGGCTGGAGCCGTAGCCAGGTCTCCGATGTGATCGGTTCGGCCCTGCCGGGCGTGGCATGGTGATCCTGATCGCCGGTGCCGGCGGTGTGTTCGGCAAAGTGCTGGTCGACACCGGGATCGGTGCCGTGGTCTCCGACATGCTGCGCACCACAGGCTTGCCGGTACTGGCTCTGGGCTTCCTGCTGACCATGTTGCTGCGTGCGGTACAAGGCTCCACCACCGTGGCCCTGGTAACCACCGCCGGCATCATCGCGCCGCTGATCGCCACCCTGAACCTGACCCCCAACCACATGGCCCTGCTGTGCCTGGCCATGGGCGGTGGCGGGTTGGCCATGTCCCACATCAACGACGCCGGCTACTGGATCTTCACCAAGCTGGCCGGGCTCAACGTGGCGGACGGCCTGCGCACCTGGACCGTGATCACCACCTTGCTCGGTACCTTGGGCTTCTTTATAACCCTGTTGATCTGGCCTTTTGTCTGACCCTTTGCCTCAGGAGTTCACATGCCTCGTTTTGCTGCCAACCTCAGCATGCTCTACCCGGAACACGAGTTTCTGGAGCGTTTCGCCGCCGCTGCGGCAGACGGCTTCGAAGCGGTGGAGTATCTGTTTCCGTACGACTACAGCGCTCAGGAGCTCAAGCAGCGCCTGACGGACAACGGCCTGCAACAGGCCCTGTTCAATGCGCCGCCGGGTGACTGGGCGGCAGGGGAGCGGGGCATTGTCAGCTTGCCGGGGCGTGAGGCTGAATTCCGCGCCGGTTTCGAGCGTGCCCTGGAGTACGCCGCCGTATTGGGCAACTCGCGGATCCACGTGATGGCCGGCTTGCTGCCCTCGGAAAACGACCGCGCCCGGCATCACGCCGTGTACCTGGAAAACCTGGCCCACGCCACGGCCCAGGCGGCCAAGTCGGGGATCACCGTGTTGCTGGAGCCGATCAACACCCGCGACATGCCGGGCTTCTTCCTCAATCGTCAGGACCAGGCCCAGGCCATCTGCCAGGAAGTCGGTGCCAGCAACCTCAAGGTGCAGTTCGACTGCTACCACTGCCAGATCGTCGAAGGCGACCTGGCGGTCAAGCTGCGTCGTGATTTCGCCGGCATCGGCCATATCCAGATCGCCGGCGTGCCGGACCGTCATGAACCGGACCTGGGGGAGCTCAACTACCCCTACCTGTTCGAACTGATGGACCAGCTGGGTTACGACGGTTGGGTGGGCTGTGAGTACCGGCCACGGGGCAACACCTCGGCCGGCCTGCAATGGCTGCGGGACTGGAAAACCCGCTGATCCAGGCAAGGTTGATCGCAATACCCCCTGCGCAGGCCTGCGCGGGGGGTTCTTATAAAAACAACAATAGGACTCATCCCATGCAGCGTTTCGCTTCCAGGCCCGCTATCGGGCTACTGTGCTCCCTGCTTTTTACCGGTTCGGCCGTCAGCGCCGCACCGCTGCCGGCCGCCACCGAGGGCGACTGGGTCGCTCCCGAGTTCACCTTTCACAACGGTGAAAAACTCGCCAACCTGAAACTGCACTACGTCACCCTGGGCAACCCGAAGAACCCGGCCATCCTCTACCTGCACGGCACCTATCGGCCAGGCAGCGATGTGCTGAGCAAGGATTTCGGCGGTGAGTTGTTTGGCCCAGGCCAGCCCCTGGATGCCAGCAAGTACTACATCATTTCCACCGACGGCATTGGCGTCGGCCAGTCGAGCAAGCCGTCCGATGGCTTGCGCAGCCGGTTCCCGGCGTACAACTACACGGACATGGTCCAGGCCCAGTATCGGCTGGTCACTGAAGGGCTGGGGGTCAAGCACCTGCGCCTGATCATCGGCAATTCCATGGGCGGTATGCAGACCTGGATGTGGGGCCAGACCTGGCCGCAGATGATGGACGCCCTGGTGCCCATGGCGTCCCAGCCCACCGAGATGTCGTCGCGCAACTGGATGATGCGGCGCTTGCTGGTGGAGTCGATCAAGCAGGACCCGGCCTACAACAACGGCAACTACACGGCTCAGCCGCCGTCCCTGCGCCTGGCCAATGCGCTGTTCAGCGTCGGCACCAGCGGCGGGACCTTGGCCTATCAGGCGGCAGCGCCGACCCGGGCTCAGGCCGACAAACTGGTGGACGAGCGCCTTAACGCGCCGCAGACCGCCGATGCCAACGACTTTATCTACCAGTGGCAATCCTCGGCGGACTACAACGCCGCGCCAGGGCTGGGCAAGATCCAGGCGCCGGTGTTGGCCATCAACTCGGCGGACGACGAGCGCAACCCGCCGGAAACCGGCACCCTGCAAGCCTCGCTGGGCCAACTGAAAAATGCCCGCCTGTTGCTGATCCCCGCCAGCCCCGACACCCGTGGCCACGGCACCACCAGCATGGCGAAGTTCTACGTCAAGGAACTGGGCCAGTTCATGCAGCAAACCGAAAAAAGCCACTGAGCACCCCTCGTTGTAGGCGCTGGCTCGCCAGCGATCACGCCCTTGAATCGGTAGCGGATTCAAGGGCCCCATCGCCGGCAAGCCGGCTCCTACAAGGGGGGCAGGGTGGCGCAGAGCGTGGGAACGGTCACTAAGGCCGCCTGCTCGTTCCCACGGTCCGTGGGAATGTCGCCGCAGACGCTCCGCGTCCCGTCCAGCCAAGCCCAGGTAGGAGCTGGCTCGCCAGCGATCACGCCCGCAAGAACGATACAAAATTCACGGGCCCCATCGCCGGCAAGCCGGCTCCTACAGGGGGAGCAGCAATTCCACGCCTTGTTTGCGAATTCCGTCCGCCGCCGCTGGGGCCAGGGCGGCGTCGCTGATGATGATGTCGAACTGCTCCAGGCCGGCGATTTTGTACATGCTGAAGGTGCCGTATTTGGAGCTGCTGGCCACCAGCACCACCTGGGACGCCGACTGCATCGCCACCTGCTTGACTTCGACCTTCAACGCCGACGGCGTGGTGATACCGCGCAGCAGGTCCCAGGAGCTGGTGGACATAAAGGCGATGTCCGTCACCACCTGGCGCAAGGTCGCCACGGCCAGCCCGCCGACGCAGGAATGGTTGGAATGATCCAGCTGCCCGCCGGTGTGGATCACCGTCACCTGGGGCGCTTCCATCAGCGCCTGGACCACACCGAAATCGTTGGTCACCACGGTCATGCCCGACAACGCCTTGATGTAGGGCACGATCTCCAGGGTGCTGGTGCCGGCGTCCAGGTACACCGTCATGTCCGGGTGCAACAGGCCGGCGGCCAGCTTGGCCATGGCCTGCTTCTGCGGCAGCTCCACCACCGCCTTGGACTGGTGGCTGGGCTCGCTGTGCAACTGGCTGGCAATGCGCACCCCACCGGTCACCGAATAGGCTCGGCCCTCTTGCTCCAGCAGGGCGATATCCCGGCGCACGGTCATGTGCGAACAGTCGAACATCTCCATCAACTGATGCACGCTCAACACCTGGTGCTTGCGCAATTGACGCAGGATCTGCTCGCGGCGCTGCTCAGGAATCATCGGGGCGCCGCTGTCGGTGGCGATGTCCTTGGGAGTGGGCATTCGGGCTCCAGATTGGCTTGGCTGTACAGGCAGGAAAGAGGGAAGACATAGTAGCGAATCCGGCCGTTGGGGACGAGTTCTTGTACCGCTAGGGCCTGAGGAAAATCGTCACAGCAGGTTATGATCCGCGCCCTCGACCCGCGTCAAGGAATGCCCCATGACCGATGTGAACACCTACCACGATGGCCGCCTGGAAATCCGCCTGACCCCCCAGGAAATGCGCATGAGTCACTGGGTCCACGCACCCAAGGTCACCGACCTGGAAACCGGCCGCGTGCTGCTGGACCTGAGCGATGGGTTGTGGGACTTGATCCGCGCCGTCGAATCCCCCACCGAACTGCAACTCTGCCTGCGCCGTTACCCCGGCGATCGCCCGGCGCTGACTCTGGTTGTCCGTCTGGCGGACCGCAGCCTCTGGCTTGACGGTCGGGAACTGGCGGGGCACAGCCTGGACGCGGCGCTGAATAACGCGGGGGCCTGATTCAGCGTGGGTTTTCGATCAACTGCGCATAGGCCTCGGCTTCCAGTTCACCGTTGCCGCTGATGGCGTCGCCGTCTTCATTGAGCAGGCGAAAATCATGTTGCTCATCACCGATGCAGGCGGCGCCGTCCAGGCCCAGGAGCAGGCCGTAGAGCTGGTCGGTCAAGGCGCCGTCGAGCAGGGCGAGGACTTCATGCCGTTGCTCGGTCGTCAGGTTCATGGCCCGCAACCGCGCGCCGACCTGGCACTGGTCGAGGTGTTCCAGGTAGCGATCCTTATCCAGCTTGCAGTGGGCGACCAGGGTCTTGGCGTCCATGTTCGGGGTGCTCCTCAAGGGGTTGTTCAGCTTGAAACATGCATGGGTTCAGCTCAGCAAACGCTTCAGTTGGCGGGCCACGGCCGGGCGTGCCTTGCGGGTTTTGAACAGGGTCGGCACGTGCCTCAGAAACCTGGCCCAGCGGTAATGATCCGGTCGTCGGCGGTCCGAGAGCAGGTAGTCCAGCAGGTCGTTTGCCGCCTCGCGGTTGTAGGCCCACAGCAACTGGCCTTTGTAGGTCAGGGAAAAGTACGCTTCCACTGGCCATTGCAACAGGTGGCGGGTACGCAACCCGCAATGCTCGCACGTCACCGACCCGAGGCACCCGTTCACGTGGGCGTCGGGGAGGTAGGTCTTGCCCCAGTCCTCACCCTGATAGCCCTCTGGCAGGTTGTGCAGCGAACGGCGTGGGTCGCCGTGCAGGCCGGGAAAGTAGCGCGCCCCGTGCCAATGTTGCCCTGATTGGTTGGTCAGCAATGTGTACTCAAGGCTTGGATGCTGCTGGAAGAAGGCAACGTCCTGCTTGAGGGGGATGGCCCTGATCGTCGCGGCGTCAAAGCGCGCCAGGCCCCGGCAATGCGGGCAGCTCACGTCAAGGTGGTGGGCGCTGGGTCGGCTGCCGCAGTGCGTACTCATCGGCTGGGCCTCCGAGTGGGCAAGCAGGCGGCGGGGTGGAAAAACGCATGGTGCATGGGGGTGACAGTCCTTTGTTTTACGGTGCCCGGCGCGTCGGGTTTTGCTGCATTGGGCGGGTTCCTTGTGGCATCCCTGTGTCGGCGGTTCGGGGTAAAAAATAAGTCGAGCGATGGAACCAAAATGCCACTTTGCAATCTGCAAGGAGGCCTCGGGGATTTCGGGGCTTTTCCATGGCAAAACAGGATGATCAGCATGTTGATGAAAAGGAACGGGTTGGCGCTGCTTTTGGGTCTGTGCCTGAGCGCTTCGGCGCTGGCGGCGACCGACAACGACCGCCCGCCAGTGGCCGATAAGATGGTGGCCTTCAGCGGCGAGCAGGGTATCAAAGTCTCGACCCTGAGGTTCGGTGAGCGCGCCGCCAATGAAGCGCTGGTGATGGTCGACGGCATCGACCACGACTGGCAGCGCAAGATCCAGAAAATGCACGTGGAAAAAACCAGCCGCGACACCCGCTATTCGACCCAGGTCAACGGCAAGCCCTACGTGGTGCTGATCGTCAACGGCAACTACGGCGAACTCTACCTGCCGGGTGAAACCCGTGAGTTGCGCGTTGGCTATGACGCCAGCCTGTCCGAGCAGACGCCGCCCCAGCACTTCCTCACCGACTACCTGGAACAGGCCGCCAAGCTCTGATTCCCCTGTGATGGGCAAGGCCCCGATGGACGACAGCCGTCGTCTGTCCGGGGCGCTGCGGCTCGGGCCTGCCTGTTGTCCAAGTGACGCTGGTGGGCAGGGCTGAAAAATCGGCGCCGGCCCGGCATACTGGCGCCGCCCATTTGCAATGGAATTGCCCCCATGCCCGTTATTTCTCCGTCCGCCGTCCTGGCGGGTGTTCTGTTGTTCGCCGCCAGTGCCGCTCAGGCCAGCAGTTTCGATTGCACCAAGGCCGCCAGCCCCAGTGAAAAAGCCATTTGCAACGACCCCTACACCGCCATGCTCGACGGTGAATTGGGTGAGCGCTGGCGCGTGGCCCTGGCCCAGGTTGCTGACCCTAAGGCCCTCAAACTCGATCAGCGCCAGTGGCTCAAGACCCGCGACCAGTGCGCGGCCGACGTGGGTTGCCTGCGCCGGCGCTACCTGATGCGCATCACCGAACTGGGCTATGTGGCTGCGCCCTTCAACTGGACCGCGACCTGGCAGCGGGTGCCCGCCAGCGAGTCCGACGGTGCCGAGTTGCAAACCCGGCAGCGTGGGGCAGGGCCGTTGGACTTTGATCTGAGCGCTGCCAGCGGCGGCAACTCCGGTGACCTGCAGGGCCAGGCCCGGCTGCAAGGCGGCACGGCGAGTTTTGCCGAGGCCGATTGCCAGCTGAAGTTCGTGCCCCTTAACGGGGTGCTGCAAGTGGAGCAGGCCGGCGGCGATTGTGGCGCCGGCATGGGGGTCTACTATGCCGGCCGCTACGTGGCCTCGAAGACGCCGTTGAAGGTGAATTACAACCTGCTGGACCTGGGCCTGCTGGACACGCCGCAGCAGGATCGGGCGCTGCGCCAGTTGCTCAAGGACGATTACTCGGTTCTGGTGCAGAACGCCGGCTCCATCACCAGCCCCGAGCCGGCCGCAGAGATGCCCGGGGCCAAGGTGCAGGAGATGTGGCTGCGGGGCCTGGCCAGCAGCAATGCGGCGATCCTCATGACGGGCCCGAAGGAGCAGTTCTGGCTGGTGCTGCTGGTGTTCGACGCCCAGGGCCAGTCCCGGGCCCGCTATTACAGCAACGTACCGGCCTGGAAAGGGCATATGCCCGCGACCTTGCAGCGCTGGTACGAGGAACGCGCCGCCCAGGCTGCGCTGCCCCTGGAGGTGATGCCTTGACCCCGGGGAGCGGGTGTTCGCCGTCGACAAAGGTATGCCGCGAGCGCGGGTAATGCTGTAATAGCCGCCGCTTATTCTGATGCCGGTGTTCGGCCCCGGCGAGAAGCGCGCCACCCCCGGTCCATGGGCGGTTGGCCAATTGCGTGACGCGCGGGCATTCCGAGCGTCTATGACTTGAACAAGTGACGCTGCTGGCGCCTGAACAGGCGCCTGGCATATTGAAATTGGGAGATTGTGTATGGTCATCAAACCCCGCGTTCGCGGCTTTATCTGTGTGACGACCCACCCGGTTGGCTGCGAAGCCAACGTCAAGCAACAGATCGAATACGTCACCCAGCAAGGCGCCATCGACGCCGGCCCGAAGAACGTGCTGGTGCTCGGTGCCTCCACCGGCTACGGCCTGGCTGCGCGCATCACCGCGGCCTTCGGCTGCGGCGCCAACACCCTGGGCGTGTTCTTCGAACGCGGCAGCTCTGAAGGCAAGCTCGGCACCGCCGGCTGGTACAACAGTGCAGCCTTCCACAAGTTCGCCGAAGAGAAAGGCCTGTACGCCAAGAGCATCAACGGCGACGCCTTCTCCGATGCGGTCAAGGCCGAGACCATCGCCACCATCAAGCGCGACCTGGGCAAGATCGACCTGGTGGTCTACAGCCTGGCGGCGCCGCGTCGCACCCACCCGAAAACCGGTGAAGTGCTGAGCTCGACCCTCAAGCCCCTGGGCAAGTCCGTGACCCTGCGCGTGTCGACACCGACAAGGAAATCGTCAAGGAAACCACCCTGCAGCCGGCCACCCAGGAAGAGATCGACGGCACCGTCGCGGTCATGGGCGGTGAAGACTGGCAGATGTGGATCGACGCCCTGCACGAAGCAGGCGTTCTGGCTGAAGGCGCGAAAACCACCGCCTTCACCTACCTGGGCGAGAAGCTGACCCACGACATCTACTGGAACGGTTCCATTGGCGAAGCCAAGAAGGACCTGGACCACAAGGTCATCGGCATGCGCGAGCAGCTGTCCGACCTGCACGGCGACGCACGCGTTTCGGTGCTCAAGGCCGTGGTCACCCAGGCCAGCTCGGCGATCCCGATCATGCCGCTGTACCTGTCGTTGCTGTTCAAAGTGATGAAAGAGCAGGGCAGCCACGAAGGTTGCATCGAGCAGGTCTACGGCCTGTACAAAGACAGCCTGTACAACCCCAAGCCGATCATCGACGAAGAAGGCCGCTTGCGCGCCGACTACAAGGAACTGCAACCGGAAGTGCAGGACCGGGTGAAAGCCTTGTGGGACCAGGTCACCAGCGAAAACCTCTACGAGATGACCGACTTTGCCGGTTACAAGCAGGAATTCCTGCGCCTGTTCGGTTTTGAAATCGCTGGCGTGGATTATGAAGCCGACGTCGAGCCGGACGTGAAGATCAGCAACCTGATCCAGCTCTAAGCCCGTACAGCGTCACCCCCAACGCCCCTCCTTCGTGAGGCGTTGTCGTTTTACCCGGCCACTCCTGTCGGAGCCGGCTCGCCGGCGATGAGGCCCGCAAGATTTGCGCAGGGCTCAGGTCCGCGCCAGCGCCCACACAAGCCTTTGCTGGCGGTGGGTTTGAAAGTGCGCAAGATTGTTCAAGCCAGGCGCGGCGGTGGGTGGCACAGTCTCGGTCCGTTCTCTGTGTGCAGGGTGTTATGTCCAGCGTTCTCTTACCGCGTGCCGCGTTCTTGCGGGGCGCCATTGCCATCATGCCGCTGTCCCTGGCCACTGCGCCCTGGGGGCTGCTGGCCGGTTCCATGGCCATCGAGGCCAACCTCACGCCGCTGCAAGGCCAGGGGCTGTCGAGCATTGTCTTTGCCGGCGCCGCGCAACTGGTGGCCATCGGCATGCTCAAGGGCGGTGCGGGGATTTTTTCCATCCTGCTGACCACCTTGCTCCTGACCTCTCAGCACCTGCTCTACGGCATGAGCATGCGCTCGGTGATTTCACCGCTGCCGGGGCGGTGGCGCGTGGGTCTGGGCTTTCTGTTGACCGACGAACTGTTCGCCCTGGTCAGCACCCATGACCGGCAGCAGTTCGACCGCTGGTACGCCCTGGGCGTGGGCCTGACCTTCTACGTCGCCTGGAACCTCTTCACCCTGGCCGGCATTCTGCTGGGCAGCAGCATTCCCGGCCTGGAACACCTGGGGTTGGACTTTTCCATCGCCGCCACCTTTATCGCCTTGATCACGCCCCTGGTGCGCAACGTGCCCACGGTGGTCTGTGTGGCGGTGTCGTTGTTCTGCTCGGTGCTGTTCAGTTACTGGCAATGGGGTTCGGCCCTGGTGCTGTCGGGGCTGGCGGGCATGACCGCGGGCTTTATCTGCAACAAGCTGTATCGGGGGCGCACATGATGGTTTGGGCCGTGATTATTGGCATGGGGTTGCTGGTGTTTCTCAACCGCTACGTGTTCCTCGAGCCACGTTTACCGCTGCGCCTGAGCAGCAATGCCCGGCAGTTCCTGGGGTTTGCCGTGCCGGGCATGTTGACTGCGATCTGCGGGCCGATCGTGTTCATGCCGGACCACCAGCTCAACCTGAGCCCGGGCAACCCTTATTTGCTCAGCTCGCTGGTGGCCATCGCCCTGGTGATTTACACGCGCAATACCTTGCTCAGCATGCTCCTGAGCATGGGTGTTTTTTTCCTTCTGCGGTGGTGGTTCTAGGGCGTCGCTGGGTTAGGCTGTGCGCCTGATTTTCAACGGCAATGGATGCTTGGCATGCGCGACTTTCCCCACGATATCGACCTGGCAGCGTTCTGGGACTCGGAACCTGGTGACGACATTCACGATGAGCCGGCCAGCGCTGCCCTGATCGCCGAGATCGAGGCCGACCTGGGCTACCGCCTGCCGCCGTCCTACGTGGCGTTTATGCAGCGCCACAATGGCGGCCGGCCGACCCTCAGTTGCTGCCCGGTGGACGATGGCACCAGTTGGTCCGAGGACCATTGCGCGATCGACTGTTTCCTCAGCATCGGTCGGCGCCGCACCTACTCCCTGGGCGGCGAGTTCGGCAGCCGCTTCATGATCGAAGAGTGGGGCTACCCGGACCTCGGCGTGTACATCTGCAGTTGCCCGTCGGCGGGCCACGACATGATCGCCCTCGACTACCGGGCCTGTGGCCCGAGGGCGAGCCGCAGGTGGTTCACGTCGACCAGGAAGGCGACTATCGGGTGACCTTCCTGGCCCAGGACTTTGCCAGCTTTGTCCGCAGCCTGGTGTCCCCCGAGGTCTACGACACCTCCGAGCAGGACTTCCTCGATGACCAGGCGATGATTGCCGACGCGCCGTTCTCCGAACCCCTGGCCGAGTTGCTGGAGCACTTTGCCCCGGTCCCCGACCTTGGCGCGCGCATCCGTGTGATTTCGCAGCAGATCCTCGAAGACAAACGCTACTTCGCCCTGCACGCCGACCCGCTGTCGCACCTGCTCTACGACCTGCAGTTCTGGCTCTACCAACACCGCCACGGCGCCACCGGGCGCGAGGATTATCTGGCCGCCTACAGCGCCTTGATCGCCTTCGGCAACGGCTTTGGCACCGGCGGTTATGCCCCCGGTTTTATCACCGACTGGTTCCAGGCCCGGGTCGATGCCGGCCAGTTGCAGGAGCAGGACGGCGCCTTTGTTTTCAACCCCGCCTTCACTGCGCAACTGCTGGAACGGCTCAAGGATTTTCCACCCGCCACGGCCTTGAATGAGGAGCGTCCATGAGTGCCAGCCCGGTCCGCATCACTGCTGAAGAAACCCTCTCGACCAACTGGTACATCCTGAAGAAATACAGCTTCGACCTGCGCCGTCGCGATGGCCGCTGGCAGGCCCAGCAGCGTGAGGTCTACGACCGCGGCAACGGCGCCACCATCCTGCTCTACAACCTGGAGCAGCGTACGGTGTTGCTGACCCGGCAATTCCGCATGCCAGCCTTCGTCAACGACCACAGCGGCTACCTGATCGAGGCCGCCGCCGGCCTGCTGGACAACGCCGGCCCCGAGCAGCGCATTCGCCAGGAAGCCGAGGAAGAGACCGGCTACCGGGTCGGTGAGGTTCGGCAGATCTATGCCGCATTCATGAGCCCGGGCTCGGTCACCGAGCGCATCCACTTCTTTATCGGCCAATACCGGCCCGGCGATCGCATCGGCAGCGGCGGTGGCCTGGAAGAAGAGGGCGAGGACATTGAAGTGCTGGAGCTGGGTTTCGAACAGGCCCTGGCCATGGTCGAGGCCGGGGAGATTGTCGACGGCAAGACCATCATGCTCCTGCAATACCTGGCGCTGAACCTGCTGCCGCGCAGCCGTCTGCTGCTGTTGCTGGGCCCTGAAGCGTCGACGCTGGCGTCCTGGACGGCCGGGCTGTTCGCGGCCGGGCATGTGGCACTGAGTGCGCCGTCGTTACCGGACGCGGCATTCCAGGCCAATGCCCAGCGCCTGCTGCAACGCTGCGATGGCCTGCTGCGCAGCGACGGACCGTGTGCCCAGGCCGATGCGTTGGTGGCCATGGCCCTGCGCCTGGGGGTGCCGGTCTACCGCAGCCTGGCCGAGGTGCCGCCGGCGTCGTCTGGCCCGATGGCCTGAAGCCCTGGGTGCCCTGAACGGTTCAGGGCAGGTGATCGGCGGCGAAGTCAGCTTCTGATCGCGCCTTCAGGCGACCCTTGCGACAGGCGTATTGGAAACGTTCGAAATCCTGCTCATTTTGCTGGGCACAGGCTTGGGCGTACTTCCACAGCGCGTCGGCCAGGGTCTGGCTCTTGCCGATGTAGCCACTGATCTGCGCCGCATGCCCCGAGGCCTTGGCATGGGCGCGGGCCAAGGCTCGGCCGCAAACCCGGGCGTAGGCGGCAAAGGTGTCGGCGTCGAAGGTTTCCAGCTCCGCCGAGACTTTCATGTCGCGCAGTTGGCGCACATAGAAGTGCCGGCCGCTGGGGCCGGTGGTCCAGCCGAGGAACAGGTCGCTGGCGGCTTGCATCAGGCGCTGGCCCTCTACCACGCGCTGGCCGTTGTGACGCAGGCGTGACTTGCCGCGCACGTAGTCGGCGAGCACCGAACGCCGGGCTTCCTTGAACTGCAGGAACAGCGGGCGTTCCTGGCTGTCGGTCAGCAGCGCCACCAGGCAGCGGGTGCCGACGCTGCCCACGCCCACCACCTTGAACGCCAGGTCCTGGGCCTCGAAGCGCGCCAGCAGGGCTCGGCGATCGGCCTGCAAGGTGTTGCGGTAGTCGCCCATCAAGGTGTCGTACAGCGGCCGCCAGTCTTCCAGGCGCATCCAGTCGTCATCGGCGTCGAGCAGGCTGGTGGTGGTGTGCAGGTGGAAAATTTCCGGCAGGTCGTCGCGAATCAGCAAGTCGCCCCGGGCATCGCGTTCGCTGATTTTGGGCAGCAGTTCGGCGTGGGTGCGACGTGCCGCCTTGTCCATGGCGCGCTGCACGTGTTCAACGATGTTGCTGTTGTTTTGCGCCTGCTCCAGCAGGTCTTCATAGGTCAGGGCGTCATACCAGATGTCCAGGGCGCTCTGTTCGGCGCAGTGGGCCATGCTGCGCTGATAGGCGCCCACCAACTGGCGGCACACCTCTTCTTCGACGCTGGCGCCGTGGCGCAGGTCGCGGGTGGCCACCAGGAAGCTCGCCACCAGGCGTTTCAGGTCCCACTCCCAAGGGCCGGGGTGGACCTCGTCGAAGTCATTGACGCTGAACAGCAGGTTGCGTTCCGGGGTGGCAAAGCCACCGAAGTTCATCAGGTGGCAATCGCCGCAAATGGTCGAGACCAGGCCCATGTTCGGGGTGCCGGCCAGGTCGTGGGCCTGGAGCAGGGCATTGCCGCGGTAGAAGGTGAAGGGCGACACCAGCATGCGCCCGTAGCGCAGTTCCACCAGGGCCCGGACCCGCCCCTGGCTGGAGGCTTCGATCAAGGGCAAGGGATCGCGCCGGGTCTGACCGACCTCGGCCTGAGTGCTGCGGGGGCAATGCTTGCGGGCATCCTTGCCCTGTTTGAGGCGTTCTTTGACGGTGCTCATCAGGTCTCTTCGGCGGTGGTAGCGGGCGGCGATGGCAGCCCTTGAGCAGGGCGCTCGCGGTGCTGAAACGCTAGCAGGGATTGGTGCATTCGCCAGCGCGTCGCAAGGGGCCGAGGACGCGTCGTTCAGGGCTGGCGTTCCAGGCTGTCGGTGATCAACTCGGCGAGCAACTCGACCACGGCCGGCGGTTGCTCCAGCCCTCGGTGCAGCACGTAACCCAGGCTCGGCAAGGGCGGCAGGTGTTCAAGAACCTGCAGGTGCGCGGGCAGGCCGATGCGGCTGCGCAAGGTCACGCCCAGGCCCGCAGCCACGGCGGCCCATAACCCGCCGACACTGGGGCTGGTCAGGGCGATACGCCACGGTTGCTGCGCCTGGTCCAAGGCGTGCAAGGCCAAGGTGCGCAGCACGCAGGGCGCTTCGAACAGCACCAGCGGCAGTGGCTGGCCAGTCGGCACGCCGGGCTGCTCGCGGCTGCCGATCCAGTGCAGGGCGGTGCGGCCGATGGCTGTTGAATAGGCGGTGCTCACACCGCTGTCCCAGGCCAGGGCCAGGTCCAGGCGGTTGCCCTCGATCAGGCTCAGCAGTTCGCCATTGCGGGCAATCCGCACCTCCAGGTTGACCAACGGGTGGATCCGCGTGAAGCGCCGCAGAATGTCGCTCAGCAGGTGCTCGGCAAAGTCCTCCTGCAGGCCCAGGCGCACTGTGCCCTGTTGCCGGGTCTGTTGCAGGCTGGCGAAGACCTCGTCATTCAGCGCCAGCAATCGCCGGGCGTGGCTCAACAGGGCCTCGCCCAGGGCGGTCAGCACCAGGCCGCGTCCGGCCTTGACCAGTAACGGATGGCCCACGTGTTCCTCCAGCTTTTTCAACTGCGCACTGACCGCCGAGGTGGAGCGCCCCAGGCGCTCGGCGGCCTTGGCAAAACTGTTGCATTCGACACCGGTGACAAAGGTGCGCAAGACGTCGAGGTCAAAGGTCGGGCGGCGCATGGGGATCGTCCACTTATTCGGGATTAATGGCGGAGGATTATCTGATATTCGGGATTGTATGCGCTTGTTAGTTTTGCCAGGCCCTTAACCGATGCCGGAGCCTTGCCATGCCTTTTGCCCGTATTTCCCTGCACCGCGGCCAGTCCGATGATTACCTTGCACGCCTGTCCCGGGGCGTCCATGAGGCCCTGGTGGAGGCCTTTGAAGTGCCGCTCGATGATTGCTTCCAGGTGATTCACCAGCACGCGCCCGGGGAGTTGATCTACCACCGGCACTACCTGGGCGGGCCGAGAAGCGATGACTTTGTGCTGATCGCCATCACCGCCGGCCGGCCACGCAGCCATGCCACTCGCCAGCGTTTTTACCAGCAGTTGGTGCAACGTCTGCAGCAGGCCCTGAACCTAGATCCGGAGGACGTGATGATCGTGATCAATACCACCGAGGCCCAGGAGTGGTCCTTTGGCGGCGGGCGCGCAAACCTGTGAAGTGGCGAGGGCCCAGGTCGGGCATCCCGGAAGTACCCTGAAATAATTTGGAACCTTAAGGAAAATCCTTAAAAAATCCGGTTTTTTCCAGTCAGATCGATTCTTTTAAAGCCACCATTTTGTCGGGTGACCGGCGGATTAAATTGACTCATTGGTTAGCTTTGTCGTGCTAATGGACTGTGTGTTTTGAGTCTGACTGGGCGGTCGGATTAAGGGTTTTCCTTATATTGATCGCAAAATGCCATCGGTAGTATCGCGCCCTTCGAGTAAGGCAGCGGATGCAGGCAATGGGGATCTATCTAGGAGTTTGGTCGGGACTTGCGCTCTGTGTGGCGGGGCTGTTGCTGGGCTCGGACACTCTGATGATAGTCGCGTTACTTCTGGTCGCCACCTTGCTGATTGGCCTGCGCCCACGCCAAGCCCAGCGCTCCGAACCCGCCCTCAGTTCCCCGGCCGCCGCCCGTGCCGAGCAGGACCCGGCGTTGCAGAACCTGTTGCAGGCTGTGGCACCGAACTGGAGCGACAGCCTGGGCCGTACCCGGGAGTTGCTGCAAGGCAACATCGCTGCGCTGTTCGAGAGTTTCCAGCGCATCACCACCCGCCTGGACGGCACCCTCAGCAATTCCGAAGGCATTCTGGGCAGCAACGGCGTCGGCGAGAGCCTGCGTGACGCCAACCAGCGCCTGCATGATGTCAGTCAATCCTTCCAGACCAGCAGCCAGCGCCAGCAAGAGCTACTGGGCACCATCAGCCACCTCGACAGCTACACCAGCCAGTTGCAGCAGATGGCCAAGCGGGTTCAGGACATCGCCAGCCAGACCAACCTGCTGGCCCTCAACGCCGCCATCGAGGCCGCCCGCGCCGGAGAATACGGCCGCGGCTTTTCCGTGGTCGCCGACGAAGTGCGCAAGCTCTCCAGCCTCTCGGCGGAAACCGGGCAGGGCATGGACGCCAAGGTCAGCGAGATCAACCACGCGATCCAGAGCACCATCGCCGCCGCGGCGGAACTGGGCAGCAGCGAGCAGAACAACCTGGATTTCCTCAACCAGTCGGTGACCGAAGTCATGGCCCGCCTGGGGGACAACCTCAATCAATTGTCCGCCGCGTCCGGCGCCTTGCAGCGCGACGCCCGCGACACCCAGCAAGACATTCAGGCGGTGATGGTCAGCCTGCAGTTCCAGGACCGTACCGACCAGATGCTCGACCACGTTCAGGTGGACCTGCAGCAGTTGCTCGATGCCATGGCCGAACAGGCGCCGAGCCTGCAGGACCCCAAGGCCTGGCTCGAGCGTCTGCGCCAACGCTTTACCACCGATGAAGAACGCCACGGCCAGGCCCCCAGTGCGGCGGCCAGCGAAGTGACGTTTTTCTGAGGCCCGGATTCAACCTTCAGTTCCAGGGAGTGACACATGGCCAAGACCATTCTGATCGTCGACGACTCAATGTCGATGCGCCAACTCGTGAAAATGACCCTGACCGGCGCCGGTCACCAAGTGATCGAGGCCTGCGACGGCCGCGATGCCCTGGCCAAGCTCGACGGGCGCAAGGTCAACCTGATCATCAGCGACGTCAACATGCCCAACCTCGATGGCATCGGCCTGGTGAAAGCGGTCAAGGCGCGCAACGAATACCGCTTCACGCCGATCGTCATGCTCACCACTGAAAGCGAACAATCGAAAAAGGCCGAAGGCCAGGCCGCCGGTGCCCGGGCCTGGATCGTCAAGCCGTTCCAGCCCCAGCAGTTGCTGGCGGCGGTCGAAAAGCTGCTGGGCTAGGCCCGTGTTCACCCTCACGCCTTCGGCGTTCGACGGCCCGGCGCGGTTGCAGGTGACGGGCGACTTGACCATTTACCAGGTGGCCGAGGCCCGGGCCGAGCTGCTGCAGTGGCTGCCGTTCGACGCCCCGGCGTGGCAACTGGACCTGAGCGCGGTGGAGGAATTCGACAGCGCCGGTGCCCAGTTGCTGCTGGCCTTGCAGCGCGCCCTGGGGCAGAGCGGCAGCCCGGTGCGGGTGGTCGCTTGCGCGGCCAACGTGGCCGAGCTGATCGAGCTGCTGCGCCTGGAATCCTTGTACCCCGAAGTACCAACCGAGGATTGAGCGATGCTCAGTGGCGATCAGTGGAATCAGTTGCTCCAGGGGTTTCTCAGCGAAGGCCGTGACCTGCTCAAAGAGGCCGAAGACAGCCTGCTGTGCCTGGAGCGCGCGCCCGACGACCAGCCAGCGATCAATGGCCTGTTTCGCGCCGTGCACACCCTCAAGGGCTCGGCGGGGATCTTCTCCCTGACGCCCCTGGTCAACCTGACCCATCACCTGGAAAGCCTGCTGATGTCGGTGCGCGACGGCCAGCGCCCGCTGACCCCGGCCCTGACCTCGCTGATGCTCAGCTGCATGGACGAGCTCAGCGCGATGATCGAGCGGGTGGACCCTGACAGCGGCTTGCTGGAAGTCGATGAGGGGCCGCAAGGCGTGCTGCTGGCCGCCTTGATGGAAGCCCAGGGGCAGACGGTTGACACTCCGTTGCCCAGTGATACAGCGGCGCCTTGGCAGGCGGTCGAAACGACCATTGAACCCGCACGCCTCTGGCAGATCTCCATGGCCTTCGCCGAAGACCTGTTGCGCAACGGCTTCGACCCTGCGGCCTTTGTCCGTTACCTCAAACGCCTGGGGGATATCGTCAACCTGCAGACCCTGAGCCAGGGCTTGCCGCCCCTCGACAGCCTCGATCCCGAAGCCTGCTACCTGGGCCTGGAACTGACCCTGCGCAGCGCCGCCGACGAAGCCGAGATCGCCGAGGTGTTCCAGTTTATCGACGACTTCTGCCAACTGAGCATCGTCTGCCTTGAGCCCGAGCCCGAGGCGCAGTGGCAGCCTGCTCAACCCGTCCCGGCAACCGACGCAGCCACACCCAACCCCCTGGCGTCGGCCTTGTCCCAGGCGGTGTCTTCCCTGGCAAGCCCGGCCCCGAGCCCGTCTACCAGCCGCGAACGGCGACCCCAGGACACCGCACTGGTCAAGGTGGCGGCGCACAAGCTCGACGAGTTGATCAACTTGGTGGGGGAACTGGTGATCAGCACCGCCGGGGCGCAGATGCAGGCGCGGCGCAACGGCGACCCGGCCTGCATCGAAAGCACCCTGGCAGTGCACCAGCACGTGGAGCAGATCCGCGAAAGCGCCTTGAAGCTGCGCATGGTGGAAGTAGGCGAGACCTTCAACCGCTTCCACCGGGTGGTGCGCGACGTCAGCCAGGAGCTGAACAAGAACATCCAGTTGAGCATCCGTGGCGGCGAGACCGAACTCGACAAATCGGTGATCGACAAGATCGCCGATCCGCTGACCCACTTGGTGCGCAACGCCATCGACCACGGTATCGAACCGGCTAGCGAACGCCTGGCCCTGGGCAAGCCCGCCGCCGGCAACCTGAACCTCAACGCCTACCACGACTCCGGCATGATCGTGCTGGAAATCAGCGACGACGGGCGCGGTTTGAACACCGCGCGGATCCTCGAAAAAGCCATGGCCAAAGGCATGGTCGAGGCCGACGCAGTGCTCAGTGACCAGGCCATTCACCTGCTGATTTTCGAGCCCGGGTTTTCCACCGCCGAGCAAGTCTCCAACCTCTCCGGGCGGGGTGTCGGCATGGACGTGGTGCGCAGCGCCATCGACCAGTTGCGCGGGGTCATCGAGATCGACTCCAGCCCGGGGCAGGGCTGCACCTTCCGCATTCGCTTGCCCCTGACCCTGGCAATCATCGACGGCTTTCTGGTGGGGGTGGGCCAAGACCATTTCGTCATCCCCCTGGACATGGTCACCGAGTGCATGGAAGCCGGTGCCGAACCTCTGGAACAGGGTTACGGCTACCTCAACCTGCGGGGCCAGCCCTTGCCGTGCATCGCCCTGGACCGGCATTTCGGCCTCCAGGGCCAGCCGGCGCGGCGACGCAATATCGTGGTGGTCAGCCAGGGCCGGCAACAGGCCGGGCTGATCGTCGATCACCTGCAGGGGGAACTGCAGACCGTGATCAAGCCCCTGGGCCAGATGTTCCAGCACCTGCGGGGCATCAGCGGCTCGACCATCCTCGGCTCTGGCCAGGTGGCGCTGATCCTCGACATCCCCAGCCTGTTTCGCCATCTGCAAGCCCTGCTCGACCAACCGACCCGCAACGGCCTCGCCGAATCCCTTGCCTAGCCTTTCAGGAGATACATCATGCAGTTCATTCGCAATATGAAAATAGGCATCCGGCTGACCGCGGGGTTTCTGCTGGTGGTGGCCCTGACCGCAATCATCGGCCTGATCGGCATTCGCAACCTGGACCAGGTCGATCAGCTGTCGGACCGCATGTACGACATCGATGTCACCGGCTTGAGCCAGATGCAGGAAGCCAATATCCAATTGATCGTCGCCGGCCGCGCCATGCGCCAGAGCCTGCTGTCCACCAGCGTGACCGCTCGTGAACAGTCCGCCCTGCAGGCCAATGACGCCCTGGAGCGCACCCGCCAGTTGATCACCAAGGCTCGGGCCAGCTTCCTGACCAAGGAGGGCCTGGCCCAGATCGACCTGCTGGACGCGCCGCTCAAGGAATACACCGGCCTGGTGCAGCAGATCCTCAGCCTGCACCAGCAGTCCGGCGATCTGCAGGAAACCAGCGACATCACCAACCTGTTGCCCAAGGCGATTGCCAGCAGCGATCAGGTGGACCGCCTGCTGGGCGACGTCACCAACCGCAAGCAGGAGCGGGCCAGCGAAGCCAATCAGCAAATCAGTGAAATCGCGGCCAATTCCCGGGTGCAGATGATCACCCTGGTGCTGGTGGCCAGCTTGATGGGCATGCTGATCGGCATCCTCGTGACCCGCAGTATCACCCGGCCGCTGAACGGCGCCGTGGCCGCTGCCAACCGCATGGCCGCCGGCGACCTGAGCCAGGATTTGGTGGCCAGCAGCCGCGATGAAACCGGGCAGTTGCTGAGCGCCATGCAGAACATGACCCAGCGCCTGCGCAGCATCCTCGGCGATGTCCGCAGCGCTGCCGATTCCCTGTCCTCGGCGTCGGAGCAGGTCAGTTCGACCTCCCAGTCCCTGAGCCAGGCCGCCAACGAACAGGCCGCCAGCGTCGAGCAGACCAGTGCCTCGGTGGAGCAGATGTCCGCCTCCATCACCCAGAACACCGAAAGCGCCAAGATCACCGACGGCATCGCCGGCAAGGCTGCCAACGACGCGGTCCAGGGCGGCGGTGCGGTGAGCGACACCGTGCTGGCGATGAAGCAGATTGCCGACAAGATCAGCATCATCGACGACATCGCTTACCAGACCAATTTGCTGGCCCTCAACGCCGCCATTGAAGCGGCCCGTGCCGGCGACCATGGCAAGGGCTTCGCGGTGGTGGCTGCCGAAGTGCGCAAGCTGGCCGAGCGTAGCCAGGTGGCGGCCCAGGAGATCGGCCAGGTGGCGTCCAGCAGCGTGAACCTGGCGGAACAGGCCGGGCGCCTGTTGGGCGATATCGTGCCCAACATCCAGAAAACCTCGGACCTGGTGCAGGAAATCACTGCCGCATCCCAAGAGCAGAGCGGTGCGGCCGGGCAGATCAACATCGCCATGGGCCAGATGAACCAGATCACCCAGCAGAACGCTGCGGCCTCCGAAGAGTTGGCCGCCACTGCCGAGGAAATGAACGCCCAGGCCGGGCAACTGCAGGAGCTGATCGGCTTCTTCCGCTTCGAACAGGACAGCGCCCCGCGTTCCCCGTCGCGCCCCACGGAGGTGTTCGCCAACTCGACGCCGGCCTGGAACAAAGGCCGCGCGACGGCGGATGAAGGCCAATTCGTCAGCTTCAATTGAGGGAGGCGAACATGACCCAATCTCAAGCCCTGGTGGTGTTGCCCGAACTGGACACCACGCGCATCCAGCACTTGTCGTTCCGGGTGCGCCAGGCGGCCTACGCGCTGCCCATCGAACTGGTGCGGGAAATCATCGAGTACGCCGAAGTCACGGCGGTGCCGATGATGCCGACCTTTATCCACGGGGTGATCAACCTGCGGGGCAATGTGGTGCCGGTGCTCGACCTGGCGGCGCGCTTCGGTTTCGAACTGACCCGCCCGGACAAGCGCACCTGCATCGTGATCATCGAACTGGCCCTGGGCGACAGCGTGCAGCCCATCGGCCTGGTGGTGGATGCGGTGGACGCGGTACTGGACATCGATCCCCAGCAAGTGGTGCCGCCTCCGCCGTTCGGGGTGGGCATCCGTACCGACTTCATTGCCGGCATGGCCCGCAGCGAGCAGGCCTTCACCATCATCCTGGCGATTGCCCAGGTGCTGTCCCTGGATGATATCCAGCAGCTCAGCCTTGCAGTGATGAATGGCCGCTGAGATGCCCGCGGTCTTTAAGTTGCCGGAACTGGGCGACCATGAGTTCCGACGCCTGCAAGGCCTGATGCTGGAGGCGTCAGGGATTGCCCTGGCGGCCAACAAGCGGCCGCTGGTGGCCGGGCGGCTGATGAAGCGCCTGCGTCACCATGGCCTGCACAGTTACAGCCAGTACCTGCAGATGCTCGACCAGCCGGCCTGCCTCGACGAGCGCCGGCTGGTGGTGGACCTGTTGACCACCAATGAAACCTACTTCTTTCGCGAGCCGGTGCATTTCACCTTCCTGGCCCAGTGGCTGGCCCGCCGCAAAGGCCCGGTGCGGATCTGGAGCGCGGCCTGTTCCTCCGGCGAAGAGCCTTACAGCCTGGCCATGGTGGCCAAGGACAGCGCCCTGACCCAGGACTGGTCGATCGTCGCCAGCGACCTCAGCCTGAGCATGCTCGAACGAGCCCGCAGCGGGATCTACGACCTGAGCCAGGCCAAGTACTTTCCCGAAGGCTGGTTGCCGCGTTTCTGCCTCAAGGGCATCGGTGACATGAGCGGGCGCTTTCGCGTGCAGCCGGCGTTGCGCGAGCGGGTCAGCCTGCGCGAGGTCAACCTGGTGCAGCCGTTGCCGGAGGGGCTCGGGCCTTTCGACGTGATCTTCCTGCGTAACGTGTTGATCTATTTCAACCAGGACGAGAAGCAGCGCATCGTCCAGCGCCTGATTCGCCAGTTGGTGCCCGGAGGGCTGTTGTTTATCGGCCACGCCGAGAGCGTCCACGGCTTCGATCTGCCCCTGCGTCTGCTCAGCCCTTCTGTGTACCAACTCTTATGAAATCGCCCCTGTTCCTGCACCCTGGTGAGTATTTTTTTGGCCGCCATGAAGGCACGGTCTCGACCCTGCTGGGCAGTTGCGTGGCGGTGGTGCTGTGGCACCCGCGCTGGCGCTTGCTGGCGTTGTCCCATTACCTGCTGCCCAACGATCCCCAGGCCCGCAATGGCCTCGACACCCGCTACGGCGAGGGCGTGTTCAAGCGCATCCACGCCGACATGCTGCGCCACGGCACGCGCCCCAGCGAATACCGCAAGGGCCTGTTCGGTGGCGCCAGCCTGCTGCGCCTGCAACAGACGGCGCGCACCATCGGCCCCAACAACAGCGCCTTTGCCCGGGAGCAGTTCAGCCTGCGCAATTGGCCGGTGGATTACTGCGACCTCAACGGCCAGCACTACCGACGCTTGCAGGTCGACGGCCGCAGCGGCCGGGTGGCCTGCCTGCGCAATCGGGTGACGCTGCCGGCCGAGGGGGACGCGTGAGCGAGATCAAGGTCTTTATCGTCGACGATTCGGCGCTGGTGCGGCAGGTCCTCAGCACTTGCCTGGAGAACCATCCGCGGATCCGGGTGATCGGCATGGCCGCCGACCCGTTGTACGCCATCGACAAAATGCGCCGCGACTGGCCGGACGTGTTGATCCTCGACGTCGAGATGCCACGCATGGACGGCCTGACCTTCCTGCGCCAGATCATGAGCGAGCGACCCACCCCGACCATCATCTGCTCGACCCTCACCGAGCAGGGCAACAACGTGGCCGTGGAGGCCCTGGCGGCGGGGGCGGTGGGGGTGTTCACCAAGGCCAAGCTGGGGCTCAAGCAGAGCCTGGAGCAGATGGCCGCCGATCTGATTCGCAAGGTGGAGGAGGGCGCCCGCTCGCGGCCCCGGGCGTTGCAGGCGACACCGTTGGCGGCTCAGGAAAGCAACGTCGCGCCGGCGCCGAGCCTGCTGCAAACCACGGAGCGGGTGGTGGCCCTGGGCTGTTCCACCGGCGGCACCCAGGCCCTGGAATTCGTTTTGCGGCAACTGCCCCGTGACTGCCCGGGCATTGTGATCGTTCAACACATGCCGGAGAAATTTACCGCCGATTTTGCCCGCCGGCTCAACAGCCTGTGTCAGATCGAAGTGCGTGAAGCCAGGCATCTGGATCGCGTGCACAGCGGCCTGGCCCTGCTGGCACCTGGGGGCCTGCACATGCAGTTAAAGCGCAGTGGCGCACATTATCAGGTCGAGGTGATTGACGGGCCGCCGGTCAACCGGCACAAGCCCTCGGTGGATGTGCTGTTTCGTTCGGTCGCCCGGCAAGGTGCGACCAATACCCTGGGCATCATCATGACCGGCATGGGGGACGACGGTGCCCGCGGCTTGTTGGCGATGCGTGAAAGCGGTGCCCAGACCGTCGCCCAGGACGAGGCCAGTTGCGTGGTCTTCGGCATGCCCCGGGAAGCCATCCGCCTGGGCGCGGCGCAGCAGGTCGAGCCTCTGGCCAAAGTGGCCCGATTGATCCAGCAGTTCGCCTGCGGCCCTCGTCACGGCTGAACGTCGCTTGCCTGCCCGATGGACGTCGCAGCGCGGCGGCTCATCGGTCTTGTGCCAACGCCCCACGGGCCGGTGTCGCTCTCGCGACGCCGGGCCCGGCTTGTTTAGTTCCACTCCGGGCTTGCCCGGCTGGCCCATTGCCAAGCACGGATTTTGGCAGGGTAGCCCCCATCCAGGCGACGACGCCCGCAATAAAACACTGCAACGCCTTGGCGTTGTGCCCGTATTTCTATGACTGGGCTGAAGCCTATGCTGTGTCGAATTTTGCTTGCCAATGATTACCCACTGGTCCGTGCCGGTATCAGGGCATTGCTGGAGAAAAAGCCGGAATACCAAGTGATCGCTGAAGCCAGCGATGGCCTGAGTGCTATCGAACAGGCTTCGCGCCTGCTGCCGGAAATCGTCCTGCTGGACCTGGCCCTGGAGCGCCTGGCCTGCATCGAGACGCTCAAGACCTTGTCCCTGAGTTCGCCCAACAGTCGGGTGCTGATGCTGTCGATGTACACCGACAGCACCTTTGTCATGCAATGCCTGCAAGCCGGTGCCCAGGGCTACCTGCTCAGGAGCGCCAGCGTGGTGGAGCTGGAACTGGCCCTGCAAGCCCTCAGCCAGCAAGGCCAGTACCTGTCATCGGCGGTGGTGCCGCTGGTGATCAACCACGCCATCAAGCACCACCATGAACCCAGCCTCAAGGCGCCGAGCAAGGTGCTCACGGCGCGCCAACTGGAAATCCTGCGATTGATCGCCCGAGGCGAAAGCACGCGCAACATCGCCCTGGGGCTGGGTTTGAGTGTGAAGACGGTAGAGGCCCACCGTTCGCAGATGATGCACCGCCTACGTATTCACGACATCGCCGGGCTGGTGATGTTTGCCGTGCGCAAGGGCATTGTGCAGCTCAATGACTAGCCGGGGCGGGCGGGTCGGGGACCCGTCCGCCGGCGTGTTTCAAGGCAGGTGTACGTCGTTGCCGTAAGGCGTTTGCAGGTCCCGCTCGGGGATTTCCCAGACAATCAGCTTGGGTGGCGTCTGCTTGAATGCCGGGCTGTCGAAGTAGGCTTTGGCGGCCCCGGAGAACTCGCCGCCGTCCTTGGCGAAGTTGCCCATGGGGGCGCCGAGGGCCAGTTCGAGGAAGCCGAGGAAGTTCGAATTGCGCGAGAACGAGGTGCCGATCACCGCGGTGTTCGGCAGGTTGCTGTCGCCGAACAGGTCGTCGAGGCTCTCGGCATCACCGCTGGTTTCCACGGCGCGGGCCTTGACCTCGGAAGCAGCGACGTCTTCCCCGGCAGGTTGCAGGCCCAGAGGCAGCCAGTCGATCCCCGCCAGGCGCACCAGGTCCCCGGGACGGCGGGCGCTGGCGTGCTGGGTCAGGTCGAAGGCCTGTTGCGGCGTCGGGCTGAACTTCAACTCGGCCACCGCCTGGGCGATGCGTTGGGCACCGGCCTTGGCCCCGGCTTCGCTCCAGTGGGTGTCGGTGCGCAGGTAGGCCTGTGCGGCCAGGGGTTGCAGGGCCGGCGCCAGGTCCACACTCGATACGCCGGCGCCGCGCAGCAGGCTCAGCCACTGCTCGGTGCGCGGTGCCAGTTGCGCCGGCCGGGACAGCGCGCAGAGTTCGGACGCGGCGATCCGGCTCTTGTCCGGCACCACCGCCACCAGCAGTTGAATGCCGCGCTTGGCCAGGCCTTGTTGCAGCTCGATCACCGCCTGGGCCTTGGCCTGGGCGTTGTTCTCGGCATGCCGGTTCAGGCGCAGCTCATCGGTGAGGAACAGCCAGCCTGGGCAGCCCTGGCGTACCCGTGGGCCGAGGTCGTCGAACACCAGCCAGCTGCCGCCCCGCTCCAGGTCGGCGACCTGCTTGGGCAGCGGCGCGTCGGACAGCTCCTTGGCAAAGCGATGGGTCACGTCGCCGTGCAGCAGCATGTCCTGGGTCACCACCTTGGGCACGAATTCGATCGGTCCCTTGATCATCAGCCACAGGCACGACAGCAGCCCGCCAGCGAGGAACAGGGCGAAGATCACGCCGGCCAGCGGACTGACGCGCAGCGCCAGGTCGGAGGGCGGCGTGGGCGCGGTAGACGGAGATTGCGTTGGCTTGGTCATCAGAACTGAAAGTACAGAAAGGGCACGGCTTCACGGCTGGCGATCAGAGCGAACGACAGGAGGAAACCAGCCACAGGCCAAAGGGCCGCTGACAGCGCGAACAGCGGGTTGTCGGCGAAGCGTCTTTCACAACGGGTTTGCAGCAGCGGGGCGAGGATGCACACCACCCCCAGCAACGCGGCCAGGCCGTGCACCGGGCGCAGGGTCACCGCCAGGGCGTCGCCCAGGGCGAAGCCGTGCTGGCCGAACTGGCCGCCGTACATGCTCAGGGCCGTGGCGAAGTCCGGCGAGCGGAACAGGGTCCAGGCCAGGCACACGAACAGCAGGGTCGCGGTGTGGCTGGCCCACAGCGGAATGCTCGGCAGGCTGGAGCGCGACCAGGCGCGGTCGACGCACAGGGCGATGCCGTGGGCCGAACCCCAGAGCAGGTAGTTCCAGCTGTCGCCACCGTGCCACAGGCCGGCGATGGCCATGGTCAGGAACAGGTTGCGGTAGGTCTTCCAGGTGCCTTTGCGGTTGCCGCCCAGGGCGATGTACAGGTAGTCCCGCAGCCAGCTGGACAACGACAGGTGCCAGCGCCGCCAGAAGTCCTGGATGCTGTAGGCCAGGTACGGCCGGTTGAAGTTTTCCGGGAAGTGGAAGCCCAGCATCAGGCCCAGGCCGATGGCCATGGCGCTGTAGCCGGCGAAGTCGAAGAACAGTTGCAGGGAGTAGGCCAGGCAACCGATCCAGGCATCGACGAAGGACGGGTTTTCCAGGTGGAAGGCCACATCCACCAGGGGCGACAGGGTGTCGGCCACCAGCACCTTCATGCACATGCCGATCATGAAGCGGCGGGCACCGAGGGCGAAGTTCTGCCAGTTGAAATAGCGTTGGTTGAGCTCGCGCCGCACCCAGTCATAACGAATGATCGGGCCGGCAATGGAGTGGCCGAACATCGAGATGTACGTGGCGTAGTTGATGAAGCTGCGCTCCACCGGCACCACGTGGCGATGCACGTCCACCAGGTAGGAAATCGCCTGCAGGACAATGAACGACAGCCCCGCCGGCAATGCCACCCGCTGCCATTCCAGGGGCATGGCGCCGTAGTAGGTGATCAGGTCGCTCCAGGTCCCGGCGAGAATGTTGGCGTACTTGTACCAGCACAACACCGCAGTATTGATCACGATCAGCGCCACCAGCAGGCGCATGCGACCCTTGCCGTCCTCCCGGGAGCGATCCACCAGCAACCCGCCGACCCAGGCCAGCAAGGTCAGGACCATGTGCAGGAACAGGAACAACGGGCTCAGCCAGCCGTAGAACAACCAGCTGCCGATCAGCAGAATGACGTTGCGCCAGGCCGGCCGTGCCACTGCATAGATCAGCAGGAAGGCCGGCAGGAACAGCGTCAGGAACTCCAGGGAGGCGAAGACCATGGGGGCGAAGTATTCCGATCAGTTGGCGACGGCGTCGGCGACGCTCAGGAGGTGTGGACCGCTCGCTCCGGGCACCAGCAGCAAGCTGTAGCGCTTGTTGGCTTCCAGGGCGCCGAGTTCCAGGGGCGCGCCGACGTTGGCGCCGCCACAGACCAGCTGCACGGCCAGGGCCGGGCGCGGGTTGAATTCCTGGCGCTTGGGGTTGCCCTCCGGGGCTTTCTGGAACAGGTCGGCATCACGTCCGGCCAGGTTGACCTTGGCCTCCTTGCAGCTCGGGTCGGCGTTGAACAGCGCCAGGGAGGCCTTGAGCTGGTTGGGAATGTCGAACGGCTCGTTGACCACCAGTTGGCGGATGCCCTGGGCGTCGTCGCTCAAGGCGAACACCGTGGCGAAGTCGCCGGCGGCAACTTGCACGTTCAGGGGCACGCTCTTGCCGTCGCGACTCAGGCTGCCTTTGACCGGTTGGCCGCCGGGCACCGGGATAAAGTCGGTGGCCGCTTTACCGGCCTCCAGCTTCAAGGTCGCCTTGGAACCTTCCGGGGCCAGCTCCAGGGGGCTGGCCGAGACGTTGACGAAGCGCAGGTAGGCCGAGTCCTGGGACGGGCCGGTGGGGTAGAGGGCAATCTGCGCACTCAGGGCGGCGCCGCTCAGCGCCAGGGCGGCCAGGCCGCCGGTCAGCAGCAGGGCGCGGCTCACTTCTTCGCCCCTTTCACGGCGTCTGCCGGGAGTTGGCCCAGGGCGCTGCCGATGGCACCGGCCCAGGATTTGTAGCCGGCGATGGTGAAGTGCTGGCCGTCGGAGGTGATCCATTGGCCCGGCTTGGAGAACTTGGTGGAGTCCACGTAGGTGCACGGCGCGACCATGTTGGCCAGGGTGCTGGCGACCAATTGGGTGCGCACCTGGTTCTTGCCGTACTGGTTTTCATTGGTGTTGCTGCCGTTGGCCTTGCCCCATGCCGGGCCGACCCACACGCACTTGGTGCCGGTGTCGGCGATCTGCTTGGTCAGGGCGGTGACGCTCTGGTAGGCCCAGACTTTCGGGAACGGCGTGGTTTTATAGGACGCCAGGGTGTCGCCGATGATCAGCACCACCAGGTCGGGTTTGTCCTTGGCGATCACGTCTTTGATCGGCTGGGTGTCCATGGTGCCGCGGCTCTGGATCTTGATCTTCTCGCCCGGTTCTCGGGTGGCGCCACAGTCGAGCTTGAGCTTGGGGGTGACCCAGTCCGCCGCGTTGGCGCCACAGGCGCCGATGGCATGGACCTGGGCACCTTGCTGGGTCAGTTCGTCGTACAGCGGGTTCATCAGTGAGTCAGGGAAGCTCATGTGGCTCTCGCCAATCACAAGTAGGGTCAGACCTGCCAATACAGAAGAAGCCATGAATCATTCCTCGTTAAATCAATTCGAATAGGGGGAGCCGAAGGGGCTGACCGGGAGGTTCATCGGGCCGGTCATGTCCTCGAAGGTGTAGCGCAGGTACAGACCGCCGGCGTACTGGGTGTAGTCGCTGGCATTATCCACACCCAGGCTGGCGCCGAGGAAAAAGTTGGGTCGAACCTTGAACTCGCCGGCGGCGTTGAAACTGTAGCCGATGCCGGTTTTGCTCGAGCCTTTGTATTCGCCCAGGTTTGCGTTGCCGGCCCGGTCCTGCAGCACGTTGTCGTCCGGGAAGGCTTCGACGCTGTCTTGGCCGATGTACTGCACGCCCACAGAGCTCTTCAGGCGGTAGCTGAACCGATCGGTGCGTTGCGCCCAACTGATGGGCACGCCGATGGCGAAAAACTTCTGCGGGCTGAAGTAGCCGCCGTGGCCGTAGGTGTAGTAGCCCTGGTTCTCCGAGTAGCTCAGGGCCGAGCCGCTGACACCGAGGGTCAGGGTGCTGTCTTCGGCGTTGCGCAGGTACCAGTAGATACCGCTGCCCAGCTCCGCACGGTTGTTGGACTCAACGTTGTTGCCCAGCAGTTTGTGCGCCGAGGCATAGCCGTAGACGCCCATTTCCTGGTCGTCGTAGCTCAGCTCGCCACGCGCACCGTTGGCGGTGACGCCGCCCCATTTGACGCCTGTGCGTGGATCGCGGGAGCCGGCGAAGGAGGTCAGGCTGTCGGTGACCGAGCGCCGCGAGACATTGATGCCCCAGCGGTAGTCGGTGTCGCCCTCGAACGGCCGGTTGAGTTTGACCCCACCGATGGGCGTGCTGTAGGTGAAGCCCACCGGGCTGACCCCGGCATCGGCTTCCAGGCCCTGTTCCTTGTCCTTGTAGGCCACGGCAAAGCCGACGCCGGTGTCGGTCTGGCGATCACTGAAGGTGCGCTGATTGCTCGGCCGAAGGGTGCCGTCGCTATTGAGGGCACTGGTGCCGAAGCGGTTGCTGGTGTCAGCGCTGATGCTGCCCGACGACAACCACACGGGGGTGATGCGCAGGGCCATGCTGGCGCTGTCTTCACCCAGGGGCAGACCAAGCTCGAACGGGGTTTCGATATCCGTCAGCTTGCCCAGGCCTTTTTCGCTGTTGTTGTTACGCACGGTAAAGCCCTGATTCACGTAACCGCTGCGGTCGGCGGCGATTTCGTTGAGGACTTTCTGCGCCGGGCTCTGGTAGCTCGAGGTGCGGCTTTCCGGGGCGTAGATGTCTTCGCCCAGGGCCATGCCTTTGCTGCCGGCCGGGTAGTTGGACGCCAGCAGCGGCACCTGCTCGTCGCTGGCGCGGGTCTTGCCACGGCTGCGCTCGCTGGGCGAAGTCGATACCGGTGGCGGGATCAGGCTGGCGGTGGTCAGGGCCGTGGCTTGCTTGCGTTGGCCCGGCAGGCCGACGAAGGGGTTGAACGGCTTGGGCGCGGCATTGGCGGCGGGCGCCGGGTTGCTTGCCACTTGCTGGCTGCTCTCGATCTCCAGGGCCTTGCGCAGCAGTTTGCTGGCTTCGCCGGTCTTGCCCATGCTGCGGTAGATGCGCGCAGAGTGGGTCAGGGTCTGGGGTTCGCCGGGCTCCAGGGCCAGGGCCTTTTTCACCGATTTTTCCGCCAGGCCGTAGTCCCGGCCTTGGATGCCGATGTCTGCCAGGCCCAGGTACAGGCGGGCATTGCTCGGGTCGCCCTTGAGCAAGGGTGCGTAGAGTTGCTGGGCCTTTTCCAGGTTGCCGCTGGCGGCGTACATGCGCGCCAGAGAGGTCACGCCCTGGGCGTCGTTGGGGCGCTGGGCCAAGGCCGGGGAGAGCATGTCGTAGGCGGCCACCAGGTCGTTCTTTTCCCGCAACTGGTCGGCCTGCTTGACCCGGTACAGGTACACCAGGTCGGCGTAGCGCTTGGTGGCGCTGTCGTCCATGGCCTGGCCTTGCAAGTCCCGCAGGATGTCGCTGGCTTCGGTGTCCTGGTCGGCCTTGAGCAGCACCCCGGCATACAGCAGCTTGAGGTTGGCGTCGGGGGCGGTTTCCTGGTCCAGCAGGTCGCGCATCAGGTTCACGGCCTGCTGCGGGTTGCCGGCTTCGGCGTAGGCCGAGGCCAGCACTGCGACACGCTCGGGCTTGTTGCGGGTCAACGGCGAGGCGTTTTCCAGCAGGGCCCAGGCTTCCTGGCGCTGGCCGCGACGGGCCATTTCCACGGCCTGTTCGGTCTGCACGTGGAGGCGGATGTCCAGGTCCATTTCATTCATGTCGGGGCTGCGCTGGGCCGGCGGGATTTTCGCCAGGGCGCGTTGGGCCTTGGTCCATTCCCCCAGCTCTGCCGACAGCAGGGTGCTGGCGTACAGCGCATCCGACGAGTCGGGTTGCTGCTTGAGCTGTTCGTCGATCAAGTCACGAGCGGTCTGGGCCTGACCGGAGCGCAGGTAGACCCGGGCCAGGCCGAAGCGCGTCCAGGGGTTTTTCGGGTCGTCGGCCAGGGCCTCTTTATAGGCCTTCTGCGCGGCGGGCAGGTCGCCACGGCGCTCGGCGATCTTCGCCACCTGGGTGGCACGCAGGGCGCGGATGTGCACGCTGGGTGCCAGGCGCGCCTGTTCGGCGGCCGGCAGGGAGTCGATCAGGCGCAGGGCCTCATCCGACTTGTTGGCCTGGGACAGCACGTTGATCAGCCCGCTGAGGGCATCGGCGTAGTCCGGGGTTTTTGCCAGGACCTTGCGGTAGCCGGCTTCGGCGGCGTCCAGTTGACCCATGCGCGCCTGCAGCCCGGCCAAGGCCGTGGGGCCGGCAGGGTTCTGCGGGTTCTTGGCGATGGCCTTGTCCACCGAGTCCCGGGCTTCGCTGTAGCGGCCGGCCCGTTGGGCGGTGTCGGCGGCGCCCAGAAGGATCCAATAACGCACGTCTTCCAGGGCCGTGCGCCATTGCCCGCCACCGGGCAGCTGGGTGGCTTGCACCAGGTAGTTCTCGGCTTCTGGCAGGCGGTTCTGCTGTTGACGCAGCACGCCCATGCCGCCCAGGGCATCGAAGTCCCGGGGCTGGTCGGTGAGGCGCGCCTGCAGCTCCTGCTCGGCGGTGACCAGGTCACCGGCGTCCAGGGCCTTGAGGCCTCGGGCCACATGGGGATCGCGTTGCCAGCCCGGGCCGTTACGGCCCTGGGCGATGCCTTTGTCCATCAGCGCGCGGATCTCGGTGTCATCCGGGTGCGCCTGCAGGTATTGCTGGAACAACGACACCTGGTCACGGGAGGGCGGGCCCAGCCATTGCAGGGCGAAGCGCCAGGTTTCGTCGGCGTTGCCGCCGATGTCCGGGTTGTGCGAGAGCTTGGCCAGGGCCTGGATGCCTTCGGGCCGGCTGTCCGGGTTCCGCGCCAGGTGCAAAGCCAGGAACAGCGCCAGGATCGAATCGTCCGGGCGTTGCTTGGCCAGGCGTTCGAGGCCGACCCGGGCTTCGGGCCAGCCACCGGTGGCGAAGCCCAGGGTGTTGTAGTACTCGCGGGCAATCAGCCCTTGGGGCGGATGGCCGTCGAGCAGTTGCTTGTACACGGCCACGGCCTTGTCGCGCTCGTCGGCGTCGCTCAATTCTCGCGCCTGCTCCAGCAGCGCCTGTTTTTCCGGCGAGCTGAGGGCGATGTCTTGCTGCAATTGCAGGGCCTGCAACGGCAGCGGCTTGAGGGCCTGCAGGCGGCTCAGGTAAGCCTGGGCCTCGGCGATGTTCTTCTGCTGGACCTTGATCAGCCCGAGGCCGTAGAGGGCATCGGGTTGCTCGGGGGCCATGTTCAGCAGCTTGCTCCAGGCCTCAGCGGCGCGGTCCGGATGCTCCTTGGCCTGCCAGTAGTAACCTTGCTGGATCAGCAGGGCCTGGGGGTCGCCGGCTTCGGCGGCGAAGCTGCCATTGGCGGCGATCGCCGCCCAGACAGCCAGGGCTAGGGTTTGCTTGCGCATGTGGCCTCCCACGACAATTTAACCGTTCCATCGGTGTTGAACTGGTAGCGGTTTTCGCTCCAGCCAAGGGAGAACAGACTGAGCATCACATGGTAGTACTGATGCAGGCTGTAGGCCGGGTTGCTCTTGTCGAGGTAATTGGCGATCGACTGATTGACAATGGCCTGTTGCTGATCGGCGGCCTGGGTCAGCCCCTTGGCACGCAGCAGCGGTACCACGGCCGCGGAAAAACCGTAGAAGCCGTTGCCGTCGATGGCGCGGGTCAGCACGTGCACCTTCTCGGGTGGCACGCCTGCTGCCACGGTGGCCTTGGCCATGCCGTCCAGGCCTTCAAGCAGGCCCTTGGTCAGCGGGTCGGCGGCGGGGGTCATGCCGGCCCAGAGGTAGGTACGAATCGCGTCGTAGCTGCCCAGGTCGCTGGTGAACGGGTCGGCGCCGAAGCGGCCCTTGTTGGCGCCCGTGCCGCGATAGCCGATCCAGTCCGGGACGAAACCGTAGGGGTTCATGCCCTTGTCGGCGATCATCTTCGCGGTGCTGTTGGCCACTTCTTTCCATGGGCTGTCGGGGCTTTCCCGGGTGAAGCGGCGCATCAGCGGGATCGGCATGTAGCTGGCGTTGAAGCGCCACAGCTGGTCCGGGTGCTCGTAACCCACCGGCCCTGGCAGCAGCATCTTGCCCAGGCCCGGGATGTTCTTGACCAGGGTCTTTTCGACGTTGCTCAGGATCAGGTGCGCGTCGGCCCGGTACTCGGGCTTCTTCCACAGGCGGTCGGCTTCCAGCAGGGCGTAGGCGAACCACAGGTCGGCGTCACTGGCGGAGTTCTTGTCGAGGATGCCCCAGGCGCCCTCGGCGTTGGCGCCCCACAGCCAGCCCGGCAGGTTCTGGGCGATGTTGGCCCCGGCCATGTTGGACTTGGTCCAGCGCCAAAGGCGCTCGAAGGTCTGCGGGTCGTTGGCCACCAGGGCGAAGAACATGCCGTAGGACTGACCTTCGGAGCTGCTCTGGTCGGGGTTCATGCTGGAGCCGAGCATGCGCCCGTCGTCCTGCACGAAGCGTTGTACATAGTCTTGCCACAGCGGCCAGGTCTGGGCGCTGCAGGAAGCTGCCTGGGCAGCGCCGGGCAGCAGCAACGCCAGCGCGGTAAGCACCGGCGCGGCTTTACGCCAGGGCAACTGCCGAAAACGCGAGAGACGTGGGGTCATGATTCTGTGTTCCATCAAGAAAGACGTTTTTTAGCGCGGCTGCGCAGGCCCAGGTAAATCAGGCAGCTGACCATGGCCAGGCCCAGCACAGTCACCAGCAGCATCCACTGCGGGTTCTGCGAGAGCAGCCATTGCACCCGCTTGAACAGGCCCAGGTCACCGACGTAGTACTGGTCTTCAGCGACCAGGGAGGTGATCTGCTGGTCCTTGATGACGGCCAGGCTGCCCTGGATGGTGTCCTTGAATTGGTCACCGCCAATCAGCGCTGTCGTCGCGTCGGCCAAGGCCTCGGGTTTGCCGGCGGCAATCACCACCACGCTGCGCCCGGACTTGAGCGGCGACTCGAAGCCGGTCAGGTAGGTGCTGCTGTTGGCACCGGTGTAGGTCACTTGCAGCTGAGGTTTGCGTTGGTTGGCACTTGGATCGGTGCTCAGCCAGTTGCGCACACGCAGGGTCAGGTCAGACAGCGAGAAGCGATGGCTGTCGCCGTTGTTGACGGCCGGCAGGCGATCGGCCCACTCCTTCAACAGCGGCTGGTTGTCGCCCGAGGACAGCACCAGCAGGTCGCGGTCGGCCACGCTCTGCACGTCTTTGGCGCTGACCACTTTGACCGCGGCGGCCGGGTAGCCGCTGGCCTGGCCGAAGCGGCCGAGCACGGTCAGGTAGGCGCTCCATTCCGCCGGGCCGCTGCCGTCCGGCAGGACCACGGCGCTCTGCGACAGGTCGGCCATACGGGTGAACGGGAAGCCGCTGTCGTTGAACACGCCGAGGTTGGGCAGGGCGATGTAGTGGTTGTAGGCGCTGAGGTCCAGGCTCGATTCCGGGTCGATCATGCCGCGCATGTTGTCGATGATGATGTCCTGGCATTCGCCCTGTTTGACGTAGTCGAACATAAAGCGGAAATGCAGCTGGGACTGCGGCGTGGCCGTGCCCAGGGGAATCAGCGCGGTGGCCTCGCGTGGCAGGCTGGCGTCCTTCTTGAGCATCTCCAGCAGGTTGTCGCCGCCCTTGAGGTTGGTCACCGAGGGCAGGGGCATGGACTTGACGAAGGTGTCGTTGAAGCTGATCAGCAGCGACGAGTTGGTCGAGACCTGTTGCGGGGTGTAGCGGTACTTGAGGGTCAGCGGCACCCCGGATTCACGCCAGTTGAACAGGTCTGGCGGCAGGTTCAGCGGCACCGTGATATTGCCCGGGTTGTAGCCCGAGACATTGAGCTTGCCGGCCTCGATCAACTCGCCGATTTTCACCGGGCGATTGGTCGGCAGCCAGTTGGGCGCGTCGTACGGCTGGCGCGGGCTGATCGGGTCGAGCTTGTCGATGACCACGCTGGAGCCGTCCAGGGCCTTGCCGCCCACGGCCACGGCCTGTGCCGCGATTTTGATTTCGGCGTCATCACGGCCGCTGACGATCAGCAATTTGCCGTGGGCGTCCCGGGGGTTGCTCACCAGGGTCAGGGTCGGGCCCTTGGCTGCCGGCACTTGGATGCCGTCCAGTTGCACGGCTTCCTTGGCGTTGACCAGAACGATGCCGTTACCTTCCTTCGGCAACTGGCCGAGGCTGGTGGGGAAGGTGGCGCCACGGTAGGCGGCGAGGGCGCCGATCCACGACGACAGGGCGCCGGCGGCTTCCAGGTTGGCCTGGCTCGGGGTGCTGGCGAAGACCACCGGCAGGTCGACCTGGCGCGAGTCGCGGCGATCGAAGAACGGCAGCGGCAGGATCGACAGGTCGTCCTTGAGTTGCAGCTGGGCCACCTGGATCTTCAATTCACTGCTGTTGTTGATCTTGGCCCACAGGCTGCTGTGCTGCGGGTCTTCGCAACCCATGTTGTAGTGGCCGATGAACTGCAGGCGCAGCCGGTTGAACTCGGTGATCAACTGCGGCGGGATCTGCACCAGTTGCTGCTGGGGCGTGCCGGCACCGTCCTTGGGCAGGGCCAGGCTGGCGGCCACTTCGTCGTTGACCATGACGTTGATCTGCGACAGCTCGGCCAGCAGGGCCGGCGAATAGCTGTAGTTGAGCAACAGCTGGGCACCGGTTACCACCTGGTCGGCGCGGATGCCGAAGCTGACGCTGTCCGAGGCTTCGGTGCCTTGCAGGTTCATGGTGTCGCGCCGGCCCAACTGCTTGAGGGTCAGGCTGTATTCATTGCTGCCTACGGTCACTGGCGGCTGTTCCGCCGGGGCGCTGGCCGGGGCGACTGTGGCCGCGACAGGCGTGACGGCGGTTTCGGCCCAGGCCATGGGCGTCAGGCTGCCCAGGCACAGGACGGACGAAGCCACGAGCAGGAAAGGCCGGCGGTTGTTGCGCGGTTCGGTGCTGGCGAATGAGATCGGCATCATGACTTGTCCATAAGAGGTTCGAGCGGTTGCGAGGAGGTTTTGGCGGCGCTGCGCTGGCGTTTGTGGATCAGCGCGGCCTTGAACAGGCCCATGATGCCCACCAGGCCGATGGCGCTGACTTCACGCAGGGCGGAGAGCGGCGTATCGAGCTTGCCGTTGCCCCAACTGGCGGCCCAGGTGTCGGCCCGCGAGAAGGTCAGGCGCACCAGTTCGCTTTGTTCGCGCAGGGTCAGCGGGTCGAACTGGGCCCCGATGAAAGGCCCGTTGCTGAACACCACGGTGGTGTTGAAATCACTGGTCTTGGCGTTGCGGAACAGCGACACCCGAATCCGTTCGCCGCGGGCGATGCTCACCCCGTCCGGCAGCTTCAGGCCCAGCCCGCTTTGCGAGAAGTCCTGGGTTTCGCCGAGCACTTCGCTGCCGTCGGCACGGGTCACCTTGACCGGCAACGCGGCGCGAACCCTTGGCTCGGCGCGCACTTGGCGGGTTTCCGAGGCCACCGCGACCGCGGCGCTGGTGATGATCAGGTTGTACACCGTCCAGGCCAGGTTGATCAGCACGGTGGTGGCGGTGCTCGGGTCGCCCCAGATCAACTGGTGGATACCGAAGCACAGGCCGGTGAGGTTCAGGGCCAGGATCACGATGTAGGGGCGGGCGAGCTTCCAGTCGAAGAACTCGCGGTCGATGATGCCGCCCTTGTCGGTGACGTTGAAGCCGCCGAACTTGGGGTTGATCAGGGCCATCAGCACCGGCGGCATGATGTACCAGGCCAGCACCGTCTCGTACACCTCGTTCCAGAACGAGTGGCGGAAGCGCCCCTGGATCTTCGAGTTGGTCATGCTGGCGTGGAACAAGTGCGGCAGCACATAGGCGGTGATCATCAGCGCCGAGGCGTGGAAGATTTCAGCACCGAAAATCAGGTACGCCAGGGGCGCGGTGAGGAACACCAGGCGCGGCAAGCCATAGAAGAAGTGCAGCATGGCGTTGGCGTAGCAGATGCGCTGGCCGAGGATCAGGCCCTTGCCGGTCAGCGGGTTGTCGGTGCGAAAGATCTGTGCCATGCCCCGGGCCCAGCGAATCCGCTGGGCGATGTGCCGCGACAGGCTTTCAGTGGCCAGGCCGGCCGCCTGGGGGATGGCCAGGTAAGCGGTGTTGTAGCCGGCGCGGTTGAGCTTGAGCGCGGTGTGGGCGTCTTCGGTCACGGTCTCCACGGCCACGCCGCCGATCTCTTCCAGGGTGGTGCGGCGCAGGATGGCGCAGGACCCACAGAAGAAGGTGGCGTTCCACAGGTCGTTGCCGTCCTGCACCAGGCCGTAGAACAGCTCGCCCTCGTTGGGCACGGCGCGGAAGGTGTTGAGGTTTTTCTCGAACGGGTCCGGGGAGAAGAAGTAGTGCGGCGTTTGCAGCATCGCCAGCTTCGGATCCTTGAGGAACCAGCCCATGCCGATCTGCAGGAAGGAGCGGGTGGGCACGTGGTCGGCGTCGAACATGGCGATGTATTCGCCGTCGGTGACCTTGAGTGCGGCGTTGAGGTTACCCGCCTTGGCGTGATGGTTGTTGTCGCGGGTGATGTAGTTGACGCCGATGCGCTGGCAGAAGTCGCGGAACTCGTCACGGCGACCGTCGTCGAGCACATGGACCCGCAGCTTGTCCTTGGGCCAGTCCATTGCCTGGGCGGCGAAGATGCTCAGTTTGACGATGCTCAGGGCTTCGTTATAGGTGGGGATGAACACGTCCACCGTGGGCCAGGTGTTCGGCTCGCCTTCCAGCAACGCCGGGCGGCGGTGCAGCGGCCAGGCCGTCTGCACATAGCCGAAGACCAGCACCACCAGGGCGTAGAACTCCGCCAGCACCAGGCCATAGCCGAAGAAGGCGTCGAGCCAGGTGTCGAAACCCAGGGTCGAGGTCAGGCGCCAGTACATGTAGCGCAGCGACGCGATCAGCGACAGCACGATCAGCGCGAGAATCGGCAGGCGCCCCGGCAGGCGCTTGATCAGCAGGGCCGAGCCGAAGCACAGCAGGGCGAAGAAACACTGGCTGTACAGGTCCAGCGGTGCGCTGATGGTGCTGATCAGCAGCAGCCCGGCAATCACCGAGCTGACAATGATCAGCGCCTGGCGCACGGGCTTGGGCCATTGGTTGATGCGGGCCAGCCAGGCGTTCACACGCACTTCGGTACGCCCCTGGATGTGGGGCGTGAGGTTGGGGTCACCGGTCATGATGGAATGGACTCTTCCGTGTCTTGCAGCATGAGCAGTTCGCTAAGCGATCCTGCGATATCGAGGATCTCTTGGCAGCCTCGGGTACTTGGGGTGTGCGCCAGCGGGTTGCGTTCGTAGGCCAGTGCCTCGCTGATGAAATGATCCTGGTGGACCACCCCCAGCAATTGGTTGCCGGCTCTTTTCTTCAACACTTCGGACATGTCGACGCTGAACGCGCGGCCATCGTCCAATTGGTTGATCACGTAATGGCACTGCGGTGGAGTGTCTTTTTGCAGGTAGGGTGCCAGCAGCCGGTCCATCTGGTTGAGGCTGGTGTAGGACGCGGCGTCGGGCAGGGCCACGATCAGCACCTGGTCGGCGATTTCCAGGGCTTGGCTCAGGTACGGCGTGGCGCCGGGCGGGGTGTCGATGATCACGGTGTCGTGTTCGCCCAGGCCCATGGCACTCAGATGGCGACCCAGCCAGTAAGGGTCGGCTTCCATGTTCTGTTCCAGGCTGCGCCGCTGCTGTTCAGTGGCCACGCCATAGGGCAGGCACTGGCTGCGGGCAAAACCGCTGTGGGCGATGGCGCGCCAGGTGCTGGCGTTGTCGTTGGCCTGGATCAGCCCTGGCTGGTCGGCGCTGACGCCCAGGTGCAGGCACAGGGCATTTTGTGGGTCGAGGTCGACCGCCAGGGTCTGGCCGCCGCTGCGCTTCAGGGCACTGGCCAGGGCACCGGACAGAGTGGTCTTGCCCACGCCGCCTTTGCTCGAGACCACGGCGATGACCTTGGCCTTGAGTATCGGACGTAGATGGGAAGTGGGGGACGACTGGCTGGTTTCACGCTTGTGCATGACTTCCGCCAACAGGCTGCCCAGGGCCGTGCTCGACGCGGCTGCCACCGGGGCTGCAATGGGCTCGGAAACCACCAGGGTCAGGTGCGCCGGTGCCGGCTCGACCGGGGTGGCGACCGGCTGCGGGGTGCTGGCTTGGGCTACCGCGACCACCAGCGGCTCGGGCGGCTTGACCGCGACCGGAGGCTCTTCGATGTAGTCGTAGGTGTGCTCGATTTCTCTGTAACTGTCCGCGCTGGCCCCGAACCGGCTAAACAGGTTCGTAATATCGTCCGAACGATGCATGTGATTATCCCTTGGGGTCTTGAGCAGGTTTCGTCAAAAAGAAGGGACAAATGTTTGCCCGAACGCACGCGTCCTTGTCTTTTGGTATTGCTGGTTCCATTGATGGCAATGTAATACCGTCATTATTCTGTTGTCTATTTGATTTTCTTTCTGTGGTGTTCTTTTTTTGACGTTATTTTGGCGCCTAGAATTCCCAAAACCTTTGGCTTTGCCTATATAGCCTTGAAAGCATTGGTCTAAAGCGCTTGGTCGGTGGCGCTGGCGGTCGTATTGTGCCGCGAATCGTTCGTCGGAAGTTGATTTGGATCCAATCTATCGGGAGCAATCGACGCCGGAAAATGCAGTTTTCGACCCATCCTCTGATATCGGCGGCGTTTTGGCGTTGTTTAGGTGATGCCCTGATAGGCGCGCAGAAGGCATCTTCTTTGAGGCACTCTGTGTCAATCGCGACACTTTTTTATACGCATTTGTGCCGAACGGCGGGTGTGGCTCAATCCAAAGCATGGCGCAGTGCTGTGGCAGAACCCTGACAATGGCCAAGTGCTGGTTACTTGGCGTGATGACTTCCCATTATAGAGAGCCTTGATGAAGACACTGTGGAGAATGGCGCTGTTCGTCGCCTTGGCATTCAACCTGGCAGCCCCGAGCCAGGCGCGGTCGCAGACTGAGGCGGTGGCGGGGGTTTTTGACTATTACCTGCTGAGCTTGTCGTGGTCGCCGACCTTCTGTTTGAGCCAGCCGCAAAACCCCCAGTGCCTGGGCAAGGGGTATGGGTTTGTCCTGCATGGCCTGTGGCCGCAATACGCTGCCGGTGGCTGGCCCCAGTCCTGCCCGCCCTTGACCGGGTTGAGTCGTGAGGCGAGAGCCAAAGGTTTGACGTTGTTCCCCACTGCCCGCTTGTTGCAGCACGAATGGAAAAAGCACGGCACTTGCAGCGGCCTGACGCCCCTGGATTATCTGGAGGTCACCGACAAAGCTTTGGCGGTGGTGCAGATCCCCGAGGCGTTGCAGCCGTCCGACCAGGTGCGTTACCTGGAGGCCCGTGAAGTGGTGCGGTTGTTCCGTCAAAGTAACCCGCAACTGGCCGAGAATGGCCTGGCCGTGGTGTGTCGCGGGCCTGAGCTTTCCGAGGTGCGCGTGTGCCTGACCCGCGACCTGGATTTTGGCCCGTGCGGCCGTGGCGTGAAAAACCAGTGTCGCAGCGGTCCGATTCGCTTGCCGCCAGTGCGTTGACGGTTGCCTTGAGCCAGGGTGAGGCGTGTCGGCGATGGCGTCGTTTGCTGGGGCGCCATCATCGACAAGGGAGCGCCTAAAGACTGGCGCTGGCCGGGTAGGGCATGGCTGAAGGGATGTGCCTGTCCGGAGTGGGGTTCAGCAGTGCCTGCAGGCGTTCCACGGTGGCGGGCAGGCAGCCTTGCATCGGTGCGCGCAATTCATCGCCGATCAGGCCCTGGAGTGCCAGGGCACTTTTCACCACCGCCGGGTTGGGTTCGCTGAACAGGTGCCGAATCAGCGGCAGCAGTTCGAAGAAGGTGGCCCGCGCCGCACTCAGTTGCTGGGCCTCGACCTGGTGCTGCAAACGCACGAACAGCGCCGGGCTGACCTGGGCCGAGGCGGCAATCGCGCCAGTGGCCCCCAGGCACAAGGCGTTGAACACCTGTTGGTCTTCACCGCACAGCACGTCCACGTCGCCACTGGCCAGCAGCGCCAGGGTGTTGTCCAGATTGCCCCCGCAGTCCTTGATTGCCACGATCCGTGGGTGACGCACGATGTTCAGCAGGGTGCTGATGTGGAACGTGGTGCCGGTGCGATACGGAATGTCATAGAGAATCAGCGGCACGCTGGAGGCGTCGGCCACGGTCGTGAAGAAGGTTTCCAGGGCGGCCTGGGAGGGCCGGATGTAATAGGGTGCCGGCACCAACAGCCCGGCCACCGGGCGTTCGAGGATGGCGCGCTGCATGGCCAGCAGGTCGTCCAGGTGGTTGCCGGCCAGGCCCATCACCACTTGCCGGGGTGGCGCCAGCTCCAGCACGGCGTCGAGCACTGCCAATTGTTCGGCCTTGCTCAGGGCGGCGGCCTCGCCGGTGGTGCCGCAGACCACCAACCCGGCCACGCCGCTGTCCAGCAGGTGCGCGGTCAGGCGCCGGAGCGCGGGAAAGTCGATGGCGCCCGCACTGAACGGCGTGACGATAGGGACCCAGATACCTTGAAACGATGACATGCGTATTCTCCTGAAGGTTGACCGTTTGGGTCGCCGCCAGAAGAGAAGAGGGAGGTCAGCAGGGGGGAAGGGTGTCCGTCGCGCTGGTGGTCCTGTCAGCTCATCTGACGGGACACAGCGCCCCGATCACATGAGCGACTGTTTCTTCGATTTAGAGGTGCAAGCCACGCGAACCCGGGCCTTGGCAATCAAGCCAATGGCGCAAAGGTCAAGGTCGCGAACGAAGGTCATAAAGGCCGGCACACTCGGAAATCAGGCGCACAGTTTTAAAAGTCGGCGGCGATTTTGTCAATCGCGAAATACCGAGAATGCCGCGCCCATGCGCCCATTGTGTTTGGCCTGGTACAGCAGCCGATCAACCTGCTCGACAAAGCCCAGGGCCGAGCCGTCGGCGGTGGCCTCCGTGGTGCCTACGCCGAGGCTCAGGGTCAGCAGGTTGGAGACGCTTGAGGCTTCATGGGTGATTTGTTGTTGGCGAATCAGGTGCAGGCATTTGTCCGCCACCTGGCGCGCGGCCTCGCCATCGGTTTCCGGCAGCAGCCAGACAAACTCTTCACCGCCGATGCGGGCGATAAAGTCCCGGGGCCGATTGGCCGCCTGTGCCAGCGTCTGGGCCACGCGGCGCAGGCAGTCGTCGCCCTGGATATGGCCGTAGCGGTCGTTGTACTGCTTGAAATAATCGATATCCAGCATGATCAGGCTCAGCGGCAGGCCGGTGCGTTGGGCGCTGGTCCATTCGCGCGCCAGCACGGTGTCGAACATGCGTCGGTTGGCGATGCCGGTCAGACCGTCCTGGAAGGAATACTCCTCCAGCTGTTTCTGCAGGCGCAGCAGATGTTCCTCGGTCTTCTTGCGTTCGCTGATATCGAACATGAAGCCGATCAGCGCCTGCACCTCGCCGTCCTTGCGCTCCACGTGCACCACATCGCGAATCCACACGTAGTCGCCGTCCCGGGTCAGGGCCCGGTAGTCGGCTTCGTGGTCGATGCCAGCCCGGGACTGGGACACGCAGAACTCCACCACATAGTCGCGATCGTCCGGGTGCATGCGCTCCACCCAGTCATTGACCCCGAGCCAGCTGTCCTGGGGCCAGCCCAGCAGGCGTTCGATCTGTGGGCCGATGTAGCTGAAGGTCATGGTCTTCCAGTCGATGCGCCAGGGAATCGCCTGTGTGGACTCCAGCAGGGTCTTGTAGACATCGCTGTCGGGTTCGGCAGTAGGAATGGCGGAGCTCATGACGGTCGGGGCCTCGGCGCGAAAAAAAACAGCCGCAGCATGGCGGCGATGCGCCGGGCGAATCAAGGCCTATTGCCAGCGAGGCGACGGACGCACCCCGGGCTTAGCTGGCGTGGTGGGCGGCGGCTTTGTGGGCGATCCAGGCGCCCCAGAACAGGCTGGAAAAAAACCGCAGCGGGGCATCGAACCCGGCGTCCTGCAGCAAGGCCTGGACCGCAGCTTCGGAGGCTGGCGGGTCGGCACCCTGGAGGATTTTGCCGAGTTTGGCCTGCACCTGATCGGCACTGGCGCCCTGTTGCCGCCAACGCTGGCCCCAGGCGGCCAGCAGCAATGGCTGACTGGCGTAGGCCTGGTGATTGCCGGCGAGGATCAGCGGCGCGCCGGGTTTCAGGCGCTGGCTGATGGCCTGCAGGATCTGCTGCTTGGCGTCATCGCCGGGCAAGTGATGCAGGACCCCAATCAAGGTGGCGGCGTCATAGGGTTCGCTCGGGGCCAGGCTGTCGAGGGTGCCCAGGTGCACCTCGGTGCGGTCCAGCAGCTGATGCTTGCGCAATTGCGCCACGGCGGGTTCGAGCATGGCCGCCGAAGGGTCGACGGCGGTGAATTGCCACCGCGGTTCCAGCGCCGCTGCGCAGAGAATTTCCTGGGCGGTTCCGCCCACGCCCACCACCAGGACGCGTGCCTCACGCCCTGTGCCCAGGCTCGCGGCCAGCAGGCAGGCGGCCAATTCATGGCAGGCTTCGTAGCCGGCCAGGGCGATGCGGCTTTGCTGGGCGTATTCGTCGGCTCGGGCGGCGTCGAACTTTTCTGCGCTGGAGGGGGTGCTGGCTGACATGGCGAGTCCTCGGGTTAAGGTCCGATGACGGTAGCGCCAGGGAAATAATAAATAAAATTCATCTTTCGACTGCACTGCATTCCTCTGAGGAATGCAGTGCGCAGAGCGCGTGACGCCTTCAGTCGAGGATCAGGTGCGGCAGGAAGCGGCTGGAGTCCTTGGTGATCAGGCTGTCGTCCTCGCGCACGCCGATGCCGGCGGCCTGGTCGCCGATGACCCAGGAGCCAATCAGGGTGTAGCTGTCGTCAAAGCGCGGCAGTGGCGCCAGGGCCTGGAGGATGTAGGGCGCATCGGTGTAGGGACCGTCTTCCTTGACCAGCAGGTCGTCCTCGGTGCGCAACTCGATGTTGGCGCCCTCGCGGGAGAAGAACGGTTTGCGCACCCAGCCTTTGGGCACGGCCCGGGACGGATGGGTATCGAGGTGGGTTTCCAGCAGGTTGGGGTGGCCCTTATGGAACTCCCAGAGCAGCGGCAGGATGCCTTTGTTGGAAAGGATGGCCTTCCACGGCGGTTCGAAAAACTGCGTGTCGCACTGGGCGATGGCTGCGCCGAACGGCTCGTGGAAGATGAACTCCCAGGCGTGCAGCTTGAACAGGTGGGGGATCCAACGCTCCTGCAGGTCGACGAAGCGCCCCTCGGCGTTGAGGCCGATGTCTTCGACGTCGATGTGCCGCGATTCGATGCCGGCCTTTTCCGCGATCAGGCGCAGGTAATCGGTGGTGGCCTTGTCTTCCACCGACGCTTTCATCGAGGCGAAGTAGAACGGCCGCTTGATCCCCAGATGGGCAAAGGCCTGGTGCAGGCGGGTATCGATGCTGTTGAACTGGTCGGCGTGGCGGGGCAGCAGGCCGCGCTCGATGTTCTGCTCCAGCCAGCCCCATTGGAACGCGGCGGTTTCGTAGAGGCTGGTGGGGGTGTCGTAGTTCAGTTCGAGCAGCTTGGCCGGGCCTTGGCCGCTGTAGGAGAAGTCCAGGCGCCCGTACAGGTGCGGGTGCCCCTCCAGCCATGAGGTGCGGATCAGGTCGTAGAACGCTGGCGGAATGCTCAGGCGCTCGAGCAATTCCTCGCTGTGCACCACCTTGTCCACCAGGTCCATGGACATCTCGTGGATCTCGGTGGTGGGGTCTTCCAGGTCGTTCTCGATCTGCTTGAGGCTGAACTGGTAGTAGGCGCTTTCATCCCAATAGGCTTCACCGTCGATGGTGTGGAACAGGAAGCCGAGTTTCTCCGCGGTCTGGCGCCAGTCCGGGCGTTCCTTGCAGGCGATCTTCTTCATGGCCGTGGCTCCTTAACTGCTCGAACGCCCGAAGCCCTTGCTCGACCCGCCGCCCCAGCCACTGCGGGCACTGGACTGGCTGCCGAAGCCGCCGCGGGAGGTGGCCGAGGACACGGAAATCGGCCGGGTGTTCTTGAAGCTGTTGCCGCTTTGCACCTGGCGCGACTTGCTGAACGTGGTGCCGTTGTCGATGCGCTGGTTCAGGGTCGAGTTGCTGTAACCGCCGCGGTTGTCGCGGTAGCGATAGACCGGCTCGGAGTAATAGTTGCGGTTGCCGCCGCTGAGCATGTTGCCGATCAGCAGGCCGGTGAGCAGGCCGTTGACCGAGCTGCCCGAACCCGAAGCCTGGCTGCCATCGGCGACGCCTGCGGCGCGGGCGGCGTCGACTTCGGCCTGGGTGAAAGTGCCGCTGGCGGCAATTTCAAAGCCGCCCATTTTCGGGATGAACTTGCCGCTGGAATCCTGCTGGCACCAGTCCGCGACAAAGTCGGCGTCGCAGTCGGCCTGGTTGTCATACACCGGCGCCTGGCTGCGGTGCTCGGCCATGGCCCTGATGTAAGCGTCGGAGCAGATGTCCACCGCGATCTTGCCGTCGACGCATTCCTGCACCGACTGGAAGTTGAATTTCTGTTGCACCGAAATGCCGTCCGGCTCACCACCGCAACCGGAGATGGCCAGGGCCACCGAGGCGGCCAGGGACAGCTGAACGTATTGACTTCGTTTCATCGAGGGTTCCGTCCAGTCGATCAGTTTTGTGCGGGGGTCATGCAGGCGGCGTTGAGCAGGCCGACGCTGATGGCCACGGCGGCGACGTAGATGCCGGCGGCGAGTTCGCCCTGGCGGATGCGTTCCGAGACGCCCTTGAGCACCAGGCTGGTCATCAGGAACGCGAGCAGTTGCACCACGGCGGCGATCACTGCCCAGACCACGAAGTCCAGCAGGCTGATGGAGTAGGCGATCACGTTGCTGGCAGGAATCGCAAAGCCAATGATGGCGCCGCCCAGGGCAATGGCGGCCGACACGTTGCCGGCACGGATCAGCTCGAATTCCTTGTGCGGGGTCATGCGCGTGTAGACGAACTGGAACAGGGCGAAAATCACCGCAGCGCCGAGGATGTAGCTGAGAAAGCCGAGCACGGCGAACTTGTTCAGGGAAATGGAGAGTGCTTCAAGCATGGTGCGGGTCCTTTTTAGAGGAGGTGCCAATCAGATCAGGTGCACGTCAGATGATCTGCAAGTCGGTGCCGTACAGGGATATACCCAGGGAAGTGCTGAGGCTGATGCTGCCCTCGGCGTCTTCTTCGACGGAGAACAGCAGGAATTCACGACGGTCGGTGAGGCCGGTGTCCCGGGCATAGAGCATGGCCCGATGTTCGACTGCGTAGGCCTCGTCCGGGTTGCGTACCTGTTCCATAAAGGCCACCAGCTCGGTCTGCCCGGCTTCGGTGCCCCATTCGCGAGTGTATTCCACGGCGTCATGGTTGTAGCTCGGCAAGCCGATCAGGCTGTCGGGGCCGGCCAGGCGACGCAGTTCGGCTTCGCTGCTGATGGTCACGTAGCTCAGGTAGTTGAACAGGATCACCGATTCGACCTGTCCATCGGCCGCGCCGCTGGTGTGCACCTGCAACCAGTAGTCCTGGTCGTTCAGGTAGTAGCGCGAAAGCCAGTTGGACTGGCCCAGCTCGACCCGGCCTTCGGCCCAGATCTGCTGGCTGTCGGGGATCACCACGGCGCTCTGGCCGTCGAGCAGCAGCTTGAGGGTCGGGTCGAAGCTCAGGCCCAGGCCCTGGCGCAGGCCAAGGGGGCCGGCGCTGGGGGCGACGGCCTGGGTTTTCGGGGCTTCAAAGCCCAGCAACTGTTTAAACCATCCCATTGGTTGAAGTCCTTGAGGCGGGTGGAGGCGATGTCCAGTGCGGCGTGCGGCCGTTATCGGGCCGCATTAGACATCGGCCGGGCTCGGGATAGAAGGATTTTTGCAGCGATAAAGCCGGCGAAGGCTCCGGCCAGGTGCCCCTCGAAGGACACCCCGGCCCGTGGCAGGAAGCCGAACACCAGGCCCGAGTACAAAAACAGCGTGACCGCAGCGGCCAGCAGGCTGCGCCAACTGCGTTCGAACCAGGCCCGGGACAGAATGTAGCCCCACAAACCGAAGACCCAGCCGCTGGCGCCGACATGCACGCCGCGGAAACCGAACAGCCAGACCAGGGCGCCGCCCAGCAGGATCACGACCAGGCTGACGCTGACGAAACGCTGGCGACCTTCGGCCATGACCAGGCCGCCGAGGATCAGGAACGGTACCAGGTTGGACGCCAGGTGCGCGAAGGAGCCGTGGAGCCAGGGCGCCAGCACGATCCCCGGCAAGCCCTGGAGGGTGCGCGGGATCAGGCCGAAGTGGTTCAGGCTGTAGCCGCTGGCGCTGTTCAACACCTGCACCGCAAGCATCAACAGGGCCAGGCCGGCCAGGGTCTTGAAACCGTTCATGGGGGTTCCTTGAGCAAAAAAAACGGCACGCGGCAAGCGCAGGTACCAGGCCCTGGCTTGCCGGGTGCCGCGGCCATCCTTACTGCTTGTTCTTCAAGCGCTCGAGAATGGCGTTGGCGCTGCCCTGGTCGGGAATGATGTTGGCTTCGCGCAGGCGGCGATCCAGGTCATTGCCGTTGGCCGCTTCGGACAGCTCTTCATGGGCCTCCAGTTCGGCGGCGCGCTGATCCTGCTTGGCTTGCAGGCGGTTAAGGGTGCCGACGGCGGTTTCCAGCTTGCCGTTGGCGCCGCCACTGGCGATGGACGCGCTGACCTGGGCCTTCTGCACGCTTTCCCGGGCCTTGGCCATGTCCACTTGCTGGCGCAGGCTTTTGATCCGCGCTTCGGCCTTGCTGATGTCCTTGCGCATTTTCTCGGCGTAGGCACCGAACTCGGCGGCTTGCTTCTGCTCGGCGTCGAGGCTGGTGGTCAGGCCTGAGATGGCTTCGGCCACTTCCAGGGCCAGGTCTTCACGGTTGGCCTGCAGGGCGGCCACGGCCTTGGTTTCCAGGTCGGCGATCTTGGTGTTGTATTCGGCCGCGCGCTCCGAACTGAGCTTGTGCTTGGCCATGATGGTCACCAGCTCGCGCTTGGCGTTGGCCAGGGCACCGTCGGCGTCGCGGATTTCCTGGTCGAGGATGCGCAGGGCCTGCTGGTCGACAATGGATTCGCCGACTTCGTTGGCGCCGCCGCGCAGGGCGGTAAACAGTTTGTTCCAGATGGATTGAGTCATGTGGCGTTACTCCAGGGGCTCGGCAATCAGTTGAAGAAGCTTTCGAAGGCTTCGGTGGCACGCTGCACGTTGTCCACCAGAGTTTTGATTTCGGTGACCACGTTGGTCAGGTTCGAGCCCGAACTCAGGGCGCCGAACATGTTGTAGACGGTCTGGCCGTTGGGCATGGACTCGATGCCGATGGACGACAACGGGAACATTTCGCGGCTGCGCAACACGGCGTCGTTGAAACGGGGCACGTCGTTGATCGACTCCAGGTCCACCAGCACGGTGTCGACGATGATCTGCTCACCCACCACCGCGACGTAGATTGGCAGGCCGCCGAAATCGTTCATGTCCAGCTTGATGCTCTGCTCGGAACCCTGGATCAGGCTCAGGGTGATTTCGTTCGAGGCCACTTCATCCAGGGCCTGTAGGGCGCTGAAGAGGCGGTCGATGGTCCAGTTTTCACCTGCGATCATGTAGTTCTCCAATACCGGTGCGCCTGCCATCAGGGGTTGGCGCAGTTTCTTTTCAAGGTGCTTGAGTACGCTGCGGTTTTCCGGGAGTACCCAAGTTTCATGTTTCACATAACCGGCGCCACTCAGGCCCGCACGCATCTGCTTCATGTAGAAGCTCGACGGTTTCTTGCCGGTGGCTTTCGAGCGCGATCCCTGGGAATTCTCGGAGGGCGCTTGCGCAGCATCGGACGGGTTTTCGGGGCTTTTCATCAGGGTGACTCCGTTGGTCACGTATCACGTGTGAGAAATCTACGCCTGATTCTTCAGGCGGTAAATATCTCACGCGTGATATTTTTCAGCCTTGGGCCGGAAGATATGTGTCGGCACGTTGCACGCTTCAGAGGGCGCGCTGGTTGACCCGGCGTGAGAGGGCGTCGGCGCTTTCCTTGCGCTCGGAATAGCGGTCCACCAGGCAGTCCGCGCGGCCGCGCAGCAACAGGGTGAACTTCATCAGTTCCTCCATGACGTCCACCACCCGATCGTAATAGGCCGAAGGGGCCATGCGCCCGGCCTCGTCGAATTCGGCGAAGGCCTTGGGCACCGAGGACTGGTTGGGCAGGGTGAACATGCGCATCCAGCGCCCCAGGATCCGCATCTGATTGACCGTGTTGAATGACTGCGAGCCGCCACAGACTTGCATCAGCGCCAGGGTCTTGCCCTGGGTCGGCCGGACAGCGCCCAAGGCCAGGGGGATCCAGTCGATCTGTGCCTTGAACACCGCCGACAGGCCGCCATGGCGTTCCGGCGAGCACCAGACCTGGCCCTCGGACCACAGCACCGCGTCACGCAGGGCCTGGACCTTGGGGTGTTCCACGGGGGCGTCGTCGGGCAGGGGCAGGCCGCTGGGGTCGAAGATTCGGGTGTCGGCGCCCAGGTAGCGCAGGATGCGCGCCGCCTCCTCGGTCAACAGGCGGCTGAATGAGCGTTCCCGGGTCGAGCCATAGAGCAGCAGGATGCGCGGCGGATGGCTGAGGCTGGCCAGGCCTTCCAGTTGATGGGGCTGGGGTGGCGTGAGCAACTGCGGGTCGAGGTTGGGCAGGTGCGGGTCAACATCCTTATGGTGATTCATCCCAGGGCTCCGATCCGGTCCAGTTGCGCCTTGAGTTCGGCGCTGGACAGGCGCGGCAGGTCAAGGGCGAAGAAGGCGGCCAGGCGTCGGCGGATGATGCCTTCGGTGTGGGCGAACGCCGCCTCGACCTGGGCTTCGCTGCCCTGCACATCGGCGGGGTCGGCCAGGCCCCAATGGCTTTTTATGGCCGCCCCGAAGTACACCGGACAGGGTTCGCCGGCGGCCTTGTCGCAGACACTGATAACGACATCGGGCGGTGCATCGGCGAAGGCGTCCGAACCTTTGCTGTACAGCCCCTCGATGGACACGCCGGCCCGGCTCAACGTCGCCAGGGCCTGGGCATTGAGTTGGCCGCTGGCGAAGCTGCCGGCGCTCACGGCGTGCAGGCCGGTGGGGGCGAGGTGATTGAACAGGGCTTCGGACAACACGCTGCGACAGCTGTTGGCGGTGCACATAAACAGAATGTTCATCGGTGGTGGCTCGTATATATGAATATTCGAATATACGCATGCCAATGCGCGCTGCCAAGTCGCTCGCCGCACCTGCGGTGCCGGGTGCTACAGCACCTTGACCGCGCGCCCAATGAATTGCACCGGCCCGGTGGGTTTGCCGATCGGCGAGCCGTTGGGGTTTTCCAGGGTCAGCTCGAACAGCTGATTGGCTTGCAGCGGAGGCAGCCGATCCAGCGGCACCCGCAGCGGTTGGCCGGGCTTGACCAGCCCGAGGGACACCGGCCCCTGCCAGTCATCGGCCTTGGTCCAGAACTCCAAGGCCTTGTCGCTCGGCACCTCGATCACCCCCAGGGGGATCAATTGCAGTTCGCGTGGGTCGCTGGCCTGCACCACCCAGCCCGGGGCCTTGTCCTGGGGCGCCACCAGCACCACCAGGTAGTTGGGGGCCGGGGGCGCACGGGTCAGCAACAGGCTACCGAGCACCAGGCTCGCCGCCAGGCCGGCAGCCGCCAGACCGCGCCACAGGGCCAGCAGGTTCCACCAGGGCGTGGCGACCTGGGCGGGGCGCCGATCCTGCTGCAGGCTGCGTTCGATGCGACGCCAGAGTTGCGGCGAAGGCTGCTGGGGCGGCACCAGGGCTGTCAGCGGATGCAGGCGTTGCTCCCAGGCATCCACCGCGGCGCGCAGGGCCGGCTCATAGGGCAGGCGTTGCTCGACCTGATCGCGCTGCTCCGCCGGCAGGCTGCCCAATACGTACTCGCCAGCCAGGGCCTGGAGTGCATCGTGGTCGTCATCTGCTGCACCGTTGTTCATCCCATGCACTCCCGCAATGCCGCCAGGCTGCGTTTGATCCAGGCTTTGACCGTGCCCAGTGGCGTGCCGGTCTTCTGTGAAATCTCCCCGTGGGAGTAACCGTCCACGTAGGCGTGGAGGATGCACTGGCGCCGCTCGGGTTGCAGTTGCTCCAGGCAGCGGTGGATGCGCTGCTCATCGGCCATGGCGGATGGCGCGCCATAGACGTCCGGTTCCTGCGCCTCGGCCAGGGCTTGCAGGGCGCTTTCCTCACCGACGTGAACTTCCCGGCCGTTACGGCGGATCAGGTTCAGGGCCAGGTGCCGGGTCACGCTGAAAATCCAGCCCCGGGCGTCGCCCCGGGTCGGGTCGAAGCTGCCGGCGCCGTTCCAGATGCGGATAAAGGCGTCGTGGACGATGTCTTCGGCCAGGGCGCCGTCGCCCACCAGGCGTTTGGCTACCCCCAGCAGGCGTGGGCCTTCCTGGCGGTACAGGGCCTCCAGGGCGGGGCGCTCGCCACGGGCGCAGGCCGCCAGGCAGGCCGGGTAATCGAATAGGGCTTCAGGCAGGGACAAGGGTGGGGGCCGTCCATGAAGAGCAGTAACCCCGGCCGGATGGCCGGGGCATCTGCACAGCAGCGTAGATCAGTTTTCCCACGGCTTGTCCGGCCTTTTGTTGCGGTTTATTTAGCGGCCCAGAACAGGTAGTCGGCCTGGTACTTGACCTGCTGGCTTTTGCCTTTCTCGGCGGCGGTGCACGGCGTGCTCGGGGCCACGCCACCCTTGAGGGCCACGCGCTGCACATAGGTCACGCCGCTCATGGCGCCCTTGCCTTCGGCGGGGTTGGCCTTGACCAACTGGTACGGCAGGTTGCCGGCGCTGGAGGGGGCCACGGCCACTTGGGTGCCGGTGATCTTCGAACCGTCCTTGGCTTGCCAGGTGGCTGGCGGGCCGAAGTAGTCGCCGACGGCCTTGCCGCTGCGGTCGTTGAGCACCGCCTTGGGACCGACGAAGGTCCATTCGGTCTGGCCGGGGGCGTTGGCTTTGTCGCGGCATTCGTAGGTGATCTCGCCGACGCCGACGGTTTCCAGGGCGATCTTGTGCCCGTCCGGCACCTTGATGCTGTCGGGCAGGTCGGCTTGGGCCTGGGCGGCGCTTAGCCAGCCGGTGGCGGCGAGGGAGAGGGTCAGGCTGAGCAGGGATGTGCGGTTCATGGACAGTGCTCCAGAAAAGGGGGATCGACTGCGCAGCCATTGGGCTGCTGACAGTACTACCCGCGGGGCACAGGGTTTGGATGCAGTCGGTTGAAAATATTTTTTCACTCAGGTTGTCGACGAGCTCGGGAGGCCCGGGCACAGGTACAGGGTGGCCGGGTAGCCGTCGGCCTCACAGGGCTGGCCAAGGCAGGGCTGACCGCTCAGTTGTTCAAGCACCTGGCTCCAGAACAGCCGGGCTGGGCGATTGGCCTCCAGGTGTAGCACCTGCCATGGGCCGCTGTAGCGTTCCAGTAGCTGCTTGACCACGGCGCGGCCAAGCCCCTGGCGACGCCAGCCCCGGCAGATAAACAGGTAACCGAGGTTGTACTGCGCGCCGGCCACGCGCCGTTGCTGATCCTGGGTGACGAAACCGACCAGTTGCCCGTCGACGCGGATCAGCCAGGGGAGGGTGCCGGCCGCTCGCCAATACGGCTCCATCGACTGCATGGCAAACAGCCCATGGGCCCCCAGAGGCAGGGGCAGCCACTGGCTCAGGTCATGGAGGTAGAACTGCAACAGGTTGTCCAGGCAGGGCCAGTCGTCGCGTTGGGCGGCGTGCAGCTCGAAGGTGGGCATGACGAACTCCGACACAGAGTGGGTTGGGCAGTTTTCTTCAATACGCCGAGGGGGCGCCGCGCCTAAGGTCGCCCGGTCTTTCCTTGATTCTGTGAGCGTGAATGATGAGCGTAGTGTTTTCCATGGCGGCCTTTGCCCTGGCCGCATCCATTACCCCGGGGCCGGTGAACATCGTGGCCCTGGGTTCCGGGGCACGCTTCGGTTTTCGTGCGAGCCTGCGGCATGTGGGTGGCGCCACCCTGGGCTTTGTCCTGTTGCTGCTGTTGATTGGCCTGGGTCTGCATGAACTGCTGTTGCGCTGGCCGTTCCTGACCCGGGGCATCCAGCTGTTTGGCGTGGCCTTTGTGTTGTACATGGCCTGGAAGCTGGCCGTCGATGACGGTCGCCTGGGCTCGGGCGATCAGGCTCGGGCGCCTTCGGCCTGGTACGGCGCGTTGATGCAATGGCTCAACCCCAAGGCCTGGCTGGCTTGCGTGGCGGGCATGGGGGCCTTTGCCGCGGATGGCGAGCCGCGGCTGGTGTGGCAGTTCGTGCTGGTGTACCTGGTGATCTGCTACCTGTCGATCGGCTGCTGGGCCTACGCCGGGACCTTTTTGCGCCAGTACCTCAGCCATCCTGCCGGGGTGCGCCTGTTCAATCGCTGCATGGCCTTGCTGCTGGTGGCCTGTGCCCTGTACCTGCTGCTGGCCTGAGACGCCGGCTCAGCCGCGGTATTGCCCCGGGGTCGCGGCCAGGTGCTGTTTGAACGCCCGCTGAAAATGCGCCTGGTCGGCAAAACCGGCTTCCAGGGCCACCTCGGCAATCGCCTGGCCCTGGCGCAGCCGGGCACGGGCGAACTGCACCCGCTGGTCCACCAGAAAGGCGTGCGGCGTCATGCCGTATTGCTGCTTGAAGGCGCGGATCAGGTACGACGGCGACAGGCCGCAGGCGTGGCAGATGGTGTCCAGGCTCAGGGCCTGGGTGCAGTGCTCGCGGATGAAGCGTGCCGCCTGTTGCAGCTTGGCGTTACTGTGCCGTGGCGCGGTCGCGGCGGGGTTCAGGCGCTGCTGCAGGTCGCTGAAAAAGCTCAGTGCGGTGCTGTGTTTGTGCAGGGTGTCGGCCTGTTCATCCACCAGCACCTCATACAGTTGGTTGAGCCCGGCGAACAAAGCCGGGTCGTCACTGTAGGGCTGGGCGAAGGGGCGGTAGTCCTGGTCCGGGCTGAACCCCAGTTCATGCTGGAGCGCAGTCAGCCAGGGCGTATCCACATACAGCATGCGATAGGACCAGGGCTGGTCGTCGATGGGGTTGCAGGCGTGGACCACGCCGGGGTTCATCAGCACCACCGTGCCCGCCGCCACCCGGTACTGTGCCTGCTCGTGTACATAAGTGCTTTGCCCGGCGGTGATGACGCCGATGGAGAACTGCTCGTGGGAGTGCCGTGAATAGCAGGCCAGGCGCCCGTCAGCGATGGACCGCGCCTCGATAAAAGGCAGGGCGGCATCACGCCAGAAACGCGGGGCCTGATCGGAGTGCTGGGCGCCGGACGACGTCATCGCGGGGCTTCCTGAAACGGACGGAGGGCAGGCAGTGTAAAACGCGCCGGGCCAGCGGATCGAATGTTTTCAGGGCACATTGCGAATGGGCCCTGTAGGAGCCGGCTTGCCGGCGATGGGGCCTTCGAGTCAAGCGCAAGGCTTACCGATGCCATCGTTGGCAAGCCAGCTCCTACGACCCATCCCGGATCCCCCGCTTCTGTAGGAGCCGGCTTGCCGGCGATGGGGCCTTCGAGTCAAGCGCAAGGCTTACCGATGCCATCGCTGGCAAGCCAGCGCCTACAACCCGTCACGGATCACCTTGCTTCTGTAGGAGTCGGCTTGCCGGCGATGGCGTTTTTGAATCAAGCGCAAGGCTTACCGACGCCATCGCTGGCAAGCCAGCTCCTACGACCCGCCACGGATTACCGTACATCTGTGGGAGCCGGCTTACGTGGCCTAGAAGTCCCACTTGGTGGTGAGTTGCAGGCTGCGGGGCTCGCCGTAGAAGCCGGTGCCGAAGTTGCCCATGCCGGTGTAGTACTGCTTGTCGAAGAGGTTTTTCACGTTGAGGGTCGAGCTCAGGTGCTGGTTGAACTGGTAGCGGGCCATGGCATCCACCAGGAAGTAGCTGTCCTGGGTGATGCGCGTGTACTGGCCGAAGTTGACCGTGTCATCGGGGTTGGGCTGGAACACGTTGCCGTAGAACTCGCTTTGCCAGTTGACCCCGCCGCCCACCGTCAGCTTGTCCAGGTCGCCGCGCAGGCGGTAGGTGCTGAACAGCCGGGCCACTTGCTGGGGCGCGGTGGTTTGCAGCACCGAACCGTAGACGTAGTCGTTGTTGGCGTCGCGGGTGTGGTTATAGGTGTAGCCGGCACTGAGGTTCCAGCCTTCCAGCAGTTCGCCGGCCACTTCGAATTCAAAGCCCTTGGTGGTGGCGCCCTGGATCGCCCGGTAGATGGCGTCGGCATCCTCACCGCTGATTTTCTGCGCCAGGTTGTCCTGCTCGATGCGGAACACGGCGAAGCTGGCATTGACCCGGCCACCCAGGTATTCGGCCTTGATGCCGGCCTCGTAGGCGTCGCCTTCCGTGGGGTCGAGCAGCTTGCGTTGGGCGTCCTTGCTCATTTGCGGCTGATAGATGTTGGTGTAGCTGGTGTACACCGAGTAGGTGTCATTGAGGTCGTAGATCACCCCGGCGTAGGGCGTGACCACCCCGGTCTGGTGGTAGTCGGTGCGGATGTCGGCCTTGGCTGGGTCGAAGAAATCGGTGTGGTCCGACGCCTTGAAGTTGCTGACCCGGGTGCCGAGGATCACGGCCAGGTCGTCGGTGGGCTTCAGGCGGGTGGCCAGGTAGGCGCCGGTCTGGCGCTCGACAATCGCGTCGGTGCCGGACTGGGGAATGTTCGGCTTGGCGAAGTGGCCGTTCCAGTCGTAGATGCTGCTGCCCAGCATCGGGTACACCGAGCCGTAGACCGGGTCATCCTGGCGCGCGTGCATCGCCGTGAAACCGGCCATCAGCTCATGTTCGCGGCCCAGCAGGGTGAAGGGGCCGCTGAGGTTGAGGTCGATATTGTCCTGGGTCTGGTCGCCGACGAACTTGCCCATGTACATGAACATGCCGTTGCCGGTGGCCGCGTCCGGGGCGCCGCCGCTGGCCGAGCCGAGCAGGGTGTCGTGCTCGCGGTGCTTGCGGTCGTAGCTGACCTTGAGCTTCCAGTCATTGGCCAGTTTCTGTTCCAGCGAGGCGAACAGGGTCTGGGTCTGGAAATCGCGGCGGCTCCAGTCGGTGGCCGGGTTGAACGAGCGTGAGAAGTGGGTGCGCGAGCCGTCGCTGTTGTACATCGGGAAACCGGTCCAGCTGGCGCCCCGGGAGCGGGTGTTCTGCTGGTCCATGCCGAAGGTCAGCAGGGTGTCCGGGGTCAGGTCCATCTCTAGGATGCCGTAGGCGATGTCCTTGGTGTTCTGGTAGTGCTCCAGGTTGGATTTGCGCTCCTGATAGACCCCGACAAAGCGCCCGCGCACGTTGCCGCTGTCGGTCAGCGGGCCGGAGATGTCGCCCTCGCTGCGGTAGCTGTCCCAGGAGCCGACGGTGCCGGTGACCGAGGCCTTGAAATCCTTGGTCGGGCGTTTGCGGATCAGGTTGACCGTGGCCGACGGGTCGCCGGCGCCGGTCATCAGGCCGCTGGCGCCCTTGATGATTTCCACCCGGTCGAAGGTCGCCATGTCGGTGCTGGTGGTGCCGTAGTCGTAGACCCCGTCGTAGGTCGAGTTGACCCCGTCGTACTGGAAATTGGTGATCGGCAGGCCGCGGGCCGAGAACTCCCAGCGCTCGCTGTCGTAGTTCTGCACGCTGATGCCCGGGGCTCGGCGCAGGGTGTCGGCGATGCTGGTGGAGCCTTGGTCGTCCATCTGCTGGCGGGTGATCACGGTCACCGATTGCGGGGTTTCCCGCAGCGACAGCGCCAGGCCGGTGGCCGACGAGGTGGCGCCGGTGGTGTAGGACTGGGTGCCCTCGGTGGTGGCGCCCAGGGTCTGGGCCGAGATGCTGGTGGCGCCCAGTTCCAGGGGGCCGTTGCTGCTCGGTGCGCTCTGCAGCACGTAGCCGCCGCTGCTCAGGGGCTGGGCTTGCAGGCCGGAACCCTGGAGCAGGCGCTGCAAGGCCTGTTCGACGCTGTAGTCACCGCTCAGTCCCGGGCTGCGCTTGTCGGCCGCCAGGTCGTTGTGCCCGGCGAGGAAGATTCCGGCCTGCTCAGAGAAGCTGTTGAGGGCGGCGATCAGGCTGCCGGGGTCGATCTCGTAGTGGCGCAACGGTTGGCTGCCTTGCTGGCTTGGGGCTTCGGTGGCGTTCACCGACGGCGCGGCAAGGCACAGCAGGGCGGCGGGAATGGCCAGGGCCAGAGGACGCAAAGGCAAGCGCAGGCGAGAGAAACGGGGTGACGGCATGGAAGTCCCTTGGGATCGGATCGATCGGCAATGTGAGTGCTGTTACCGGGTTAACCGAACCAGAAAACGAAAAGGGAACTGCCCCTGGAAAATTTTTTCAGGGGCCTGTCACGGCGGCTCAACACAGCGGTTCAACCCGCGGATGTAGGGCTGGCCGTTCAAGCCCGGGGTTCGAGGCTGACCCACCAATCCGTCAGGCGTTTGACCCGCACCGGCAGCGCCGCTTGCAGCAATGCCAAAGCCTGATCGGAATCCTTCAGGGGGAAGGTGCCCATCACCGGCAGGTTGGCGATGGCGGGGTCGCAGCCCAGGTGCCCGGGGCGGTAGCGCCCGAGTTCGTCGAGCAACTGCCCCAGGGGCAGGTTGTCGGCCAGCAGCAGCCCACGGCTCCAAGCCTCGCGGGCGGCACTGGCGGGTTGCAGCGGCATCAGGCTGGAGCGGTCGAAGGCCAGTTGTTGGCCGGCGTTGACCACCTGCACCTGGCCACCGTCGGCGCAGCGCACTTCCACTGCGCCCTGGTAGACATTGAGCAGGCTGTGCTGGGGGTCCTGGCGCACGCTGAAGCGGGTGCCCAGGGCCCGCAACCGGCCGTGCTCGGTCTGCAGCAGAAACGGCCGTTGCGGGTCCTTGGCGGTGTCGATCAGCACTTCCCCCAGGTGCAGCAGCAACAGGCGCTCCATGGGGCTGTAGCGCACGTCCAGGGCACTCAGGGCATTGAGCCAGATGCGGCTGCCATCGCTGAGCCGGGCTTCGTGGGTTTCCCCGGTGCCGGTGGCGTAGTCCGCGCGCCAGCGGCTTAGGGCCTGGGGCAGCGGGGTGCCGCGCCAGGTGCCCCAACCCAGTAGGCTGCCGGCCCCCAGCAGCAACAGGCTGCCCAGCACCTGGCGGCGCCCCGGGGCACTGCGACCGGCGCTGCGCAGGGCCTGGCTCGCGGCCTGTTGCCCGGCGCCGTCATGCAGGGGCGCAAAACGCTGGCTGATCCGCTCCACATAGCCCCAGGCCAGGCGGTGCTCCGGGCTCTGTTCGACCCAGTTACGCCAGTGCTGGCGCTGTTGCTCGGTGACCTGCTGGTCGTGCAACTGCACGTACCACTGGGCGGCCTGTTCCAGGCTGGCATGGCTGAGTTTGCTGGGCTGGGCGTCATTCATCGGGGTCATTCCAGCAACAGGCCGTCGAGCTCGGCCTCGAGGATCGCGCAATGCATCAGCGCCTGGGCCAGGTACTTCTTGACCATGCGTTCGCCGACGCCAAGCCGTTCGCCAATGACCTTGTAGGGCAGGTCATGGAGCTGGGCCAGGAGAAAGGCTTCGCGCACCTTGGACGGCAGGCGCGCCAGCATGGCGTCCACCTCGTACAGGGTCTCGACGATGATCGCCTGGTGTTCCGGCGAGGGTTGCAGGGGTTCGGGCCGGGCGGCCAAGGCCTGGAGCCAAGCTTGTTCCAGCTGCCGCCGGCGCCAATGGTCGACGCACAGGCCACGGGCGATGGTCGCCAGGTACGAACGCTGGTGTACGTCGCCGCTCAGGGCAGGCGGCCGCTTGAGCACCCGGACAAAGATGTCATGGGCCAGGTCGGCGGCATCGCAGGCGTTGTTCAGGCGCCGCCGCAGCAGCTCGTAGAGCCAGCGGTGGTGGGCGTGATATAGGCTCTGGACCAGGGCGGAAGCGGGAGGTGGCGTCGAAAACACAGTGTCCATCCGGCGCCGGGCGCCTAGGGTGCAAATGGGAATTGATCGCGATTAAAGCAAAAAGCCCACTTGCCCTGCAAATGATATTGGTTTGCTTTTACGGAGCCGTGTCGGTGACCCCGGCTTGCCGCTAAACTGCGCGCCCCTGATGGTTTTGCAAGGATGCCGTGTCTCATGTTGATCCGCCCTGCGCTGGTGCTTGCCAGCCTGCTCTTGGCCACCTCGGCCGTTGCCGAGCCACTGGTGTACCGCCTCACGGACCCGGCGCAGAAATACGCCATCGAGCTGCGATTTGCCCAGGCACCGGCCACCAGTTATGACCCGGCGCCGGTCACCGTCAGCCTGCGTGACAAGGCCAGCGGCGAACTGCTGCAAACCCTGGTCTCGCCCGAGGCCTATGCCACCCTCAAGACCGACGGAAGCCTGTCCACGGGCCAGGCGCCGATGTACGGCGACCAGAGCGTGCTGTTCTTCGACGATTTCAACTTTGACGGCGAGCAAGACCTGGCCCTGCGCAATGGCAGCGAAGGCGGCTACGGCGGGCCGTCCTACGATGTCTACCTGTTCGACCCGGCCACCCGGCGCCTGCAATTGAGCCAGGCATTTTCCGACCTGACCCGCGACGGGCAACTGGGCATGTTCGAGACCGATGGGCAGCGCCGACGCTTGCACACCTGGACCAAAAGCGGCTGCTGCTGGCACCAGGACGCCAGTTGGGAGGTGCACAACAACCTGCCGGTGATGGTCGAAGAGCGCACGGAAGAACTTTACAACCCTCCCGAGCAAGAGGCCTTCATGCCTCGGGATTACTTCAACGTCAGCGTCCGCACCCTGGTCAACGGCCAGTGGCAGGAACATTCGCACCTTGAGGGGCCCTACAACGAAGCGCCCGAGGTGTTCAGCGGCACCCTCAATGGCAAGCTCCCGGTGGAACTCTGGTGGCAGCGCCAGGGCGAAGTGTTGGTGGGTGAAGTGCGCTACCCCCGTGGCGGCAGCGGCAAGCCGATCCGCGTGGTGGGGGGCGACTATGAAACCGGCAGCGTGACCCTGGTGGAGTCCGGCGCAAACGGCGAGGTCAGCGGCACCTGGTATGTGCACACCGAAGACGATGCCCAGGGCAACCGCGGTGCGGTCTGGACCCACGGCGGCAAACGCTTCAACGGCAGCTTGCGACGCGTCAGCGTCGAGGTCGCGCCGGACAAGCTCGGCTCGGTGGCCGACAACCAGCGCAGCGGTCGCTACCTGATGCGCGACGACGCGACCCAGCGCCGCGCCGAGTTGACCGTGAAGATCATCCCCGGCCCCAACCCCCACGACCTGGGCAGCGCCGAGCTGCAATTGCGCCTGGAGCAGCCCGGGGCCGCCCCCTTGGTGATGCAGCAGCGTGTGCCCTTGACCGCCAGCAACCTGGCCATCGCCTGGGACCCGCAGGCCCGGCGCGGTTACCGGGTGCAGTTACTCAGGGGGGCGCTGCTGGTGTCGGGCAACCATGAAGGCCGCGATATCGCTGGCACCTACGTCAAACAGCCGTGAACGCCTGTTAGCCCTCTTCCGAGGGGGCGCCAAAGTACAGGCTTTGCGGGCGTTGCACGGCTTGCCAGGCGCTGAGATTGGTCAGCTCGGCCCTGTCCAGCCACAACCCCAGGTGCTCAATCAGCGGTGTGCCCGGCAGGCTCAACAGCTCGCTGAGGTTCAGCTTCAGCAGGCGGCCGCAGTCGTCGTCATCGGCGGCTTGCCAGTCGCGGGTGAACAGGCGCAGGCGCAGGCTGTCGCCGCTGAAGGCTTCGAACTGCGGCCGATGGTGCAGGCGCTCGGGCCAGGTGCGCAGGCAGTGGTCACGCACATCCAGCAGCAGCACTTGCCAGCCATAGCGGTCCTCCTGCCGATCATTGCGCTCGCTGCAATAGCGGGTCAGCGCCAGGTAGCGGGCGGCGGGGGACCAGATCATCGACGGCGCCAGGTCGCTCAGGGCACAGCCGGACGCGGTCAGCAGATGCCCGCCCAGGCGCGGGCTGCCGGGGCGCAGGCAACTGTCGGCGTAATCGGTTTCGCTGCCGAACAACCAGGCGGCGTCCTCACCGTTGGCCGCCGGCTGGATAAAGTCGCCATCGGCGGTGGCTGACTGGGGCCGGTCCACCAGGCGCCAGCGGGGCAGCAGGCGCAATGAGTGATCGTCGACCTGCACCCGGAGTACTTCATACAGCAGCCGTGAATCATCGCGTTCCTGGCAGAAGGTTGCCGCCTCCTCGGCGGGCGGGGCCGGTTGATTGGCCCGTTGCAGCGGCTGGCTGTGGCGCGGGTTGTCGAGGCGCCCGGTGATGGCGGCCAGGCTCAGGCGGCCGTCGCGAAAGTCCAGCAGGCGTACGGGCAGCATCGGCGGCCCGGCCAGCAGACGGCGCTGCTGCAGATCGGCCACCTGGACCTGACCGCAGACGGCCGGGGCCTCGACAAAAGGCAACAGCGCCAGGTAGCGGCCGCAGTCCGAGACCCGATGATCCAACTGCCAGCGCCCCGGCAGTTGCCAGTCGCCGATGCAGCAGCGATAGGCACCCAGGCCATCGCGGTTGTCCGCCAGCCAGCTCAGGCGGGCGCGCTGGCCGTCCAACAGCGGCGCGGACTCCAGGTCGCTGGCGCCGCGCTGGCCCAGGCTGTCCAGGGGCATGACCAGTTGGGTGCGAGCCAGGGGCAGGTCGGCGATCAGCATGCGGCCTTGCGGGTCGTGGCCGACCTGGGTGTCGGTGTCGCTGTGGATGCTGTGCAAGCGGTAGCCGTAGGTGCCGTGGTCCGGCTGGGCGCAGTCCAGGTAAGCGTCGATGCGCAGGTGCTGGTCGTCCAGGCTCAGCAGTTGATGCCAATGGAACGACGGCTCTGCGGGGCTGGCCACCCAGGGTTCGGGCAGCCGGCGCCAGCCCAGATCCTGTTGCCACAGCCAATAACTGCTGGTTTCCGGGTCGCTTTCCTGGCGGGCAAGACACGCCAGGGCACGGCCGTCGGCGCTCCATACGCGGCTGTCCTCGGCGCCGATCAGCAGGCCCGAGGCCTGGCCATTCAGGCTCAGTCGATAGGGCGGCGCGCGCAGCGGTTCCAGGGGCTGGGGCAACGAGGCGAGGCTGGCGGGCAGGGCCATCTGGCCATGCAGGCGCTGGGCGCCATCGGGGGATGTCTCTTCAAGTGGCGCCCCGGTCAGGCGTTCGTGCCAGGCGCCGGGCTCCAGCCACAGGTCGGCGACCGGCACCAGGTCCACGGCCCTGGCCCCTTGCAGCAGTTGCTCAAGGCCGTGCTGGCGCGGGCTGTTGTCCACCAACGGGCTGTGGCGGCCGTCCAGAGTGTCGTCAGCGAAGCTGTCCAGTTCCCAGAACTCGCTGTAGTCGCAGTGGTACAGGCGCCGCTGTGGGCGGTCGAGAATCAGCAGGCCCCATTGCTGGCGCGACGGCAGCGTCGCAGCGAAGTAGCGGCCATCGTTGGAGAAGCGCGCCGAGGAACCGACCCCTTGCAGCAACACGCCATCGGGAAACAGGTAATCGCAATAAGTGGGGCCGCCCATGGCAATTTCACCGTGGTTGAACACGCGGATCGGCTGGCCTTCGGGGGTGTGCTGGGGTTCGTCGCCGCCCCAGGCGCTGGGCCCGCCGCTGGCGCCGGCCTGGGAGGGTTTGGCGGGGCTCAGGCCCAGGCGGCGCTCCAGGCTGGCGACGCAGGCCAATGCGGCGAACATGCCGATGGCCGCGCCGGCGATGTCCCAGTACGCCGGCAGGGCCCGGCCCAGGCTGAAACCGAAGCCGAAGGCCGCGCCGCTCATCACTCGCGCCAGGCCGCGGGCGCCCCGGGGCCAGCCCAGCCGCGCCGCTAGGGTCATCAGCGCGGCGCATACCAGCAACGTCGCCAGCGCCAGCAGGGGTGGGAGCACGGTGACCAGGAAGATCGGCACCAGCAGCACCGCCAATTGCCACAACAGCTCCAGCATCAGGCGCGACAGGCTTTTTTCGGGACGGGAATCGGCGGGGCTGGCCACGGAGGCATCCTTGTGCGTGGAGAAGGAACAGGGCGCGCTCAATCTACGCGTTTGGCCGCTAAAAAGGCAGTGTGGCGCAAGGAGTCGGATTGACCTGAATGGAGTCTTAATGACTGTTTTTCAGGGAGTCATTAAGACTGTGTGGCGGCTGGACCTCCAGGTTTCAGTGGGCTGCTGGCCTGGCATGAAACCTGATACCTGCTCTGTGAACCCAGTAGACATCAGGAGCTGCCCATGACCCGTCGCCGTTTGCCGTTGCCGCCTGTTGCGCCCCCTGCGGAGCAACGCCAGGGGAGGACTTGCCATGTCACGGCCTGAAGGCTGGAAGCCGCTGGGCCAGCAGGCGCTGTGGAGCCTGGGCTTTCGCCCGTTCTTTCTCGCGGGCGCCGGTTTTGCCTGCCTGGCGCTGGGCCTGTGGGGGCTGTGGTTGCAGGGGCTGTGGTCGGCCCCGGCGCTGTCCAGCGGAATGTTGGCCTGGCACCGGCATGAAATGCCCTTCGGGTTTGCCGTGGCGATCATCGCCGGGTTCCTGCTGACGGCGGTCCCCAACTGGACCGGGCGTGCAGCGCTGCACGGCGGCCCCTTGCTCCTGCTGTGGCTGGTCTGGCTGATGGCGCGGCTGGCCTGGTGGCTGCCGTTGCCGATGGGCTGGACCCTGGCCCTGCAAGGGTTGTTTCTACCGTTGTTGGCCCTGCTGCTGGGGCGTGAATTGTGGATGGCCGGCAAACGCGACAACTACCCGATCCTGCTGATACTGGTGCTGCTGGCGCTGTTCCAGGGAATGCTCTTGTGGGGTATCGCCAGTGCTGACGAGGCCTTGCAGCGCCGCGGTGTGCTGGCGGCGTTGTGGTTGGTGGCCGCACTGATGAGCTTGATCGGCGGGCGGGTGATCCCGTTCTTTATCCAGCGCGGCTTGAGTCGGCCGCCCACGCCGCCATCGTCGCCCTGGCCCACCCGGGCCCTGTTGGTGCTGAGCCTGTTGGCGGCGCTGAGCATGGCCGGCGGCCTGGGCCAGCAGCCACGGGCAGCCCTGGCGCCGCTGTTTCTGCTGCTGGCGCTCTTGCAGCTTTGGCGCCTGTGGCGTTGGCATGACGCGGGCCTGTGGCGTGTGCCGCTGCTCTGGTCGTTGTACCTGGCGTATGCCTGGCTGGCCGTGGCGGCGCTGGCCATGGCGCTCTGGCACTTGGGTGGGTTGGGGCAGCAGAGCCTGGCCACTCACGCCCTGGCGGTGGGCGGCTTGGGCGGTCTGGTGCTGGCGATGCTGGCCCGGGTCAGCCTGGGCCACACCGGGCGGCCGCTGGTGCCGCCCAGGCCGATGGTGGTCGGGTTTGCCTTGATCGGCCTGGCTGGGCTGTGCCGGGTTTGGCTGGTGCCGTTCTGGTCCCCAGGGCTGGGCGTGTCGGCGCTGCTGTGGTGCGCGGCCTTTGCGGCGTTCTTGTGCTGTTACACCGGGCCGCTGCTGCAAGCCCGGCGCTGAGCTGGATACCGCTGGGGGATTTGCGGCCACCGATGCTGGGGCTGAACTACGCTACTGAGCATCGCTATTGATGGAGAAAGTGATGCTAGCCCCCGATAAACCTGCCAACGAAGTCGAACGCATCAAGACCTTGCAGGGCTTGAACGTACTGGACACCCCGGCCGAGGAACGTTTCGACCGTGTGGCACGCCTGGCCAAGCGCTTGTTCAACGTGCCGATTGCCCTGGTCAGCCTGGTGGACAGTGATCGGCAGTGGTTCAAATCGTGCTTTGGCCTGTGTGCCAGTGAAACCTCCCGGGACCTGTCGTTTTGCGGGCACGCGATTCTGGGGGACCAGATCCTGTTGATCCACGACGCCACCCTGGACTTGCGTTTCCATGACAACCCCTTGGTGATCGGCGAGCCAGGCATTCGTTTTTACGCCGGCTACCCGTTGACCGTGGGTCACGGCGCCAAGCTCGGCACCCTGTGCCTGATCGACGTCAGGCCGCGGGACCTGGACGACGAAGAACGGGACCTGTTGCGGGATCTGGCGCGCATGGCCGAGCAAGAGCTGGCGGCGGTGCAGATGGCGAGCATGGACGAGCTGACCCTGCTCTCCAATCGGCGCGGCTTCGAAGCCCTGGCGCGGCATGCCCTGGCGGCCTGCCGACGCCTGGACCGACCCGCAACCCTGCTATTTTTCGACCTGAACGAGTTCAAGCACATCAACGACACCTTCGGCCACGCCGAGGGCGATGCAGCGTTGAAAACCTTTGCCGATGTGTTGCGCATCGCCTTCCGCGAAAGCGACGTGATCGGCCGTCTGGGCGGTGATGAGTTCGTGGCCTTGCTGACCGGCTCCAACCACGTGGAAACCACGGCGATCATGGCGCGCCTGCAAGAGATCCTTGACGAGCGCAATGCCACCCTGCAGCGCGGTTATGACATCCGCTTCAGCGTCGGTCAGATCGAATTCGAGGCTGATCGCCACCTGGGTATCGAAGAACTGCTGGCGGATGCCGACAAGGCCATGTATTTGCACAAACACGCTGGCAAGCGCAGGCGCTGACGGCGCGGGGGGCGGCGTTGGCCAGCCCCCGTGTCGGCGGTTTTACTCGGCGCTGGCCGGCACCAGAAAGGCGGCTTCCAGCAGTTGCTGGGTATAGGCGTGTTGCGGGGCGGCAAAGATCTGCTGCGCGTCGCCTTGCTCCACCACCCGGCCTTGCTTGACCACCATCAACTGGTGGCTCAGGGCTTTGACCACCGCCAGGTCGTGGCTGATAAACAGGTACGTCAGGTTGTACTTGCTTTGCAGCTTGCGCAGCAGTTCCACCACTTGGCGTTGCACGGTGCGGTCCAGCGCTGACGTCGGCTCGTCCAGCAGGATCAGCCGGGGCTTGAGCACCAGGGCCCGAGCAATGGCGATGCGCTGGCGTTGTCCGCCGGAAAACTCGTGGGGGTAGCGGTGACGGGTTTCCGGGTCCAGGCCGACTTCCTTCAGGGCCTCGATGATCGCCAGCTCCTGTTCGGCCTCGCTGCCGATCTTATGGATGCGCAAACCCTCGCCAACGATCTGGCTCACGCTCATGCGCGGGCTGAGGCTGCCGAACGGGTCCTGGAACACCACCTGCATTTCCCGGCGCAGCGGCCGTACCTGTTGCTGGGACAAGGCGTCGAGCTGCTGGCCTTCGAAGCGGATCGAGCCCTGGCTGCCAATCAGGCGCAGGATCGCCAGGCCCAGGGTGGACTTGCCCGAGCCGCTTTCGCCGACGATGCCCAGGGTCTGGCCCTGGGGCAGGCTGAAGTGGATGCCGTCCACCGCCTTGACGTGGTCGACGGTGCTGCGCAACAGGCCTTTCTTGATCGGGAACCAGACTTTCAGGTCCTCGACTTCCAGCATCGGCGGGCCCACCGGGTTGCTGGCGGGGCCACCGCTGGGCTCGGCGCTCAGCAGTTCACAGGTGTAGGGGTGCTGGGGCGCGCTGAACAACTGCTCGCACGACGCCTCCTCGACAATTCTCCCGCGCTGCATCACACACACACGATGGGCGATGCGCCGCACCAGGTTCAGGTCGTGGCTGATCAACAGCAAGGCCATGCCCAGCCGCGCTTGCAGTTCCTTGAGCAGTTCGAGGATCTTCAACTGCACGGTGACGTCCAGGGCGGTGGTCGGCTCGTCGGCGATCAGCAGCTCCGGTTCGTTGGCCAGGGCCATGGCGATCATCACCCGTTGCCGCTGGCCGCCGGAGAGTTCGTGGGGCAGGGCCTTGAGGCGTTTGTGCGGCTCGGGGATGCCCACCAGCTCCAGCAGTTCCAGGGTGCGTTGGGTGGCGACCTTGCCGGTCAGCCCTTTGTGCAGGCCGAGCACTTCGTTGATCTGCTTTTCGATGCTGTGCAGCGGGTTCAGCGAGGTCATGGGCTCCTGGAAAATCATGGCGATCCGGTTGCCGCGGATATGGCGCAGGGTTTTCTCTTTCAGGGTCAGCAGGTCCTGGCCGGAATAGTTGATGGTGCCGGACGGGTGCCGGGCCAGCGGGTAGGGCAGCAGGCGCAGGATCGAGTGGGCGGTGACCGATTTGCCCGAGCCGCTTTCGCCCACCAGGGCCAGGGTTTCGCCCCGCTTGATGTCGAAGCTGATGCCTTCGACCACGCGCTGCTGTTGTTCGCCGACGACAAACTCGACAGCAAGGTCGCGGACTTCGATCAGATTGTCCTGATTCATCTCATTTCCTCGGGTCGAAGGCATCGCGGGCGGACTCGCCGATAAACACCAGCAAGCTCAACATGATCGCCAGCACGGCAAAGGCGCTGATGCCCAGCCAGGGTGCTTGCAGGTTGGATTTACCCTGGGCCACCAGTTCGCCCAGGGACGGCGCGCCCGGGGGCAGGCCGAAACCGAGGAAGTCCAGGGCGGTCAGGGTACCGATGGCGCCGGTGAGGATGAACGGCATGAAGGTCATGGTCGAGACCATGGCGTTGGGCAGGATGTGGCGGAACATGATTGCGCCGTTCTGCATGCCCAGAGCCCTGGCGGCCCGGACGTATTCCAGGTTGCGCCCGCGCAGGAACTCGGCGCGCACCACGTCCACCAGGCTCATCCAGGAAAACAGCAGCATGATCCCCAGCAGCCACCAGAAGTTGGGCTGGACGAAACTGGCGAGAATGATCAGCAGGTAGAGCACCGGCAACCCGGACCATATCTCCAGGAAACGCTGCCCGGCCAGGTCCACCCAGCCGCCATAGAAGCCCTGTAAGGCCCCGGCGATGACGCCGATGATCGAGCTGAGGAGGGTCAGGGTCAGGGCGAACAGCACGGAAATGCGGAAGCCGTAGATCACCCGGGCCAGCACGTCGCGGCCCTGGTCATCGGTGCCCAGCAGGTTGTCCGCCGAGGGCGGTGCCGGGGCCGGTACGCGCAGGTCGTAGTTGATGCTCTGGTAACTGAAGGGGATTGGTGCCCACAAGACCCAGGCGTCCTTGGCCGCCAGCAGCTCGCGGATGTAGGGGCTCTTGTAGTTGGCTTCCAGGGGGAATTCACCGCCAAAGGTGGTTTCCGGGTAGCGCTTGAGGGCCGGGAAATACCAGCCGTCGTCGTAGTGCACCACCAAGGGTTTGTCGTTGGCGATCAGCTCGGCACCCAGGCTCAGGCCGAACAGCACCAGGAACAGCCAGAGTGACCACCAGCCGCGTTTGTTGGCCTTGAAGCGCTCGAAGCGCCGACGATTGAGGGGGGACAATTTCATCTCAATGCTCCCGGCTGTCGAAGTCGATGCGCGGATCGACCAGGGTGTAGGTGAGGTCGCCGATCAGTTTCACCACCAGCCCCAGCAGGGTGAAGATGAACAGGGTGCCGAACACCACCGGGTAATCGCGGTTGATCGCCGCTTCAAAACTCATCAGGCCCAGGCCGTCGAGGGAGAAGATCACTTCCACCAGCAGCGAGCCGGTGAAGAAGATGCCGATAAAGGCCGAGGGGAAGCCGGCGATCACCAGCAGCATGGCGTTGCGGAACACGTGGCCGTACAGCACCTTGCGTTGGGTCAGGCCCTTGGCTTTGGCGGTGACCACGTATTGCTTGTTGATTTCGTCGAGGAAGCTGTTCTTGGTCAGCAGGGTCATGGTGGCGAAGTTGCCGATCACCAGGGCGGTCACCGGCAGTGCCAGGTGCCAGAAGTAATCGAGAATCTTGCCGCCCCAGCTCAACTGGTCGAAGTTGTTGGAGGTCAGGCCGCGCAGGGGGAACCAGTCGAAGTAACTGCCGCCGGCGAACACCACGATCAGCAGGATGGCGAACAGGAACGCCGGGATGGCGTAGCCGACGATGATCGCCGAGCTGGTCCAGACGTCGAAGTGGCTGCCGTGGCGGGTGGCTTTGGCGATCCCCAAAGGGATCGACACCAGGTACATGATCAGGGTGCTCCACAGCCCGAGGGAGATGGACACCGGCATCTTCTCCTTGATCAGGTCCACCACCTTGGCGTCACGGAAGAAACTGTCGCCGAAGTCCAGGCTGGCGTAGTTCTTGATCATGATCCACAGGCGTTCCGGCGCCGACTTGTCGAAGCCGTACATCTTCTCGATTTCCTTGACCAGGGCCGGGTCCAGGCCCTGGGCGCCGCGGTAGCTGGAGCCGGCCACCGAGACTTCGGCACCGCCGCCGGCAATCCGGCTGGTGGCGCCTTCGAACCCTTCGAGCTTGGCGATCATCTGCTCCACCGGCCCGCCCGGCGCGGCCTGGATAATCACGAAGTTGATCAGCAGGATGCCCAGCAGGGTGGGGATGATCAGCAGCAATCGGCGAACGATATAGGCCAGCATCTTATTGCTCCGCGCCGGCTGCAGCGGCCGGCTCCTGAGGGCTCAGTTCAACCGCCGGCTTGGCATCGGGCTTGATCCACCAGGTGGCGGTGCCGACGTCGTACTTGGGCGAGACGCTCGGGTGGCCGATGTGGTTCCAGTAGGCCACGCGCCAGGTCTTGATGTGCCAGTTGGGGATCACGTAGTAGCCCCATTGCAGCACCCGGTCCAGGGCTCGGGCATGGGCCACCAGACTGCTGCGCGAGTCGGCGTTGATCAGGTCTTCCACCAGGGCGTCGATGGTCGGGTCCTTGAGGCCGATGAAGTTGCGGCTGCCGGGGTTGTCGGCGCTGGAGGTCTTCCAGTATTCACGCTGTTCGTTGCCCGGCGAATTGGACTGGGGGAAGCTGCCCACCACCATGTCGAAGTCCCGCGAACGCAGGCGGGTGATGTATTGCGAGACATCGACCCGGCGGATCACCAGGTCGATCCCCAGGTCGCTGAGGTTGCGTTTGAACGGCAGCAACACCCGCTCGAATTCGGTCTGGGCCAGGAGGAATTCGATCACCACCGGCTTGCCCTGGGCGTCGACCATCTTGTCGTCGACGATGCGCCAGCCGGCCTCCTGCAGCAGTTGGTAGGCCTGGCGCTGCTGGTTGCGGATCATGCCGCTGCCATCGGACACCGACGGCGCATAGGCCTCGCTGAACACCTGGGCCGGCAGCTTGTCGCGCAGCGGCGCAAGGATTTTCAGTTCGTCAGGGCCGGGCAGGCCGGTGGCGGCCATTTCCGAGTTTTCGAAGTAGCTGCGGGTGCGGGTGTAGGCGCCGTTGAACAGCTGCTTGTTGCTCCACTCGAAGTCCAGCAGCAGGCTCAGGGCCTCACGCACGCGCACGTCCTGGAACACCGGGCGCCGGGTGTTGAAGACAAAGCCCTGCATGCCGGTGGGGTTGCCGTTGACGATCTGCTCCTTGATCAGGCGGCCCTGGGCCACGGCCGGGGTGTTGTAGGCGGTGGCCCAGTTTTTCGCGCTCATCTCCAGCCAGAAGTCGAACTGCCCGGCCTTGAGGGCCTCCAGGGCCACGGTGTTGTCGCGGTAGTAGTCGGTGGCCATGACGTCGAAGTTGTAGAAGCCGCGGTTGATCGGCAGGTCCTTGGCCCAGTAGTCCTTGACCCGCTGGTAGCGGATCGAACGCCCGGCCTTGACCTCCGAAACCTGGTACGGGCCACTGCCCAGGGGGATCTCCAGGTTGCCTTTGTTGAAGTCCCGGGTGGCCCACCAGTGCTTGGGCAGCACCGGCAACTGGCCGAGGATCAGCGGCAGCTCGCGGTTGTTGCTGTGCTTGAACTTGAACAGCACCCGCAGCGGGTCTTCGGCCACCACTTCGGCAACGTCGGCGTAGTAGGTGCGGTACAGCGGCGCGCCGGACTGGGTCAGGGTATTGAAACTGAACACCACGTCTTCGGCGCGGATGGGCTGGCCGTCATGGAAGCGCGCTTGCGGGCGCAGGTAGAAGCGCACCCAGCTGTTGTCCGGGGCTTTCTCGATCTGCCCGGCCACCAGGCCGTACTCGGTGAAGGGCTCGTCCAGGCTCTGGCGCATCAGGGTGTCGTAGATCAGGCTGATATTGTCCGCCGGCACGCCCTTGTTGATGAACGGGTTGAGGCTGTCGAAGCCGCCGAAGCCGGCCTCGCGGAAGGTGCCGCCCTTGGGCGCGTCGGGGTTGACGAAGTCGAAGTGCTTGAAATTGGCCGGGTACTTCGGCGGCTCGCTGTACAGGGTCAGGGCGTGTTGCGGGGCGGCCTGGGCGATGCAGGCGACCCCCATCAGCAACAGGCCGCTGGTGCGCAGGAGCAGGTTACGCAAAGGCATCATTGGGCTTTCTCCGAAGCTTTCAGCCACCAGGCATTGAGGCCCAGGTTATAGGGCGGCGTGGTGACGAAGGCGAACCGGTTACGGTACGCCAGGCGGTGATAGTTGATGTACCAGTTGGGGATCATGTAGTGCTGCCACAGCAGGACCCGGTCCAGGGCCCGGCCGGCGGCCAGTTGTTCGTCGCGGCTCTGGGCGGCCAGCAACTGTTCCAGCAGGTGATCGACGATAGGGTTGTTGATGCCTGCGTAGTTCTTGCTGCCCTTGACTCCGACCTGGCTGGAGTGGAAGTACTGCCACTGCTCCAGGCCCGGGCTCAGGGTCTGGTTCATCGTCATGAGGATCATGTCGAAATCGAACTGGTCCAGGCGCTGCTTGTACTGGGCCCGGTCCACGGTGCGCAGGCGCGCGTCGATGCCGATGCTGGCCAGGTTCTCGATGTAGGGCTGGAGGATGCGTTCCAGGTTGGGGTTGACCAGCAGCACCTCGAAGCGCAACGGCTGCCCGGCGCTGTTCACCAGGCGCTGGCCGTTGAGGGTCCAGCCGGCCTCGCCAAGCAGGCCCAGGGCGCGACGCAAGGTTTCCCGGGGGATGCCGCGGCCGTCGGTCTGGGGCAGCGTGAAGGGCTGGGTGAAGAGCTTGGCCGGCAGTTGCTCGCGGTAGGGCGACAGCAGCAGCCATTCGTGGCCCAGGGGCAGGCCGCTGGCGGCGAACTCGCTGTTGGGGTAGTAGCTGGTGGCGCGTTTGTACGCGCCGCTGAACAGGGTGCGGTTGGTCCACTCGAAATCGAACATCAGCCCCAGGGCTTCACGAACCTTGGCCTCGGCAAAGGTGCTGCGCCGGGTGTTCATGAACAGGCCCTGGGTCTGGGTGGGAATCTGGTGCGCCACTTCGGCCTTGATCACGTCGCCGCGATTGACCGCCGGGAAGTGGTAGCCGTTGGCCCAGTTCTTCGCCTGGTGCTCGATGTAGATATCGAACTCGCCGGCCTTGAAGGCTTCGAAGGCCACGTCGCTGTCGCGGTAGAACTCCACCTCGACCTTGTCGAAATTATTGAAGCCGCGGTTCACCGCCAGGTCCTGGCCCCAGTAGTCCTTGACCCGCTCGAACACCAGTTGGCGCCCCGGCTGCACCTGGGTGATGCGGTAGGGCCCGCTGCCCAGGGGCGGCTCGAAAGTGGTGGCCTTGAAGTCACGACCCTTCCAGTAATGCTGAGGCAGCACCGGCAACTCGCCCAGGCGCAGGATCAGCAGCGGATTGCCGCTGCGCTTGAACACAAAGCGGATGCGCTGCGGGCCGAGGATGTCGACCCGTGCCACTTCCTGCAGGTTGGTGCGGTATTGCGGGTGGCCTTCCTTGAGCAGCAGGCGATAGGAAAACGCCACGTCATAGGCGGTGATCGGCGTGCCGTCGTGGAAGCGTGCTTCGGGGCGCAGGTTGAACACCACCCAACTGCGGTCCTCGCTGTATTCCACGGAGCGCGCGATCAGGCCGTAGCTGGACGTGGGCTCGTCGCCGGAGGGGGCGTAGATACCGGTGCCCACCATCAGCGGCTCATTCAGCTCATTGACCCCGTACTGCAGGAAGTTGGCTGTGGTGACCGGGCTGGTGCCCTTGAAGGTGTAGGGGTTGAGGGTATCGAAGGTGCCAAATGCCATGACCCGCAAGGTGCCGCCTTTCGGCGCTGCGGGGTTGACCCAGTCGTAGTGGGTGAATTTGGCTGGGTACTTGAGCGTGCCGAACTGCGCATAACCATGACTTTCGGTAATTGTCGCGCTTGCGGGAAAGCTCAAGGCCAGACTGATTAGTAGCGGGAGCAGGGGACGCATCAAGTCAGGGATCCGGTCCAGGCGGCTTGGGCTTTGTGGGCCGTACAGTAACAGCTTGTCTGGGCAGGAAAAAGGCCATCCCGGGTCGCCGGGTGCTGGTGTGTTAGCGAGGGGGGCAGGGCGGGGGTGGAATGCGGGGGAACGGGGGTAGAACGCAATCGCCGGCGAGCCGGCTCCTACAGGAGCGGGCTCGCCGGCGATCAGCTTAATGCGGTAGGTAGACCGTCAGCATCTGGCCCGGCTTCAGGGCCTGGCCGGCGCGAGGGTTCCAGCGCTTGAGGTGTTGCATTTCGACGTTGAAGCGCTTGGCAACCATGTACAGCGAGTCGCCTTGCTTGACCTTGTACTGGGTCGACTTCTTGTTGTTGGCCGCGACCACCGTGGTGCTGCGGCCCGAAATGCGCTTGCTTTTGTCCTGCATGACCAGGGTCTGGCCGACCTTGAGGTTCTTGCCGGTCAACTGGTTCCAGCGTTGCAGGTCCTTGACGTCGACCTTGTTGGCCTTGGCAATGGTGCCCAGGTTGTCGCCGCGCTTGACCCGGTAGGTGCGCTTGGCGCCAGCGATCTCGGTGCGGGTCGCGCCTTCGAACACCGGCTTGAGCGGACGCTGGCTGATGAGTTCTTCGGGGCGCATGGTCGACAGGCTGGTGGTCAGCAACTGCGCCTTGGAGGTTGGCACCAGTAGGTGCTGCGGGCCGTCGATGGTGGTGCGTTGCTTGAACGCCGGGTTGAGCTGGAACAGCTCGTCCTCGTCGATGTTGGCCACCGCCGCGACCTTGGACAGGTCCATGCGCTGGTTGATCTCGACCACCTGGAAGTACGGCTCGTTGGCAATCGGGTTGAGGTTGACGCCGTAGGCTTCCGGCGCCAGTACCACTTGCGACAGGGCCAGCAGCTTGGGCACGTAGGCCTGGGTTTCCGCCGGCAGCGGCAGGTTCCAGTAGTCGGTGGGCAGGCCGAGCTTTTCGTTGCGCTCGATGGCCCGGCTGACCGTGCCTTCGCCGGCGTTGTAGGCGGCCAGCGCCAGCAACCAGTCACCGTTGAACATGTCGTGCAGGCGGGTCAGGTAGTCCATGGCAGCGGTGGTCGAGGCGGTGATGTCGCGTCGGCCATCGTAGAAACGGGTCTGGCGCAGGTTGAAGTAGCGGCCGGTGGAGGGAATGAATTGCCAGAGACCCACCGCGTCGGCCCGGGAATAGGCCATCGGGTTGTAGGCGCTTTCAATCACTGGCAGCAGGGCCAGTTCCAGCGGCATGTTGCGCTCTTCAAGACGCTCGACGATGTAGTGGATGTAGAGGCTGCCGCGTTCCCCAGCGTTTTCCAAAAAGGAAGGGTTGCTGGCGAACCACAGGCGTTGTTGTTCAATACGCGGGTTGACGCCCAACCCTTCTTGCAACTGGAAGCCCTGGCGCATGCGTTCCCAGACGTCCTGGGGGATTTGCGGGCTTGGCTGCTGGGTGCTCAACCAGATCGGTTTCTGCTTGATGCGGGCGTTGAAATTCTGAGTGTGCGTCGCTTCGCTCTGCGGGGCCTGGCCGGTGCTTTGGCACCCCGCGAGCGTAGCCGACACAGCCACGGCGATGGCCTGGGCCAAGCGCGTCAATGCGTCTGAACTGATGGAATTACGAATAGATGACGACATTGGCTGGAAGTAAGTTCCGGGCAAAAATGTCGGGCGATTCTAGGAAGCACCTCGGGTGCGGTCAACCATTCAGAATTTTTGTACCAATAGATAGCCTGCTTAGAACTTATCTTTCCAAGCGCGCAAGGCCGCAAAAACCGCACTCTGCGACAGGTTATCCAGGCCATTCCGTTCGTCCGCTTTTTGTTTAACGGATGTTTCGGCGGTGCGCAGGAATGGGTTGGTGCGCTTCTCCAGGGCCAGGGTCGAGGGCAGGGTCATTTGCCCCTGTTCCCGGCGTTCGATGACTTCTTGCAGGCGCGCCGCGATGTCTGCGTTGTCGGGCTCCACGGCCTGGGCGAAGCGCAGGTTGCTCAGGGTGTACTCGTGGGTGCAATAGACCCGGGTGTCGTCGGGCAGGGCGGCCAGGCGGCTGAGGGAGTGGTGCATTTGCTCCGGGGTGCCTTCGAACAAGCGGCCGCAACCGGCGGCGAACAGGGTGTCGCCGCATAACAGCAGGTCGCTGTGGTAATAGGCGATGTGCCCCAGGGTGTGGCCCGGTACGGCGATGACCTCGAACTCCAGGCCGAGCACGTTGACCCGGTCTTGGTCGGCCAGGGCCGCGTCGCGCCCGGGGATCGGCTCGTTGGCCGGGCCGTGGACCCGCGCCCCGCTGATTTTTTTCAGGGCTTCGACGCCACCCACGTGGTCGTGGTGATGGTGGGTGATGAGGATGTCGCTGAGAACCCAGCCCGGATGCTGTTGCAGCCAGGCCTGGACCGGTGCGGCGTCACCCGGATCGACCACCGCGCAACGCTGGAGGGTGGGATCTTGTAACAACCAGATGTAGTTGTCGGTGAACGCGGGCAGGGCACTGATCTGTATCATCGTCGGATTCGCCAAGGTGAAAACTATGGCGCATCTTAGAGCTTCTTGGCCCGTTGGAGAACGCAATGACCGATAAAGCCTTTGCTCAGGCCGATCCTGACTGGCTGGCGTTGATCAGCTCGGCCCGGGATTGGTTGTCCGGGCCTCTGGGGCAATTTTTGCTCGACGAAGAACGGCGCATGCTCGATGAAGAGCTGGGGCGTTTTTTTTGGTGGCTACCTGGTGCATTACGGCCCCTCGGCGGATGCCCCGCCCGTGGCGCCCCAGGTGCAGCGCAACGTGCGCCTGGGCGCGCCGTTGCCCGGGGTGGACATTGTCTGCGAAGAGCAGGCCTGGCCCCTCAGCGAACACGCTGCCGATGTGGTGGTGCTGCAACACGGCCTGGATTTCTGCCTGTCGCCCCACGGCCTGCTGCGGGAAGCGGCGAGCAGCGTGCGCCCGGGTGGCCATTTGCTGATCGTCGGCATTAACCCCTGGAGCAGTTGGGGCTTGCGCCATGTATTCGCCCATGACGCCTTGCGCCAGGCGCGCTGTATTTCGCCGTCGCGGCTCAGCGACTGGCTGAATCTGCTGGGCTTCGCGCTGGAGAAACGCCGCTTCGGGTGCTATCGTCCGCCGCTTGCGTCGTCCGCCTGGCAAGCACGGCTGGCCGGCTGGGAACGGGTGGCCGGCAACTGGCAACTGTCCGGCGGCGGCTTCTATCTATTGGTGGCGCGCAAGATTGCGGTCGGCCTGCGGCCGGTGCGCCAGGTCCGGCGCGAGCCCATGGGCAAGCTGGTCCCGCTGCCGATGGCCAAGGTCAACCGGCGTCACAGTGAGTCTTGACCCCCCACGGTTAATTTTTTAGCAGCGGCTGAGCGTGCTCAGCCCAGGCATCGCCGATCCTGGTCGGCGAGCCGCGTATTTTTGATGGAAGGCTTGGATGAGCGATAGCGTAGAAATCTTCACCGACGGCGCCTGCAAGGGCAATCCCGGCCCTGGCGGCTGGGGCGCACTGCTGGTGTGCAAGGGCGTGGAGAAGGAACTCTGGGGCGGCGAAGCCAATACCACCAACAACCGCATGGAACTGCTGGCGGCGATTCGCGGGCTCGAAGAGCTCAAGCGCGAGTGCGACGTGCTGCTGGTCACCGACTCCCAGTACGTGATGAAGGGCATCAACGAGTGGATGGCCAACTGGAAGAAGCGTGGTTGGAAAACCGCCGCCAAGGAGCCGGTGAAAAACGCCGACCTGTGGCAGCAGCTCGACGCCCAGGTCAACCGCCACAAGGTCACCTGGAAATGGGTCCGCGGCCACACCGGCCACCACGGCAACGAGCGTGCCGACCAACTGGCCAACCGTGGCGTTGACGAAGTGCGCGGTTACAAGCAGAGCTGAACCCGCGCGGGAGCCGCTCTTCGGACGAGCGCCCGCAGCGCCTTTAGCGTGTTAAAATCCCGTCTTTTTGAAGCACTGAGAACCGATTCCTGATGGCCAACAGATCTGTTGTACTCGATACCGAAACCACCGGCATGCCGGTGACCGACGGCCACCGGATCATTGAAATCGGTTGCGTCGAATTGATCGGTCGGCGCCTCACCGGGCGTCATTTCCATGTGTACCTGCAGCCGGACCGTGAGAGTGACGAAGGCGCCATCGGCGTCCACGGTATTACCAACGAGTTCCTGGTGGGCAAGCCGCGTTTCGCTGAAGTGGCCGATGAATTTTTCGAGTTCATCAAGGGCGCACAGCTGATCATCCACAACGCGCCGTTCGACGTGGGGTTCATCAACAACGAATTCGCCTTGATGGGCCGCAAGGACCTGGCGGACATCACCCAGCACTGCACCATCCTCGACACCCTGGTCATGGCCCGGGAACGCCACCCCGGCCAGCGCAACAGCCTCGACGCCTTGTGCAAACGCTACGACGTCGACAACTCGGGCCGCGAACTCCACGGCGCCTTGCTCGACTCGGAGATCCTCGCCGACGTCTTCCTGACCATGACCGGTGGCCAAACCAGCCTGTCCCTGGCCGGCAACGCCTCCGATGGCAATGGCGGTACTGACGGCGGGCGTGGCAGTGAGATCCGCCGCTTGCCGGCTGATCGCCAGCCCACCCGCATCATCCGGGCCACCGAGGCCGAGCTGACCGAACACCAGGTGCGCCTCGACTTGATCGCCAAGTCTAGCGGTGGCCCTTCGCTCTGGACCCAAATGGCTGAGGCCAAGGCCCAGCAGCAGTAAGTGTCCAGGGGCGATCTTTTGTTACCGCGCGGGTGACACACCACGCCGGGAGCTTCTACCCTGAGTTCATTGGCAGGCTGCGGCCTGCCGCCTCAGGATGCGTGACCCCATGTACAAAGACCTGAAATTCCCGATCCTGATCGTGCACCGCGACATCAAGGCCGACACCGTGGCCGGCGACCGGGTTCGTGGTATCGCCCGCGAGCTGGAGCAGGAAAGCTTCAGTGTGTTTTGTGCCGTGGACTACGCCGAAGGCCGGCTGGTGGCCTCGACCCATCACGGCCTGGCCTGCATGTTGATCGCCGCCGAAGGGGCCGGGGAAAACACCCATTTGCTGCAAAACATGGTGGGGCTGATCCGCCTGGCCCGGGTGCGTGCGCCGGCGCTGCCGATCTTTGCCCTGGGCGAGCAGGTGACCCTGGAAAACGCCCCGGCCGACGCCATGAGCGAGCTCAATCAGCTGCGTGGCATTCTTTACCTGTTCGAAGACACCGTGCCCTTTCTGGCCCGGCAAGTGGCCCGCGCCGCACGCAATTACCTGGATGGCCTGTTGCCGCCTTTCTTCAAGGCCCTGGTGCAGCACACCGCCGACTCCAACTATTCCTGGCACACCCCCGGCCATGGCGGCGGCGTGGCCTATCGCAAGAGCCCGGTGGGGCAGGCGTTCCATCAGTTCTTCGGGGAAAACACCCTGCGTTCGGACTTGTCGGTCTCGGTGCCGGAGCTGGGTTCGCTGCTCGATCACACCGGCCCCCTGGCCGAAGCCGAGGCCCGCGCGGCGCGCAATTTCGGCGCCGACCACACTTTCTTCGTGATCAATGGCACCTCCACCGCCAACAAGATCGTCTGGCACTCCATGGTCGCCCGCGATGACCTGGTGCTGGTGGACCGTAACTGCCACAAGTCGGTGCTGCACTCGATCATCATGACCGGCGCCATCCCCCTGTACCTGTGCCCGGAGCGCAACGAACTGGGGATTATCGGCCCGATCCCGCTCAGCGAATTCAGCCGCGAATCGATCCAGGCCAAGATCGACGCCAGCCCCCTGACGCGGGGCCGGGCGCCCAAGGTCAAGCTGGCGGTGGTCACCAACTCCACGTACGACGGCCTGTGCTACAACGCCGAGCTGATCAAGCAGAGCCTGGGTAACAGCGTCGAGGTGCTGCATTTCGATGAAGCCTGGTACGCCTATGCGGCGTTCCACGAATTCTTCGCCGGGCGCTACGGCATGGGCACTTCGCGCTCGCCCGAGAGCCCCCTGGTGTTCACTACCCACTCCACCCACAAACTGCTGGCGGCCTTCAGCCAGGCGTCGATGATCCATGTGCAGGACGGCGGCGCGCGGCAGTTGGACCGGGATCGCTTCAACGAAGCCTTCATGATGCACATCTCCACTTCGCCGCAGTACAGCATCATCGCCTCCCTGGACGTGGCCTCGGCCATGATGGAAGGGCCGGCGGGGCGCTCGCTGCTGCAAGAGATGTTCGACGAAGCCCTGAGTTTTCGCCGGGCCCTGGCCAATCTGCGCCAGCACATTGCTGCCGAGGACTGGTGGTTCTCCATCTGGCAGCCGCCGCAGGTGGCCGGCATCGATCAGGTCAACACCGTCGACTGGTTGTTGGAGCCGGAAGGGGAGTGGCACGGCTTTGCCGGGGTCACCGATGACTATGTGCTGCTGGACCCGATCAAGGTCACCCTGGTCATGCCCGGCCTGACCGCGGGGGGCGCCTTGAGCGAGCGGGGGATTCCGGCGGCGGTGGTCAGCAAGTTCCTGTGGGAGCGTGGGCTGGTGGTGGAAAAAACCGGCCTGTATTCCTTTCTGGTGCTGTTCTCCATGGGCATCACCAAGGGCAAGTGGAGCACCTTGCTCACCGAGTTGCTGGAGTTCAAGCGCAACTACGACGCCAACGTCAGCCTCGGCGCCTGCTTGCCCAGCGTCGCCCAGCAAAGCCCGGCGCGCTACCAGGGCATGGGCTTGCGCGACCTGTGCGATCAACTGCACGCCTGTTACCGCAGCAACGCCACGGCCAAGCACCTGAAACGCATGTACACGGTGCTGCCTGAGGTGGCGATGAAACCCGCCGACGCCTATGACCACCTGGTGCGTGGCGAAGTCGAAGCGGTGTCCATTGATGCCCTGCAAGGGCGCATCGCCGCGGTGATGCTGGTGCCTTATCCGCCGGGCATCCCACTGATCATGCCGGGCGAGCGCTTTACCGAGTCCACCCGCTCGATCATCGATTACCTGGCGTTTGCCCGGGCCTTCGACAGTAGCTTTCCCGGTTTTGTGGCCGATGTGCATGGGCTGCAACATGAAGAACAAGGCGATCGGCGGGTTTACACCGTCGATTGCATCAACCTGTGAGTGCCCAAGGTTTGAGGACGTTTCCTGCTATGCAGCCTGCTGTTAACCCGAAATACCCCGGCCTGTCGGTGCGGGTGGCTGAGGCGAGCTTTGCCGAGTACGTCTGGTGCAGCGACTTCAGCTTCGAGGTCAGTGCCTACGCCGAGGCCCAGCGCGGCATGGCCGTGGCGCAGTGGCCGCTGCGGCCGATCCAGCCTTATCGCAAGTGCTACGGCATCGACCCCGAGGAGTTCGGCAGCTACCGCGGCGCCGCTGACAGCGAGATCTTCATGGCCTTTCTCGACGACCAGCCGGTGGGCCACATCGTGGTCAGCACCAATTGGAACGGCTACGCCCATATCGACGAACTGGCGGTGCATGCCCCGGCCCGGCGCCATGGCGTGGCCAAGGCGTTGCTCGATGTGGCGCAGTTCTGGAGCCGTAAAAAGCGCTTGCCGGGGATCATGCTGGAAACCCAGAACAATAACCTGGGGGCCTGTCGCCTGTACGAGCGTTGCGGGTATGTGGTGGGCGGTGTGGATGAGTTGCGCTATCGCGGCATCGATCCGCAGACCGCCGAAGTGGCGATTTTCTGGTATCGACTGTTTGCCGACGAAGGCCTTGGGGCGTTGCCCGCCTAGCCGGCGAGCAGGGCTTCGGCCCGTTCCGTGAGCAGTTCCAGCAGGGCGCCAATGGCTGGCGTCGGCTCGCTGTGGCGCAGGCTCAAGGCATACAGGGTGACGAGGATCGGCGGCGACAGCGGGCACACGTCCAGCCCGCCGGCCCGGGCGCCCAGGGCGGTGAACGGGTCGACGATGGCCAGGCCTTCACCGGCCTCGACCATGCTGCGCATCATCTGGTGGGTCTGCACCCGGGTCTGGATCAGCGGTGCGGGGCGAACATTCTGCAGCTTGCTGTCCAGGGTCACGCTCAGCGGGTCCTGGCCTTCCAGGCCGATCATGGCCTGGCCGGCGAGGTCCTGCAGGGCAATGTATTTCTGTTTCGGCTGCAGCCAGCCATGGGGCGCCAGCAGTTGCAGCTTGCCCTGGGCCAGGGGCTGGCACTCAATGTCAGGGTGATCGGGGTCGTGCAGGCCGAGGCCCAGGTCGCATTCGCGCAGCAGCAGGCTGCGGACCATTTCCCGGGTGCTTTGGCTGGTCAGGTTGCAGGGGGTATCGGGGAAACGTCGGCGCAAGGCCGCCAGGCCCTGGGGCAGCAATTGCTGGGCCACGGGCGGGGTGCCGACCACCCGCAGTGGCGGCGCCTGGTACTGCTTGAGGCTGTTGGCCAGGCGCAGCAGGGGTTCGAACGCGTCGTAGACCTGGGTGATGCCGGCTTGCAGCTCCCGCGCTTCGCGGGTCGCCTGCAAGCGTCCCCGCACGCTGGCGAAGAGCATGAAGCCCAGTTGGCTTTCGGCGTCACGCAGCAAACCTTCGACCTCGGCCACCGGCAACTGCAGCAACTCGGCTGCGGTGCCCAGGTGGCCGGTTTGCAGGAGCGCCTGAATCACTTCGATATGGCGTAAACGCATGCGTGAAGTCCATGTCCAGCGGGGGAGGGATTCAAGAGCTGAATCCTAACCCAAGTCCGTGCATATGACTTCTGCTCATAAGGCCGGGTTATGAGGCAATGAAGGTCTCGGGTTCACGGGTGAGGGTGATGTCCGATTGCACCAGCAGAAACTGGTTGTCATCGAGTTTTTTGACGCGGTCGCCAATGGCCAGGCGATAGGTGGTGACAGGCTCCGAGCCAGCCAGGCCGTCTTGCGAAGGCGTGGATTCCTGGAACTCATGCACGGAATAGACACGGCCTTCCGCGTCCCGGGCATGGAATTGTCCAACGAGTACTGCTGCCATTTGCTTAGAACCTCTGGAGATAAACACTCAAATTTCGCTGCTGTAGACCCTGCTGGGGCAGGGTTAGTTTTGCGTCTTCAAAAAAATAGTCTGCGCCCCGGTGGAGGCGGGTGTTGCCTGGGTTATTTAGCGCTGCGAGGTGGCGAGACCGGGTCTGGCTCATCTATAACTAGTCACTTCTTCAAGCACAGAGTCGGGAATCAACCATGAGCAAGGTCTACACGATCGCCGTACTGGTGGGCAGTCTGCGCAAAGCCTCGATCAACCGCAAAGTGGCGCTGGCCCTGGCCGAGCTGGCCCCGGCCAACCTCAAGTTGAGCATTGTCGAGATTGGCGACTTGCCGCTCTACAACGAAGACATCGATGTAACACCGCCGGCAGCCTACAGTACTTTCCGCCAGCAAGTGAGCGCAGCCGACGCAGTGTTGTTCGTCACCCCGGAATACAACCGCTCGGTGCCTGCGCCTTTGAAGAACGCCATCGACGTGGGTTCGCGGCCTTATGGCCAGAGCGCCTGGAGCGGCAAGCCGGGGGCGGTGATCAGCGTTTCGCCGGGGGCCATCGGCGGTTTTGGCGCCAACCATCATCTGCGCCAGTCCCTGGTGTTCCTCAACGTGCCGTGCATGCAGCAGCCCGAGGCCTACCTGGGTGGCGCCGGCTCGGCCTTTGACGAGTCGGGCGCCTTGTCCGACGCCACGCGGCCGTTCCTGCAGAGCTTTATCAATGCCTACGCGCAATGGGTCGAGCGTCACGTCTAGAGCCCTTGCCTCACACCTTGAGCGCCCGACTGCCGGCGCTTGAGGTGATGCCGATCAAACAGCCCTTTACTGGATATATGATTTTCCATATATTCGGCGTTCCATTTCTCCAGGGCTGTCCCCGTGTCCGCTTCGCTCAACCCCGCCGAACTGTTCAAAGCCCTTGCCGACGAGACCCGCAGTCGCATCGCCTTGTTGATCGCCCGTGAAGGCGAGTTGTGCGTCTGCGAGTTGACCGCCGCCCTCAATCAGAGCCAGCCAAAAATCTCCCGTCACCTGGCCTTGCTGCGCAGCAGCGGGTTGCTGGCCGATCGCCGTCAGGGACAGTGGATTTATTATCGCCTGCACCCGGAATTATCCCCCTGGGTCGGCACTCTGTTGCAGGGCACCCTAGACGCCAACCGTCCGTGGCTGGCCGCTGACCTGCAACGCTTGCAGGGCATGGCGGACCGCCCGGTGCGCTGCTGCTGATCCCCGACCTTTTCGTTCCTTGTTGAAGGCTGTTGCCAATGCTGACTGCTGCGTTGATTTTCCTGCTGACCATCACCCTGGTGATCTGGCAGCCCAAGGGCCTAGGCGTAGGCTGGAGCGCCGTGTTCGGCGCGGTATTGGCCTTGCTCTTCGGGGTCGTGCACTTCAGTGATATTCCGGTGGTCTGGCAGATCATCTGGAACGCCACTGGCACCTTCGTCGCCCTGATCATCATCAGCCTGCTGTTGGACGAGGCCGGCTTCTTTGCCTGGGCAGCCTTGCACGTGGCGCGTTGGGGGCATGGCCGGGGGCGCAAGCTGTTCGCTTTCATGGTGTTGCTGGGCGCCCTGGTGTCGGCGCTGTTCGCCAACGATGGCGCGGCGCTGATTCTCACCCCGATCGTGATCTCGATGTTGCTGGCCCTTCGCTTTTCCAAGGCCACCACCCTGGCCTTTGTCATGGGCGCGGGCTTTATCGCCGACACCGCAAGCCTGCCGCTGGTGGTGTCGAACCTGGTGAACATCGTCTCCGCCGACTTCTTCAAGATCGGCTTCAACCGCTACGCCGCGGTGATGGTGCCGGTCAACCTGGTGAGCGTGGCGGCGACCCTGGCCGTGCTGCTGTGGTTTTTCCGCCGGGACATTCCCGAGACCTACGACCCGGCGCAACTGGCCGAGCCGAAGACCGCGATCCACGACCGGGCGACCTTTATCGCCGGTTGGTGGGTGCTCGGTATCCTGTTGCTGGGCTGCTTTGCCCTGGAGCCCCTGGGGATTCCCATCAGCGCCATTTCGGCGGTTTGCGCTGCGTTGCTCTGGGGGATTGCCGCCCGTGGCCGGCATATCGCCACGCGCAAGGTGCTCAAGGAAGCGCCCTGGCAGATCGTGATTTTCTCCCTGGGCATGTACCTGGTGGTCTACGGCCTGCGCAACGCCGGGCTCACCGATCACCTGGCCGGTTGGCTGGACGGGTTCGCCCACTACGGCATCTGGGGCGCGGCCATGGGCACCGGGCTGCTCACGGCGCTGCTGTCATCGATCATGAACAACCTGCCGACCGTATTGATTGGCGCGCTGTCCATCGATGCCAGCCAGGCCACGGGGGTGATCAAGGAAGCGATGATCTACGCCAACGTGATTGGCAGCGACCTGGGGCCGAAAATCACCCCGATCGGCAGCCTGGCCACCTTGCTCTGGCTGCACGTGCTGGACCGCAAGGGCATCCATATCGGTTGGGGTTATTACTTCAAGGTCGGCATCGTGCTGACGCTGCCCGTGCTGTTGCTGACCCTGGCAGCGCTGGCGCTGCGCCTGTCGTTGTAACGGGCGCTAACCACCGCTGGCCGGCGGGCGCAAGGTTGCCAGGCCCGGCTCTTCCTGCCAGCCGCCGCCCAGGGCGGTGTACAGGTTGACCTCGGCAATCAGTTGCGCCAGCCGGTCGTTGATCAAGTCCTGCTGCGCGCTGAACAGCGAACGCTGGGCGTCGAGGAACACCAGGTTGCTGTCCAGGCCCATGCGGTAGCGGTGCTCGGCCATGTTGTAGTAGTCCTGGCTGGCGTCCACCAGGCTGCGCTGGGCACTGAGCTGTTGCTGATAGGTCTGGCGCGCGGCCAGGCCGTTGGCCACTTCCTGGAAGGCGCTCTGGATCGACTTTTCATACTGGGCCACCAGAATGTCTTTTTGCAGCCGGGAGTAATCCAGGCTGGCCCGCAGGCTGCCGGCGTTGAAAATCGGCAGGTTGATCTGCGGCTGGAAGGTCCAGCCCCCGGAACCCCCTCTGAACAACCCTGACAGTTCCAGGCTGGAAGAGCCGGCGTTGGCCGTCAGGCTGACACTGGGAAAGAACGCTGCCCGGGCCGCGCCGATATTGGCGTTGGCCGCCATCAGTTTGTATTCCGCTTGCTGAATGTCCGGGCGCCGCTGCAACAAGTCGGAGGGCAGGCCGGCGGGCAGGGCGACAATCAGCTCGCTGGCCAGGGGCTGGCCGGGCAGGGTGGGCGAGACGTCGGCCCCCACCAGCAGGCTCAGGCTGTTGAGGTCCTGGGCCACCTGGCGTTGATAACGGGCCAGGCTGGCGCGGGCGCTTTCGACACTGGTGCGGGCTTGCAGCACATCCAGGTTGGACAGTTTGCCGGCGCCGCTGCCACGGGTGGTCAGGCGCAGGCTTTCCAGGTTGGCGTCCAGGGTCTTGCGGCTCAGCACCAGCAACTCCTGATCGGCGCGCCAGGTCAGGTAGGCGTTCGCCACGTTCGCCACCAGGCTCAGCTGGGCACTGCGCCGGGCTTCCTCGGTGGCCAGGTAGGAGAACTTCGCCTGTTCACCAAGGCTGCGCACACGGCCGAAAAAGTCCAGCTCATAGGCGCTGATGCCCAGGGTCGCCGAATAGGTCGACTGGATGACTCGTTCGCCGGTGCCGGTGACACTGGGCGGCATGCGCTGGCGCGAGCCGCTAGCGTTGGCGCTGACCGCCGGGAACAGGTCGGCGCGCTGGATTCGGTACTGGGCCTGGAACGCCTCGACGTTCAAGGCCGCCACCCGCAGGTCGCGGTTGTTGGCCAGGGCGTTGTGAATCAGCTGCTGCAAGGTCGGGTCGCGGAACAGTTGCTGCCAGTCCGTGGTGGCCACGGGTGTGGCCTGGGTTGCCTCCTGGTAACCCGGCCCCTGGGGGTAGTCGGCCGGGGCTGGCGATTCGGGCTGCTGGTAGTCCGGGATCAGCGTGCAGCCGCCCAGGGTCCACGCCAGGATCGCCAGGCACAGCGCCGATTTGTTGATGAGGGGCCTTGGCCGCAGGCGCTGCGAAGCCTGACGCGAACTGGAAAAAAACACGGTCATGCCCCGACCATCCACTTGGCCAGCCCATGGCGGCCACTCACTCCCAGTTTGGTCGCGGCGCGCTTGAGGTAGGTTTCCACGGAACTGGCCTTGACGTTGAGCCGCTGCGCCATCTGCGGCACGGTGCCGCCGGTCAGCAGCCCCAGGCAGACTTCTTTTTCCCGCGCCGAAAGGAGCGTCGCGCTGCGCGCCAGGCGCTCGTCGAACTCGCGATGCAACAAGGCCTGCTCGGGCACGCTCGGCACACTGGGGGCCCAGGGTTTGTTCGTGGTGTATTGACGGCTGGCCTGAGCATGCCGCTCGATCAGCGGCAACAGGGTTTGCGAAAGGCTCTTGAGAAACGACAGTTCAAACAGGGAAAACACCCGCTGATGGTGAGGGCGGTAAAAGGAGATGACACAGCGCCGATTGGATTTGCGCGACACCAGGCTGCACTGGTGGGACGGCTCCCGGGCCGGTTGGCTGGCTGGGTCGGCGGTGCGCGCGTTCATCTGGATCAACAGCGAGTCGTCCATCTCGATCATTTTCTTCAGCAGCGGCTGTTCCTCGCGGTGCCAGAGCGCGCTGCAGGGGGCGACATCCTGCAGGGCGGCGCTGCCCAGGGGCGTGATGTCCAGCAGGCAGGCCTGGTGTTCATCGAGGGTCCACTCGCCGAGTTCGACCCGGTTCACGGGGACGCGTTTGCCCACCAGGTGCAGCATGTTGGCGGCAAAACCTTGGTTGCCGGTGCTGGCGATCAATTCGCCGAGTTCAGAGTAGAAATGTGGGGTTTCCAGGGTGCTGATGCTGCAGGCCAAACTCATATTCATCATCCTTGATGTAGACAGATCGTCGAACAGGGGGCAGAGGCGATCCGGTGTTGATCAGTTCTCCATGAATCTGATCCATCGTCGGAAATATCATTAAATCCCATGGACTTACCGGGTGTATGCCGTGGAACACCGGGACAAAACTGCCATGAAAATAGCGGGATTATTTTGACGCTTATCCCCGACGCCCTTGGCTGGCGCCTAAAAACACCCTCTAACTAACTGATTATTAATGATTTATTTTTATCTCTTGGTGCCGATTGGGCGAGCGGCCTGCCTGTTCTATGGTGGATTTCCTACAGGCTTATAAGTCTTCCTTCAGGAACTTTCAGATAGATCCCGTTTTAGTCGTCAGGGCTGAAACCCCGGCTCCAGGCCCGGGCTTGTCAAGTCGGGGGCGTGATGGCGCGGCGGGTTGTCCGGGTTTCGGGTGTCATGCTGGCACCGGGGCCGGTGCTTAAATTCCGCGATACCGCCCTTAGCAGGCGCATTACATGAGAAGGATCTTATGACGCTTTTTTCTGCCGCCGCCCCGGACGTCTGTGTATGAATCCCCATCCCAGGACTGCACAGGTGTTCCCCCTGACCGCTGCCCAGAGCGATATCTGGCTCGACCAACTGAGCCGGGCCGACTCGCCGCGCTACAACATTGGTGGCTACGTCGAGCTGCAAGGCCCCGTGGACGCTGAGTTGATGCAGCGGGCCATTGAAGCCCTGGTGCACAAGCACGATGCCCTGCGCACCGAGTTGCTGGCCGACGCCGGCCCCGACGGCCTGCCGTTGCAGCGCTTTGCCCGCGAAATGCCGGTGCCGATGCCGCTGTATGACCTGTCCCAGGAGGCCGAGCCGACGGTCCGGGCCCAGAGCCTGATGCAGCAGCACATGGCCCGGGTCTATGCCCTGTACGGCGAGCCCCTGTTCCGCTTTTTCCTGGTCAAGCTCGGGCCTGAGCACTACTGGCTGGGCACCCAGGCCCACCACCTGATTCTCGACGGCTGGGGCTTCGGCCAGATGCTGCACTCCCTGGGCGGCATCTACAGCGCCCTGGCGCAGGGCCAGTCGCCGGAGCTTGAGGCCGCGTCCTACATCGACTTTATTCACGACGATGCCCGCTATCACGGTTCGCCGCGCTACGCCCGCGACCGCGCCTACTGGCTGGACAAATTCCGCAGCCTGCCCGAGCCGCTGCTGGTGCCCCGTCATCGCGATCACTACCCGAACCAGGCCGCGCCGGGTGCGAACCTGGTGCGGCCGTTTCCCGCCGCGCTGCACGAGCGGATGAAAGCGTGCGGCAAAACCTGGGGGGCGTCGGCGTTCCATGTGTGGCTGGCGGCGCTGTACGTGTATTTCACCCGCACCAGCGAGCGCGACGAGTGGGTAGTCGGCTTGCCAATTCTCAACCGCTCCAACGCCCGCTTCAGATCGACCCTGGGCCTGTTCACCCAAGTCAGTGCGGTGCGCCTGGGGTTTGCCCGCGAGCTGAGTTTTGCCGAACTGGTGGCGGCGATACGCGACGCGGTGCGGCAGGATTTCCGTCATCAGCGGTTTCCCCTGAGCGAGATGAATCGCGAGCTTGGCTTGTGGCGCGAAGGCCGTGGCCAGCTGTTCGACCTGTCGCTGTCCTACGAGCAGGACGACCACGACTACTGTTACGGCGAGGCGCAGGCCCAGACCATCAAGGTGCCGAACAACCACGAGCCGATGCCGCTGGTGATCCACCTGCGCAGCAACTGTCACAACGATCAGGCCTGGATTCACTACGTCTACAACCAGGCCTATTTCCAGCCGGACGAGGTCGAGGCCCTGGCCGAGCGCTTGACCCATGTGCTTGAGCAAGGGCTGGCGCAAGGCGAACGGACGATCGGCGATTTCTCCCTGATGACCGCCCGCGAAGCGGCGCGGATACACGAGTGGAACGCCACGACGCGCCGCTATCCGCAGGCCCAGACCCTGCACGGCCTGTTCGAGCAACAGGTGCTGCTGGCCCCGGAGGCACCCGCGGCGGTGCATGGCGCGCAGTCCCTGAGCTACGGCGCACTCAACCGCCGGGCCAACCAACTGGCCCGGCACCTGATGCAACTCGGGGTCAAGCCGGGCGACAACGTGGCGATCCTGCTGCCGCGCTCCGAGGCCCTGCTGGTCAGCCAACTGGCCATCAGCAAATGTGCCGCGGTCTATGTGCCCCTGGACATCAATGCTCCGGCCGAGCGTCAGCTGTTTATGGTCAGCGACAGCCAGGCCCGGGTGCTGCTGACCCTTAGCCGCGAAACCCTGGCGTGCCCGGCGCAGCGCATCGAGCTGGACCGCCTGGCGCTGGACCACCAGCCCGCGCACAACCCCGACTTGGCGCAGTCGTCCGAAAGCGTGGCCTACATCATGTACACCTCCGGTTCCACCGGCAGCCCGAAAGGCGTGCTGGTGCCTCACCGGGCTGTGAGCCGCCTGGTGTTGAACAACGGCTATGCCGAGTTCAATCGCCATGACCGGGTGGCCTTCGCCTCCAACCCGGCGTTCGACGCCAGCACCCTGGAAGTCTGGGCGCCGCTGCTCAATGGCGGCTGCGTGGTGCTGGTCGATCAGGACGTTGTGCTGTCCAGTACCGCCCTGGGCGCTCTGCTGCTGGAGCAGCGGGTCAGCGTGTTGTGGATGACCGCCGGGCTGTTCCACCAGCACGCCGATGGCCTGCTGGCGGCGTTCAGGAGCTTGCGTTACCTGATCGTGGGCGGTGATGTGCTGGACCCGGCGGTGATCGCCCGGGTGCTGGAGCAGGGCGCACCGCAGCACTTGCTCAATGGCTACGGCCCGACCGAGGCCACGACCTTTTCCACCACCTTTGAAATCCACTCTGTCAGCCCGGGGAGCATTCCCATCGGCCGCCCCATCGGCAACAGCCGCGCCTACGTGCTGGATGCCCGGCAGCGCCAGGTCGCGGTGGGGGTGGTCGGCGAGTTGTACATCGGCGGCGCCGGGGTGGCCCTGGGTTACCTCAACCAGCCGCAACTGACCGCGGAAAAGTTTATCGCCGATCCGTTTATGGGCAGCCTGCCGGGCGAACCGTCGCCCGGCCTGATGTATCGCACCGGCGACCTGGCCTGCTGGCGCGAAGATGGCGTGCTGCTGTACCAGGGACGCAACGATCAGCAAGTCAAGCTGCGGGGGTTTCGCATCGAGCTGGGGGAAATCGAAACCCGCCTGGCCCACTGCGCCGGGGTCAAGGACAGCGCGCTGCTGCTGCGTGAAGACAGCCCGGGGGACAAGCGCCTGGTGGCCTACTTCACGCCCCTGGACGCGGCTGCGCATATCGACATCAAGCACTTGCACGAGGCCCTGCAAGGCCAGTTGCCGGACTACATGCTGCCGGCCGCTTATGTGCAGTTGCCGGCGTTGCCGCTGACCGCCAATGGCAAGCTCGACCGCAAGGCCCTGCCGGCGCCGAACGCTTCGGCGCTGCTGCGTCGTGACTATGAAGCGCCCCGGGGCGAGGTCGAAGTGGCCCTGGCGCAGATCTGGGCCGAGCTGCTGCAGGTCGAGCAGGTCGGGCGCCAGGATCACTTCTTCGAGCTGGGCGGCCATTCGCTGCTGGCGGTGGGCTTGATCGAGCGCATGCGCCAGCTCGGGTTCGGCGCCGATGTGCGGGTGCTGTTCAGCCAGCCGACCCTGGCGGCGCTGGCCGCGGCGGTGGGCAACAGCCAGGAAGTCCAGGTGCCGGCCAACCGCATTGCCCCGGGCTGCACCCACATCACCCCGCAACTGCTGCCCCTGGCCAGCCTGGACCAGCCGACCATCGACCGCATCGTCGCCGGCATCCCCGGCGGCGCGGCCAATGTCCAGGACATCTACCCCCTGGCGCCCTTGCAGGAGGGCCTGCTGTATCACCACATCAGTGCCGAACGCGGCGACCCCTACCAGCAACACGCGATGTTTGCCTTCAGCAGTCGCGAACGCCTGGACGCCTTTGCCCAGGCCTTGCAACAGGTGATCGAGCGCCATGACATCCTGCGCACCAGCCTGGCCTGGGACGGGTTGGAGCAACCCATGCAAGTGGTCTGGCGCCAGGCGCAACTGGGGCTTGAGCAAGTGCAACTGGAACCGCAGTCAGGGGACATCCTCGGCCAGTTGGCCGCGCGCTTCGACCCCGGCCTGCGCCCGCTGGATATCCGCCAGGCGCCGATGATGGCCCTGGCCTGGGCCGAAGACCCGTTGCAGCAGCGCTGGGTCGGTATGTTGCGCTTCCATCACCTGGTCAACGACGCCACGTCCACGGCGGTGCTGATCGGCGAAATCCAGGCCCACCTGAATGGCCAGCAAGCCCAGTTGCCGCCGGCCGTCGCCTACCGCAACGTGGTGGCGCAAGCCCGCCAGGCCCATCGGCAGGCCGAGCACCAAGGGTTTTTCAGGCAGATGCTCGGTGACGTCGATGAGCCGACCCTGGCCTTCGGTTTGCAGGCGTACCAGGTCGATCGTGACGACCAGCAGCAGGCCCATGGTCTGCTCGACGCCGGGCTCGGTCAGCGCCTGCGGGCGCAGGCACGGCAGCTGGGGGTGAGTGCCGCCAGCCTTTATCACCTGGCCTGGGCCCAGGTGTTGGGCAGCCTGGCTGGGCGCGACGATGTGGTGTTCGGCACCGTGTTGCTGGGGCGTCTGCAAGCCGGCGAGGGGGCCGATCGAGCCCTGGGCATGTTTATCAATACCTTGCCGTTACGGGTGCGCCTGGCCGGTTGCAGTGTCGCCCAGGCGATTCGCGATACCCATGCCGGTTTGAGCGATTTGCTGGCCCACGAGCATGCCGCGCTGGCCCTGGCCCAACGTTGCAGCGCGGTGGCTGCACCGACGCCGCTGTTCAATACCTTGCTCAACTACCGGCACGCGGCGCCGCCCGAGGACCAGGTGCAACTGCCGGGCATCGAGCTGGTGAGCAGCGAAGAGATCGTCAGCTACCCGCTGAGCATTGCCGTGGATGACCTGCAATCCGGGTTCCGCCTGTCGGCCCGGGCGCCGGGCAAGGTCGGCGCGCAGCGGCTGCTGGATTACCTGCAAACGGCCCTGGGCGCCCTGGTCCAGGCCTTGGAGCAGGCACCGCACAGGCCCCTGGCACAGCTGTCGATCCTGCCGCCGGCCGAGCGTCAGCACCTGCTGATCGACCTCAACGCCACGGCTGAAACCTACGCCCATGACCAGACCCTGCACGCCCTGATCGAGGCTCAGGTGCGGCGCACCCCGGACGCCGTGGCCCTGGTGGCCGGTGAGCAGCAACTGAGCTACGGCGAACTCAATGCGCGGGCCAACCAACTGGCCCATCACCTTCGCGAACAGGGTGTGCAACCCGATTCCCGGGTGGCGATCTGCGTCGAGCGCGGCCTGGAGTTGCTGGTCGGCCTGCTGGGCATCCTCAAGGCCGGCGGTGCCTATGTGCCCCTGGACCCGAGTTACCCGCCGGAGCGCCTCGCCTACATGGTGCAGGACAGCGCGCCGGTGGCGGTGCTGGTGCACGGCCCGACCCGCGAGCTGATGCAGCAGGCGGCAGTGCCGCTGATCGACTTCGATGCCTGCACCTGGCAGCACCAGCCCCTGAGCGATCCCCAGGTGCCGGGCCTCGGGGTGTCGAACCTGGCCTATGTGATCTACACCTCGGGCTCCACCGGCACGCCCAAGGGGGTGATGGTGGAGCACCGTGGCCTGGGCAACCTGATGCACTGGAGTTCGGGGCTGTGCCCGGCGGCCGCCAGCGGCAGCCTGTTGCAGAAGGCCCCGTTCAGTTTCGACGGCTCGGTGTGGGAGCTGTTCTGGCCGTTGAGCATCGGTATGCGCATGGTCCTGGCACGCCCCGACGGCCACCGCGAACCGGCCTACCTGGCGCAGTTGATCCGCGAGCAGCAGATCACCGTGGTCAAGTTTGTGCCGGCCATGCTCCAGCAGTTCCTGGAGCTGGAAGAGGTCCGCCAGTGCCACAGCCTGACCGACGTGTTTGCCGGCGGCGGCGAGCTGACCGAGGCCATGGCCCGGCGCTTCCAGCAGCAGTTGCCCCAGGCCCGCTTGCACAACGTCTATGGCCCCACTGAAACCACGGTGGACAGCAGCGCCTGGACCCTGGAACCGGGGGCCGAGGTGCCGTCGATCCAGTTGCCCATCGGTAGGCCCATCAGCAACACCCGCCTGTATGTGCTGGATGCCCATGACGCGCCGGTGCCCATGGGCGTCAGCGGCCAATTGCACATTGGCGGGGTCGGCGTGGCCCGGGGTTACCTGGGGCTGCCCGGGCTGATGGCCGAGCGCTTTATCGACAGCCCGTTCGTGGCGGGCGATCGCCTGTACCGCACCGGTGACCTGGTGCGTTACCGCGCTGACGGTAACCTGGAGTTCCTCGGGCGCAACGACTTCCAGGTCAAGCTCCACGGGCTGCGGGTCGAGCTGGGGGAAATCGAGGCGCGGCTGGCCAGCCACCCGGCGCTGCGGGAAGTGGTGGTGCTGATGCGCGACGGGCGCCTGGTGAGTTACTTCACCGTGCGCCAGGGGGAGCCGGTCCCGGCCATTGAGGCGTTGCGTGACCATGTGCTGGCGCAATTGCCGGAGTACATGGTGCCCTCGGCGTTCGTTCAGTTGCCGGTCTGGCCCCTGAGCCCCAATGGCAAGCTGGATCGCCAGGCGCTGCCGGCGCCGGGCCAGGACGCGGTGCTCAGTCGGGGTTACGAGGCGCCCCAGGGCGAGGTGGAAATCGCCCTGGCGCAGATCTGGGCCGAGGTGCTGAAGATCGAGCGGGTGGGGCGCCATGACCACTTCTTCGAACTGGGCGGCCACTCGCTGCTGGCCGTGAGCCTGGTGGCGCGCATGCGCCAGGCGGGGCTCAACGCCGATGCGCGACTGCTGTTCAGCCAGCCGACTCTGGCCGCGCTCGCTGCCAAGGCCCTGGCCCCGGTGCAGCAGATCGACGTGCCGCAGACCACCATTCCGCAACTCACCCGCAAGCGCCGGCTCTGAGCGGTGTGTACCCGGGCCCGGCCGTCCTGGCCGGCCCGGGCCTTGTCCCGGCTTCCCATGTCATGCCCACGGGCGTCGATGGTTTAGTTTTTCCAGCCTGCGGGGAACCCCGTCGGGCCCTATGTCCCTGTCACTTTTACAGGCCACGGCGCGGACGGTCCGCACACCAGCATTGAGCGCTGGGTGCCCCGGCACGGTGAATGCCGTTGGGGCACAAGGTTGCAGCTGAACATGGATTTTCTCGACAACCGATTTTCGAATTCACAAGCAGGTTACCCAATGCACTTCAGCGAATTGATGGCAGTTCTTTCCACCCTGGCGATCCGTCTTCAAATGGAGGAGGGCGACCTGGTCATCCTCGGCGATGACCAGGCCCTGGACGATGAGCTGTGGGACAACCTGATCCAGCACAAGGCACAACTGCTCGAACTGGTGGCGGGCCATGACGGCGACTGGTCGAGCCCGGCCTTGCGCATCACCCCCGACATGCTGCCCCTGGTCAGCCTGGACCAGGCCGGCATCGATCGCATTGTCGCCGGCATTCCGGGCGGCGCGGCCAACGTGCAGGACATCTACCCGTTGGCGCCCCTGCAAGAAGGCATGCTCTACCACCACCTGTCGGCACAGCAGGGCGACCCCTACGTGCTGCAGACCCGCTTCGCCTTTGATAGCCGAGCGCGCTTCGAGGCCTTTGCCCAGGCCCTGCAATGGACCATCGACCGCCACGACATCCTGCGCACCTCCCTGGTCTGGCAAAGCCTGGACACGCCGCTGCAGGTGGTCTGGCGCCAGGCGCCGCTGGTTTGCGAAGAGGTGCCTTGCGACCCTCGCAACGGTGATGTACTGAGCCAACTGCAGGCGCGCTATGACACCCGGCATTACCGCCTCGACCTGCAACAGGCGCCTCTGCTGCGCCTGGTGTTTGCCGTCGATGAAGCTCAACAGCGGGTGGTAGCGCTGCTGCTGTCGCACCACACCATCCTCGACCACAGCGCCCTGGACGTGGTGCGCGAAGAGATCCTCGCCCACATGCAAGGCCTGGCCGGGCAAGTGCCGGCCGCGATTCCTTTCCGCAACTACCTGGCCAAGGCGCGCATGGGCCAGAGCGACCAGGTGCACGAGACGTTCTTCCGCGACATGCTTGGCGATATCGACGCGCCGACCTTGCCCTTCGGCGTGCAGGACGTGCAGGGCGACAGCCTGGTCATCGAGCAATTGCGGGCGCCCCTGGACAGCGCCCTGAGCCTGCGCCTGCGCAATCAGGCGCGGCAGCTCGGGGTCAGCGCGGCGAGCCTGATGCACCTGGCCTGGGCCATGGTGCTGGGCCAGGTCTGCGGGCGTGACGCCGTGGTTTTCGGCACCGTGCTGCTCGGCCGCATGCAGGCCGGCGAGGGCGCCGACCGGGCCCTGGGCATGTTTATCAATACCCTGCCGTTGCGGGTCGACCTGGGTTCGCTGGACGTGCGCAGCGGGGTGCGCGCCACCCACACACGCCTGAGCGCCTTGCTCGGCCATGAACATGCATCCCTGGCACTGGCCCAGCGGTGCAGCGGGGTCAACGCCTCGACGCCGCTGTTCAGTGCGATCCTCAACTACCGCCACAGTGCCGCCGCCGACCTGGCCGAAATCATCGAGTTGGCCGAAGGCGTGCAGGTGCTGGGCGCCGATGAGCGCACCAACTACCCCTTCACCTTCAACGTCGACGACCTGGGCGAGGGTTTTACCCTGACCCTGATGATCGACCGCTCGATTGGCGTGCAACGCATTGCCGACTACCTGCAATGCGCCCTGTACAGCCTGGTGGATGCCCTGGAGCAGAGCCCCACCATGGCCTTGCGCGAGCTGTCGATTTTGCCGGCGGCCGAGCGGCAAACCCTGTTGCAGGGTTTCAATGCCCACCAGGTTGAATTCCCCCGGGGCCAGGCCGTGCACCGGCTGTTCGAAGCACAGGTGGCGCAGCGGCCTGCGGCCGTGGCGCTGCGTCAGGGCGAGTTGGCGCTGAGCTATGGCGAACTCAATGCCCAGGCCAATCAACTGGCGCAGCACCTGCTGGAGTTGGGGGTGCAGCCGGATGATCGGGTGGCGATCTGCGTACAACGCGGGCCGGCGATGCTGGTGGGCCTGCTGGGGATTCTCAAGGCCGGTGCCGGCTATGTGCCGGTGGACCCGGCGCTGCCGGCCGAACGTCGGGCCTACCTGCTGGAAGACAGTACGCCCCGGGCGTTGCTGACCCAGGCCGCGCTGCTGGGGCAATTGCCGGCGCTGTCGGTGCCGGTCATCGACCTCGACCAGCCGCACTGGCGTGAGCACCCGGCCACTGACCTGGCGCTGCCCAACCTGACCTCGGCGCACCTGGCCTATGTGATCTACACCTCGGGTTCCACCGGCCAGCCCAAGGG
>NZ_JALQCW010000002.1 GCF_023241715.1 Pseudomonas morbosilactucae
TTCACCTTTGGCGCCAACGACAGCGTCTCCGGCACGGCCACCGGTTCGACCTATTCCGTCAACGGCAACCTGGTCTACACCATCACCGGGATGTCCAAGAGCGCGGCGACCCTGGCGGATTTCAGGGCCTTATCGCTGGCAAGCCAGCTCCTACAAAAGCCGGCTCCTACCAATAACGTGGGGCAACGCACATCTGTAGGAGCCCGGCTTGCCGGCGATGGCGATTCCAAGACTGGTGTTGGGCTTGAGGACCCTATCGCTGGCAAGCCAGCTCCTGCAAAAGCCGGCTCCTATGCAAGCCGGCGTCTGCAAATGGGTTACCAGAAGCGTTGCTGGGTCAGGCGGCTCCACCAGGTCAGCAGTACGCGATCGATCGAACCACTGGCGGCCAGCCCTACTCGCTCCTGCAAGCTCTTGCGCTCGGCGTAGTTGAGGTGGAACAACTCCGCGCTCTTGGCCCGCTCAGCCAGGTATTCGTCACTGGTCTGCAGCTCGTCCACCAGCTGTTTATCCAGGGCCGCGACACCCAGCCAGACTTCACCGGTGGCCACTTCATCAATGGCCAGTTGCGGGCGATAGCGGGAGACGAAGTTCTTGAACAACTGATGGGTGATGTCCAGGTCTTCCTGGAATTTTTCCCGGCCCTTCTCGTGTTTTCGCCAAACACCGTCAGGGTGCGCTTGTACTCGCCAGCGGTCAGCACTTCAAAGTCGATGTCGTGCTTCTTCAACAGTCGATTGACGTTGGGCAACTGCGCCACCACACCAATGGAGCCGAGGATGGCGAACGGAGCGCTGATAATTTTCTCGCCGATGCAGGCCATCATGTAGCCGCCGCTGGCCGCCACCTTGTCAATGCACACCGTCAACGGCACACCCGCCTGGCGGATACGTGCCAGTTGCGAGGACGCCAGGCCATAGCTATGAACCATGCCACCGCCACTTTCGAGGCGCAGCACCACTTCGTCCTTGGGCGTGGCCAGGGTCAGCAAGGCGGTGATTTCATGGCGCAGGCCTTCGGTGGCCGAGGCCTTGATGTCACCGTTGAAGTCCAGCACGAACACCCGAGGCTTGTCCTCAGGCTGTTTTTTGCTTTTCTTCTCGGCCTTGCTTTCGGATTTGCGCAAGGCCTTGAGCTGATCCTTGTCCAACAGGCTCTGCTCCAGGCGCTCGCGCAGGCCCTTGTAGAAATCATTGAGCTTGCTCACGTGCAACTGCCCGGCGCCTTTGCGCCGGCCTTTGCCACGCAGCGAGGCAGCGGTGACCAGAACCACCAAAATAGCGATGACCAGGGTGACGGTTTTAGCCAGAAAACTGGCGTACTCCGAGAGAAACTCCACAGGGACTCCTTAACGACATGCACCACTGCCAACGAGCGGCGGAATGGGCCCCAGCATACCGGCGAGACCGATCGCCGACCAGCCGCGAAACCTCCTGTAACCACGCTCCAATAAGCTTTTCAAACAAGCGTATGTTTTTTCATTGACAGCTCACCGGCATCCTCATAACCTCGCAAAACTTTCAACGTACCGGGACGACGCGGACGTGGGCAGCATCTACTTGATTCGACATGGCCAGGCCTCTTTCGGTGCAGACGACTACGACGTGCTGTCAGCCACCGGCGTGCGCCAGGCAGCGGTCCTCGGCGATCACCTGGCCGCCCTTGGGCTGAGCTTCGATCGTTGCCTTTCCGGTGACCTGCGCCGTCAGCAGCACACGGCCAATACGGCGCTGGAACAGATGAGCGCCGCAGGCCTGAACACCCCGGCCCTGGAAATCGACTCGGCGTTCAACGAGTTCGACGCCGACGCCATCATCCGTGCCCTGCTGCCCGACCTGCTGCCTGAAGAACCCCAAGCCCTGGAGACCCTGCGCAACGCCGCGCAGAACCGCGCCGAGTTCCAGCGCATCTTCGCCCTGATTATCGAACGCTGGCTGGCCGGCACCTACGATCCCCCCGGGCTGGAAAGCTGGCTGGGGTTTGTCGAGCGGGTCCAGGGCGGCTTGCAACGGATTCTGGCTGAAGCCGACAACCGGCAGAAAATCGCCGTGTTCACCTCGGGCGGCACCATCACCGCCCTGCTCCACCTGATTACTCGGATCCCGGCGGCCCAGGCCTTCGAGCTCAACTGGCAAATCGTCAACACCTCGCTCAACCAGCTGAAATTCCGCGGACGCGAGGTGTCCCTGGCTTCCTTCAACAGTCATGCCCACCTGCAACTGTTGAAGGCCCCCGAACTCATCACTTTCCGCTGAGTCCGGCTTACTGTGCCCCTGGCTGTAACCACCCCATAAAAGGATCGAACCATGACCTCCGTAGCTGATGCCGTACAAGCCATGAAAGCCAAGTTCAACCCAGCTGCCGCTGCCGGCCTGGATCTGGTTTTCGGTTTCCGTATCGATGACTCCAAGCACTTCTCGCTGATCGTCAAGGACAGCACCTGCGAGCTGCAGGAAGGCGAAAACCCGGACGCTCAGGTGACCCTGGTGATGGACGGTGAAACCCTGGAAGGCATCGTCAGCGGCGAAACCGACGGCATGCAAGCCTTTATGGGCGGCAAGCTGCGCGCCGAAGGCGACATGATGCTGGCCATGAAATTGAGCGAGCTGTTCCCAGCCTAAGACCCTGCAAAGTCCGGCTGTACACGAATCCCGCCCCTGAGGCGGGATTCGTCGTTTCAGGGCCACCCAACGCGTCTAGCCCGCCACTTTGCCCTGGATCAATACCACTCGGCGGCTCAGCCTTCAGGCGGCACGCTTGATTGATCTCGGTCAGCTTTCGCCCATCAGCCCCCCTCTACTCTTGCGCCTCCATCGCGGCCAGGGACGGCTTCAGCCGGGGCCCTTTGCCGCACCGTTTCACTCACGGAAGAGTCTGTTTATGCGATCACTGAAGATCATCCTGCTGTCCACCGCCTTTAACGGCCTGACCCAACGGGCCTGGCTCGACCTGCGCCAGGCCGGGCACCGTCCCAGCGTGGTGCTGTTCACCAGGGAAGACGACGTTTGCCGGCAGATCGAAGACGCCGAGGCAGACCTGGTGATCTGCCCCTTCCTCAAGGACCGCGTGCCCCAGCAACTGTGGCGCCACCCCAAGCGTCCGGTGGTGATCATCCACCCAGGCATCGTCGGGGACCGTGGCGCCAGTGCCCTGGACTGGGCCATCAGCAAGGAACTCAAACGCTGGGGCGTGACCGCCCTGCAGGCCGTCGAAGAAATGGACGCAGGGCCGATCTGGTCGACCCATGAATTCAACCTGCCCAACGGGCTGCGCAAGTCCGAGCTGTACAACGGCCTGGTCAGCGACGCCGCCATCCACTGCATCCGCGATGTGGTGGAAAAATTCCGCAACGGCTTCAGCCCTGTCCCCCTGGACTACGATAACCCCTCGGTGCTCGGCCGCCTGCAACCGAACATGAAACAGTGCGACCGCACCTTCAGTTGGCACGACAGCGCTCAATTCATCAAACGCAGCATCGACGCCGCCGACGGCCAGCCGGGCGTCCTGGCCAGCCTCGCCGGCGGCCAGTACTACCTGTACGACGCCCACCTGGATTCCCGCAGCGGCATGCCCGGGCAATTGCTGGCGGTGCACGATGATGCAGTGCTGGTGGCCTGCGGCGATCACAGCCTGTGGATCGGCGCCCTGCGCCTCAAACCCCAGCCCGGCGAAGACACCTTCAAACGCCCGGCCCGCCATGTACTCGGCGAACGCCTGGCCGAGGTGCCAGTGCTGGACTGGTCGGTGGCCAGCACCCCCTTCAGCACCGAAGCCTACCAGCCAATCCGTTACCGCGAATCCGGCAAGGTCGGCGAGCTGACCTTCGAGTTCTACAACGGCGCCATGAGCACCGAGCAATGCCAGCGCCTGGTCAATGCCCTGCGTTGGGCCAAGGCCCGAGACACCCAGGTCCTGCTGGTGCGCGGCGGTCGTGGTGCTTTCAGCAACGGCGTGCACCTGAATGTGATCCAGGCGGCTCCCGAGCCGGGTCTTGAAGCCTGGGCCAATATCCAGGCCATCGACGACGTCTGCCTGGAACTGCTCACCGCGCGCCAGTTGGTCGTCAGCGGCCTGACCGGCAATGCCGGCGCGGGCGGCCTGATGCTGGCCCTGGCCGTCGATGTGGTCCTGGCCCGTGCCGACACCGTCTACAACCCTCACTACAAGAGCATGGGCCTGTACGGCTCTGAATACTGGACCTACAGCCTGCCCCGCGCCGTTGGCCAGCCGCTGGCCCGGCAACTGACCGAAGCCTGCCTGCCCATCAGTGCGCTCCAGGCCTTGCAGATGGGCATGGTCCAGGAAATCGGCCCACGCTGCCCGGACGAGTTCGGCCTGTGGCTGCTGCAGCGGGCCAACGGTGTGCTCAACGAGCCGCGCTACCAGGACCTGCGCCAGCGCAAGCTGGAAGCCGACCCGCAGTTGATGCAGCACTGCCGCAACGCCGAGCTGGAAGAAATGCACATGGACATGGTGCAGAACCGCAAGGGCTTCGCCGAGAAGTGCCGCCATTTCGTCTACAAGCGCAAGGCCTGTTGCACCCCTGAACGGCTGATCGAAGGCTGGGCCAAAACCCAGGACATCGCCCTGGTGGGCTGATTCACCGCCTGAGCGGCATGCTTTCAAAGTACCGCCAGGCCACGTAGTATCGCCGCCCTTTGTTGCCGCCCCCCGGGGCGGCAGCTGTCTGCAAGGAGGCGAGCATGCACGACATTCCAGGCCATGCCACGTGGCGCAGCATCGAAGCACAAACCCTTGGCTGGTCCAGCGATCGGATCTTTCACATCGTCGACGAACAAGACCAACACCTGCTCTTGCGCACCAGCGACGCCTCTCAGTACGTCAACAAACGCGACGAGTTCCAGTGGACCCAGTATCTGGCGGCCAAGGGCATCGCCATGTCCCAGCCCTTGGCCTTCGGCCTTTTTGATTCAGGACGCCAGGTTTATTCGCTGTTGTCGTGGATCGAAGGCAAGGATGGCGCGCAATGGGTGGCCGAGCAGCCCGCCGCAGCCTGTTATGAGCTTGGCCTGCAAGCCGGTCGAATACTCAAGCAGATCCACAGCGTTGCCGCGCCTGGCGGAACTGAAAACGCCGAACAGCAGATGCGTACCCTCTACCGTAAAAAGCTCGAACAGTATCAGGGCTGTGACTACAAGGTGGCCCATGAGCAAGACTTCCTGCAGTTTCTCGAACAGCACTTTCATCTGCTGGCAGACACGCCGCTGGTGTTTCTCCACGGTGACTATCACCTGAACAACATGATCGTGGGCGCCGATGACCAATTGTCGATCATCGACTTCAACCGCTGCCGTTTCGGAGACCCCGCGCGTGACTTCAACAGGCTGGCGCTGTTTTCCTGCAACCTCAGCAGCGACTTCGCCCGCGGCCAGGTCGACGGCTACTGCGCAGGCAAGCCCGACCCGGCCTTCCTCACCCGCATAGCGTTCTACGTCGCGTTCGACACCTTCTTCAGCGTGCTCTGGGCCATGTCCTTCGGCGAGCAGGAAATCCACGCCACTCTGCAACGCACGCAAAAAGTCTGGGAAGACTTCGCCGGATTTTCCAAGCATGTGCCTCATTGGTATTGCTGATAGGCGACGCAGCCCGTGCTGTGCCCCCCAGTTTCACCCACGCTTGTTTGATAGCAAGAAAGAAAACAGCTGCCACGATTTCCCCTCGCGTGGATCGCAGAGTTGAAGACACCATTGGAAAAATCTAAGGAAAGACTATGAACGCCAAGGTTAAGAACACAGAAGAAGCCCAGGAAAAAACCGGTAAAAGCCCGATTGCCTGGGGCATGATCGGCTCAGTGATTCTGGCAATCACCACTCCGTTCTTCTATTTGAACGGCAAGGCCTACCACGATGGTTACCTCGGCTACTTTCAGCTGGAAACCTCGATGTTTCCCATGGACACCTCCACCACTTTCGTCAACGCAGTTCTGGCCTGGTATCACGCCATGACCAACGGTTTGAAAGGAGGAATGGAGTTCATTGGGCAGCACTGGCTATGGGCCGTAATCGTCTGCGCACTGAGCATTCTGGTGTTCGGCGGCCTCAACTATCTGATCGCCTTGTTCAACAAAAAACTCACTGACAAGAAGCAGTCCGCCAAGCAACCGCAGGCCACCGTTCCCGCCCCATCCTTCTTCAAGGAGATCGGCAAATGTGCGCTGTACATCTTCATCCCCAGCTACGGCCTGTTTGTGGCGATGTTTTTCATCTCCTTTATCTTGATGATCACCATCACCCCCTTTGTACTAATCGGCAAAGACTCGGCGGCCGAGGATCTGAAAAACGGCTTCAAAGACTCACCCCAGGTGACCGTCAATGACCCGGATGGGCATAAGGGCACTTACCGGATCATGCAGTGCTCGACATCCTTCTGTGCGCTCTACGCCGATGGCAAGGCGATCACGGTTCCTATCGCCACGCTGAATTGGGCAATATCGGATGTCTCGAAAAAACTTAAGGTGCAGCAAGGGAACTGAACCCCGCTGCGCGCCCTTCCCTATTGCTGCAGCTAAGCCTGCAACAGCAACGCCACCAGCGCCGTCCAGCCAGTCTGGTGGCTAGCCCCCAGACCGCGCCCGGTTTCGCCATGGAAGTACTCATGGAACAACACCAGCTCGCGGTCCTCGGCATCGACCTGCAATTGCGGGTAGCCACTCATGGACGGCCTGCGCCCGTCCTCGTCCAGCAAGAACAGCCGCGTCAGGCGCTGGCTCAAGCTGTCGGCCACCTCCTCCAACGACGCCAGATACCCGGAGCCCCGCGGGTACTCCACTGAGAAGTTGACGTCGTAATAGCGATGAAACTCCCGCAGGGATTCGATCAGCAAGTAGTTGATCGGCATCCACAGCGGTCCACGCCAGTTGGAGTTGCCGCCGTACAGCCGCGAATCGGATTCCGCTGGCACATAACGAGCACAGAGCTGCCGGCCATCGACCTGCATGGCAAACGGCTGCTCAAAGGCCTTGGACAGGGAGCGGATGCCGAATTCCGAGAGAAACTCGCTTTCATCGAGCATGCGCTTGAGCAGGTCCTTGGTGCGCTCGCCCCGTAGCAACGCCAGGAGCATGCGATTGCCCTTGCCCGGCTCGTACCAGCGCGACACCAGGCTCGCCAAGTCCGGACGGTGATGCAAAAAGCCCAGCAGACGCTGGGCCAACCCCGGCAGGTTTTCATGCTCGTGCTGCTCCAGCACCTGCACCGCGAACAGCGGCATCAGGCCGACGATGGAGCGCAGGCGCAACGGTTCGTTCTGGCCGTCGGGCCGGTGCAACACGTCGTAGAAAAACTGGTCCTGCTCGTCCCACAGGCCCTCGGCGCTTTCATCCACCCGATTGATCGCCCCGGCGATATAGAGGAAGTGCTCAAAGAACTTCACCGCGATGTCCACGTACACGCCATTGCGCTTGGCCAGCTCCAAGGCGATACGCATCAGGTCCAGAGCATAGGCCGCGACCCAGGCCGTCCCGTCGGCCTGATCCAGGGCGAAGCCTTCCGGCAACGCGGCGGAACGATCAAACAGAGCGATATTGTCCAGACCAAGAAAGCCGCCCTGAAACAGGTTGCGGCCCTCGGCGTCCTTGCGATTGACCCACCAGGAAAAATTCAGCAGCAACTTGTGAAAGATACGCTCGAGAAAATCCAGGTCGCCCTGGCCGGTCAGGGCCTTGTCTTGCTGATAGACCCGCCAGCTGGCCCAGGCATGCACCGGCGGATTGGCATCGTCGAAACGCCATTCGTAGGCCGGCAGCTGGCCGTTGGGGTGCATGAAACGGTCTTTCACCAACAGCAGCAACTGCTGCTTGGCGAACCCCGGATCGATCAGGGCAAAGGCCACCGCCTGGAAGCCCAGATCCCAGGAGGCGTACCAGGGGTATTCCCAGGTATCGGGCATGGAAACGATGTCGCTGTTGGACAAATGCCGCCAATGGCTATTGCGCAGGTGCTCGCGTCCCATCGGCGGCGCCGGCTGCCCGGGGTCGCCGTCGAGCCACTGGTTGACGTCGAAGTAGTACAGCTGCTTGGACCACAGCAGCCCGGCCAGGGCCTGGCGCTGCACATTACGCGCATCGGCATCCGGAATGCCCTGTTGCAAGGCGGCATAAAACTCATCGGCCTCGCGCCGGCGCTGTTCGAACAGGCGGCGAGCATTGACCTGCTCACTGCCCGCTGGGGCAAAGCGCAGGAACAGACTCTGGCTCTCGCCGCCCTCCAACTCCAGGGCAAAATGCGCTGCGGCCCGGGTGCCGCCATCGAAGGCCACCGCCGTGGCCTGCCCGTCCACCAGGTAATCGTTGATGCCGTCCTTGAACGGACCCGGCGAGGACAGCCCATCGAGCTTGGGGGCATTGGTTTCGTTATTGCAGAACAACCATTGGCAAGGCTCCGCGCCCCAGGCGGTGATCTGCCGATCGGGCAGCTGCGCATGCCGTGCCAGCACCGTATCGCCCTCCAGGCGCAGGCTTGGCCGTTGCGCATCGCCACCCCAACGCCAACGGTTGCGCGCCCAGACCTGAGGCAGCACCCGCAAACGTGCCGGCTGGTGGAAACGGTTGTGCACGGTCACCCGCATAAAGAGGTCATCGGCCGTGTGCTTGGCGTATTCCACCGTCACATCGAAGTAGCGATTGTCTTCGAAGACCCCGGTATCGAGGATCTCGTACTCGCTGTCGTCGAGGCCGCGCCGGGCGTTTTCCACCACCAGATCGGCGTAGGGAAAGGCCGCCTGCGGGTACTTGTAGAGCATGCGCATATAGGCATGGCTGGGCACCCCGTCGAGGTAGAAATACAGTTCCTTGACGTCCTCGCCGTGGTTGCCTTCGGCGTTGTCCAGGCCGAACAGGCGCTCCTTGAGAATGGGGTCACGCTCATTCCACAAGCCAAGGCCCAGGCACCAGTGCTGGGCCTTGTCGGAAAACCCCGCCAGGCCGTCCTCGCCCCAGCGATAGGCGCGGCTGCGGGCGTGGTCGTGAGGGAGGTATTTCCAGGCATCACCGTCGGCGCTGTAGTCCTCGCGCACCGTGCCCCACTGCCGCTCACTCAGGTACGGCCCCCACTGGCGCCAGTGCTCGGCGTCAGCCCCCTGCAAGCGCTGGCCTTCGCGGGTATCGAGAATGCTCACTGGCGTTTTTTCCGTCATCAGAAAGTGCCCTGCCCTGCAAATAAATACCATTGTAGGAGTCGGCTTGCCGGCGATAGGTCCCTTGAGCCTTGTACACATCTTCAGGGCGCCATCGCAGGCAAGCCAGTTCCGACAGGGGGACGGGCAATACAAAAGATTGATCTGGGGCGTGGTCGTGCCTACGCTGCTACACAGTCGGCCTGTTGCCAAGGATTTATCATGATGACGCTGCCCCGCTCCGCATCGGTTGCCACTCTTGTCTGCGCCCTGGCCCTGCTCAGCGCCTGTTCCAGTGTGACCCGGGAAATCAACCCTGAACCCACCATCACGTCCGCCGGGATCCTGGCCTTTCGCGATATCTGCCTGAAGTCGGCACCAACCTTTGCCGGTGCCGAAACCGCGGCGAGAGCCCACGGCATCACTCAAATCACCGACGCCGGTTTCGCCAAGATGGGCATGAACCAGGACCAGACCCTGGGCGTGCAGATTCAGGCCAACAAGGAATGCGCGATCACCACCCCCAGCCAGAACGACAGCTCGCTGACCCTGCAATTCTTGAGCAGCGCCGGCAAGTTCTCCAGCACTCCGCTGGGCACGCAGGTGCCGGTGAAAATCACCCTTGATCAACAGACCTTTATCCTGATGCACGACCGCCGCGGCGGTGAAGCCTATGTGATGTTGAAAACCCCATAAGCCCGGGGCGGCCCCACAACAAAAACAACACCCCCACTACAGGACCCGCCATGACCCGCGTCGCTCCCCGCCGCTTCAAGGTTCACCGCCTGGTGTTGCTACTGATCGTGGCCATCGGCGCCTTTTTGTTATTGGCACCGACCCAGGTCCAACCGGTGGCCTGGACGCCGCAACCAGCGCCGTCCCTGAGCAGCGGCCCGTATGCCGAAAACCAAACACTCAAGGCCGTGGAACGGGTCGGCGCGGACGCTATCGACGGCCCGGAAGCCCTGCTGCTGGAGGGCAACCAACTGATCACCGGCCTGCACGATGGCCGGGTGATCCAGACCAGCCTCGACGGCACCACCCTCAAGGTGCTGGCCAACACTGGCGGCCGCCCCCTGGGCCTGGCCCGACACCCGGATGGGCGGCTGATCATCGCCGATGCCATCAAGGGCCTGCTGGCCCTGGACAGCAAGGGCCAATTGAACACCCTGAGCACCGAGGCCAATGGCCTGAAGTTCGGCTTCACCGATGACGTGGCGGTGGACGCCGCCGGGCGCTATGCCTATTTCAGCGACGCCAGCAGCCGCTGGGGCTACGGCCACGATCGCGAAGCGGTGATCGAGCACGGCGGCGACGGACGCCTGTTGCGCTATGACTTCCAGAGCGGCAAGACCGAGCAGTTGCTGGACCGCCTGGAGTTCGCCAACGGCGTCACCCTGGGGCCGGATGAGGCCTATGTACTGGTCAATGAAACCGGCGCCTATCGCATCAGCCGTTACTGGCTCAGCGGGCCCAAGGCGGGCAGCCACGATCTGTTTATCGACAACCTGCCAGGCCTCCCGGACAACCTCAGCTTCAATGGGCACAACCGTTTCTGGGTGGCCCTGTATGCGCCGCGCAACCCTCTACTGGACGGCACGGCCGAGTACCCCTGGGTGCGCAAAATGCTGGTGCGAGCGATGACGGTGCTGCCCAAGCCCGTGGAGAAACGCGGTTTTGTCATCGGCCTGGATCTGCAGGGCCAGGTGATCGCCAACCTGCAGGACGCCAGCAGCGGCAACTACTCGCCCATCACCACAGTGCGCGAATACGCCGACGGTCTGTACCTGGGGTCACTGAAGGCCCGCCATATGGCGCGCTTGCCATTGAGCCAGGCCTTGCACGGCGGGGCGTTGTAGAGGGTGCGTTGCAAGGGAGGCATTTTAGGCAGGGGATTTCAGCAAGACGGGGCGGGAAGCCGCGCCAGACGCGAGCTCCCCGCCGTGAGTTCGACCGGGGTCAGGAGTGGGCGGTGATTTTCTGGAAGATCTCGTCCTTGATCAGCAAACGTTTCTCCTTGAGCTTCTTCAGATCGTCATCAGCAGCGGCGGCGGCCTCGGCTTTGAGTACCTCGTCGTCGATGCTGGAGTATTTGTCGAACAGCGCATTCAGGTGTGGATCATTGGCCCGACGCTGTTGAATGTCTTCTTTGCTGCAGCTCAGATCCTGATACAGATCGTGGGTCACCGGCATGGAACACCTCCGTTGGTTGATCGGTGGCAAGCCCGCCGCAGCGTACCTGCCAGTTGTCAGCATGGCCTTGGCGAAGCGGGTCTGTCGACGACCAATGCCATTCGGCGCGACCGTTGGTCGCCTTGGGTCAGCCGAGGTCAGCCCCAACCCAGGGCCTGGGCCAGAAAAGGTGCCGTGCGGCTGCCGGGGTGCGCCGCCACCTGTTGCGGGGTGCCACACGCCACCAGGGTGCCGCCCTGGTCACCGGCTCCAGGGCCAACGTCCATGACCCAGTCTGCCTGGGCCACCACGCGCATTTCGTGCTCGACCACCACCACGCTGTGGCCGGCCTGGACCAGCAGGTCCAGTTGTTCCAGCAGGCGATCGACATCCCGCGGGTGCAGGCCAGTGGTGGGCTCATCCAACACATACAGGGTCGCGCCCCGAGCCGTGCGCTGCAGTTCGGTGGCCAGCTTGATGCGCTGCGCCTCGCCGCCGGACAGTTCGGTGGCCGGCTGACCCAGGCGCAAGTAGCCCAGGCCGATGTCGCGTAGCACCTCCAGGGAACGGCGGATCCCCGGTTGTTCGGCAAACACCGTAACGGCCTGGTCCACAGTCAGGTGCAACACCTGGGCAATGCTCAACCCTTGCCAGGTCACCGCCAGGGTCTGCGGGCTGTAGCGCGCCCCGTGGCAGGTGGGGCACGGCGCATAGACGCTGGGCATAAACAACAACTCGACACTGACAAAGCCCTCGCCTTCGCACGCCGGGCAGCGGCCCTTGGCGACGTTGAAGGAAAACTGCCCGGCGTCATAACCCAGGGTCCGGGCCTCGGGGGTGGCGGCGAACAGTTTGCGCACCAGGTCGAACAGCCCGGTGTAGGTCGCCAGGTTGGAACGCGGCGTGCGGCCAATGGGTTTCTGATCGACCTGGACCAGGCGCTTGATCTGCTCCAGCCCCGCCGTCACCCGTCCGTCGCTGAGGGCCGGTGCGTCATCTTCCAGATTCAATGCTTCCGGCTCGTCGCGGCCCGCCCCCTTGCCCAAATGGGCCCCCACCAGTTCCAGCAGGGCCTGGCTGACCAGGCTCGACTTGCCCGAACCGGACACCCCGGTCACTGCGGTAAAGCAGCCCAGGGGGAATTCGGCGCTGAGGTTATCCAGGTTGTTGCGGCGGATGCCCTCCAGGCGCAACCAGCCCTGGGCCTGACGCGGTGCACGCCGGGCCGGGGCCTGTTCAGCGAACAGGTAGGCGCGAGTCTGGGACTCCGGCACCTGGGCCAGGCCCGCTGGTGGACCGCTGTAAAGCACACGCCGCCGTGCTCGCCGGCGGCCGGGCCAACGTCGATCAGCCAATCGGCGCGACGCATGGTCTGCACATCGTGCTCCACCACAAACAACGAATTGCCCGCCGCCTTGAGCCGTTGCAAGGCTTCGAACAGCGCCTCGGCATCTGCCGGATGCAAACCCGCCGAAGGCTCGTCCAGCACATAGATGACGCCAAACAACTGCGAGCCCAACTGGGTCGCCAGGCGCAGGCGCTGCAACTCCCCGGACGACAGGGTCGGGGTGCTGCGCTCCAGGGCCAGGTAACCCAGGCCCAAATCGATCAAGGTGCCGACCCGCTCCAGCAAGTCCTGGGCGATGCGCTGGGCGGCCAGGCGTTTTTCCAGGGACAGGTTCGGCGTGTGCCGCACATCCGGTGCGCCGCCGTGGCCGGGCGCGCCCTTGGCCACCCGTTGCTGGCGCGCCTCGCGGGTCTGTTGGTGGCTCAACACCGCACCGCCCTCCTCGGCCTGCTCCAGGTAAGCCTGGGCCGCCACCGGCTTGAGCACCTCGGCCAATTGCAGCAAGGGCATCTGCGCCAGCTCGCCGATGTCCAGCCCGGCAAAGGTCACCGACAGCGCCTCGCGCTTGAGGCGCTTGCCCGCGCACAACGGGCACGGGCTGCCGAGCATAAAGCGCGACACGCGCTTCTTCATCAGCGCGCTCTGGGTGTGGGTGAAGGTGTGCAGCACATACCGCCGGGCACCGCTGAAGGTGCCCATGTAGCTGGGCTCCGCCTGACGTTTGAGGGCCTCGCGGGTCTGCTCGGGGGTCAGGCCGGCGTACACCGGCACGGTGGGGGTTTCTTCGGTGAAGAGAATCCAGTCACGCTGTTTTTTCGGCAGGTCGCGCCAGGGAATGTCCACGTCATAACCCAGGGTCACGAGAATGTCCCGCAGGTTCTGCCCCTGCCAGGCCAGGGGCCAGGAGGCCACGGCGCGCTGGCGGATGGTCAGCGACGGATCCGGCACCATGGACGCCTCGTTCACCTCATACACCCGGCCCAGGCCATGGCACTCGGGGCAGGCGCCCTGGGGCGTGTTGGGAGAGAAGTCCTCGGCATAGAGCATCGGCTGCCCCGGCGGGTAACTGCCGGCCCGGGAATACAGCATGCGGATCAGGCTGGACAAGGTGGTGACGCTGCCCACCGAGGAGCGGGTGCTCGGCGTGCCCCGCTGCTGTTGCAAGGCCACGGCTGGTGGCAGGCCGTCGATGGCGTCCACGTCCGGCACCCCGACCTGATCGATCAGGCGGCGCGCGTAAGGCGCCACGGATTCGAAATAGCGGCGCTGAGCCTCGGCGTACAAGGTGGAAAACGCCAGGGACGATTTACCAGAGCCGGATACCCCAGTGAACACCACCAGCGCATCCCGGGGAATGTCCACATCGACGTTTTTCAGGTTGTGCTCACGGGCCCCGCGAACCTTGACGAAACCAGTGCTGTTGGCCGGCAGCGCGGCGGCCGGTGGAACGGAACGCGAAGACGTCATGAATCGACCTTGTAGCAAAAATCAGGAAAGGCGCAGGGCCCGGGGCCCCGGATCATCACACAGACGGCGGCGCACTGCCCACCGATGCCAACACCCCGCGCACCATTCCCAGCAGCGCGTCGGGGCCATAGGGTTTGCTCAGCAGGTGCGTGTCGGGGCTGAGTTGATGATTACGGGATATCAGGTCACGGGTATGCCCCGAAGTGAACAGCACGGCAATCGCCGGCGTCTGGGTCTTGGCCCAGGACGCCAGGTCGCGGCTCTTGATCAGCCCGGGCATCACCACATCGGTGAAAATCAAATCCACCTGGGCGCCGTTCAGCAGCACCTGCATGGCCTGGTCGCCATTGGCCGCGGTCAGCACCTGGTAGCCGGCATGCTGCAACAACTCCACGGCAGCGCTGCGTACCGCCTCATTGTCCTCCACCACCAGGATGCGCTCGCCGGCGCCGCCCACATCCAGCATCGGCAGTGCCTCCTCGGCGCTGGCCTGTTCACGGCTGCGGGGGAAATACAGCTGCACCGTGGTGCCCTGCCCCGGGGTGCTGAGCATCTCGATGTGGCCGCCGCTCTGTTTGACGAAACCGAACACCATGCTCAAGCCCAGCCCGGTGCCCTGGCCATCGGTCTTGGTGGTGAAGAATGGTTCAAACGCCTGGCGCAGCACTTCGGGGGGCATGCCGCCGCCGCAGTCGCTGACCGACAGCCGCAGGTACTCCCCCGCGCCAATGTCCTTGCCCACGCAGAACTCCCGCTCCAGCGTCACATTCTGCGCGGCGATGGCGATGGTGCCCTCGCCCTGCATCGCGTCCCGGGCATTGATGGCCAGGTTGAGCACGGCGTTTTCCAGTTGATGACGGTCGACATGAATGCACCAGGGGTCGTCGGGCAGGTGCACCTCGATCTGAATGGTCTCGCCCAGGGCCCGCTGCAACAGTTCCCCGAGCCCGGCATACAGGTGCCGCGGGTTGTAGACCGCCGGCGACAACGGCTGGCGCCGGGCAAAGGCAAGCAGTTGTGCCGACAGGGTGGCACCGCGCTCGACGGCCGCCAGGGCCGCACGGGTGCGGCGCTGCACATTGGCGTTCTCCGGTTCGTGGCGGGCCAGCAGGTGCAGGTTGCCGGCGATGACTTGCAGCAGGTTGTTGAAGTCATGGGCCACGCCGCCGGTCAGGCCGCCGATGGCTTCCAGCTTCTGCGCCTGACGCAGTTGCTCTTCTGCCTCCAGGCGCGCATCGACCTCATCCAGCACCCGCTGCTCCAGGTCACGGGTCAACTGCCGCAGGGCTTCTTCGGCGATGCGTCGCTCGTGGATATCAATCAATACACCCGGGAAGCGCAAGGCCTGGCCCGCGCTGTCGAACTCACAACGGCCACAGGCCATGACCCAGCGGTAGCACTCGTCGGCGCCCCGCACCCGGTACTCGGCGTTGTAGGGCACGCCCCGGGCCAGGCTTTCATCAACCCGTTCGCGCACCCTGGGCACGTCGTCTGGGTGAATGCGCGCCTCGGCATTGGCCATGGGCAAGTCATCCAGGGGCTGTTCCAGGGGATAGGCGAAGGTGCGGGCAAAACGCTCATCGCCCGACAGCCGATTGGCCTGCAAGTCCCAGACAAAAGAACCCAGCAGCGCACCGGCATTCAAGGCCAGTTGCACCCGCTCGTTCTCGGCCCGATAAGCGTGCTCGGCGGCCTGGCGCCGCTGCTCGGAAATCACATGCTCGGTGGTCTCCACAACAATCGCCAAGACCCCGGCCGGTGCCTGGCTGTCGTCCGCCACCGGGCTGTAGTAAAGGTCCAGCCAGACCGTTTCCGGCACCCCGTTGCGCAGCAGTGTCAGGTCTTTATTGCGAAAGGACAGGGTCCCCCCGGCCAGGCAGGTGTCGACGATGTCACGGTTGAACTCGGCCACTTCCGGCCACCCAAGCTCCACCGGGCAACCCAAAAGGAAGGGGTGGCGACCGCCGGCAAACACCGCGTAGGCATCGTTGTAGATCATGTAGCCCAAGTGCCCCCAGAGCATCACCTGGGGCACGGGTGAACCGAGCATGAACTGCACGGTGCTGCGCAGGCTCAAGCTCCAGTCCTGCAACGGCCCGAGGTCAGTGATGGACCAGTCGAAACGGCGAATGCGCTCGGCCATCTCGCCTTTCCAGCCTTGGCATCCGTAGTCATCAGATAAGAACGGCATTGGCGAACTCTATGCAGAACATAACAGGGAGGATGTTCAGACAACGTGGCGCGACACCCTGAGCCTTTGAGTATGGCCCCTAAAGATGGTTTCACCTTTTCGCAAGACGACCACGAATGTTCCAGGCGCGCACCCACAAGTGGCGCCCGGAAAGAGCGGGTTGCCCGCCCCCTTGATTCAGTCGGTGCCGTACTTGGGCGAACGGGGCCCGTAAAGCAGGCCGGTCCGTTGCCCGGCGGACAGCAGTCGCTGGCTGGTGATCCCGGCGATCGGGTGCCCGGCGTCGGTGGCACTGTTGATGATCTGCTTGACCGCCGCCGTGATCAGCATGCCCACCAGGCCGCCTCCACCGTTATTGCCGCCCTCTTCGCTGGACGCCCGGGCGCTGCCGGTCCACAGCGTGGTACCGGACTTCAGGTCAACCAGGCGGGCACTGGCCGTGACCACGGTTTCGCTGGTGATCAGCATGTAGCTGGTGCCGTACTCCTTGACCGTGATGTATAGGCCGGCGTCCGCGCCAAAGATTTCATTGAGCTTGGCCGGGCTTACCTCATGAATATCCGCCGGAGTGGTCAGGCCATTGCTGCGGAACGTCTCATCCACCAGGGCGATGGGCATCACGTAGTAACCGGCTTCAGCCAAAGGAAAGGTGACTTGGGACAGCAGGCTGTAGGAGGCCTTGACGTCCGGCGACTCGTTGAGCGGCGGAAGCACCAGGATCGACTTCGGTCGAGCCTGCTTATAAGCCGAATAGTCCACGCTCTTGGGGGCGACACAGGCGGTCAGCGATACCAAGGCCAGTACCCCGAGCAGGTTGCGAAAAACACCCTGGATCATTGGGCACCTCCGGTCTTGGCGTTCTTGAGCAGGAAGTTCATGTACGGCGCGGACTCAGGGAACAAGGCCTTTTCGGTATTGAACTGCTGCACCATCTGATCGTCCTTACCCAGGCTGGAATAGAGCATGCCCAGGTGCGCGTGGTAACCCGGAGGCACCGCCTTGCCCGTAGACTTGATCTTCTGCAGGTCCCGCTCCAGAGCTTCGACTTGGGCTTCCTTGGCTTCCTCACCCTTGAAATACTCATACACCTGGGGCTGGTAGTCTTCCCATTGATAGAGCGTCTTGGGGCCACTGCAGCCCGCCAGCAACGCGCCGGCAAGCAGTAACGCAACCGGCATGGGCCGCGACATCAGGATTGTGTACATGGGTCAACGATTCCTTGTCAGTACCTTGATCAGCGGCCTGGGGTCCAGGCGCCGGAGTTGATCCCTTCCACCAGGCGGTTGATCGCCTCGCGCATGGCCAGGTCAAGCACCTTGCCGTTGAGGGTCGAGTCATAGGAGGCGGTCCCGCCGAAGCCGATGACTTCACGGTTGGACAAGGCGTACTCACCGGCGCCCTGGGTGGAATAGACCACCTCGGAAGTGCTGATATTGACGATATTCAGGTTGACCTTGGCGTAAGCCACCTGGGTCTTGCCACGCCCCAGAATACCGAACAGTTGACGGTCGCCGGTTTCCTTGCGGCCGAACTCGGTGACATCACCGGTGACCACGAAGTCGGCGCCCTTGAGCTTTTGCGCCTGCCCCTTGATTGCCGCTTCCTGCTGGATTTCGCCCATGTTGTCGCGATCCAGCACGTTGAAACGGTTGGTCTGCTGCAGATGGGTGATCAGGATGGTCTTGGCCTGGCCGCCGAGACGGTCCACACCATCGGAAAAGATGCCGCGCATGTAGCTGGAGCGGTTATCGAATTTGCCCACGGCCATCGGCACCCGTACGCCACTGTAGGCACGGCTGGCACTTTCGACCTTCTCCACCGGCAGTGCCCGCGAGCTTTCGGTGGCGCAACCGCCCAGGCTCGCCAAGACCGCCACGGCCACGCCAGACAGCAAAACCTTCGAGATCACTCTCATTCCGCATTCCCTCTTGAACATCGATGAAGCTGATTTTATCCCGCCACACAGCACCCGTTTGCAGGGGCTGCGCACCTTGAAAAGGTGTGGCGCGAACATCTGAAAACTGACGCGCAGAACGTCACTGGTGGGCGATTATGCCTAAGCGTCATGTGTCCGAACAGCATAAAAAACCCAGCAATCAAGTCTCGACCCCCTATTACCATAAGCCCCGCCGAGCATCGCCAACCGGGCTGCGACTCAACGAAAATCCCGGCTATGCACCGTAATCCCGCTTAACAATGGGGTCAGGTCCTTGAGTCGCCCGGCAATCAGGTGGCGCACTTCACCCTCGGTTTCCAGGGTGCCGTCCACTTGCAGCAACTGGGCGCCCACCAGCACGCGGCGCTGACGCTCGGCCAGATCACGCCAGACCACCACGTTGACGTTGCCGAACTCGTCTTCCAGGGTGACGAAGGTCACGCCACTGGCGGTGCCCGGGCGCTGGCGGCCGGTGACCAAGCCGGCAATGCTGACCGGGCGCCCGTGCGCCACTTCCAGCAATTCCCGGGAACTGCGGCAGCGCCGGGCCTTGAGCTGGGCCCGCAACAGGGCCAGGGGATGGGGCCCGAGGGTGGTGCCCAGGCTCAGGTAATCGGCTTGCAGGTCTTCGCCCCGGCTTGGCCGGGGCAGGTTCACCGGGGCCTCTTCCTGACGCGGCACGCTGGCGAACAACCCCAATTGCGTTTCCACCCCGGCCACCGCCCAGCGTGCCTGATAACGATTGCCCGCCAAGGCGCGCAAAGCACCGGCATCGGCCAGCAGTTCCTGGGCCCGGCTGTCGAGTTGGGCCCGCCGGCCAAGGTCGGCGATGTCGGCAAAGACCCCGGCGCGGCGCGCAGCTTCCAGGCGCCGGCCATCCTCCTCTCGAAAGCCCTTGATCATGCGCAAGCCCAGGCGCAAGGCCGGCTGCTGCCCGGCGATCGGCTCCAGGCTGCAATCCCAATCACTGGCGCCCACCTCCACCGGGCGGATTTCCAGGTGATGCCGCCGCGCATCCTGGAGGATCTGGTCCGGGCTGTAGAAGCCCATGGGCCAGCTGTTGATCAGGGCACAGGCAAAGGCCGCCGGTTCGTGACACTTGAGCCAGCAACTGGCGTAGGTCAGCAAGGCGAAACTGGCGGCATGGGATTCGGGAAAACCGTAGCTGCCAAAACCCTTGATCTGCTCGAAAATCTGCGCCGCGAACTCGTCGCTGTAGCCTTTGCTGCGCATGCCATCGCGCAGGCGCAGGCGATGGGGCTCCAGGCCGCCGTGGCGTTTCCAGGCGGCCATGGAACGGCGCAACTGGTCGGCCTCGCCGGGGGTGTAGCGGGCGGCGACAATGGCGATCTGCATCACCTGCTCCTGGAACAGCGGCACGCCCAGAGTCCGCTCCAGTACCCCCTCCAACTCTGCTGAAGGGTAGGTCACCTTTTCCTCACCTTTACGCCGGCGCAGATAGGGATGGACCATGCCGCCCTGGATCGGCCCGGGCCGGACAATCGCCACCTCGATCACCAGGTCGTAGAACGTCTTGGGCCTGAGCCGCGGCAGCATGGACATCTGCGCCCGGGACTCGATCTGGAACACGCCGATGGTGTCGGCGCGGCTGATCATCTCGTAGGTGGCCGGGTCCTCAGAAGGGATGCTGGTGAGGCTGTAGCGTTGACCACGATACCCGTGGATCAGGTCGAAGCAGCGGCGAATGGCGCTGAGCATGCCCAGGGCGAGGATATCCACCTTGAGCAGGCCGACCCGGTCCAGGTCGTCCTTGTCCCACTGGATAATGGTGCGCTCGGCCATGGCGGCGTTTTCCACCGGCACCAGGCTGTCCAGGGGTTCTTCGGAAATCACGAAGCCGCCGGGGTGCTGGGACAGGTGCCGGGGAAAGCCGATCAACTGCCCGGTCAAGCCCAGCACCCGGCGCAGCAGCGGGTTGTCGGGGTCGAAACCGGCTTCCTGCAAGCGCTCGGCACTGGGTGGCGTGTCGCTCCAGTGGCCGCAACAATCGGCCAGGGCGTTGATCTGGTCCGGCGGCAAGCCCAAGGCCTTGGCCACGTCCCGCACCGCGCCGGCGCCGTGGTAAGTGCTGACCACCGCGGTCAAGGCCGCCCGCCCCCGGCCGTAACGACGGAACACGTACTGCAGCACCTCCTCCCGGCGTTCATGCTCGAAATCCACATCAATATCCGGCGGCTCGTTGCGCTCCCGGGACAGGAAGCGCTCGAACAGCAAGGTCGAGCGATCGGGGTCAATCTCGGTGATGCCCAGCACGAAGCACACCACCGAGTTGGCCGCCGAACCCCGGCCCTGGCAAAGAATGTGCTGGCTGCGGGCGAAGCGCACGATGTCGTGCACGGTGAGGAAATAACTCTCGAAGCCCAGCTCGCCGATGATCTCCAGCTCTTTGTCGATCTGCGTCAGCACTTCGGCCCGTGCGCCCTGGGGCCAGCGCCAGGCACAGCCCTGGGTCGCCAGGTGGCGCAGCCAGGACGCCGCGTCATGGCCCTCGGGCACCAACTCCCGGGGGTACTGATACTGCAATTGAGCGAGGCTGAAAGTGCAACGCCGGGCGATGTCCAGGGAGGCCTGCAACAAGGCCGCCGGGTACAGGGCCCGCAGGGTGTCAACGCTACGCAGGTGGCGTTCGCCATTAGGGTGCAGACGCTGCCCGGCCTCCGCCACCGGCAGGTGATGACGGATCGCGGTCATGGTGTCTTGCAAAGCCCGGCACCCCCGGCTGTGCATGTGCACATCGCCACTGGCCACGCTGGCGATTCCCAGTTGCTCGGCCAAGGCCAGCAACCGCGCCAGGCGCCGGGCATCGTCCTGCGCGCAATGCAGCTCCACGGCCAGCCACAGGCGCTCGCGGAAAATCCCCTGCAACCAACGGCCATGCTCCTGCGCGTGCGGCTCATCCCCCGCCGTGGGCAGCCACAGCGCCAGCAGCCCCGGCAAGGGTATTTGCAGGTCGTCCCGCAGCAGGCGGTACTGGCCCTTTTGCGCACGACGCCGGGCCTGGGTAATCAAACTACACAGGGCCTGATAGCCCTCCAGGCTTTCCACCAGCAACACCAGTTTCGGGCCGTCCTCGACCTGGATTTCACTGCCGATGATCAGCGGCACGCCACAGGCCTCGGACGCTTGCCAGGCGCGTACGACTCCCGCCAGGGTGCACTCGTCGGTGATCGCCAGGGCCTGGTAACCCTCGGCCCGGGCCCGCTCGAAGAGCTCCAAGGCACTGGAGGCGCCGCGCTGGAAACTGAAGTTCGACAGGCAATGCAACTCGGCGTAGCCGCTCATGCGAACCAGCCCTGCAACAGCAAGGGGCCGCCACCAACCGGGCGATAGGCCCAGCCTTGCTGGCCGCCCTGGGTTTCGACCAGGTAATAGTCGCGGCGCACATCGGCGCCGTCCCACCAGCCGGACTCGATGCGCTCCGGGCCCATGACAATCCGTGCAGCGCTGTCGGCCAGGGGCAAGGGTTCGGGCAGCAACCAGCCGGGGCGACGCAGGCCCGGCAGGACCGGCCCCGGTTGACGGTCGCTGGTGGCCTGCCAACTGCACTCCGGTCGGTGGTCGGCCAGGGCTCGCAAGCCATGCACCGCGTCATCCCCCAGGCGCGCTCGCAGGCGTTCGCGCAGTTGCTCCCAGGGCAAGGATTGCTGGGGGCGCTCATCGAACAGTTGACGGTGTTCAGGAACAAAGCGCGGCAAGTCCTCGGCCAGCAGGCGCAAGCTGCGCACCGGCGCCGGCACCTGGATCTGCTCCAGCGCCCGCGGGCCAGTTCAAAGAGCATGGCCGGGTCACGCTCGGCGCTGAGCAGGCCCACCGGGATCAGAGTATCGGCGCATTCAGCGTGCTCCAGATGCAGCTCGAAACGCTGCACCCCGCTGTCGCGACCGCAGAGAAAAGCCGCCAGGTCCGCCGTCAAACGGCGCAAGGGAAACAGCAGCGCCTGGTGCGACAAGACATCGAAATTCAGCTCGATGCGCAGGTCGAAACGGTCCGGCGGTTGATAGAAGGCCAAGGCCAATGGGCGCTCGCCCAGGAGTTGATCCAGGTGCTGAAGCAAGGTCGGGGCAAAACGCCGGGCCAGGCTCGAGCGAGGCAAGCCGCGCACCTGGGCGAAACTGCGCACGCCCATGCGCGACAAGGCTTCGGCGGTTTGTGCGGCCAGGCCCAGGCGCTCGATGGGCATGGCACCCAGGACCTGGCCCAGTTGTTCATCATCCGCCACGGCCAAGCCGTCATAGGCATTGGCCAGGACCCGGGCCGCCAATGGATTGGGCGCCGCGACGATACGGTGGCGAAAGCCCAGTTCCGTCAGCTCGCGACGCAGCCGCGCTTCCAGCTGCGGCCAGGGACCGAACAGGCCCAGGCTCGACTCGATCTCCAGCACCAGGGTGCGCGGGTAGGCCACGCTGACCTGGGAACTGAAGCCATAGGCCCAGGCCGCCAGGAACTGCTGCCAACGCTGGATTTCCTCGGGGTCGTATTCGGCACAGGCAAAGCCCTTGGCCAGGGCCTGGGCGGCCGTCAACGACTGGCCGGGGCGCAGGCCCAGCTCCCGGGCAGCGGTATTCACCGCTTGCAGCACCCGGCGTTGTGGGGTGCCACTGAGCAGAGCCAGGGGGGCCTCGGGTTCGGCGCGCTGACGCAGCGCGGCGTCCAGGGCCAACTGCGGAAATAGAATGCACACCCAACGCATGACCGCCTCAGTGCCCGGGGCTGAACGCGATGGGCGCGCCATGGGCCAGGCCGCCCCGGCACTTGAGTACACGCAATTGTGCGGGCCGGGCATCCACGGCAATGCGCAAGGCCGCCGGCGACGGGTTGACCGCCTCTGCCTGCGGGCGGTAGGCAAAGGCCAGGGTCTGGCCGGTTTCCGCCGCCACCTGCAAACGGCGCAGGGCGCGATCATCGGCCTGCTGCGGCCAGCACAACACGGCGCCGCAACTGCCCGAGCGCAGGCATTGCTCGGCGGCCCACAGGGCATCGCGCTCACTGGCCTGGATAATCGACAGCTGACGCACATCCACTCCAGCGTTCTGCCAGGCTTGGGGATAGGGCACATAAGGCGGTGCCACCAGCACCACTCGCTCCCCCGCCGCCGACAATCGGGCCAGGGCCGGCCACAGCAGTTGCAACTCGCCTACGCCCTGAGCGGCGATAAGGATTTCCGTCAGCGCCGCCTCCGGCCAGCCGCCCGTGGGCAGCACCGCATCCAGGGCTACATGGCCAGTGGCTTGAGGACTGGGGGCCGGCGCAGCGGGCCGGCCCTTCCACACCCGGCCGGCATTGAACAGCGTATCCAGCGCGACCACGGCCCCCATCAGCCTGGCCTCACCAGGCCGCAGAACACCCCTTCGATGGCCAGATCGTGATCAACCGTGACCTCGATTGGCGCATAGGCCGGGTTGCGCGGCAGCAGGCGAATGGCCTGGCCCTGGCGCTGAAAGCGCTTGATGGTCACTTCACCGTCCAGCCGGGCGATGACGATCTGCCCGTTGCGCGGTTCAGCGCTGCGGCGGACGGCCACCAGGTCACCGTCGAGGATGCCGTCCTCGATCATCGAATCGCCCTGGACCCGCAGCAGGTAATCCGGGGCCAAGGAGAACATCCCCGGGTCCAGCAACAAGCGGCCATGCACCTCGGCATCCACGCCAATGGGCGCGCCGGCGGCCACTCGGCCCAGCACGGGGATGTCCAGCAGCTCGGGGCGCGGCGCTTGATTGAGCAGGCGAATGCCCCGCGCCTGGTTCGGGTTGACCTCGATAAACCCGGCCTCGGTCAGCGCCAGCACATGCTTGCGCGCCACGCTGCGCGAGGCAAAACCAAAGGCTTCGGCGATTTCGGCCAGGCTCGGAGGCTGGCCGCGATCGGCGATGCGGTCACGGATAAAGGTCAGGATGGCACTGCGGCGGGGAGATAAAGTCGTCATGGAGTACATTTGTACTCCTCTCGGATTTTTCTGACAAGCACCGCTAATCCGCTGCCGGTGGGGGCAGTTTTGGGAGGGGTGTGGATTTTGGGAGCGCGATCGCTGGCAAGCCAGCGCCTACACAATGGGTGCGTGGCGCGGCTTTTTTTGCCGGCGATGGGGGGTGGCGGGTGTGATCGCTGGCAAGCCAGCTCCTACAAGGGGGCGGCGGGGGCGGCTGTTGTAGGAGCCGGCTTGCCGGCGATCGCGGTATGGCGGGGTTGGATCAGGCGGTTTTCAGGCCGCGCAGGTCGAGGTGGCCGTCCAGCAGTGGCGGGCACCAGTAGTAGCCACCGGTGATCGGCCGGCTCATGCGGTACAGGCCGTCGGTGATGCCGTCTTCCAGGCCGCTCATGCGTCGCAGTTGGGCTTCGAAAGCATTGAGGGTGTGACCGAAGGCCAGGAACATCAGGCCGCCCCGATCCCCTTCGATCCACGGCATCGAACGACGCACCATAAAGGCTTCCGGGGTGAAGCTCTCCTGAGCGGTGCGCTTGACGTGGGCCGAGACCGGCGCGTCGTCCAGCTCTTCGTTGTCGCTCAGGCGTCGGCCCATGATGTTGTCGCGCTCTTCGGGCTGCATGGCGGCAAAGCCCTTGAAGTCGTGCTGCCACTGCTGGATCGCGGCAAAGCTGCCACCGCGCAGGCCATCGACACCGTCCGCCAGGCCCGCCGCCACGGCCGCGTCATCGTGTGGGTTTTCGGTGCCGTCTTCGTAGCCGGTCAGGTCGTGGCCGTCTTTGTGGCGGAAGGTTTCGTTCATCTGCACCAGGCGCAAGGCCGGTGCCAGGGCCGCTTCCAGGGCATTGCTGCGGTGCAGCAATTCACCCCGGTCGTCGCCATGCAGCCAGACCCACAGCGCATGCTGGGTCGACGGGTTGTCGACGCCGACACCGGTCAAGGCCGGGAACGCCTTGAGGCCTTGCACGCGAGCGCCCAGGGCCTTGACCAGCGAGGCGCCAAAACCTGCTACCGCCGTTTTTCCATCCACCTGCGACAGCAACTGATCCAGGGCGGCGGGCAATGCCTCGATGGATTCAAGGGCAAAAAACAGATGACGGGCCTGGCTCGGAACGGGGGTGGCAAGAATGCCCGGCTGGTAGTAACTCATAACGACTCCTTGAAGAAAGCGCGAAGTTTACCCGCCAGCCCCCGGTTTGTGGTGAGCCGCGCCCATAAACCGGGGGATTTCGCCGCCTTTTTCTGCCCTGTAATCGCCTCGCAGTCACTTGATTCGATAATGAAACGTATTACGCACCGCCGGCACCGTCACCGCTTGCCCATCGACGATCCGCGGCTGGTAGCGAAAGGTGTTGGCCGCGGCCAGCGAGGGCCGCATAAACAACGGATGACAGCCGTCCAGCACCTTGGGATTTTCCACTCGCCCCTGGGGGTTGACGCTGTACTCCACGGTGCAATCACCTTCCAGTTCCTTGTCCAGGGCTCGTTGCGGGTAGTCCGGCGCCTCCTTGCTCAGGGGCAGGTATTGACGGCTGTCAGCGGCAGCCGCCTGTTGCCGTGCCCGTTCCGCCGCCACCCGCGCCTGCTCTGCCCGTTGCGCCTGCTGCGCCTGTTCCTGGGCCACCCGCTGTTGCTCGGCTTCGCGCTGGCGCTTTTCCGTGTCAAGGCGCTGGCGCTGTTGCTCGGCCTGTTCCTCACGCTTGCGCTCTTCCACACGCTTGCGGGCCAGGGCCGCCTGTTCGAGTTTCGGTGCCGGCTCGCGCACCGGCGGCAGCGGTTTGGCCGGCTCCGGTGGCGCACTCACCTGGGGCTCCACCGGGGCAGGCAGCGCCGCCACGGGCAAGGGTTCCGGGGCCTGGGGTTCAGCCGCCGGCGGCAACATCACCAGCTGGGTTTTCAACACCGCCGGCGCCTGCACCGGCGGCGGCTCCACCGCCCAGCCCAGCACCAACAGCACCAGGACACCCGCGTGCAAGGCCAGGGCCAGGGTCGCCGCCAAGCTGTTGCGCCAGAACACCTCGCGCGCCCGGCGCGGCTCGTCACAGAACGCGACCTGCAGGCTCAGCGCAGTCATTGCGGGGCCTCGGTCACCAGCCCCAGGTTGTGCACCCCGCCCTGCTGCAAGGCCGCCATGGCCGCGACCACACTGCCGTAACCGGCGTCCTTGTCGGCGCGGATATAGACCTGGGTGTCACTGCGCTCGGCGACAATCTGCGCCACCTTGGCGCGCATCTCGTCCAGGGCCACGGCGCTGTCGGTCTGGTTTTTCGTGTCCAGCTCGCCGCCCAGGTTCCAGTAGTAGCCGCCCTCGGCCTTCACCGACAACGTAAGAATCTGCTGCCGGGTGTCGTTGGCCAGGGCTTCACTGGCGACCTTGGGCAATTCGATCTTCACCCCCTGGGTCAGCATCGGCGCGGTGACCATAAAGATCACCAGCAGCACCAGCATCACGTCGATGTAAGGCACCACGTTCATTTCCGCCTTGGGCCCGTGCTTGCGTTGCGGCCTGACTAACATGTGCACTCTCCTTTCAGGCGGCCACGGCCAGGTTGATCGGCGCGCCATGCAACGTGCGGTGCAGGCGCACCTGCAGCTCGTTGGCAAAGGCGTAATAGCGGGTCAGCAAGGTCTGGCTGCGGGCCGAGAAGCGGTTGTAGGCAATCACCGCCGGGATCGCCGCGAACAGGCCGATGGCCGTGGCGATCAAGGCTTCGGCGATGCCCGGGGCCACGGTGGACAGGGTCGCCTGCTGCACTTGGGACAGGCCGAGGAAGGAGTTCATGATCCCCCACACGGTGCCGAACAGGCCGATGTAAGGGCTGACCGAGCCCACGGTGGCGAGAAATTGCAGGCCCTTTTCCAGGCGCACTTCCTGCTCGCTGATGGCCACGTACAGCGCCCGTTCCACGCCTTCAAGCACCACCTCGGCCGGGTTGCCGCCGGACTGTTTCAAGTGGCCGAACTCCTGGTAACCCGCGTGGAAAATCTGCTCCACGCCGCCCTCGCCGTCACTGGCCTGGGCCGTCTCGCGGTACAGCGGCAGCAGCTCCGGCGCCCGGCGAAAACGCTGCACAAACTCATTCATCTGTTTTTCCCGCCCGCGCAGCACACGGCTGCGCTGGATGATCAGGTACCAGCTGAGCAGGGACGCCAGCAGCAGGGTCAGCATGACCGCCTTGACCAACAGGCTGGCGTCGCTGATCAGTCCCCAGATCGTCATGTGTTCGAGTGTGGCCTGCATGGTGAAACTCCTTTGCCTGATGCCTACGGGCCAACGCTGCACGCTGGCCTGTGGGCTATTCGATGAAAAATGGATGACCAATTGATGACGGGCCGATCAGGGCAACTGCAAGGCCCGTGTGACCTCGGCCCAGGGCACGAACTTGAAGTTCTGGGTCTGCTCGGGCATGCGCTTGCGGCCGTCCTGGACCACCAGCATGCCCTGGCTCCAGGGCCCGCCGAGGTTGACCGAGGTGACTTCCAGGCCGTCGGTTTCCGAGGCGCCATCGATCCCCGCCGCCGCATTGAGGCCGACGCGGAATGCGCCGTGGCTGGCGAACGGCGGCTCGGCGTCGAGCACCAGGTAGCTGTCGTTGCCTTGGCTGGAAATCACCAGGTAGTCACGCGCGGCGCTCTGGTACAGGGCCAGGCCCTCGACATCGGCCTGGAGCAGGCCGCCGACCTTGATCACGCTGGCCAGGGTCGCCGGTTGCTCGGGCCGGGCGTCCACGGCCCAGACGCCGACATCTTCCTCACCGATAAACAGCCGCTGGCGCTGGTCGTCAGCGACGCAGCCTTCCGGCTGGCTGGCCACCTTGAACTGGCGCACCAACTCGCCCTGCACGCTGCCGTTGGGTGCGCTCAGGCGGTATTGCACAAAGGTGCCGTCCTTGCCGTTGGCGATGGCGTACAACTCGCCGCTGGCAGGCTGGAACAGGCACATGCCGTAGATTTCCTTGAGCGGCGTGGGGATCTCCCCGGCTTCCCGCAATTCGCCACTGGCGCGGTCGATGGCGAACAGGCTGAGGCTGTTGTGATCGCGGTTGCTGGCCACGGCGAGGTCGACGGTCTGCTCGCCGAGCTTGAACCCGGGGCGCACATCGACGTTGTTCAGGCGCCCCACGGGCAGTTCCTGCAGCAGCTTGCCCTGCAGGTCGTACGCCAGCAGGCCCTGCTTTTTATTGGTGCCCAGCACCCGGCTCAGGGACGGTTGCTGCGGGTGCACCCAGATCGCCGGATCGTCGGCGGCATCGCCCTGGCGTCCCACCGGGTCGCTCTGCACCACAGGCTCCACGGTCGGCAGCACCGGGGGCAGGCTCGGCGGGGTCGCCTGCCAGTTCAACTGGCCCTGATACAGGCGCCCGTCCTCGTCATCGCGCAGCAGCACTTGCAGGCCCTTGCCACTGGCGCGCACGGCGAGATTTTCCGGCTCCTTGAGGCCCGCCAACGGCAGCGTGGCCTTGGCGCTCCAGCCTTTCTCCTGCTGCTGATAGAGGTGCAACTGCGCCGCCTTCGGGTCCAGGCCCAGCACCCCGCCCGGCATCAGGGCCATGGCCCCGGCGCTGTTCTTGATGTCGCCAAAGGGCGCGCGCAGGGCCACCGGGGCGCGCGCGGTGTCGGCTTCGGCATGGGCCGGGTACGCCCACCAGCCGACATTCTGTTCATTCACCAAGAGTTGCTGGGCACCATCGTCCACCTGGCAGAACTGCGCCTCGGGGGGGAGCGGCAGGCCGCGTACCCGCAGGGGCTCGGCATTCAATTGGGCACCCTTGCCCACCAGCCATTGCTCGCCCTTGCCCTCATCGCCTACCAGGAACAGAAACAGGTTGCTGGCTTCATCGCGGTACAGGCACAGGCCATTGACCGGGTAGTCGCGGGTGGGCAGGTACACCGGCTGCCCCCAGCGACGGGCCGCCGGATCGACGCTCACCAACAGCGCCTGTTGACGCTGGTTGTCGAGGCTGGCCACCAACAGCTGCTGGCCGGCGACGCGGCTGTCCAGGCCACTGAAGGAACCCTTGAGAGCCGCCAACTGGCGCCCCTGCTCGTCCAGCAGCAACAGGCCGTCACGCTCGCTGGCCAGCAACCTATCGGCGCCCAGGCCACTGGGCACGAACCCCAGGGCAGTCACCCCTTGTGGCTGCTCGGCCCAGGGCTTGAGGCTCAAGCCGGGCACGTTGGGCGCGGCCAGGGCGGCGCCACTGGCGAGGCCGATCAACAGGGCCAGCAGGGTATTTTTCGGGGCAAATAAAGTGCTCATCACAATCCTTGGTTGTCGATTCAGGCCGGCACCGCCAAGGGCGCCGGGCGGTGGCTCAGAAGTGGGTAAAGGTCAGGCCGAGCTTGTAGGTCGGGCCGTACTCTTCGTACTGGCCGTTGTAGGCGCGGTTGCCGGTGTAGACGAAGTACGGCTGGTCGGTGAGGTTCTGCGCCTCGAAGCTGACTTGCAGGTTCTTGCTCAGGGCGTACTTGGCGCTGAAATCGACAAAGGTCTGGGCGTCCACGTGCAGGTCATGGGCCTTGTCGTTGATGCCCGCCAGTTCGTAGAGGTAGTCCGATTTGTAGTTGGCCGAGACGCGCAGGCTGAGTTTGTCGTTCTCCCAGCCGAGCATCAGGTTGCCCACGGTGTCCGACTGGCTGGGCAGGTCGATGTCGCGCTTGCGATTGCGCCCGCTGGCCTGGTCGAAGCCCTCGATGCTCGCGCTGGAGCGGCTGAAGGTGCTGTTGGCGCCGACCAGCAGGCCGTTCCAGGGCGCAGGCAACCAGTCGAACTTCTGCGAGTAGGCCAGTTCCAGGCCGTAGAGTTTGGCGCTGTCGCCGTTGGCGAAGCTGTGGGCTTCGGAGAAGCCGGCCCAGGCGCCGCTGCCGGCCAGGTCGGTGTTGTAGACGAAGTTCTGGATGTCCTTGTAGAACACGAAGGCCGAGACGGTGCCGGCGCGGCCCATGAAGTGCTCGATGCCCAGGTCCAGGTTGCTCGACTCCAGGGGCTTGAGGTTGGGGTTGCCGAAGCTCGCCTCGTCGCCGTCAATGACAAAACCCGGGGCCAGTTGGCCGAAGGTCGGGCGCACCACGGACTTGGTCCAGGCGGCGCGCACCTGGGTGTTCTTGTCCAGCTGGTAACGGGCGTGCAGGCCCGGCAGCCAGTGGTGATAACGGCGTTGGGTCTGGGTGTCGGTAAAGGCGCCGTCGGTGACCCCGGTGCCCTTGGCCGAAAACTCGGTGCCCTCGTAACGCAGGCCGGCGATAAAGCGCCAGTCACCGATGTCCAGGGTGTTCATCAGGTAGCCGGCGTTGATGTCCTCGCTCATCTTGAAGTCGTTGACCCGGGACTCCACCGCGTCATAGAAGTCCGCCGCGTTGAGGCCGCCAATCAACTGCTCGATGGCGCCAGCGCTGATGCCCGGGCCGAACTGGCCGAGGCGATAGTCCACCGTGCCTTTCTGGAATTGGCTGAGGTTGAGCTGGTCGCTGGTAAAGCCCAGGGTGTCGAAGTCTTCATAGACCCAGGTTTCCAGGTCGTTGTCCTTGTTGCGTCGGCTGACCTTGCCGCCGAATTTGACCTGGGATGCGTAGCCCTTGAAGTCGTAGTCCCGGGCCAGGTCCAGGCGCAGGTTTTTCTCGGTGTCGGTGGTTTTCTGCTTTTCCCACTCGACCTTGCTCAGGCTGAAGTTGGCCGGGTCGTAGAAGCCGGGGCTGATGATCGGCCGAGGCTTGTCGTTGTCGTAGAAACCGCTGCCGCTGAAGTCGCTGTTGCCCTCGAACGTGGCACCGGCGATGTGCCCCGGGCTGTCTTCGCTGGAGCGGCTGTAGCCGGCTTGCCCGCTCAGAGTCCAGAGCCCGACCAGGCGCTCGCCGCCAAACACATAGGACTGGATTTCCTGGGTCTCGTCGCGCTGCTTGAGCTTGCGCTTGCCCTCGGCGTCACCCAATTCCCCCGCGGCCTGCGGGTCGGCGAATTCGATACTGGTGGAGTTGCGGGTCTCGCTGTCCTTGTAGCGGCTGTAGAGGGTGCGCAGGTAGTAGCTGCTGTAGTCGTCGGGCTTGTAGTCGAAATTCAGGCCGCCACCGGCGCGCTCGCGGCTGATGTCGTAGTCGCGCTGCTCGAACTCCTGCAGTTTGGCCCCTTGCTCGAAGTCCCAGGCGCCGCCGGTTTCCACGTTGTCGGAACCGAAGTCACGCTTCTGCCAGCTCAGGGCTGCGGCCACGCCGAAGTTGTCGATGCCGTCGCCGAGGCTGAAGCGGTTGCTCGCCGCACCGGAGAATTTCGGGCTGGTCTGGCCGCTGTTCTTGTCGTAGCTGGCCTCGCTGCTGCCGGTGTAGAACAGGCCTTTGTGGTCGAAGGCCGAAAGGCTTTTCACGTCCACGGTGCCGCCCAGGGAGTTGGCGTCCATGTCCGGGGTCAGGGTCTTGATCACCGACAGCGACTGCACCAGCTCCGAGGGCAATACGTCGAGGGCCACGGCCCGGCGTTCGCTCTCCGGGGAAGGCACCAGGGTGCCGTTGATGGTCACACTGTTGAGGTCCGGGCCCAGGCCGCGCACGCTGACAAAGCGCCCTTCGCCCTGGTCGCGCTCGATGCTGATGCCCGGCAGGCGCTGGGCGGCTTCGGCGACGTTCTGGTCCGGCAACTGGGCCACACCGTCGGCGTGCACCACGCTCTTGATGCTGTCGGCACTGCGCTGTTCCTTGAGCGCCTTGTCGATACTGGCGGCCTGGCCCACCACCTCCACGTGCTCGGTGGCGGCTGGCTCGGCGGCGCTGAGGCGCTCGCTGGCAATCGCCATGGCCAATGCGGTGAGCGTGAAGCTGACGAGCCCGACGTTGGCGCTGCGCTTGTACATGGTGGTCCTCCCCAAAGAATCCGCTGACGCCGGGCAAGGGGCCCGGCAACTGGGAGGGCACGCTAGGGGCGGCGAATGACGGTTCTGTGACAGGCCTGGGCGGCGCAAAGCGTAAAGGGCTCTTTGCCGGGGGATTGAGTCACGGAATGAGCTGAAATGACCCCCACGGCACCGAGGTAAAGGCTTTTGCAGGAGCGGGTTTGCCTGCGATGCCGTCTTGAGGTGGACGGTGGATAGGCGGGGGCCATCGCCGGCAAGCCGGCTCCTACAGGCGGGTTGGGGTTTGGCGAGGGACGGGAGGGCGCGGTATCGGGGCGAAAAAAATCGGCTGATGAGTGTGAGCTGATTCGACCCCGACGCGGTTTTTACGGGTGTCACCCGGCTGTCACAAACATCTGCTGTGCTGGCGCCCATTCATTCCTGGCAAAAGGATCGCGGCCATGTTCTCCGTGCTCAAACCCCATCGTTGGAAACTCGCCGTGCTGTTGCTCGCGGCCAACGCCGGGTTGCTGCTGCACCTGGCCTGCGGCGACTTGAAACGGTTCGATGAATGGGTCTGGCTCGACATCGTCGGTGAAGGTGGCTCGGCGCTGCTGGCCCTGGTCTGGCTGGGGCTGGTGCTCAAGAGCCGGCCCGCCGGGCGGGTCACCGACTACCTCGCGCTGGGCCTGAGCTGCATCTTCTTTTCCTGGTGGATCGACAGCCTCGACGAGTTCATCCGCCTGCCCGCCAGCATCACTTGGGACCACTGGCTGGAATCCGGGCCGATGCCAGTAGGCATGGTCTTGCTGACGATCGGCATCTACCACTGGCACCGCGAACAGTTGGCCATCAGCGCGCAAATGGAAAAACGCGAACGGCTGTTCCGCGAGCACCGGCTGTTCGACAAGCTCACGCCCCTGGGCAGCGCCGACTACCTCAAGCGCCAGTTGGTCGACACCCTGGAACACAGTCGCCAACACCAGCAGCCGCTGTCGTTGCTGGCCCTGGACCTGGATAACTTCGCCGCCATCAACCAGAACTACGGCCACGCCGAGGGCGATGCGCTGCTCCAGGCCCTGAGCCATTTGCTGCTGCTCAACCTGCGTCGCCAGGACCTGCTGTGCCGCCTGGCCGGCGACCGCTTCGTGGTGCTGCTGCCCAACACCGGCGAGCGCCAGGCCCGGCTTCTGGCCCAGGAGCTGCAACAGGCGATCCACAGCCTGGCCCACAAGACCCGGCAGCACGGCGAGCGCCTGCAGTTGTCGGCCAGTTGCGCAGTGGTGATGGCCCTCGACGAAACCCCGGAAGGCTTGCTCAAACGCCTCAACCTGGCGCTGGCCCGGGCCAAGCAGCCCCTGGCCAAGACGGCCTGAGGCGCACCATGACTCTGAAAACCACCTGGTACGAAAACGACAGCCGCTTTATTCCCGGGCATTACCAACCCGCGGCGCTGGTGGACCTGGCCCTGTCCCGGGACATCGACAGCCATCGCCTGCTGCGGGGCACCGGGCTGTTCCACGAAGACATCCTCGCCGGCCAGGCCCTGCTCAGCCCGCAGCAGTTTCTCGGGCTGATCGGCAACAGCCGGCGCCTGCTGGACGCCGACGACAGCAGCTTCCTGTTCGGCCAGCGCTTGCTGCCCGGGCATTACGGTGCCGCCAGCCATGCCCTGCGCCACGCCCACAGCCTGCACCAGGCGCTGGACACCCTGGTCCAGCACCAGGCCCTGCTCAGCCCCCTGGCTGCGCCGCGATTGCTGTTCGACGAGCACTACGCCTACTGCTATTGGCTGGACAGTTGTGGCGCCGGCGAGCACTGGCGCTTTCTGCTGGAAGCGAGCATGACCTCCCTGGCCGGCATGAGTCAGTGGCTCAGCGGCCAGCGCCTGCCCTGGGAATGCAGTTTCAGCCACGCCGAGCCGCGTTATGTCGAGCAGTACTGGGTGCACCTGGGGGAACACACGCAGTTCCAGCGCCCCCTGGACATGATGCGCATCCCCCGGGAGTACCTGGCCCAGCCCTGGCCCAACGCCTCGGCCACCGCTGGCCAGGTGGCACGCCTGGAAGCCGCCGAGCAGGGGCGGGAGCTGGGCTTTGCCAGCAGCTTTCTGGACTGCATCTACCTGTACCTGCAAACCCATGTGCGCCAGGCCCCCAGCCTGGAACAGGCGGCCCAGGCGTTCGGCATGAGCCCGGCGACCCTCAAGCGCAAGCTGCACAAACACCACAGCGGGTTCCAGCAACAGGTGGACCAGGTGCGCAAGCACGTCGCCCTGTACCTGTACCAGATCAAGGGCTGGCGCAACGAAGAGGTGGCCGAGTACCTCAACTTCAACGACGCGGCCAATTTCCGCCGCTCGTTCAAGCGCTGGACCGGCAGCACCCCGAAGCTGATCCGCCAGTTACTGGGCAGCGACTGAAGCACCGGCCAACACCCGCGCGAGGACAAGCGTGCGCCCGCTGAAAACACTCGGCTGCCGAGCGCGCCGCCCTGCCCCGGCTCAGTGAAAAATCCTTAAAGCACCGCGCCAGATAGGCGTATAAACCTTGGAGCGACGTTTCCACGGCCATCTGCGCACTGATTATTTCCAACACGGGGTAGAGTCATGACCACAGCCAATCGCCTGAACAACCTGTTTCCCGGCGCCGCCGACATCCCCGAGCCTTACCGCCTGGAAGGCCCGATCGAACAGCGTGACTACTTGGTGGATGGCCAGTTGCAGACCTGGGACGGCCCCCTGGCCGTGGTCCGCAGCCCGGTGTACCTGGCCACCGCCGACGGTGACCAACAAGTGATTCTCGGCAGCACCCCGCTGCTGGATGCCGACACCGCCCTCACCGCCCTGGACGCCGCCGTACGCGCCTATGACCGGGGCCAGGGCGCCTGGCCGACAATGCGCGTGGCCGAACGCATCCAGCACGTGGAAGCCTTCCTCGGGCGCATGCGCCAGCAGCGCAGCGCGGTGGTCAAGCTGCTGATGTGGGAGATCGGCAAGAACCTCAAGGATTCAGAAAAAGAGTTCGACCGCACCTGCGACTACATCGTCGACACCATCGATGCGCTCAAGGAACTGGACCGCCGCTCCAGCCGCTTCGAGCTGGAGCAGGACACCCTAGGCCAGATCCGTCGCGTGCCCCTGGGCGTGGCGCTGTGCATGGGTCCCTACAACTACCCGCTGAATGAAACCTTCACCACCCTGATCCCGGCGCTGATCATGGGCAACACCGTGGTGTTCAAGCCGGCCAAGCTCGGCGTGCTGCTGATCCGGCCGTTGCTCGAAGCCTTCCGCGACAGCTTCCCAGCCGGGGTGATCAACGTCATCTACGGCAGCGGACGCGAGACCGTCAGCGCCCTGATGGCCAGCGGCAAGATCGACATCTTTGCCTTTATCGGCACCAACAAGGCCGCCAGCGACCTGAAGAAACTCCACCCCAAGCCCCACCGTTTGCGCGCGGCCCTGGGCCTGGATGCGAAGAACCCGGGGATCGTGCTGCCCGAGGTCGACCTCGACAACGCGGTCAACGAAGCGCTGACCGGCGCCCTGTCGTTCAATGGCCAGCGCTGCACCGCGCTGAAGATTCTCTTCGTCCACGAAGACGTGGTGCAGGCCTTTATCGAGAAATTCAACGCCAAGCTGCAGACCCTGAAACCGGGCATGCCCTGGGAGCCGGGCGTGGCCCTGACGCCACTGCCGGAGAACAGCAAGGTCGACTACCTGCACGCCCTGGTGGCCGATGCCGTCCAGCACGGTGCCCAGGTCATCAACCCCGAGGGCGGCCAAGCCCGGGCCTCGTTCTTCTATCCGGCGGTGCTGTACCCGGTGAACCCGCAAATGCGCGTCTACCAGGAAGAACAGTTCGGCCCGGTGGTGCCCATCGTGCCCTACCGCGACCTGGACACGGTGATCGACTACGTCCTGGAATCCGACTTCGGCCAGCAGTTGAGTATCTTCGGCACCGACCCCGCCGAAGTCGGACGCCTGGTGGACACCTTCGCCAACCAGGTGGGGCGGATCAACATCAACGCCCAGTGCCAGCGCGGCCCCGACACCTTCCCGTTCAACGGCCGCAAGAACTCCGCCGAGGGCACGCTGTCGGTACATGATGCGTTGCGCACCTTCTCGATCCGTACCCTGGTGGCGACCAAATTCCTGGAGAGCAACAAAACGCTGATCAGCGACATCATCCGTCAGCGCGAGTCGAGCTTCCTGACCACCGATTACATTTTCTGACGTCCCACAGGAGGACCTGATCTGGGCCCGTTAAAGCGCTTGCGCGCATTCACCCTGCCACCGCTGTTGCGCCGTGTACTGCTGCCATTGCTGGACCCGTACCGGCGCTACCGCCACGCCAAACTGATCCACGCCGTGCGCGTGGCCCTCGGCCTGATCGCCACCATCGTGCTGACCACCGGGCTCAACCTGCCCCACGGCGAGTGGGCCTCGGTGACCATGCTGGTGGTGATCGGCGGCCTGCAACACCACGGCAACATCGGCAAGAAGGCCGCCGAGCGGGCCATCGGCACCCTGGTCGGCGCCGGGGTCGGGCTGCTGCTGATTATCCAGCAGGCCTACCTGGGCCTGCCCTGGGTCACCTACCTGGGCATGGCCACGGTCTGCGGGTACTTCTCCTACCACGCCATCGGCAAGGGCGGTTACACCGCGCTGCTGGCGGCGATCACCGTGTTTATCGTCGCCGGTCATGGCGACAATCAGGTCAGCGACGGCCTCTGGCGCGCCGTGGACATCCTCATCGGCATCGCCCTGGCCCTGGCGTTTTCCTTCGCCATTCCGCTGTACGCCGTGTATTCCTGGCGCTACAACCTGGCCAGTGCCCTGCGCGATTGCGCGACCCTGTACGGGCGCATTGTCGGCGGCCAGTCGGTGACCGACGACGAGCACCTGAAAATCCTCGGGCGCCTCAACAGCACCCTGCTGCAACTGCGCTCGCTGATGCCGTCGGTGTCCAAGGAAGTACGGATTTCCATGACCGAACTGGACGCCCTGCAGCGTCACTTGCGCATGTGCTTCAGCACCCTGGAAATCCTCGGCAACACCCGCCCCGATGCCAGCGATGCCCAGGCCATGGCGCAGATGCAAAGCCTGCTCAAGGATGAGCACCGGCAGATTCGCGTACTGCTGGTCGGCATGGCCCGGGCCCTGCAATCCGGCGCTATCCGTCGCCTGCAACAGCCTTGGCCCAGTCCTACTGCACCGGTCGTGGCCCCGCCGCTGTACAGCGAGCTGGACGGTTACCGGCTGCTGACCCGGCAACTGCTGAGCAACCTGGGGGAAATGCGCCAGCGCCTGGGCCACAGTGCGCCCCACTGGAAAATCTGAACCGTCTCAAGAACTCAGCAGCCGGCGGCGGCCCAGGCTCCAGCCCTGCTGCATGCCGGCCGCCGCCAGCAGAATCGCCGCTACACCCAGCCATTGCAGCGCTTGCAGGCGATGCCCGAACGCCAGCCAGTCGACGGCAATCGCCGCAATCGGGTAGATGAAAGACAAGGCGCCGGTCAGGGCCGTGGGCAGTTTCTGAATGGCCCCGTACAACAGCACGTACATCACTCCGGTGTGGAGCACGCCCAGGGTCACCAGGCTGGCCCAGGCGCTTGGCTGTTGCGGCAAGGCGTCAAAGTGGGCCCAGGGCGCCAGCAGCAGGACCCCGGTGCACACCTGGATCAGCGCGATCAGATGGGGCGGCGTGCCGCTCAGATGCTTGATCAGCAACGCGGCGAAGGCGTACAGCAGCGCCGCACCCAGGGCCAGGACAATGCCCAACAGGTAGTCGCTGCCCACCGCCCCCTGCTCGCCATGGGCACTGACGATGGCCAACATGCCGGCAAAGGCCAGCGCCAGCCAGGAGAGCTTTTGCGCGGTGATTTTTTCACCGAGAAACAACGCCGCCAGGCCCACCAGGATAAACGGCTGGACGTTGTACACCGCGGTGCCAATGGCGATCGAGGCCCGGGAGTAGGAAGCGAACAGCAGCACCCAGTTGCCGACAATCGCCACCCCACTGAGCACCGCCAGCAGAAAACGGCGGCTCGTCAGAATATCCTTACGCAAAAAGCCGAAAGCGCCGCAAATCAGCAGCAAGGCACCGGCACCGAACACACACCGCCAAAACACCACGTCCAGCACCGGCTGCCCGGAGACCAGCACAAACCAGCCAATGGTGCCGGAAATCAGCATGGCGACGGTCATTTCCAGGGATCCACGACCCAACGATCTGTCCATTTTTCAGGCTCCTCGACAAGAGCCAAAAGTATGCGGCGGACTCTTGCGCCGCTCCATGGACAATGCAAGGCTGCACGCTATCAACGCCTTTTTTATCAAGGCAAAAACGACCATTCACCTAACGAGGCTGCCATGCTGGATGGAATCGACCAATGCCTGATCAATGCCCTGATGGACGACTCGCGCCGCTCCCTCAAGGCCCTGGCGCAGATCAGCGGGCTGTCGGCACCGAGTGTCGCCGAGCGCCTGCGACGCTTGGAAGAACGCGGCGTGATCAAGGCCTATACCCTGGAAATCGACCCCAAGTTCCTGGGTTACCAACTCCAGGCCATCGTCCGTATCCGGCCCTTGCCGGGCAAATTGCAGGAGGTCGAGCGGCAGATCCTGGCGATCGCCGAGTTCACCGATTGCGACAAGGTCACTGGCGATGACTGCTTTATCGCGCGCCTGCAAGTGCGCGACATGGAGCAACTGGACAGCCTGCTTGACGGGCTCAACCACTTCGCCGAAACCAACACCGCGATCATCAAGAAGTCCCCGCTCAAGCGGCGTCTGCCCCCCATGACCTGAGCCCCGGGCGGCGCCTCGCACGGGGGCGCCGAACTGGCTGATCCAGCGCTTGAAAGTGCTCGCCTGCCCCCGGTTCAGAGGCGTTTCTTACGTCTTTTACCGCCATTACCTGCCTCAAACCCAGAGCTTTCCCAGTTCGTATCAGACGATTCTTAAAGTGCAGGCCGACGTCTTTTGGCCGCCAATTTCGGTGATACCCTGCGAAACCTCTGACCACCCCCCAGGCAAAAGGCCTGCCTCCTGCACCAGGAGCACGGCCTTGCTGCGCCCCCATGCCTGTCGAAAAGCCGAGTACTTGTGAACGATGTCGATCCACGTCCAGATAGCCGATGACCACCCGCTGACCCTTATTGGGATTCAGACCCTGCTGGAACGGCGCAGCAACCTGAAGGTGGTGGCCCAGGCCCACAGCGTGGAAAGCCTGTTGCAGAACCTGCAGGACCACCCCTGCGAACTGCTGCTCACGGACCTGATGATGCCGGGCGGGGAACAGGTGGACGGCATCCGCCTGATCCACCGCCTGCGCACTCGCTATCCACAATTGGCGATTGTGGTGATCACCATGCTCGACAACCCGGCGCTGATCAGCAGCGTGCTCAAGCTCGGGGTCCAGGGGCTGGTGAGCAAGCGCGGCCTGCTCAACGACTTGCCCAAGGCCATCAACGCCAGCCCTAGGGCGCCCTTTGTTTCGCCGTCGATGCAACGCCTGCTGGACACGCGCACGGCGGACCACGGCAAGCCCCTGCTGCAACTCGAGCAACTGTCCGCGCGGGAGATCGAAGTGCTGCGCCTGTACGGCTCGGGCATGAGCGTGGGGGCCATCGCCCTGCACCTGTGCCGCAGCAAGCAAACCATCAGCACGCAAAAAAGCAGCGCCATGCGCAAGCTCGGACTGGACACCGACGCCAGCCTGTTTTTGTACATCCAGGAACACGGCCTGTCCTGAGCCCTCGTCCGCGTCGCCCCTTGGAGCGTTTGCCCATGCCCCCCTTAGCGTTTTCTGCGCCTGCCACGCGGCGGTCCCGTTGCCGGCTGCTGTTCCCCCTGCTGGGCCTGCTCGGCGTGTTGACCCACTGCACAGCCCATGGCGCCGAGCCGCCGAACACCGAGGGCGGCACCCTGCCCCTGACCCGGCTGCTGGAAATGCGCAACGCCCTGCCCAGCAAGACCTTGCGTGTGGCCACCATCGCGCCGCCGGAGCGGCCCCTGGAAAGCGCCGGCAATCAGGTGCTCAAGGCCCTCTCCAATCAGTACCTGGACTTGATCGGCGACCAGCTCGGCCTGACCTTCGAGCGGGTGGAACTGCCCTCGCCCCAGGCCGCCATCCAGGCCTTGCTCGACCGTCGCATCGACCTGCTGCCCCGGGCCAGCGAGTTCGAGGCCCATGAACCCGGCCTGATCCTGAGCCAGCCCTACCTGGACAACCAGCCGATCATCGTCGTCGCAACAACGACCAGAGCCTGCCCCCGGACCTGTCGGGCAAACGCGTGCTGGTGCTGGAGAACTACCTGCGCCCGGCCATGGTCAGGCAAGCCTACCCGCAGGCCGAGGTGACCCTGGTGCGCACCACTGCCCAGGCCTTCGAACAATTGGCCAGCGAGCAGGCCGATGCCTTTATCAGCGATAAATTCCGCGCCAACCTGTACATGCAGGCGCGGCCCGACCTGGGCCTGCACAACAAGTTTGCCGCCTACTTGCCCAACACCGGTTTCGCCTTCGCCATGCGCCGCGACGACCGCGCCCTGCGCACCTTGATCGACTACGTGCTGGGCAATATTCCCGAGGCCCACAAGCAGAAGATCCAGCACAGTTCCAGCCAGCAGCCCTTTCCCTTCGCCCCCACCGAATCCTTCAGCCTGAGCCCCAAGGAACTGGCCTGGCTCGGCGCCCATCGACGGATCAGGCTGCTGGCCGAGGAAGCACCGCCCTACCTCTATCGTCGCGCCGACGGCCAGTGGGCCGGCCTGAGCATCAACCTGCTGCAGACCCTGGCCAGTACCTTGCGCCTGCAACTGGAGATCCAGCCCAGCCAATCCAAGGCCGGCGACCTGGCGCAGTTGCTGGCCGGCAACGCCGACCTCACCACCCGCAGCCTGGCGGTTTCCGATGGCGCCCGGGGGGTCGGTTTCAGCCAGGCCTACGGCACCCGCAACTGGGCCTTTATCATCCGTGCCGGCGACAGCTCCCCCAGTTCCCTGGAAGCCATGCAGGGGCGCAAGCTGGCGCTGCCGCGCAATCACCCCTTGCTGGGCTACCTGCGACAACGCTACCCAGGCATCCAACTGCTGCTCACCGAGCACTACCGCGAGGCCCTGGACCGAGTGCTGCAACACCAGGTAGACGCCACCCTCGACACCCCGGTGGGCACCGAAGCCCTGCCCGGCCAGGGCCTGCAATTCGGCCTGAGTTTCGAAGCCACGCCCACGCCTCATCAGTTCGCCGTGGCGCCCGGATCACGGGAGCTGCTGAGCATCCTCGACAAGCTGCTGGACGCCCTGGCCAAGACGCCGCAAAGCGACATTCAACTGATTGCCGAACAACGCCCCGACGCTGCGCTCTGGGAATGGATCGCCGAGCAAGCCTGGCACGTGCTGCTGGTGGCGTTGCTGATTTTCGTGCTGTCGCTGATCTGGAACTGGCGGCTGAAGCGCCAGATCAAGGAAACCAACAGTGCCCAGACCCGCTTGCAGGACAAACTGGCATTCCAGTTTTCCCTACTCAATGGTCTGCCGACGCCGCTTTACGTGTGTGACCTGGAAGGCCGCCTGAGCACCTGCAACCGGGCCTATGAAGAGTTTTTCAGCACCCGCCAGGAGCAGGTCCGCGAGCGCCTGCCCACGGAACAGCCGAGCATGCCGACGGACTTCGCCCAAGCCCTGCAAGAGGAACACCGCCAGCTGCTGGCCAACCATCGCCCGCGCTTTCTCGACACCCGTTTGTTGATCGACGGCCAGGAACGCTACCTCTACCAATGGCTGGTGCCCTTCTATAGCGCCCGGGGCGTGTTGCAGGGGTTGCTGGGAGGCTGGCTGGATATTTCCGAGCGCAAGCACTTGGAGCTCAAGCTGCGGGAAGCCAAGCAAGCGGCGCAGCGGGCCAGTGCCGCCAAGAGCGAATTCCTCGCCTCCATGAGCCATGAACTGCGCACACCGCTCAATGCCCTGGTGGGCCTGCTGGAGCTGGAGACCAGCAGCCGCCAATCACCGTCGCACCACCTGCGGGTGGCACAGCAATCGGCAACCTCGATGATCGACTTGATCGGCAATATCCTCGACCTGGACAAGATCGAGAGCGGCCTGATGCAACTCGCGCCCCACCCCACCGCCCTCGAACCGCTGTTGAGCAACAGCCTGGGGCTGTTCGCCGCCCAGGCCCAGGAGAAAAACCTGCACCTGCGCTTCGATTACCAGGCCACGCCGCACCGCCTGTACCTGGTGGATGCCCTGCGCCTGCAGCAGATTTTCCACAACCTGATCAGCAATGCCTTGAAGTTCACCGACCGTGGCAGCATCCAGGCCCGGGTCACCGAACGTGTGCTGCGCCCGGGCGTCAGCCTGCTGACCCTGAGCGTGCGCGACACCGGTATCGGCATCCCCCAGGCCTTGCAACCGTTGATCTTCGAACCCTATCGCCAGGCCAGCGCCCGCACCGCTCACCTGTACGGCGGTTCGGGGCTGGGCCTGAGCATTTGCAGTCAACTGAGCCAATTGATGGACGGCCATATCTGGCTGGAAAGCGAGCCCGGCCAGGGCTGCTGCGTGCACGTGGAACTGCCCCTGAAGTGGCAGCCGGCCCTGGCGCCGCCCCTCGAACTGCCGGCACCGCAACAGGCCACCCAGGCGTTGCGGGTGCTGGTGGTGGACGACGTCTCCACCAACGGCCTGGTGCTGACCCTGCAACTGCAGCGCCTGGGCCACCAGGCCCAGCATGTCAGCAGCGGCGAACAGGCGTTGCTGGCGTTGCGCGAGGCGCCCTATGACGTGCTGATCAGCGACTGCAACATGCCGGAGATGGACGGCTATGCCCTGACCCGTGCGGTCCGCGAAGACGAGCAGCGCCGAGGGCTGGCAGCGCGGCTGATCATCGGCTACACCGCCAGCGCCCTGAGCAACGAGGCCACCCAATGCTCCAACGCCGGGATGAACGACCTGATGGTCAAGCCGGTGACCCTGGCGCGCCTGCGGGAGGTCCTGAGCCACCACGCGCCCATCGACGCCGAGCCCCGAACGCAGCGCCCCTTCAACCTCGATCACTTGGACGAGGTGGGCAAGAACAGCGCGATCCTGCGCCGGCGCATCCTCCTGGAACTGACCCAGAACCTGCTGCAGGAAATCACCCAGTTGCGCCTCGCCGACCTGGCCAAAACACCCCAGGTCATCGGTGACCTGAGCCATCGCCTCAGCGGCGTTGCCTGCCTGATCGATGCCCGCGAGATGGCCGCCAGCTGCCATGCCCTGCGCAAGGCCAACACGCAACAACCGGCTGCCGTACGCCGCTGCCAGACTGAGCTGCTGGCGACCCTGGAACGCATTTTCGACCAGGCCAAGGCCGATCTGGCGGCCCTGCGCCAGCCATTCCAGCCCTGGTCGCGAGGCATCGCCCGGGCGCCCCTGGTGCAATCTCGTACCCGTCCCATTTAAGCCGGTCGCTGCTGTTCCTACCCTGGCGCTTGCTTTCGAGGGGCGCCAGACAGGGATCCCGGCCATCACTGGAGCCGCCACATCCTTCCCCACGATCGCCTGTTGAATCCAATAATTTCCAACCAAGGATCAATCGATGATCACGTTGCACCGAGCCCGTTCATTCCTCAAGTTGCCCCTGGCCATGGCTATCGGTATGGCTTCGCTCGCGGCTCAACACGCCAGCGCCCACGGTTACATTGAAAGCCCGAAAGCCCGGTCGTTCATGTGCAGTGCCGGTGGTGGCAACCAGAACGGCAACTGCGGCCCTGTCGCCTACGAACCCCAGAGCGTCGAGTACTTCGGCACCCCGGGTGGTGGCCGTGAGCACTTCCCGAGCAACGCCAAGGCCTGCACCGGCGACTTCCGCACCTGCGGCCCGGCCGACGGCACCATTGCCGCCGGTGGCATGATCGGCTTTGCCAAGCTCAACGAACAGTCGAGCAGCCGCTGGACCAAGAACACCGTCAAGCCGGGCCCGCAGACCTTCACCTGGAAGTACACCGCCGGCCACGCCACCCGCTACTGGCAGTTCTACCTCACCAAAAAAGACTGGAACCCGAACCAGCCACTGACCCGCGACTCGTTCGAGATGACCCCGTTGCTGGATGAAAAGTGGAACGGCAGCATGCCGGCCAAAGCCGGGCAGACCACCCGGCACGTGGTCAATATCCCGGCCGACCGCAGCGGTTATCACGTGATGCTGGCGACCTGGAAAGTCCACGACAACTCCAACACCTTCTACTCGGTGGTGGACCTGAACATCGATAACGCCCACGCCGTTGAATCGCAATGGCACGCTATCGGCGCGGTGCAGCCCGAACCGCTGAAGGTCGGCGACAAGGTCATGACCCGGGTGTTCACCCACACCGAGCAACAGGCCAGGCAAGTGGTGCTGGACATCGATTCGGCAGCACTGGCCAACGAAAACGTCTGGCCGTTCGAACTGGCGAAGAAGGTCAACGCCGCCAAGCTCGGCTACCAGATGGGCTTGCTGGACGACAAGGATCAGATCGTGCCCAACCGAGGCCAGAACAGCATCTTCGTCAACAAGGGCAGCGACATCAGCAACGTGGTCATCGCCAAGGAACTGGCCAGCCAGCCGAGCGAACTCAGCGTCACCGGCGTGCAGCCTGAATACACCGCGAAGAACGGTCAGGTCGACCTGCACTTCAACGCCATCGTCAAGGCCAGCGACCCGAAAGACGAGCACATGGTCTTCGCCAAGGTGTTCGACACCACAGGCAAGACCCTGGCCTATGAACATGCACCGATCGGCAACCTGACCCCGCACTTCTCGATCTCACTGAACGACATCAAGGCCGGAAAATACGATCTGGTGGTGGTCTCCAGCTCGAAGAAAGGCGAACTGATGCAGCAGACCGCGCGCTTCACCGTGAAGGCTGAAGAGAGCGTCGGTGGTGGCGAGAAGCCCGGAACCGGTGGTGACAAACCGGGCACCGGCGGCGACAAGCCCGTTGAAGGCGGCCAGTACGACCACGTCTTCCCACAAGGGCTGAGCGCCTACAAGGCCGGCACCCGGGTCCTGCAACCCAAGGACGGCAAGACCTACAAGTGCAAGGCGCATCCGTACAGCGGCTACTGCGTGCAGTGGAAAGCCGGCGCCACCCAATACGAGCCGGGCACCGGTAGCCACTGGGGCATGGCCTGGGATCGCCAATAACCCCTAAAACGACGCGTTGAACATTGAGCGTGGCCAATCAGTGCCACGCTTTTTTTTGCCTGCCAGGCAGGCACTGGAGAACCACTCTCGTACTCGTCCCATGGGACCGCCCCGCCCCGCCCCGTAGCCTGTTTCTGCTCTCGGGGACGCGCCGGCACGGACGCCCGCCGCCCTATCAGGTCGGACCCCATCCGCAACCCCGAGACCTTTTGTATTCACTTCCAATCGCTCAAGGCTTTCTCAATGATCAACTCCAACCGAGCCCGCTCGTTCCTCAAACTGCCTCTGGTCCTGGCCATGGGTGCTGCCGGTCTGGCCGCGCAACAGGCGTCCGCCCACGGTTACATCGAATCCCCCAAGGCTCGCTCCTTCATGTGCAGCAGCAGTGGCGGCCAGCTCAATGCCAACTGCGGCGCCATCACCTATGAACCGCAGAGCGCCGAGTACATCGGTCGCCCGGGCGGCGGCTTCTCGCACTTCCCAAGCAGCGCCCAGGCCTGTACCGGTGACTTCACCCAATGCGGCCCAGCCGATGGCACCATCCCCGCCGGCGGCCTTGACCGCTTCGCCGAGATAAACGAGCAATCGGCCACTCGCTGGACCAAGACCACCGTCAAGCCGGGCCCGCAGACCTTCACCTGGAAGTACACCGCCGGTCACGCCACTCGCTACTGGCAGTTCTACATCACCAAAAAAGACTGGAACCCGAACCAGAAGCTGACCCGCGATTCCTTCGAGCTCAAGCCCCTGCTCAACGAGCCCTGGCCAGCCCTGAACACCCCGGCCCCTGCCGGTGGCAAGACCCAGCACACCGTGAACATCCCGTCTGACCGCAGCGGCTACCACGTGCTGCTGGCCACCTGGAAAGTCCATGACACCGACGCCACCTTCTACAGCGTGGTCGACCTGAACATCGACAACGGTGCGGTCATTCCGTCGTCCTGGACCACCGTGGGCGCGGTACAGCCCCAGGCGCTGAACATCGGTGACAAGGTCAAGACCCGGGTGTTCAACGCACAGGGCGAAGTGAACGCCAAGCAAGTGGTACTGAACATCGACTCCGCCGAGCTGGCCAAGGCCGACGTGTGGCCGCGCGAACTGGCGAAGAAGGTCAACGCCGCCAAGCAGGGCTACCAGATGGGCCTGCTCAACGACAAGGACGAAGTGGTGCCGAACTTCGGCAAGAACGACATCCTGGTCAAGCAAGGCAGCGACATCGTCAACGTGATGATCGACAAGGAACAGGCCGCCAAACCAGGCGAACTGGCCATCACCGGCATGCAGCCCGAGTACACCCTGAAGGACGGCAAGGTCGACCTGCACTTCAACGCCATCGCCAAGGGCGGCGACTACACCGTGAAAGCCACGGTGTACAACGCCAAGCAGGAAAGCGTGGCGTTCCAGCAGGCCCCGGCCGGCAACACCCCGCACTTCTCCATGGCCCTCACCGGCCAGAGCCCGGGCAAGTACGACCTGATCGTGGTGGCCACCTCGAAGAAGGGCGACCTGCTGCAACAGACCGCCAGCTTCACCCTCAAGCAGGAACAAAACAGCGGTGGCGGTGAAGACGGCGGCGAGAACGGTGGCAAGTACGACCACGTGTTCCCTCAGGGACTGAGCACCTACAAAGCCGGCACCCTGGTCCTGCAGCCTAAAGACGGCAAGACCTACAAGTGCAACCCATTCCCGTACAGCGGCTACTGCATTCAGTGGAACAGCGGTGCCACGGCGTTCGAGCCAGGCGTAGGCGCCAACTGGCAATCGGCCTGGACTCGCCAGTAAGTCACACCTTCGTCAACTCCAGCGTGGCGCCCCGGCGCCACGCTGCCTTTTGCCTGTCATGCCCCCTATGCCTACTTGCAATGACTCAAGACCCCAGGTGCTGCTGCACTGGACCTTCGCCGCCATCATCCTCTGGGCGACAGCGAGCGGGTTCGGCAGCGCCGTACTCGACCTGCCCACGGCCCTCGCCGACGGCATCAGCTTTATCAACGTGTCGTTGACCTTCATGCTGATTCCGCTACTTGGCCTGAAAATCCTCTGTGCCCTGGACCGTCAACCAGCGGCGCACACCCACCGGGCGCTGCGCTGGCTGGCCAAGGCCGGCCACCTGGCGCTCTACCTCACGACCGGCGTGGTCCTGCTCAGCGGTGTGCTGATGATGGAGCGACCGATCAACCTGTTTGGCCTGCTGTCGCTGTACCAGCCGCTGCAGGAACCGCTGCTCACGCGTTTTTTCAACGTCGTGCACCAGCACGCCTGCGTGGCCCTGGCCCTGCTCGGTGCCGGGCACGTGGCCGCCGTCGCGCTGCACCACTGGCGCGCTGAAAAACGCCTGCGGCGCATGGCCCTGTGAACGCCTTGCGCCTTTGCCCGCGCAGCGCCCTGCGGGCCGGCGCGTGGCTGTTGCTGCTGAGCTGGCTGGCCTGGCTCGCCCATGACAGCTGGCGGTGGTTGCAGACCCTGGACAGCCTCGGCAACCCGGCAACCGTCCAACCCTCGGCGCCTGCCCATCAGCCGCCAGACACGGCGGCCATCGCCCGCTTGTTCGGAGTGCAAGCCCAGGAGGCCGGCGGCGACCCGCCTGCGGTGCCCCTGACCCTGTTGGCAAGCCTGGTGGAAAGCCGCTCGGAACTGTCCCGGGCGTTGATCGAATCGCCTGAAGGCAGCCGTTTCTACCGCCTCGGCGAGCCCTTGCCCGGGGGCGGCAGCCTGCGTGAGATCGGCACCACCCAGGTGCGTATCCAGCGCTATGGCGAGGAGCAGGCCCTGTCACTGAGCAGCCCTGCCAGCCCTTTGCTGATTCCATTGCCTGCCACCGACGACCGGCCTTCAAGCAACGCCATGCAGGCCGAGCACAGCAGCCCTGTCCCACCTTCCTTGTGACGCCCCAAGACATCATGAAACGAGCATTTATCGCAGGTTCCCTGCTGGCCCTCGGCACGCTGATCGGCCCCCTTCACGCCACTGAAAAACTGCCCCTGGCGCAGCAGTGGACCCTGAACATGAAAGACGCGGAACTGCACGACCTGGTCAACGAAGTCGGGCAGATCACCGGCAAGACGATGATTCTCGACCCGCGCCTGAGCGGCAAGGTGACGGTGCAATCGAGCACCGCCATGGACCAGAAAGGCATCTATTCGCTGTTTCTCACCGCCCTGCGCAGCCAAGGTTACGTGGCCATGGACCAGGGCGATCGGGTGCTGATCCTGCCGGTGGCCGAAGCCAAGACCAAGGCCCATGTCAAAGCCAGCGGAGCCAGTGAAGAGTTCGTGACCCAGGTCATCGAGCTGCACAACGCCAATGCCAGTGAAGTGGCCGCCGCCATGCGCCCGCTGGTGGCTGTGGATGCCTACATGGCACCGTCCACCACCTCCAACGCGCTGATCGTTTCCGACAGCGCCAACAATGTGCAGCGGGTGCGCCAAGTGGTGGAAGAACTGGATAACGCCGGTGGCCGCCAGTTCAACATCCTCCAGCTCAAGCACGCCTGGGCCGGCGATGTGGCCAAGACCCTGAGTGACAGCCTGACCGACAGCAACGGGGCCCAGACCAGCGCCAAGGCGATTGGCGATGCCCGCAGCAACCGCCTGATCCTGGTGGGCCCGGCGCCCATTCGCCAACAGATGCAACGCCTGGCCCAGAGCCTCGACGTACCGAACAATGCCGGTGAAAACGCCCGGGTACGACGCCTCAACCACAGCGATGCGAAGAAACTCGAAGAGCTGCTCAGCGGCATCGGCAAGCGCCTGGAATCCGGCGGCCGCGGTGACGGTCAGAAGCAGGACAACCCAGTGCTGGTGAGCGCCGACGAAAGCCAGAATGCCCTGGTGCTGATGGCCTCGCCGGGGCAACTGGCGACCTTCGAAACCATCATCGACGAACTCGACCAGCCCCGCGCCCAGGTGCTGGTGGAAGCGGCCATTGTCGAAGTCAGCGGCGACATCAACCGGGCGTTGGGCGTGCAGTGGGCCGCCGGCCGGGGCAACTGGGGCGCGGCCAGCAACTTCAACAGCGCCGGTATGACCATCGGCACCCTCTTGGGCAACCTGGAAAGCGGCAAGAGCCCGACCTTGCCGGACGGCGCGGTGATTGGCCTGGGCAGCAGCAACTTCGGCGCGCTGATCACCGCCCTGTCCAGCGACTCCAACAACAACCTGCTGTCCACCCCGAGCCTGCTGACCCTGGACAACGAGCAGGCGGAAATCCTTGTCGGCCAGAACGTGCCGTTCCAGACCGGCTCCTACACCACCGACACTGCCGGGGCCAGCAACCCCTTCACCACCGTGGAGCGCAAGGATGTGGGGATCACCTTGAAGGTCACCCCACACATCAATGAAGGCAACTTCCTGCGCCTGAAAGTCGAACAGGAAAGCTCCGAGCTGGCCGCCGCCCCGCCGGGCATCAGCACCAGCGATGTGATCACCAACAAGCGCTCGGTCAAAAGCACCATCTGGCCAATGACGGGCAGATCATCGTCCTCGGCGGCCTGATCAAGGACAACGTCAAGGTCCAGGTGAGCAAGGTGCCGTTGCTGGGGGATATCCCCTGGGTCGCCGGCTGTTCAGCAGCAGCAAAGAGGTCAACGAGAAGACCAACCTGATGGTGTTCCTGCGCCCGACCCTGCTGCGCAGCAGCGGCCACGCCGACAAGCTCAGCACCCAGAAGTACAACAACCTGCGTTCCCTGCGCACCCTGGACGGCAAGACCCGGGGCCAGTTGCCGCAGAACCCGCACCAGCTGTTCGACGCCAACAGTGACGGCGATCAGGGCCTGATCGACATGCGCGCCACCGAAGCCGCGCAACAACCATGATCACGCCCATCGAAAGCCCACGCCTGGCCTTTGCCTACGCTCGCCGCCATGGCGTGGTCCTAGAACATCAGGCCCAGGGCGCCGTGCTCTATTGCAGGGCCAATACGCCCTGGTCAGTAATCGCCGAAGTACGCCGCTTCAACGGCGCGCCGCTGCGCAGTGAAGTGCTCGACGAACCGGCCTTCGCCGAGCGCCTGGCGACCCACTATCGCGACGGACAGGACGGTGCCAAACAGGTGGCCGAGGGTTTGGGAGAACAGTTCGACGAAGAGTTCGACCTGTGCAGCCTGGCCGACCAGTTGCCGAAAACCACGGACTTGATGGAGCAGGAAGACGACGCGCCGATCATCCGTCTGATCAACGCGATCCTCAGCGAGGCGGTGAAAAACAAGGCGTCCGATGTGCACTTGGAAGCCTTCGAGGAACACCTGTCGGTGCGTCTGCGGGTCGACGGTCTGCTGCGCGAAGTGCTGCGGCCCCGGCGCGAGCTGGCGACCCTGCTGGTATCGCGGATCAAGGTCATGGCCAAGCTCGACATCGCCGAAAAGCGCATCCCCCAGGACGGCCGCATTGCCCTGCGCATTGCCGGCCACGAGGTGGATGTGCGGGTCTCGACCCTGCCCTCCAGCCACGGTGAACGGGTGGTGATGCGCCTGCTGGACAAGCAGGCCGGGCGCCTCGACTTGGGCCACCTGGGCATGAACCCGCAGGTGCGCCAGCGCCTGGAACACGCCCTGCACAAACCCCACGGCATCCTGCTGGTCACCGGCCCCACCGGCTCGGGCAAGACCACCACCCTGTACGCCGGGCTGGCCAGCCTCAACAGCCTGGAACGCAACATCCTGACCATCGAGGACCCGGTGGAATATCACCTCACCGGCATCGGCCAGACCCAGGTCAACGCCAAGGTCGACATGACCTTTGCCCGGGGCCTGCGGGCGATTTTACGTCAGGACCCGGACGTGGTGATGGTGGGCGAAATCCGTGACCGCGAGACGGCGGAGATCGCCGTCCAGGCCTCCCTCACCGGGCACTTGGTGCTCTCGACCCTACACACCAACAGCGCCATCGGCGCGGTAACCCGCCTGGTGGACATGGGCATCGAGCCGTTCCTGCTTTGCACCTCGTTGCTGGGGGTGCTGGCCCAGCGCCTGGTGCGCCTGCTGTGCCCCGAGTGCAAGGCGCCCCATGCCGCCGACCCGGCGGCCTGCGAACGCCTGGGCCTGAGGGTTGAAAGCGCGCCGATGTTGCATCGGCCAGTGGGTTGCCCGAGCTGCCAGCAGTCGGGCTATCGCGGCCGCCGGGGGATCTACGAACTGGTGCTGTTCGACGACACCCTGCGCCAGTTGATCCACACCGGCGCCGGTGAATATGACCTGGTGAACCACGCCCGCCAGCACAGCCCGAGCCTGTTCGACGACGGCCAGGCCATGGTGCTACACGGGCTCACCAGCCTGGAAGAGTTGCTGCGGGTGACCCAGAGGGACTGAAGATGGCCGCCTACGAATACCTGGCCATGTGCGCCGCCGGGAAAAAATCCAGTGGTGTGCTGGAAGCCGACAGCCCACGGCAGGCGCGGCAGATGTTGCGCGAGCGGCAACTGATCGCCCTGAAGGTCAGCGCCAGCCAAGGCAAGCGCAGCAGTGGCGCCGGCAGCGCCAAAGTCTCCGGCGGTGGCTTGAGCAGCGCCGAACTGGCGCTGCTGACCCGCCAGTTGGCGACGCTGGTACAGGCCTCATTGCCCCTGGAAGAAGTGCTGGCCGCCGTGGCCGCGCAGTGTGAAAAGCAGCGCCTGAAAAGCATGCTGCTGGCGATCCGTGCCCGAGTCCTGGAGGGCTACAGCCTGGCCGTGGCCCTGGGCGGTTACCCCAAGGCCTTTCCCGACCTGTACCGGGCCACGGTGGCTGCGGGCGAACGTTCCGGGCACCTGGATCAGGTGCTGATGAACCTCGCCGACTACACCGAAGCCAGCCAGGCCGCGCGCCAGCAGATCCAGCTGGCCATGCTCTATCCCAGCATCCTCATGGTGGCGGCCATCAGCATCGTCGGCTTTCTCCTGGGCTTCGTGGTGCCGGACGTGATCAAGGTGTTTATCGACAGCGGCCAGGAGCTGCCGCTGTTGACCCGCGGCCTGATCGCCAGCAGCGCCGTGCTGCGGGATTACGGCCTGCTGATGCTGATCCTGGGGGGCCTCGGTTTCACGGCTGCCCGAGTGGCCTTGGGCAAGCCGGGCAACCGGGAGCGCTGGCACGCCCTGGTGCTGCGCCTGCCGCTGATCGGCGGCCTGGTCAGAGCCAGCAACTGCACGCGCTTTGTCAGCACCCTGGCGATTCTCGGACGCAGTGGCGTGCCGCTGCTGGACGCCCTGGCGATTGCCAGTGAAGTGGTGGCCAACCAGAAAATTCGTACCGGTCTGAAAGACATCGTCCGGGGCGTGCGCGAAGGTATCAGCCTGACCCGAGCGCTGGAACTCAACGGCAGTTTCCCGCCGATGATGCTCTACATGATCGCCAGCGGTGAACGCTCCGGCGAGCTGGACAGCATGCTCGAACGCGCCGCCCAGCAGCAGGAACAACAACTGGCCAACCGCATTGCCTTGCTGGTGGGCCTGTTGGAACCGGCGATGCTGGTGTTCATGGGTGCCTCGGTGCTGGTCATCGTGCTGGCGATCCTGATGCCGATCCTCAGCCTGAACCAATTGATTACCTGAACCTGGAAAGCCCCCAACGTGTACGCAGCTAAAAAACAACGCGGTTTCACCCTGATCGAAATCATGGTGGTGGTCGTGATCCTCGGCGTCCTTGCCGCCCTGGTGGTGCCGCAGATCATGAGCCGTCCCGACCAGGCCAAGGCCTCCGCCGCGCAAAGCGATATCAAGGCCATCGCCATGGCCCTGGACATCTACAAGCTCGACAACCACCAGTACCCCAGCAGCCAGCAAGGCCTGCAAGCCTTGGTCAGCAAGCCCGGCGGCGCCCCGGCGGCCCGCAACTGGAACCCCGACGGTTACCTCAAGCGCCTGCCCATCGATCCTTGGGGCACCCCCTACCAATACCGGGTACCGGGTACTCGGGGCGCGCCTACGACCTGTTTTCCTTCGGCGCCGACGGCAAGATCGGCGGCGACGGCCTGAACGCCGAGATCGGCAACTGGGACCGTTGAGCGGTGCAAAGGCGCCACGCCCAGGGCTTCACCCTGCTGGAACTGTTGGTGGTGATCCTGCTGATCGCCCTGACGGCCGGCCTGGTGGGCCTGGTCAATCCCGACTCCGGCCCGCGCCAGGCACGCCAGGAAGCCCAGCGCCTGCAAGCCCTACTGCAGTTGCTGCGCCAGGAAGCGGTGCTTGGCTACCAGGACTACGGCCTGCGCATCGAGCCTGACGGCTACGCGGTGCAGCGCCTGGATGACCAGGGGCACTGGCAGGCGGCGGCGGAGTTTCGTGCCCATCGTCTGCCCGACTCATTGCGCCTGCGCCTGGAGGTGCCCGAAACCGGGATCAGCCTGGGCAGCGCCCCTCGCCGCGCCGGCCTGCCCCAATTGCTGGTGCTCTCCAGCGATGAAACCAGCGCCTACACCTTATGGATCGAGTATCGCCATCAGGCGCTGCTGAGCCTTTCCAGCGACGGCATACAGGATGCGCAACTTGCAACTCAGGACTGATCCGGGCTTCACCCTGCTGGAAGTGATGGTGGCCCTGGCGATTTTCGCCACCTTGTCCATCGCCCTGTTCAGCGCGGTGCAGCACATTGCCCTGAACAGCGCCCATCTGGCCGAACGCACCCAGGCCTTGTGGATCGCCGACAACCGCATGAATGAACTGCGCGCCGGGATGCAGCAACCGCCCACGCGCCACACGGAAGAACGCGTGGAGTTCGGCGGCCGCAGTTGGTGGCTGTTCAGCGCCGTCGAGCGCGCCCCGGACACCCGTTTGCTGAAGGTGGAACTGCGGGTTTCCGCCGAATCCAATCCGCAGCGCGCCCGCCACTACAGCCGCGCACGGCTGCTCGGCTACATCGAGGCCCGACCATGAAGCAACAGGGTTTCACCCTGCTGGAGGTGGTCGTGGCCATCGCCCTGTTCAGTCTGCTGGGCCTGGCCAGCTATCAATTGCTCGACCGGGTAATGCGCAGCGACCAGCGCATCGGCCTGCATGAGCAGCAACTGCGGGACCTGCAACGGGCCATGAGCCTGTTCGAGCGGGACCTGGTGCAAGCTCGCCGCCAGCCCCTGGTGGACGACCCCAGCCACAGCCAGGCATTGCTCAGCCAGCCCGACGGCCTCCGCCTGGTGCGTGGCGGCTGGAGCAACCCGCTGGAGCATGCCCGGAGCAATCTGTTGCAGGTCAGCCATCGCTGGCAGGACGGCGTGTGGCTGCGGGAAACCCGCGCCCTGTCGCAACCCATGGCGGTCCCCGGCGCCCAGCAACGCCCCGCAGGCCCCAGCAGCCAACAACAGCAACTGCTCAGCGGCGTGCAACTCAAGTACCTGCGCTACATCGACAGCCTTGGCCAGGCCCATGAGCACTGGCCGGTGGGCAGCGAAAGCCTGAGCCTGCCGGCGGCGCTGGAGATTGAACTGGATGCGCCGGGCTATCCGCAGGTACGCCGGGTGATCCTGCTGCCCGGTGGCCTCGATACTGACGCGGAGCCCGGCCATGACTAGCCCGGCCGGGCAACGGGGCGTGGCCCTGCTTAGCGTGTTGCTGATCACCGCCCTGGTGACCCTGGTGGTGAGCAATATGCTGGCCCGGCAGCGACTGAACCTGCACAGCAGTAGCAACCTGCTGCAACAGCAACAGCTGTGGAATCTGGCCTTGAGCGGTGAAAGCTGGGCCCGCCAGCAACTGCTGGAAGACGCCCGCAGTGAAGGCGGCCTGCGAGTGACCCACCGTGGCCAGCGCTGGGCGCAACCGGCGCCGCTGTTCGAGATCGACGGCGGGCGCATTCACATTCAACTGGAAGACCTGAGTGCCCGGCTCAACCTCAACAGCCTGCGCCAGGGCAATGACCTGAACCTGCGAGCCCGCTACCAGCGCTTACTGGCCCAGCAAGGCATCCGCGCCCATGACCCGGCGCTGCTGATGGGCCGGACTCATCGTGACGGTGCACCGCTGCCCTTGAGCGACCTCAGTGAACTGCGGCAACTGCCCCAGGTGGACAGCCAGGTGCTGCAACTGCTCGAACCCTGGGTCGGTGCCTTCGACAACAGCGCGATCAACGTCAACACCACCCGCGCCGAGGTGCTGGCCAGTATCGAAGGCATCGACCTGCCGACGGCTCGCACCCTGGTCAACTCGCGCCCGAGCAAGGGCTACCCCGACGTGGCGGCGTTTCTCGCCAACCCGATGCTCCAGGGCCGCGATATCAGCCCCCAGGGGCTGGGGGTCGGCAGTCGGCAGTTTCGCGCCACCATCGACGTCGAACAGGGCCAGCGCCGGCTGCGGCTGGTCAGCGACCTGCGGGTGGTGGATGCCGAGAACGTACGGGTTCAGCAGCGCACGCTGCTGCCCAGCCCACCTCCCGATCAATCGAAGACCGAGTAAATCGACATGAGCCAGTGGCTTTATCTTTCACCCCACGCCACCGGGGCGACGCCATGGCGCTGTTTCTGGTGGCAGGCCGACGGCCCCCTGCATCAGGGCAACCTGGAGCAGGCCGCAGCGGACCTGAACCTGCAGCCGTTGACCCTGCTGCTGCCCATGGAAATGGCCAGCCATCATCAGGTCAGCGTGCCCGCACGCAGCGGTCGCTGGCTGCGCCAGGCGCTGCACAGCGCCCTGGAAGAGCAACTGATCGATGAGCTGGACAGCCTGCACCTGGCCCATGGACCGCTCAAAGGCAAACGCCATTGCCCGGTGCTGGCGGTCAATCGCGAGCGCCTGAACCACTGCGTGGCGCAATTGGCCCGGTTCGGGTTACGGCCTTCACGCATTCATATCGACGCCGACTGCCTGCCCCAGGATCAACCCCGGGCCCTGGCCTGGGACGGCCGCTGGCTGCTGGGGGGTAGCGCGCCCCTGCGCCAGGCCCTGGGAGACACCGAGTTGCGGGCGCTGGCGCCGTTGCTGCCCACCGACCTGCACTGGCAGGGCCCCTCCGCCCCGGCATTGCACAGCGTTGACGTCCAAGCCTGGCAAGCCGATGAACGCCCATGGGACTGCCTGAGCCAGGGCACGCCACAGGCCATCAACCTGCGTCAGGGCGAGTTCCGGTTACATGCCCCGCAGACGTCGGCCTGGCGCCTGGCCTTGCTGATGGTGGTGATTGTGTGGGGCGCGCACCTGCTGCAAAGCATCGGCCAGCGCGAGTACCTGGATCGCCAGAGCGACCAACAGCAGGCGCAAAGCCAGGCGCTGTGGCAACAGCGGTTTCCCAGCGAGGGCCCGGTCAGCGACCTGGCCGCGCAAATCCGCGCCAAACAACAACCGCAGGTGGCGGAAATCACCGGCAGCGCCGGCCAGCTGTCGCGGTTGGCTGAACACTGGAGTGCCAGCCACGGTGCCCTGGCGCGGGTCCATCGCCTCGATTACCAGGCCGGCGAAGGCTGGAGCCTGCACATCAGCGCACCGGCCTTCTCCGACCTGCAACAACTGCGCGAGGGCCTGATTGCACAGGGCCTGGACGCCCGTACTGAATCCTCCGTGCGCAACGCCCAAGGGGTCAGCGCGCAATTGCAGATCAAGGAGTGAACATGCCCCGAACCGCACGGAATACATCGCCCCTGCCCCGCCTGCGCCAGCACGCCCTAGGGCACTGGCGGCGCCTGGCCAAAAGGGAGCAACGGGCCCTTCAGGGGCTGGCCCTGTTCAGCGGCGCGACCCTGTTTTATCTGCTGCTCTGGCAGCCACAACAGCAAGCCCTGCAGCGTGCAGAGCAACGCTTTATCGAGGTCACCGACTTGCATCAACAGCTTCAACAACTGCCCGCCACCCTCCCGGTTCACGCCACACCGGCCATTACCGCCGAGGCCCTGCCCGGCCTGCTGGCGCGCTCCAGCAGCCAGGCCGGCCTCAACCTGGAACGCATGGACCATGACGCCCCGGGCCAGATCAACCTGGCCCTGGAGGGCCCCTTGAGTAGCCTGATCAGTTGGATCGACCAATTGGAACAGCAACAAGTCCAGGTGCAATCGTTTTCCATCGAGGTCAACCAGGACGCCGTGGCCAGCGCACGCTTGCAAGTGCAGACCCCTTGACCCTCGACAGGAAACCCAGACAGCAAAAAGCCCGCCGAAGCGGGCTTTTTTATGGGCTCAACGCTGGGATCAGTCGTCCCGGCTCATGATGCCGAACAGCTGCAACAAGCTGACGAACAGGTTGTAGATCGATACATACAGGCTGATGGTGGCCATGATGTAGTTGCGCTCGCCGCCGTGGATGATGGCGCTGGTCTGGAACAGGATGCAGACCGAGGAGAACAGCACGAAACCGGCGCTGATCGCCAACTGCAGGCCGCTGATCTGGAAGAAGAAGCTAGCCAGCACCGCCCCCATCAACACGAAGAAGCCGGCGGTGATGAAGCCACCCAGGAAGCTCATGTCCTTGCGGGTGATCAGCACGTAAGCCGACAGGCCACCGAATACCAGGGCAGTCATGGCAAACGCCGAGCTGACCACTTCAGCGCCGCCCTGCATACCCAGGTAGCGGTTGAGGATCGGGCCCAGCAGGAAGCCCATGAAACCGGTCAGGGCAAACGCCGACACTAGGCCCCAGGCCGAATCACGAAGTTTATTGGTGAGGAAGAACAGACCGTAGAAACCGATCAGCACCACGAAAATGTTCGGGTAACCCACGCGCATCTGCTGAGCTACAAATGCCATGACACCGCTGAACGCCAGGGTGAGAGCGAGCAAACCGTAAGTGTTGCGCAGGACGCGGCTAACCTCTAGCTGCTCAGCCTGCACGCCGTTATTAACTGCGTAATCCTGTTCGCGCATGGCGACACTCCTATTGGGTTGAAACATTCAGTGGCGGGATCATAGCAGACGCTCTGCAAGACGCGATGCAGAGAGTTTGACAGTGTGTTTCATTCGGGTATTATGGCGCCCGCAATGCAAGTGGAGGTGTGGCCGAGTGGTTTAAGGCAGCGGTCTTGAAAACCGCCGACTGTAACAGGTCCTAGAGTTCGAATCTCTACGCCTCCGCCATATTTCAAACGACAAAGCCCTGATTATTCAGGGCTTTGTCGTTTCTGGGGTTCGCAATTCCTGTAGCGCCATTTCCGAATCGTTTCCGCATTTTTTCAGTCATTTCCGCAACCCTACCCTTCTGAATCCACCGCGCTCCGCTCCAGTCATTTGCTCAAAACCAAATGTGTTGGGGTATTGGGCCTGGCTTGACAGACAGCTTCGGCCGAAGCAGCCAGTCACGTACTGCAGCTTGCGGCCGATTGTGTTGAAAAAGTCGACCCGGCTTGGCCTGCCATGCATTGAGTGGTGAACAAGCCATTTTTGCGCGCTGCTACGTCAAATCTGAGCCCTGAACTTTTTGCTCAATATGCGGATTTCAATCTCAGACACTAACTTTTCTGCTGTGGGAATTTAAACCGCCTTTTTAACAGACTCGACCAAAAGCAGCCGTTTGAAAGCCGCCGGAGAACATCAAGTCGGAGCTTCGGATGATCTGTTTGTGCTTTGATCATTAGCGAATATATGACCCTGCGCGGTCAGCCTAGCCACCAGGAACCGTAATGCTCTACGGAAGACCGGATGACATTCGGCATAGGGCAAATTATCGAGCGGAGCCCAAAAAAAGCTGAAGGTATGGCCATGGTCATCGAACGTGTGATAAGTCCATTGCTCCTGTAAAGGTGCCTGCGTGAAACACAGTTGAAAAGACCATATCTGGTCGAGATGCTCGGCGTCCCAGCAGCCCAGGTCGCTGACAACCGAGGCGGCGGCTATGCCTGATTCTTCACTTAATTCGCGCAGAGCGGTCTGGGCTGGAGTTTCACCTTTCTCGATTGTCCCTTTGACGAGTTGTACTCCCGCTAGTGGATGGCGGAACAGAAGGATGTGTGAGCCAGGAATGCTGGAGAGGATAACGGGGCAAGCCTTGTTCGGTGACATGGCGATTTCCTTATCGGCAATGAAGCATACATCTTACGGCCGTACTCTCTGCGTGAGTGTCCAGATATTCTGATTTCAGTTATGTCGAAAACGGTCGCTCGTGAGCGGCTGCTTTACTTACCTAACCGTAAAGGGCTTCGTCAACGACCCAAGCTCACCTCCACCTGCCCATCAGCGTTTCTCTGCCTATCCCGCAATAAATCACGTCTTCAACCCTAGCCACAGCCCCGATCCGCTAGCGAGCCGAACGATTGGAACCACTTGCTAGTGCCTTATACATTGATCTTTTCGAAGAAAATCTTTTAGCGCGACCTGATACATAGTTAATGGTTGATTGTGGTCACTGAGCATGGCAAATGGAATCAACGTGAGATGTGAGAACGTTATTGAGCTTATTGAATAAACTTTCCGCCTACAGAAACCGTGATTATCACTCAACATGAAATCAAACTTGAACAGGTTTGGTCTTGTACACCAGCTAGGAATCAAACCAAGACTCAAGCCTGTTAAGTATTCTTGCCCGCAAGCGCCTCCAGATGACGACTCAGAGACTTTTATTTCTAATGTGGGAAGGATAGTAGCTACGAGCTTCGAGCTGTTGCCTTTTACATAGGGAATGTTTTTTTGTGTCGCTTCGTATGCACTCTTTCCGAAACGACTGTCTTTCCAGGGAGAGTCTATTTCATAAGTGAAACTGGAGATAGTTTCTTCTGTTCCGGGTTCGACACGTTCATTTATTGTCGGACTGGATGTAAATGACGTACACCCTGAGAGGGTTATAGCAATACTGACAACAACCAAACCACTAACTCTTAGTCGATGCATTTTTAGCTTTACCAACCATTAATTAGTCGACATATTTGTCGTAGAACACACTTAATGAGTCACGCACATTACCGGTGCATTCGTTGTATGTCCACAACCCAAACATGTCCGAAAACAACCACATGTGCGGAACCAATATCCAATTTAATCGGTTGCTGCTTTGTCGATCTAATTGAGGCTCTGCTTTTGGCCGTTTTCTGCCTGCCACGACTGACCAGGATTGGTTGCAAATCCCAAACCGCTTTCCTCCCAACAAAGTCTCTCGGTTGCAGCTACGAAACTTAAGGCGATCATGAGCCTACCCAGAAAGCCAAAAACCGGCCAAATTCGTCTCTGCAAATAAATTCCCCCTGCCTTCAGAGGTCTCCAGCGCATTAATGAATATTGCCTAGCAGAAACGAATACAACTTAAGCCATTGAAATAAAAACAATTAATCTTCGAACTTGAAAATCGCCAACTGCAACAGACCCAAGAGTTCGAATCTCTAAGCTTCTGCCATATCTCAAACGACAAAGCTCTAAATAATCAGAGCTTTGTCATTTTTGTCGGTTGCCTCTGCTGTAGAAAAAACCAATAGGCTCGAGAACTATTATGGAAGCGTTCCATAACCTCCTTCTGTTTACCCCCTCCTCCGGAACCCTGCCGAAAGAACACACATTCAACTTCCTGAACAACACATGTGCAACAGCAGCACCCCGCCCCCCCCTCAATCAAAAACAATCACCCCATACCAAGCCGCAAACACCCCTAATGCCACGGTATGGATAATCAGTAACTTGCGCACGCTGGTCGGTCGGCCGGAGACCAGCCAGTAAGCGATTACCAGCGGGTAACACAGCAGGCAGGTCAGTCCCAGGGCGATGATCGCCAGCGCCACTCTCAGGCCGGGGAAAAAGCCGGGAGGGCTGGCCAGGCAGCCGACAAATGCGATGCCGCCCAGGCTGGCGACGATGATCAAAAACGCGATGATTACGCGCTGCGCATCAAGCTGATTGTCCATAATTCTCTACTGTCCATCCTTTAAGACCCGAACGCGCGGGCGGCCATACTACCTGCCCAAGCGCTCAGTCAGTCAGGGCGAAACACCCACCCCCTGTTATCACCCCACGGCCTCACCCTCAATAACAGCACCCGGAACTTGACGGCTTACGGCTGCACGCCTACAAAACATGGGCCTGGCGGGCGATGAGCTTGAACTGATTCAGCGCGCGCAAAGGACAGGTTGCCCTTCAACACACACAGGAAGTGAACAATGAAAATCATCACCCTCGTACTGGCTGCGGTGCTCGCCGCGACTTCTGTTTCGGCCATCGCTCACGGCGGGCGCACCGACAAGCAGGGCTGCCACAACGACAAGAAGGCTGGAACACGGCACTGCCACTGATCACAACGGCTCCCTCGCCCCGACCTATCAACGCCTACGCTCGCCCATCCTCAAAACCAAACAACACGCGCGGCGCCTCCACCAGCAGCGCGTGCCTTAATGCCGCCGAGCAGCCCAGCGCCGCCAGTTGCTCCACCACGCTGCCGAAACCGACGGTTGCTTCGTGTTGGGTGTGGGGCCAGTCGCTGCCCCAGACCAGCCGCCGCGGGCCGAAGCTTTGTACCAGCAGTGGCAGAGCCGCACGGGCGAAGTCGAGGTTCTGCGGGTCGGTCCCTGCCAGCCGATAGATGCCGGACACTTTCATCCACAGTTGCCCGCCCAGCCCCAATTCCAGCAGCTCGTGAAAGCCGGGTTGATCCAGGCCCAGGCGCGCATCCGGGCGGCCGAAATGGTCGATGACCAGCGGGCTGCCGAAGGGCAGCAGTTGGCGGACCAGCCTGGGCAAATCCTCCACGTGGCGGTGCAGCTCGATGTGCCAGCCAAGGGCGGCGATGTGACCGAAGAAATCCCTCCAGGCCGGCTCGCGCAGGTCGGGCAAGGCTTTGCCCATCAGGTTCAGGCGAACCCCGACCACGCCCTGTCGGGCCATGTCATCTAACACGCTGCGGCTGACGTCGCGCTCCAACACCACCACTGCACGAAGTTGCTCGGGCGCCTGCTGCAACGCCGCCAGCAGGTAACTGTTGTCGGTGCCGAGGAAGCTCGGCTGCACCAGCACGCCATGGCTCAAGCCGTGGTTTTGCAGATGCGCCAGGTACTGCGCAAGCGTGGCGTCGTAGCCGGGGGTGTAACGCCGGGTGGCGGCCAGGTTCAGCGCTCGGCTGAACACATGGGCATGGGCGTCGATGCCGGTGATCGGCGTGGAACGGGTATCGGGCATGGGTTTCATCTATCGAAAGTAAAGGTCATCAGGCCGCGGCGCGTTCATCGCCATGGATACTGGGCGACGCTGGTGGGGAGGTGGCTTCCAGGCTGCGGCCACGGGTTTCCGGCAGGCAGAGCGCGGCGATCACGGCCACACCGTAGGCAATCCCTGCGTCGATGCCAATCGCCGACCCCAAGGACATGGAGTCGCTCATGTGCCCGACCAGGAACGGAAACACCGCCGACAGCACACGGCCAAAGTTGTAGCAGAACCCCACCCCGGCCCCGCGCACATCCGCCGGGTACAGCTCGTTGAACAGCGCCCCGAGGCTCGCCGGAATACCCGCCGCAAAGAAGCCAAGCGGGAACCCGAGGAACAGCATCTGGGTGTTGCTCAGCGGCAGGAACACATAACACTGCACGGTGACCACGCAGCACAGCGCGAACAACACGATGTTCTTACGGCGGCCAATGCGGTCGATCAAGAACCCGCTGACCACGCAGCCGCACCAAAAGGCAAAGATGATGACCGCCAGGTAGCCGCCGGAGTTCAGCACCGACAGGTTGCGCTCGGTCTTGAGGAAGGTCGGCAACCAGGTCATCACCGCGTGGTAACCGCCATGCGCGCCCAACCCCAGCAGGCCGCCGAACAAGGTCACGCGAATCAGCTCCGGACGGAAGATGCCGCTCAGGGACTTGAAGAAGCTATGTGGAATGGCCTGTTCTTTTTGCAGGCGCTGGAAGCTGTCGGGCTCTTCAACGTTGCGCCGTACCCAGATGATCAGGAACGACGGCAGCAAGCCGATGATGAACATCACCCGCCAGGCCATGTCTTGCGGCACGAAGGAATAGATCAGCGCAAAGATCCCGACCGCCAGGCCCCAACCCACCGCCCAGGCACTCTGGACCGTGCCCATGACCTTGCCGCGGTACTTGGGATTGATGGTTTCGGCCATCAATACCGCACCGGCCGCCCACTCCCCGCCAATGCCGAAGCCCTGCAACGCCTTGACGATCAGCAGTTGGTGAAAGCCGGTGACGAAGGCCGACAAGAAGGTGAAGAACGAGAACCACAGAATCATCCACTGCAGCGTGCGCACCCGGCCGTAGCGGTCGGACAGTGTTCCGCCGACCCAGCCGCCAATGGCCGAGGTGACCAGGGTGACGCCACTGATCAACCCCGCATCGCCCTTGGTCAAGGCGAACGCGGCGATCAACGCCGGTATCGCCAGGCCGAACATCTGTACTTCCAATGCATCGAGCGACCATCCGCCGAAGCAGGCCCAAAACGTTTTGCGCTCCCGAGGAGTGACTTGGCGATACCAACTGAACATGGTTCTTATCCTTATAAGTGAAACGAGAGGCAGCCGAGAGCGAACCGCACCGCTGCAGGGCCAGTCAGGGAAACAACACGATAAAAACAGCGGCGAACGATTCGCCGCTGAGAGAGCCGCTAGCCGGGCACGGGTTAGCGAATGTCCACGCTGTAGCGGAAATGCTCGGCATGCCCGCGTGAACGGCGCCACTCCAACGGCGTGCCGGCGTAGTCACGGGCCAACCGCTCGATCACCACCACCGGGCTGTTGACCGGCACCTGCAGCAACCGCGCATGCAGGTCATTCACCGATTCGGCGGTCAGGGTTTCTTCGGCATAGGCCACCACCTGGCCGCAGACCTCTTCGTAAATCGGATAGAGCAACGGCCCTTGGCGATTCAGGTCGATCTCCAGCAACGCTTGAAAGCGGCTGCGCGGCAGCCAGATTTCTTCCGCGAGCACCGGCTGAACCTCCAGCAGACGCACCCGCACGATACGAATCACCGGCGCCTCCAGGGGCAAGCCCAACGCCTGGGCCACCGCCGACGGCGCCGTCACCGGCTCGATCGACAAAATCCGGCTCTCGGGCACCTGGCGTTCGCCCGCTGCAGTTTGAAAGCGGAAAAACCGGAACAGCGACGACTGAAACTGAGGGCGGCGAATAAAGGTCCCGCGACCTTGCTGGCGCTCCAGGATGCCCTCACTGACCAGCGCATCGACGGCCTTGCGCACGGTGCCCGTGGACAGCTGGTATTCCGCCGACAGCGCGGCCTCGGTGGGGATGGCCTCTCCCGGGCGCCAGCGGTTGTTGGCGATCTGCTGGGCCAAGTGGTCACGCAGGCGTTGGTAAAGGGGCAGGCGAACATCACTGGAGAGGGAATTCATCGACTTTATGCACCTTGTTATCTAGTCATCTATATGAATTTTGTGGCGAGTATTTGCCCCGCGCGCCCGGCTGTCAAGCAGGGTCGAGGGGCCTTGCTGACGAATGGTGGCCGCGTGTAGCTGTGTCAGCGGCGAAAGCCACGAAGAAAAAAACCAGTACCATGACTTTTTCCCTCGCGAGCGGCTCATGGACTTAAAACAACTCGAATGCTTCGTACGGGTCGCCGAATTCGGCAGCTTCACCAAGGCCGCCGCCGTGTTGAACATTTCCCAATCGGTGGTCAGCCGCCAGGTCAGGCAACTGGAAGTCGAACTGCAAGAGCACCTGCTGCTGCGCAATGGCCGAGGGGTGTTGTTGACGGCGTCGGGCCAGCGCCTGTTCGACCACGGGAAAGGGATCTTGCGGCAGGTGCAAGTGGCTCGCGAAGAGTTGCGCGAACAGCGCGACACCTTGTCCGGCAAAGTGGTGATCGGCCTGCCACCGAGCATTTCCCGCTGCCATACCCTGGCCCTGGTGTCCGCCTTTCGTGAGCAGTTTCCCGGTTGCTCCCTGGGCATCAAGGAAGGTTTGAGCCACTCGATGCGCGAATGGCTGTTGCTCGGCCGCCTGGATTTCGCCCTGCTGTTCAACCCGGCTCTCAGCGCACAGCTGCACTACGAGCACCTCCACTCCGAACCCCTGATGCTGATCGGCGCCAGCGCTTCGGACCTGCCGCACACCGTGCCCATGGCCGACCTCGGGCGCTATCCCCTGATCATTCCCAGCGAACCCCATTCCCTGCGCCGCTTGATCGAGACCCAGGCCTCGCGCCATGACCTGGCGCTGGACGTGTGCCTGGAAATCGACAGCATTCCGTCGCTGCTGGAGTTGATCAAATTGAACATGGGCTACGGCGTGCTGTTCCGCTCGGCCCTCGCCGGCAGCGACAGCCTGCCCGACGGCTTGAAAGCCGCGCAGATTGTCGAACCGGCCATCCCGACCCACCTGTTCATTGCCACCTCCAAGCAGCGACCGCTGACCCGCCTGGCCGAGAAAACCTTGGCGGTGGTTCGCGAAATCTGCATACCGTGACAACAGGCATGCAAAAACCGCATAACTGCTAGAACCCAGGCTCTGTTGTTCGACACGCTGGCAACCCTGACCATCAGCCATCGCTTTCAAACACAGACCAATAAGGGATACCTGATGAAAACTTGCCTGGCGCCGGACCCCAACCCCAGCACGCCCACCCACGCCCTGCCCGCGGGCGCCTGGGATGCCCACTGCCACGTGTTCGGCCCCGCTGTGCAGTTCCCCTATGCAGCCGACCGCAGCTACACCCCGCCCGACGCCCCTTATGAAACCCTGCGGGCGCTGCACGATCATCTGGGCATCAGCCGGGCGGTGATCGTCCAGGCCAGCTGCCATGGCAGCGACAACCGCGCAATGCTCGATGCCATTGCCCGCAGCGCCGGACGCTACCGTGGCGTGGCCATCGTCGATGGCAGCGAAACCGACGCCCAACTGGCCAAGATGCACGCCGGCGGGGTGCGCGGGGTGCGTTTCAACTTTGTCGCGCACCTGGGTGGCGCCCCCGACCTGGAGGTTTTCGACCGCACCGTGGAGCGGCTGGCCCCGCTGGGCTGGCACCTGGTGCTGCACCTGGACGCGCAAGACATCCTGACCCACGTCGAGCGCCTGGAACGCATCCCCGTGCCGTTCATCATCGACCACATGGGGCGGATCAAGGCACAGGACGGCCTTGAACAATCGTCCTTCCTGGCCCTGCTCGACCTGATGGAAAATCCACTGGCCTGGGTCAAGGTCTGCGGCGCCGAGCGCGTGTCGGTGGGTCGTCGGCCCTTCGCCGACGCCATCCCCTTCGCCGAACGCCTGATCCAGGCCGCGCCGGACCGGGTGCTCTGGGGCACCGACTGGCCACACCCGAATATCACTCAAGACATGCCCAACGACGGTGGCCTGGTGGACCTGATGCTGGACTTCTGCAGCGACCCGGCCCTGCGTCACAAGCTCCTGGTGGACAACCCGCTGAAACTGTACGGCCGCTGACCGCACCACCCTTTGCCACACCTCCAACAATAAGATGGCAGTGAGTAACGCTAATGAACCCTATCCCTGTGACTGATCAGGTCGGAGCCCCGCCCCGGCCCAACGCCAAAACCAAGCAACCCTTCTACCGCGCGATGTATTTCCAGGTCCTGCTGGGGATCATCGTCGGGGTGCTGGTGGGGCACTTCTGGCCGGACTTCGCGGCAGACCTCAAGCCCCTAGGCGACGCGTTTATCAAGTTGATCAAAATGATCATCGGCCCCGTGGTTTTTTGTACGGTGGTGACCGGCATCGCCGGCATGCGGGACCTGAAAAAGGTCGGCCGGGTCGGCGGCAAGGCCCTGCTGTATTTCGAAATCATCTCCACGGTCTCGCTGCTGATCGGCCTGATCGGCGGCCACCTGTTCAACCCCGGCGGCGGCTTCAATGTCGACGTCAACACCCTGGATGCCAGGGCCGTGACCGGGTTCGCGGAAAAAGCCCAGCACCTGCACATGGTCGACTTCCTCATGGGCATCATCCCCAGTACCTTCACCCAGGCCTTCGCCGAGGGGAATGTACTGTGCATCTTGCTGGTCTCGGTGCTGTTTGGCTGCGCGCTGTCGGCCATGGGCGAGAAAGGCAAGCCGGTGTACGAGATCATCGAAGGCCTGTCAGGGGTGTTCTTCCGCATCGTCCACATCATCGCAAAACTCTCGGCCGTGGGTGCCTTTGGCGCCATCGCGTTCACCGTCGGCACCTACGGTGTGGAATCGCTGCTGCCCCTGCTCAAGCTGATCGGCAGCTTCTACCTGCTCTGCGTGTTCTTTGTGGTGGTGGTGCTCGGCGGGGTCGCCCGGCTCTGTGGCTTCAGCATCCTGCGCTTCCTCGGCTACATCAAAGAGGAATTGCTGGTGGTACTCGGCACCAGTTCCTCTGAAGTGGTGCTGCCGCAAATCATGGACAAAATGGAACGCCTGGGCTGCTCCAAACCGGTGGTGGGCCTGGTGATCCCTACTGGTTACTCGTTCAACCTGGACGGCACCAACATCTACCTGACCATGGCCGTGCTGTTCATCGCCCAGGCGTTGAACATCGACCTCAGCCTGTCCCAGCAATTGACCCTGGTGGTCGTGGCGATGCTGACGTCCAAGGGCGCCAGTGGCGTGTCCGGCGCGGCCTTCGTGATGCTGACCAGCACCCTGATGGTGGTGCCGATCGTGCCCGTCGCGGGCATGGTGCTGATCCTCGGCATCCACCGTTTCATGGGCACCGGGCTGGCCATGACCAACCTGGTGGGCAACGGGGTCGCCACCCTGGTGGTCTCCGCCTGGGAAAAAGAGCTGGACCGCGAAAAACTCGCCCAAGAGTTGGGCAACAAGGCTTAACCCCCTCCCCCTCACTTCCCCTTAATCGAGTGCCTGTTCGGTCCTGTACCGAACAGCGCCTCGTCGTGCCAGGAACATAATAAAAATGAACCGTACCCTGTCTATCGCCCTGTTCATACCCGGCGTCTGCTGCAGCCTGGGCGCGCTGGCCCAAGGTTTTATCGAAGACGGCAAGGCCAGCCTGGAAGCCCGCAACTTCTACTACAACGGCGACTTTCGAGACGGCGCCGGCGTTTCCAAGCGAGACGAATGGGCCCAAGGCTTCCTGCTCAACTACGAATCGGGGTTTACCCAGGGCACCCTGGGGTTTGGCATCGATGCCCTGGGCTATGCCGGCTTCCAGCTGGACTCCAGCCCCGACCGCACCGGCAGTGGCCTGCTGCCCCGGCGTGCGTCCGGCGAGGCGGCTGGCGAGTACGCCAAGGGCGGGCTGGCGGCCAAGGCCAGGCTTTCGAAAACCACCCTCAGCTATGGCATTGCACTGCCCAAGGTGCCGGTGCTGCAATTCAACGGCAGCCGCCTGTTTCCCCAGACCTTCCAGGGCACCCAGCTCAGTTCCGGCGACATCGAACACCTGACGCTGAACCTCGCCCAGTTTGATAAGACGGTCACCCCGGACTCCACCGACCAACGGGACATCGCCATCGCAACCAAGGACGGGCGTTATCGCGCCACCGGCATCGGCGAGCACTTTCGTTATGGGGGCGGCAGCTATCAGCTCACGCCGACCCTGAGCGCCAGCTACTACTACGGTGCACTGGATGACGTGTACCGCCAGCAATTCTTCGGCCTGGTTCACGCCACGCGCCTGGGCAGCGGCAAAATCACCACCGATGTGCGGGCGTTTTCCAGTCGCGAGATCGGCGCCGCAAAGGCCGGCGAGGTCGACAACCGCGCCTACTCCGCCGCCCTAGGCTACAACCTGGACAGCGGCCACAGCCTGCTGGCCACCTATCAAGTCATGCAGGGCGCCACCGGTTTTCCCTACATCAACAACCCCTACCTGCCCAACTATGTGCAATACCATGACTTCGGCAGCGCCGGCGAACGCAGCTGGCAACTGCGCTACGGCTACAACTTCGCGGCTTTGGGCATTCCCGGGCTGAGCTTCTTCACCGCCTACATCCGCGGTTCCGGCCTGGACAAACCCGGTGCAGAAAAGGAATGGGAGCGCGACATCGACGTCAGCTACGCCTTTCAAGACCGGCTCAAGGGTTTGTCCATCCGCCTGCGCAACGCCACCTACCGCAGCGATGATGGCCGCGACATCGATGAAAACCGCCTGATCGCCAGCTACGCCTTTTCGTTGTTCTGAACCCCGGCATCGGCACGCCCGGCGCGGGCATTGCCGCCGCGTAATTCACACGCCACTCAGCCGAGTGGCGTGTTCGTTTTGCACTCGCCACACCGCTTGGCCGCGAAAAACAGGTGCACGTCCCCCGCCCCACATGGCATGTTGCAGCCGATTGAAATGTCGGACCCTGTCTTAATTCGCCACTAAACTCCCGTCCATATGCAGGCTGGCGGCAGCCCCTCCGAGCAGGAAAGCGTCGCCAGCGTCCCACCCTTTGCCAAGGTTTGAAGTCTCGCCGATGCCCCATTCAGAAATTGCTTTAGACGTGGACGCGGTCCAGCGCATCGATGCCGTGCCGGTGATCCTCAGCCTGGTCAAAAACATCACGGGCATGCGTTTTGCGGCCGTGGCGCGGGTCACCGAGCAGAAATGGGTGGCTTGTGCGGTGGATGACTCCATCGACTTCGGCTTGAAACCCGGTGGCGAACTGGTGCTGGAATCGACCATTTGCCATGAAATCCGCCAGCACCGGCAACCGGTGATTTTCGGCCAGGCCAGTGCGCACCCGGTGTTCTCGCTGCATCACACCCCCAGGACCTACGGGCTCGAAAGCTATATCTCGATTCCGATCATCAGGGCCGACGGGGCCTTTTTCGGCACGCTGTGCGCCATTGATTCGCTGCCGGCCGAGCTTCAGGACGCGACCATCACCCAGACCCTGACCCTGTTCGCCCAACTGATCGCCATGAACCTGGACAGCCAGAACACCCTGGAAGACACCCAGGTGGCGTTGGCTGAGGCGCACAAACTGGGCAAGCTTCGCGAGCAGTTTGTCGCGGTCCTGGGGCACGACCTGCGAACGCCCCTCAGTGCCATTCGCATGAGCACCGACCTGCTGGAAAGCAAAGCCGCCGATAAGCGCTCGTTGAACCTGATTTCGGCCATCCGCAAAAGCTCCGCGCGCATGGGTGCCTTGATCGAAAACATCCTGGACTTTGCCCGGGGCCGGATGGGCAGCGGTATTCCGAGTCAACCCAGCCTGGTGAATGACCTGCAAGCCAGCCTGCAACTGAGCCTGGATGAAATCCGCGCCTCGAACCCCAGCGCCCGGATAGACGCCCTGCTAGACGTGCCTTCAGGCCTGTATTGCGACGTGCTGCGGGTCAGCCAGTTGTTCTCCAACCTGCTGAGCAACGCGGTCACCCACGGCTCGCGAGACACGCCGATCCAGGTCAGGGCGCTGATCGAAGACGGCCTGTTGACCCTCTCTGTCACCAACCAGGGCCCGCCGATCCCGCCGTCTTTGCTGGCGTGCCTGTTCGAACCCTTCACCCGTTCGGAAGCGGGCCAGCAAGGCGAAGGCCTGGGGCTGGGCCTGTACATCGCTGCGCAAATCGCCGTGGCGCACAACGGCACCTTGAGCGTGACGTCGACGGAGCAAAGCGGCACCTGCTTCATTGCCCGGCTGCCCGCCACCCAACCTTGATCACGCCGGTGCATGCAGCGCTTACTCGCGCCAGGTCGCCAGCCACGCCTTGAATTCGTCCACCGTGGCGGTCGAGTTCAGGCGAGTGATAATCGCCAGTTCCTCCGCCGGTTCCGGGTCACTGTCGGACACCGCAAACACCAGCAGGAAGTCATCGCCCCAAGGGGCGAACACGCCCTGGTTGCGCAGGTTGTCCAGGACCTGGACACAGGTCTGGTACACGCGCTCGCGGAACGCATCAAAATCGGGGTCGTCTTCGGTGGCCAGTACCCGCTCCCGCAACCGCGTGCAGATCTGCTCGATCTCGTGATCGGCGCCCTCGCCCTCGAAGTGCCATTCCGCCGGAGAAAACTTGTAGTACGCCTGGTCGTCGGGGTTTTCCGCCTGGTGGCGCTGCAGGTGGCTCAAGGTGTTGATGGCGACGCAGGCGGTCATCGCGTCACCGTCGCTGTACAGGGCAAAGCTGCAGAGGGTTTCGTCAGGGTGCTCACTGGCGATCTGCGCCAGGGCCACCCGTGCCGCGACCTCAAGGTCGGCCTGCAATTGAGCAAAATCAAAGTCGTTCATCCAGCCATTACTCCCTGTGGGCCAAAAAAAGAGCCGCCTATCCTAAAGCAAAGTCCCGGTATGTCGATCAGCGTCATGCAGGGCATCCGTCAACGGCATCGGCCTGCCGCACCTGCTCATACAAGGTTTTCAAGCGCCCCACCGCCGCTTCGATCTCGCTGTCCTTGACCCCGCCGTAGCCCAGCACCAGTAGAGCGTCATGGCCACGTTGCGGGTCCAGGTGATAGCTGCCGCGCAAGGTCAGGCCGTGTTCCGGCGCCCGTTCGATCATCCGTTGCACGCAGGCCGGTGTGCCCAGGGTCACCGCCAGGTGCAGCCCCGCCTGCCCGGAGGAAAAACTCACGGCGTCGCCAAAACTGGCCTTCAGGCAGCGCTGCAAGAGGCTGCGACGGGCCGCGTAGACCGCTCGCATCTTGCGGATATGCCGGGCGAAATGGCCCTCGCGCATAAAGTCCGCCATGGCTGCCTGGATCGGCAGGAAACCCGGGCGGTAGAGCTGGGTCAGGCCCTGGCTGAACGCCGTCGCCAAGGCCTCGGGCAGCACCAGGTAACTCAGGCGCATCCCCGGGAAGGTGACCTTGCTGAAGGTGCCCAGGTAAATCACCCGCTGATGGCGGTCCAGGCCCTGCAGCGAGGGCAGCGGCTCGATGTCGTAGCGGAACTCGCTGTCGTAGTCGTCCTCCAGCACCCACAGCTTGCGAGCCTCGGCCAAGGCCAGCCACTCTCGGCGCCGCTGCAGGCTCATGATGCTGGCGCTGGGGTACTGGTGCGACGGTGTGATAAAGGCAAAGCGCGGCGCCGGCGCCGAGCAGTCCTCGGGCAAGCAGGCGCCATCCGCATCCACCTCCAGGGGCATCAGTTGCAGGCCGGCGGCCGCGAACACCACCGGTGCGCCCCAATGGGTCGGCGTCTCCACCAGCACCCGGTCACCGGGGTCGGTCAACAGCCGGGCAATCAGGTCCAGGGACTGGTGGGTGCCCTGGGTGACGATGACCTGCGCCGCCGTGCATTTCACCGCCCGCGAGGCATACAGGTACGCCGCCAAGGCCTCGCGCAAGGGGCGATAACCACCCTGCTCGACGTAACCGCTCAAGGCACTGGGGTGCTTGCGGTAATAGCGGTTTTGCAGGCGCCGCCAGATGTGGAACGGAAACGCCTCGGCATCCGCCACCCCCGGTACAAAGGCCCCGCCGGACTGCGCCAGCGCCGTGACCCGGGCGGTGATCCCCGCGCCACGTCGAGACAGCAACGCCTCGGCTTCAGCGCCGGCCACGACAGGGGCCTGCCGCGGGTCATACCCCTGGGGCAGCGTGTCGGCGACAAAGGTGCCACTACCGGGACGGGTGTACAGGTAGCCCTCGTCGGTCAGCCGCTCATACGCCAGGGCCGCGGTGATGCGCGACACCGCCAGTTGCTCGGCCAGGGCCCGGGTCGAGGGCATCTTGTAATTCACCGGCAAGTGGCCTTGCAGGATCGACGCCTGGATCACCTGGCAAATCTGCCGCTGCAGGCTCAGCTCGGAGCCCCGTTCAAGCGTGCCGATCAGCAGGTCGTGAAGCAGCGAAGGCATAGGCGGCGCCCAGTGGTGGCAGGAGGAAGGCTCGCAGACTAAAGCCGGCAACCGGGGTTGTCAGCCCCTTTTGCACCGCCAAAACTGGCCTTATCAAAAAAACACATCTGGCTATAAAGCCTAGGGCCATTTCTGCCCTATGGTCGCGTCATCGTCTTGAGGCCCGCCCCGGGGTTCTCGCTGCCCTCCCATGAGGTTGTCGCCACCGTGAATGCCCTGACCCGCCCTACCCCCGCCAGCCCTGATGCACTGCTCAGTGCCGCCGTCGCCGAGGCCACCGAGCAACAGGCCGAAGCCGTGGCCCTGAGCCATTTCGGCCTGCAGGCCCGGGCCGAACGCCTGGCCGGCGAACGAGACCTGAACTTTCACCTGCACGACGCCGATGGCGGCCAATGGCTGCTGAAACTCTCCAACCCGGTGGAAGATCCCGAGGTCGCGGACTTCCAGAACCGCGCGCTGCTGCACATCCTCGCCTGCGACCCGAGCCTGCCGGTGCAACGCATTTACCCGGCCCTCAACGGTGACTATCAGGTCTGGGTCGAACTGGGCAGCGACCGGGTCCTGGCCCGCCTGCTGTCCTTTGCCCCGGGCCGGCCCCTGGTCCGGGTCAGCGAGCCCAGCCGCGAACTGCGCATTGCCCTGGGCACCCACCTGGCCCGCCTGGGCCTGGCCTTGCGCGGTTTTTTCCACCCTGCGGCCGGTCATGAACTGCTGTGGGACATCAAGCACTGCGGGCGTCTGGGGGATCTGGTGCAGTACATCCAGGACCCCGAGGAACAGCGCCTGGCCCAGCACTTCTTCGACAACTTCCGCCAGCATGCCGAGCCCCGGCTCAAGGGCCTGCGGGCCCAGGTGATCCACAACGACCTGAACCTGCACAACGTCATAGTCGACCAGGGCCAGGACGAACTGATCCGCAACATCATCGACTTCGGCGACATGGTGCACGCGCCGCTGATCAACGACCTCGCGGTTGCCGCCGCCTACCAACTAGGCAGCGAAGACAACCCGCTGGCCCCGGCCTGTGAATTGATCGGCGCCTATCACCGAGTCTGCCCGCTGGAAGAACAGGAACAGCTACTGCTGTTCGACTTGATCGCCGCACGCCTGGTGATGACCGTGGCCATCACCCACTGGCGCGCCTCGCTGTACCCGGAGAACCGCGCCTACATCCTGCGCAATGCCCCCGCGGCCTGGCGCGGCCTGCGCGGGTTCGCCGCCCTGCCCCGGGACGTGGCCCAACAACAGATCCGTCAAGCCTGCCAACAGGAGACCCCGCAATGACCATGCTCAATGGTTTCACCGCCGCCGACGCCGACCGCCTGCCCGCCGCCGAACGGGCGTTGATCGAGCGCCGCGAGCGCCTGTTGGGCCCGGCCTACCGGCTGTTCTACGAACGCCCACTGCACATCGTGCGCGGTGACGGCGTCTGGCTCTACGATGCCCAGGGTAAACGCTACCTGGACGCCTACAACAACGTCGCCTCCGTGGGCCACTGCAACCCCCGAGTGGTACAGGCCCTGAGTGCCCAGGCCCAGGTGCTCAACACCCACACCCGCTACCTGCACGAAGGCATCCTCGATTACGCGGAAAAACTCCTGGCGACCTTTCCCGCCGACCTGCAACACGTGATGTTCACCTGCTCCGGCAGCGAGGCCAACGACCTGGCCCTGCGCATCGCCCGCCACCACACCGGCGGCAGCGGCCTGATCGTCACCCAGCTGGCCTACCACGGGGTCACCGAACAGATCGCCGCAGCCTCGCCGTCCCTCGGCGCCGGCGTGCCCCTGGGGACCAACGTGCGCACCGTCAGGGCCCCCGACGCCTATCGCCTGGGGGCAGAGAATGTCAGCCGGATCTTTGCCGAGGACGTGCAAGCGGCCATCGACGACCTGCGGGCCCACGGCATCCAGCCGGCGGCCCTGCTGCTGGACGGTATTTTCGCCAGTGACGGGGTGTTCGCCGACCCGCCGGGTTTTATGGCCGAAGCCGTGGCCCTGGCCCGCCGTGAAGGCCTGCTGTACATCGCCGATGAAGTGCAATCGGGCTTCGGCCGCACCGGCGCGCAGATGTGGGGGTTTGAACGCCACGGCCTGGCCCCGGACATCGTCACCCTGGGCAAACCCATGGGCAACGGCCAGCCAATCGCCGCTGCGGTGATGCGTGCCGAGGTGATTGCCGAGTTCGGCCGTACCGCGCGCTATTTCAATACCTTTGGCGGCAACCCGGTGTCCTGCGCCGCCGCCAACGCGGTGCTGGACGTGATCCAGGAGCAAGGCCTGCTGCACAACTGCGCCACCCAGGGCGCCTACCTGAAAAGCCGCTTCGAGGCCCTGGCCCACCGCCACCCGCTGATCGGCGACGTGCGCGGCGCCGGCCTGTTCCTCGGCGTGGAACTGGTCAGCGACCGCGCCAGCCAGACCCCGGCCAGCGAGCAGACGACACGGGTGGTCAACGGCCTGCGCGAACGCGGCGTGTTACTCAGCGCCGCCGGCCCCCACGCCAACATCCTGAAAATCCGCCCGCAACTGATCTTCGAACGCGAACACTGCGACCTGCTGGTCGACACCCTGGATCAGGTTCTTCAGGGGTTGGAATAAGCTCGGCAGGCGGAACCCCCTCGCCCCCTCAAGCCCCCGCCTGAGGGGCGAGCGACACCTGTGAACCCAAGCAGAAAAAATCGGTGAGAAAAGATGAACCGCTTCAGCGCAGCAGTGTCACTATGACATCATCGCCCCCTGACTCCCCCTTTGCTGCCAATCATCTGGCCGCCATCCAGACCGCTGAGTGTTGCCCATGTCCCTTCTCAACCGCTTCAAGTTCTCCACCAAACTGCTCACCGCGTTTGTCCTCTGTGCCCTGATCACCCTGCTGATCGGCGCCGGCGGCATGCTGGGCATCAACAAACTGGCAACCGCCCTGTCGCTGACCTTCTCCAACAACCTGGTGTCGGTGGCCAATACCGCCGAGACCCTGGGCAGCCTGACCGCCCACAACCGTGGCCTGTACCGCCTGGTGGACACCCACAGCGGCGAATTGGACGCCACGGAAAACAAACGTTTGCACGAGTCCCTGGAAAGCGACTTGAACAACGCGTTGAAGGCCTACAAGACGTACCGCGCCACGCCGCTGGAAGATGACGAACGCGCCGCCGGCGACAAGCTCGACGGCATCTGGCCGGGCTACATCGCCAGCTCGAAGAAAATCGTCGAGCTGCTCGACAGCAAGAACTTCGAACAGGCCCGCGTGCTGCTCAACGGCAGCAACATCGCCGACTTCCGCGAGGCCCGGAGCCTGTTGCGGGTGATGATCGATTCCAATAACCGACAGATCCGTGAAGGCGCCCAGGCCGCCGACGACCTCAAGCAGACTGCTTCCGTGTCACTGTTGGTGGGCATCATCCTGGCGTTCCTGGTGGCCATCGCCCTGGGCATCCTGATCACCCGCATGATCACCCGTCCCCTGGCCCTGGCGGTGTCCTGCGCCGAACAGATTGCCGAAGGCGACCTGACCCGCCACATCAGCAGCGACCGCCACGACGAAGCCGGGCAGTTGCTCAATGCCTTGGCCGGCATGCAGAACGGTTTGAAGACCACCATTCAGCAGATCGCCAGCGCCTCGGACCAATTGGCCTCGGCTGCCGAAGAACTGAGCGCGGTCACCGAAGAAAGCACCCGCGGCCTGACCCGCCAGAACGATGAAATCCAGCAAGCAGCCACGGCGGTCAACCAGATGACCGCCGCCGTGGAAGAAGTGGCGCGCAACGCCGTGTCCACCTCCGAAGCCTCGCGCACCGCCAGCGACGACGCCCAACAAGGCCAGTCCCAGGTTCAGGAAACGGTCAAGGGCATCGGCCACATGGTCAGCGAGATCACCGGTTCCAACCAGGCGGTGACCGTGCTCGCCGACAACATCCGGCAGATCAGCAAGGTCCTGGAAGTGATTCGCAGCATCGCCGACCAGACCAATCTGCTGGCCCTCAACGCCGCCATCGAAGCCGCCCGTGCCGGTGAGCAAGGCCGTGGTTTTGCCGTGGTGGCGGACGAAGTGCGGGCCCTGGCCCATCGCACCCAGGCATCCACCGTGGAGATCGAAGGCATGATCGGCACCGTGCAGTCCGGGGCCGACGGTGCCGTGGCAGCCATGGGCAAAAGCCTGGCGCTGGCGACCCAGACCCAAGGCCTGGCGGAACATGCCGGGGCGGCGCTGGAGAAGATCAACGCCGGGGTCTCGACCATCAACGAGCGCAATCTGGTGATTGCCTCGGCCTCCGAAGAGCAGGCCCAAGTGGCCCGTGAAGTGGACCGCAACCTGCTGAACATCCAGGACCTGTCGACCCAGACCGCTGCGGGCGCCAACCAGACCAGCGCCTCGAGCCAAGACCTGTCGCGCCTGGCGGTGTCGTTCAACGCCCTGGTGGCCAAGTTCAAACTCTAAGACAGCCCCCCGCCCGGGCCTGATCCCTTCAGGCCCGGCATCTGCCGGCGGCGCGCCTTAGCCGCCGGGCTCGCGGCGACGGTAGTCGCGGGCCGAGCAGTCGAACCTTGCCTTGAACACCCGACTGAAGTACGCCATGTCGCTGAAACCCCAGCGGTAGGCGATTTCGCTGATCTGCGCGCCAGCCAGGGCCGGCTCTCGCAGGTCGCGGGCACAGCGCTGCAACCGCGCCGCCAGCAGGTAGCGGCCGAAGGACGTCTGCTCCTGCTGGAACAGGCTGTTGGTGTAGCGCGAGCTGATGCCGAAATGGGCACTGACGCCCCCCAGGCTCAGGTCGCTATCGGCCAACCGCGCCTGGATATGGTCCTTGATCCGAAACAGCAAGGCGGTGCGCCGCGACCCGGGCTGCACCTGGCCTTTGCCGCGCTCGCACAAGGCCATGGCCAGCAGGTCCAGGCCCTGCTCGGCCAGGCGCAATTGCTGCGCCTCAGCCAGTTGCCCGTCAAGCCGGGAGAGGCCGGCAAAGAAGTCGAACACCAGCCGATCCAATGGGTTGTTCCGTGACAGGGGTAACGCGGTCAGGTACTCGATGTTACCCAGGCGCTGGTGCAGGCTGGCCCGGGGAATCTGCACCACGGTCTGGCGGAACGCCCCATCAAAGTGCAATTCATAGGGACGCCGGGTGTCGTAGATGGCAAAACCGCCCACATCCAGCAAGGCCCGGCGGTCCTCCTGCAACACCTGGGCACGGCCCTCATGGGCAAGGCTGAGCAGCACCCGTTCCTGGTCGCCGCGGGCAATGCGCCGAGCGTCGCGGACCACGCTCTGCTCCGACGCAGACACCTCCACCAGTGACAGACCGCCCACTTCATGGGCCTGCAAATGGCCATGGAACTGTTCGCGATTGGGGAAGTTGCAGTCGAGCTCGACAAAGGTGCTGCACACCACTTGCTGCCAGTAATCCAGGCGATGGCGGGGCTCGACGCTGTTGGTATCAAACGCGGTACTCATGTTGCTCGACCTGCTCGGCGGGGGCTTTCAGCGGTTTTCGATGCAATTCCGGCACCAGCCTCAAGGCCTGAACCCTGGCGGACAAGTATCGCTTCCTCTGGGTCCTAATGGCCCGGCAAACAAGCGCCTTAGGCTTTTGCTCACCGCAACCGCCTGAGTCCATCGCCATGCAAAAACCGTTGAAAGTCGCCTGTGTGCAAGCCGCTCCCGCCTTCCTCGACCTGGAAGCCGGGGTGCAGAAAACCATTGCCCTGATCGACGAGGCCGCCGCCAACGGCGCCCAGTTGATCGCCTTCCCGGAAACCTGGATCCCCGGCTACCCGTGGTTCCTCTGGCTCGACGCCCCGGCCTGGCACATGCCCCTGGTGCACCGTTATCACCAGAACTCCCTGGTACTGGACAGCCCCGAAGCCCGGCGCATCAGCGACGCGGCACGCCAGGCCGGTATCTACGTGGTACTGGGGCACAGTGAACGGGTCAACGGCAGCCTGTACATCGGCCAGTGGATCATCGACGACCAGGGCCAGACCGTGGGCGTGCGGCGCAAGCTCAAGGCCACCCACGTGGAACGCACCCTGTTCGGTGAAAGCGACGGCTCGTCCCTGCGCACCTTCGACACGCCCCTGGGGGTATTGGGCGCGCTGTGCTGCTGGGAACACCTGCAGCCGCTCTCCAAGTACGCCCTGTATGCCCAGAACGAGCAGATCCACGTTGCCGCCTGGCCCAGCTTCAGCGCCTACCGCCAGGCCACCCAGGCCCTGGGCCCTGAAGTGAACATCGCCGCCTCGCGGGTCTACGCCGTGGAAGGCCAGTGCTTTGTCTTGGCCCCTTGCGCCGTGGTCTCGCCGGCGATGATCGACCTGCTGTGCGACACCGAAGCCAAGCACAGCCTGCTCCAGGCCGGTGGTGGCCACGCACGGATCTTCGGCCCGGACGGCAGCGACCTGGCCACGCCCCTGGGGGAGCATGAAGAAGGCCTGCTGTACGCCACCCTCGACCCGGCGGCACTGATCTACGCCAAGGCCGCCGCCGACCCGGTGGGCCATTACTCGCGCCCGGACGTGACCCGACTGATGCTCAATCGCACCGCCAACAGCTGCCTGGTGGAATTCAGCCTGCCCAGCGCCACCCCGGCGCCGGAGCTGGAGGCGAGCCCGGGCGAACCGGCCCATACCAGCCCCCTCATCGGCGAGGTGTAACGTGGAATCCGCGATCCCTGAAGCCTTGCGCCAACCGCACCGGCGTGACAGCGCCACCCCCGAGCAGTACCAGCCACCCTTCCCTGCCTGGACCGCACGTTTCGACCCGTTGATCGGCCAACTGGTGATGGCCTACTTCGGCGTACAACGACAAGGCGCCGTGGCCCTGAGCGACCTGGCGCCGATCACCGAGCGCTTCGCCGCCACCGCTGGCCCTGTGCATTGGGACGCCGCCCAGTGCGTCGACCCGCAGGGCTACAACACCTGCATCGCCATCGCCTACTGGGCCGATGTCGAGGCCTTTGACCAATGGCGCCAGACCTCGGGTTTTGCCCAATGGTGGCAGGCGCCGGAACGCGAGCATGGCGAGTTGGGCTGGTTCCTTGAAGTGGTGTGCCCCACGGCCGACCGCTTCGAAACGCTGTTTTCCTCCGTCGGGGTGCCGGAGGGCGTAGGCCATCTGGCCAGCCACCTGAGCGCACCGATTGTCGAACACGGTTACTGGGGCAGCGCCCGGGACCGCTTGCCCATCGCCCAGGTCGATGCCCTGGCCGGTGGCCTGACAGCCGAAACGTCGCCCGAGCCGCTGCACGACAGCCCACGGCGGCGCGTGCGCGGCCGGGACAACCTGTGCCTGATCCGCTCGGGCCAGGACTGGAGCGCCACCACCGACCGGGAGCGGGCGCTGTACCTGGGGGACATCCAGCCAGTGCTGGAAACCGGCATGCACTTCCTGCGGGATCAGGGGGCCGAGATCGGCTGCCTGAATTGCCGCTTTATGCAGGTGCTGGACCCGCTCAGTGGCGCACCGCTGGAGAAGACCTTCGGCCTCGCCTACTTCGACGAGCTGGGCAACCTGGAGCGCTGGGCCAAGACCCACCCGACCCATGTGGCGATCTTCGGCGGCTTCATGCGCTACGTGCAGGCCCTGAACTTCCAGGTCCAGTTGCGGCTGTACCACGAGGTCGCGGTGATCCCGCCCCAGGCGCAGTTTTTCGAGTACCTGAACTGCCACCCGAACAGCGGCCTGCTGGGCCGCTGAACACCCTACCGAGTCGCGCCTAGAAACCCGCTTGCCGCCGGCCCCTGCCGGCGGCTCACCCACGCCAGGATTTTCGCCATGCCCAAACTGTCGCGCACCCCGTCCCCCGCTGTTGCCCTGTGCTCCACCATTGCCCTGTGCCTCGCCGCGACGTCGGCCCAGGCCCTGGAAATCAGTGCCGGGGACTATGAACCGCTGCCGCCGGATGCCAATGCCCTGCTGCTGTACCTGCAACACGCGCAAAGCTCGGACTTCTACCAGAACGGCGACAAGGTCTCGGACCGCTTCAAGCTCAAGACTGATGTCAGCCTGCTGCGTTACATCCACGCCTTCAATGTCGGCGACAACGTCTCGGTGGAACCGCAGTTCATCCTGCCGTACGGCCACCTGCACGCGTCCGGCGACGCCAGCGCCCTGGGCCAGACCACCGGCGTGGGTGACCTGATCCTCGGGGTGCCGGTGAAGTGGACCCTGGACACCGCGCACAAGGACGTGGTTTCCATCGCACCCTTTGTCTACCTGCCCACCGGCAGCTACGACCGTGACGACGCCCTGAACCTGGGGGAAAACCGTTGGCGCCTGTTGCTGCAAGCGGTGTACATCCACCACTTCGATGAGCATTGGGCCCTGGACACCGCGGCGGATGTGTCCTGGTTCAGCCACAACAACGACTTCGGCCCCGCCGGCGTGACCCAGAAGCAACAGGCGCGCTACGAATACCAGGCCCACCTGAGCTACAAACTCTCGCCCCAGACCCGGGTGGCGGTCGGCGTCGGCCGCATTGAAGGCGCGCAAAGCACGGTGGCCGGCGCCGACCAGGACGACCGCCTCGGCACCACCTACGTGCGCGGCATGCTGACCCAGATGCTCACGCCGTCGGTGCAGGTGCAGGTCGAGCTGGGCCGCGACATCCAGGTGGAACAGGGCTTCAAGGAACAGGCCCGGCTCAACCTGCGCCTGGCCAAACTGTTCTGACGGCCCCACGCGCCCGGGTTTGGCCCGGGTGCGCCGATGCGCCTGCCACCCGGCGTCCTGCTCTTCTGTATGATGGCGGCCCCCGGCGCCCCCTGCTCGGGCCCGGCCCCGACCCGGATGGCATTTCAAGGAGCGTTGCATGGCTATGTTTGACCGGACTTCCCTGGCGGCACGGACCGCCCCCCGGTTCGCGTTCAACCTATTGACCCTGGCCCTGCTTGGCGCCACCCCCGAACTGCGGGCCGACACCCAGGAGCTGCCGGCCACCGCCGTGGTCGGCGACGACACCTCCACCAGCTACCGGGCCGAGAGCACCACGCTCAGCGGTTTCGGCGACGCGCCGCTGCTCGACACCCCGGCGTCCATCGCGGTGATCAACGACGCCCAGATCAAGGACCAGCAGGCACGCCTGCTCAGCGAGGTGCTGAAAAACGACGCCTCGGTGGGCGACAGCTATGCGCCGGTGGGTTACTACGAGAATTTCGTGGTCCGCGGTTTTTCCCTGAACGCCGCCAGCAGCTACAAGATCAACGGCCGGACCATCGCCGGCGAACAGAACGTGGCCCTGGAAAACAAGCAGCGGGTGGAACTGCTCAAGGGCTTGTCGGGCATGCAAAGCGGCATCAGCGAACCCGGCGGCCTGGTCAACTACGTGACCAAGCGCCCGGCCGAGGTGCGCTCGGTGACCCTGTCCACCGACGACCGCGGCAGCGGCTACCTGGCCACCGATGTCGGCGGCTGGTTCGGCGCCGAACAGCAACTGGGGCTGCGAGTCAACCTGGCCCACGAAGACCTGCATTCCTATGTGGAACACGCCAACGGCCAGCGGGACTTCGCCTCCATCGCCCTGGACTGGAACATCAGCCCCGACGCCCTGCTGCAACTGGACGCCGAGTACCAGGCCAAGGAGCAACGCTCGGTGCCGGGCTACCAATTGCTCGGCGGCAACGAACTGCCGCACCACGCCTCGCCGAAAAAACTCCTGGCCCACCAGAGCGGTTCCAAGCCGGTGAGCAGCGATGCACTGAACCTCAACGGCCTGTTCCAGTACCGCTTCAACGAACAGTGGCAAGGCAGCCTCAGCGCCGCCCGCAGCCAGGTGGTGATCGACGACTACAGCTCCTTTGCCTGGGGCGGCGGCGGTGCGCTGGGCAACAGCTTCAGCCCTGAAGGCAACTACGACATCTACGACTTCCGCAGCCCCGACGACACCCGGCGCAACGACGAACTCCAGGCCAGTCTCGACGGGCGCTTCAGCACCGGTTCCCTGGAGCACCAGTTGACCCTGGGTACCAGCGCCTCGCGCCGGGTGGTGGACAAGCGCAAGGACGTCAACGAATGGCTCGGCAGCGGCAACATCTACAGCGAACCCGAGGACCTGGCCCGCTACAGCGGTGCCCTCAACCCTTCCCACCGGCGCCTGGACAGCCGCCAGTACGGGCTGTTCGCCAATGACCTGATCAGCTTCAACGAACAGTGGCAGACCCTGATCGGCGGCCGCGAAGTGCGCCTCGACGAGGAAGCCTTCGATGAGCAAGGCCAGAGCGACCGCCACACCCAACGCTATGTGTTCCTGCCGCAAGCGGCGCTGATCTACAAGCCGTTGGCCAACCTGTCGCTGTACACCCGCTACAGCAAGGGCCTGTCCCTGGGCGGCACGGCGCCGTGGTTTGCCAGCAACCCGGGGCAGATGCTTGCGCCCACGGTGTCGCGGCAGATCGAGGCCGGGGTCAAGTACGACTGGCAACGCCTGAGCCTGGCTGCCGCACTGTTCCAGATGCGCCAGGCCAACCAGTACGCCAGGCCCGATGACGCCGGGGTCTTCACTTACGTGCAGCAAGGCGAGCAGAAAAACACCGGGCTGGAGCTCTCGGCCAACGGCTGGGCGACCCAGCGCCTGCAGGTCTCGGCCAGCGTCGCGGCGATCCGTGCCCGGGTCAGCGGCAGCGGCACCGCGGCCTATGAAGGCCACCAGGCGCTCAACGTGCCCAAGCTGCGGGCCAGCCTCTACGGCGACTACGCCCTGCCCGGCTTCGACGGCCTGGCCTTGCTCGGCGGGGTGCAATACAGCGGCCGCAAATACGCCAACCGCCAGGGCGAGGTGCAGACCGGCGCCTACGCCATCTTCAATGTGGGCAGCCGCTACAGCACACGAATCGAGGGCTACGACACGGTGTTCCGGTTGACCGTGGACAACCTGTTCGACAAGCGTTACTGGCGGGACGTGGGCGAGTACTTGGGCGATGGCTACCTGTTCCAGGGCGCACCGTTGAGCGCACGCCTGAGCGCCACCATCGACTTCTGACTACCGGGGTTCGACGCGCACCTCGCAACATTCAGTGACACGCCCGCACCAACAAAGTGCGGGCAGCTATCAAGTTCTGCGTATCGCGGCCGTTACAAACCTGTACCCCCTACAGAAATGGACGCACTGAAATGGATATTAGAACCACGGGCCAGTACCGAGTTTCCATGGAATCCCTGGTAGCCCCGTCTTCCAAGACCACCATCAACCAGCCTTCCAACGCCCTAAGCACCAAGCTCGCGGACGCCGCTATCCAGCAGGCCGCCATGGAAGTCATCGAGCAAGTGGTGCCCAACACCGACACCCGCGAAGTCAAGGAACCCTCGGCCGAGTACGAGGAAAAACAAGCCAACCTGGAGCTGGTCAACAGCCGCCTCAAGACCTTGTTCGACAACTTCAAGACCACCCTCAAAGACACCAACCCCGACCTGGCCAGCAAGGATTTCGGCTTCAGCGTCGACGCCAAGGGCGAACTGGTGGTGCTCGACCCTACCGGCAACCTGAGCGCCAAGGACACTGAACAGCTCACCGCTCTGCTCAACAGCGATGAAGCCCTCAAGGATGTGTCCCAGCAGTTCGTGGAAGCGGCGATCGACTTCGTGAAAATCGACGCCAAGGAAGTCAACAGCCTCAATCGCCAGTACTTCCTGACCCAGGAAAACTTTGCCAGCACCATTAACCTGGCGACCTTGAACCTCGACGAAAACGCCAAGGGTTCCAAGGAAGGCAAGTTCTCCCAGCAACTGTTGAGCAAGGGCGAGTGGGCACCGCTGATCCGCGAAAAAGTCTGACCGCAGCCCCTACGCGACTCCAGGACCAGCGCCCGCTGGGGCCTGGAGTGCGCCGCGTGACCGTCCCCTAGCAGCCCCCGACGCCCGGGCCTGCATCGAGCAACACCTCAAGCACATCTGGCACGCCTCTCCCCCTTCCGCGCTGAACCGCCCCGGCTAACGCGCCAGGTGGGCGTCGATCAGCGGCGCGATGTCATCGGCCAGCGTGCAACCCAGATCATGATCGCCGCCGGCCAGCACCCGCAGCTCAGCCCGTGGCAACAGGGCCGCCAGACGCTGACCCGCAGCCACCGGGCTGAGGGGGTCGGCGTCGCCCCAGAGCAACAGGCTCGGTGCCTGCACGCTGCCCAGGCGGTCGCTGAGGTCGACCTGATAATCGGCGAACCAGTGGGGCAGCGCCGGGTAGCCGGCGCGATAGCCCTCCCGCCAGTCCTCGGCGGCCAGATCGCTCATATCCAGGCCGCCCGAGGTCACCGTCAGCACCAGGTGCGTCACCCACTGCGGCCGCTGCAAGGCCGCCAACAACGCGATCACCCCGCCCATGGACTGACCGATCAATGCCGTCGGCCGATCAATCTGCGCCACCACCCGCGCCACCAGGTCATCGATACCGTTCACTGCTGCCTCCGCAGGCACCGAGCCGAACCCCGGCCAGCCGACGTGCACGCGTTCCGCAGGGTGTGCAAGGCGCTGGGCCACCGGCTCCCAGAAGTGGGTATTACCCGAGGCTCCCGGGAGGAACAGCAGTTGTTTTGGCATGGGATTCATCCGATCAATCGCGGCAAGGGGCCGCCCCCGATGCTGGCTGACAGGCTGCGGGCTCACCAACTCCCCGAAGACCCGCCGCCACCGCTGGAGCCGCCGCCCCCGGAAGAGCTGCTGGAGCTCGAACTGGAACTCGAGCCCGAGCTGGACCCTGAGCTTGAGGAATCATCCGAGCCGGAGCCGGAGGAGCCTTTGCCCATCAGGAAGATGAAGAACGCGACAATGGAGCAGAACGGCAGGACCACCACCCAAGCCATCGCGCCGTTGCGTAACATGCTCAAGAAGCCCAGCACCAGGTAAACCCCGAGCAGGATCCACAGGCGAATGAAAAAGCTGGCACGGTCGTTTTCGTAGGTGTTGCGCATGATCCGATACAACAACCAGTACCCGCCGATCAGCATCAGCCCGGCCAGCGGCAGCACCAGGCCATAGATAAAGGACACGCCGCCCACAAAGTGATTGATCAGGGTCAGCACGCCGATGTAGGCCAGCAAGCCGAGCACGGCGAAGAACAGTTTGGGCGCCTGCCACAGACCGGCAAAGGTGGCGCCGCCCACCAGCATGCACACCGGCACCAGCAGCAACAGCGCCGGCCAATCCTTGCCCCCCACCAGCAGCACCGACCCGACAGTCATCGCCAACACCGCAAACAGGGCCCAGCGCCAGGACAATTTGCCCGCCGCCAGCAACGGCCCGGCAATAGCGCCAAGGACAATCGCCAGGATCACCGCATACAGGGTCTTCGGCAGGGGCTCGGGGGCCACCTCGGGCAACTCGCCGCCCTCCACCAGCAACACCAAGGCGTTGACCGCCAGTTCGATGCCGCCGGCAAAGTCGCCCTGGCGGAACGCGGGGGTCATGTGTTCACGGATGATTCGGTCGGCCAACAGGTCGGTGACCACCCCTTCGAGGCCATAACCGACTTCGATGCGCATCTTGCGATCATCCTTGGCCACCAACAGCAGCACGCCGTCGTTGATGTCCTTGCGCCCCAGTTGCCAGGCGCGGAACAGGGTATTGGCGTAATCCTCGATGCTCTGCCCATCGGTGCTGGACACCAGCATCACGGCGACCTGCGCGCCCTTGCGTTGTTCCAGGGCGGCGAGCTGCTGGGACAGACGCTCGCGGGTGGCGGCATCCAGGGTCTGGGTCAGGTCGATGACCCGCTGGTTCAACGGCACATTGGCCAGGCCCGGGGGCGGCGCGCTGTCCGCCAGCGCCAAGGTCGCGGTGAGCCACGCACCGAGAAAAACCGCCAGCCACCCTAAACGGGAGTGCCGTAGAAAAAGCGCCATCATGAGCCTGTTACCTGAGCTGATCATCCTGAAGGCGCGGACTTTAGCCTATCCGCGCACGTGCCTGCGAACAGATTCGATCGCGGCCAGGGAGTTCCCCGAACACCGGCCACGCACCACCTCAAGTCGTACGATAACCAGCCGATAGCCTGCCAGTGGCCGCTGCCGAACCCGGTCCTCCTTCATCTGCCCACAGAACAAAAAAGGCCATCGCATGTTTCTTCGCCAACTGAATATCGCCCCACGCGCCGCCCTGGGTTTCGCTTTGATTGCGGTGTTGGTGGCCCTGCTGGGGGTGTTTGCCCTGGGCCAGATGTCGAGCATCCGCGACAGCGAGATCGCCGTGGAAAACCAATGGCTGCCGAGCATTCGTGGCGGTGACGAAATCCGCGAGCTGATGCTGCGCATTCGCACCATCTCCCTGCGCATGGCCCTGGACCAGGACCCGAAGAACGTTCCTCAGTACCGCAGCCAGATGGACACCCGGGACAAAGAGCTGAGCGAGAAAATCAGCGCCTACGAGCGCCTGGTCACCACCCCCGAGGCCCGGGCCTTGTATGAGCAGTTCAAGACCACCTTCGCCGCTTACCGCCAGGGCATCGCCCAGTCCTTCACCCTGGCCGACCAGGGCAAGCGCGACGAGTTGAGCAAACTGCTGCTGGTGGACATGAAGACCGTGGTCGACGGCTCGGGCAAGCAACTGGGCGACCTGGCCCAACTGTTCGCCCAGCAAGTGGCCGCCGAGAGTCAGAAATCCGCCGAGCACTATGCCCGCTCGCGGACCATCGTCAGCCTGTTTATCGCCCTCGCGGCCCTGGCCACAGTGGCCCTGGCCATGCTCCTGACCCGCAGCATCGTGCGCCCCCTGGGCCAGGCCGTGGAAGCCGCGGAAAGCGTGGCCAAGGGCGACCTGACCCAACCCATCGATACCCACGGCCAGGACGAAGTCAGCCGCTTGCTCAAGGCCCTGGCCAGCATGCAACAGACCCTGCGCGACACGCTGCAGGGCATCAGCGGTTCCGCCAGCCAACTGGCCAGCGCCGCCGAGGAATTGAACGCGGTGACCCTGGACAGCAGCCAGGGCCTGCAACAGCAAAACAATGAAATCGAACAGGCGGCTACGGCGGTCAACCAGATGACCAGCGCCGTGGAAGAAGTGGCGCGCAACGCCGTGTCCACCTCCGATGCCACCCGTCAGTCCAGCGCATCGGCCCAGGCCGGCCAGGAGCGGGTCAGCGAAACCGTGGACGCCATCGGTGCCCTGGCCGGTGACGTGCGTCACACCGGCGAACTGGTGCAGTCCCTGGCCAACCAGTCCCAAGACATCGGCAAAGTGCTGGAGGTAATCCGCGCCATCGCCGAGCAGACCAACCTGCTGGCCCTCAACGCCGCCATCGAAGCCGCCCGCGCCGGGGAAAGCGGCCGCGGCTTTGCCGTGGTTGCCGACGAAGTACGGGCCCTGGCCCATCGCACCCAGCAGTCCACCCAGGAAATCGAACAGATGGTCCAGGGCATGCGCGACGGCTCGACCCAGGCCCTGGACTCGATGCAGGCCAGCTCCAACCGCACCGCGCAGACCTTGCAACTGGCGGAGCGGGCTGGTGAAGCGCTGCAGACCATCACCGCCTCGGTGCATGAAATCCACGAGCGCAACCTGGTGATCGCCAGCGCCGCCGAGGAGCAAGCCCAAGTGGCCCGCGAGGTGGATCGCAACCTGGTGAACATCCGCGACCTGTCGGTGCGTTCGTCCGCCGGGGCCAGCCAGACCAGCGCTTCCAGCCACGAACTGGCGCAGCTGGCCAACTCCCTGAACGCCATGGTGGGCAGCTTCCGCGTCTGATTCCGTGGCATAAAGGCGGGACGCGGAGCGCCCCGGTCGGCATTCCCACGGCGACCGTGGGAACGAGAGGCGGTCTACAGGCGCTCGCGCAGGAACTCGATCAGGGCCTGCACCGGCCGCGATCCCTGGCGGTGCTGGGGGTAGACCGCCGAGAGCGTCAACGGCTCGGGGGCAAAGTCTTCCAGCACCGGCACCAACCGCCCGTCCTGCAACGCCTCGCCGACAATAAAGGTCGGCAGGTAGGTGATGCCCAGCCCGGCAATCGCCGCGTCTTTCAACACCTCGCCGTTATTCACCCGCATGCGCCCGCTGACATTGATCGGCACGGGCTTGCCCTTGACCTGAAAGCGCCATTGCACCTGCCGCCCGTGGCCGTAAGGCAGGCAGTCGTGACTGCTCACTTCCTCGGGCAACTGGGGCACGCCGCGCCGGGCCAGGTAATCAGGGCTGGCGCAGTACACCCGCTGGATACTGGCGATGCGCCGGGCAATCAGGGTCGAATCCTCCAGCACGCCGATACGCAGCACCAGGTCGTAGCCTTCGCTGATCAGGTCCACCGGGCGGTCGCTCAGGTCCACTTCCACCGAGACCTGCGGGTAGCGCTGCAGAAACTGCGGCAGCAGGCAGCCCAGGTGCGCCAGGGCAAACGACAGCGGCGCGCTCAAGCGAAGGGTGCCCCGGGGTTCGCTGTTCTGCCCGGCGATGCCCTGCTCCACCTGCTCCACTTCGCTCAGCAGGCGCAAGGCCGACTCGTAGTAGCTCTGCCCCAGGGGCGTGACGTCCAGGCGCCGGGTCGAGCGATTGAGCAACCGCACGCCCAGGCGCTCTTCGAGCTGGATCAGGCGGCGGCTGACAAACTGCTTGGACAACCCCAGTTGATCGGCCGCGTGGGTAAAACTGCCGGACTCCATCACCTGGCAAAAAATGCGCATGTCTTCAAACGGGTTCATTGTCACGCCTCAGTTGACAGTCAAACGCTTTATAGCGGCTTTTTCTCATTTAGGCACCAGATTAATCTGAGCACAGGTTGCAGCTGAGGCCGTTAAGCCACAGCGCAACCCATTGAATTCGAAACTAAAAACTCAATTAATCGAAAAGGATCGCCACCATGAACCCAGTGCAAAAAGTTGTCGCCGCCAGCCTCCTCGCCCTCTCCGTGAACAGCGCCTTCGCCGCCGGCAGCCCGGGCGTGGAACACCAGACCCAAGCCTTCCTCAACGCCCTGGCTGCGGGCGGCGGTCAACCCTTGGAGCAACTGAGCCCGAAAGACGCCCGCGCGGTGCTGACCGGCGCCCAGGCCTCGGTCAAGGTCGACCTTTCAGGGGTGGAAGTCAGCGAGCGCAACATCCAGGTGGCCGGCCAAAACGTGCAACTGACCCTGGTGCGCCCGGCCAAGGTCAAGGGTGAGCTGCCGGTGTTCATGTTCTTCCACGGTGGCGGCTGGGTGCTGGGCGACTACCCGACCCACGCCCGCTTGATCCGCGACCTGGTGGTGGGTTCCGGCGCGGTGGCGGTCTACGTCAACTACACGCCATCGCCGGAAGCCCACTACCCCACCGCGATCAACCAGGCTTACGCCGCTACCCGCTGGGTGGCCGAGCACGGCAAGGAAATCGGCGTCGATGGCCAGCGCCTGGCCGTGGCCGGCAACAGCGTCGGCGGCAACATGGCGGCGGTGGTGGCACTGATGGCCAAGGAACAGAAAACCCCGGCCCTGCGCTTCCAACTGCTGCTGTGGCCAGTGACCAATGCCCGGTTCGATACCCCGTCCTACCAGCAATTCGCCGAGGGGCATTTCCTCACCAAGGGCATGATGAATTGGTTCTGGGACAGCTACACCACTGACGCCCAGCAACGCGCCGAGGTCCACGCCTCGCCCCTGCAAGCCAGCGTCGAACAGCTGCGCGGCCTGCCGCCGGTCCTGGTGCAGACCGCCGAGTTCGATGTGTTGCGCGATGAAGGCGAAGCCTATGCCCGCAAGCTCGACAGCGCTGGCGTGGCAGTCACCGCCGTACGCTACAACGGCATGATTCACGATTTCGGCCTGCTCAACCCGCTCAACGGCATCCCGGAAGTCCAGGCCGCCATGCGCCAAGCCGCCGCCGAGCTGAAGACCCACCTCAACTGATAATCTCCACTGACCGTACAGCCGACCTTCGGGTCGGCTGTACCGCGTCTTGCCCCTTTCCCTGCGCCAGGAACTGCCATGAACCTTGTCACCCAACACCCGCTGCTGTGGAGTGCCGTTCTGTTGCTGGTGGACGTGCTGCTCTGGCACCTGGCGCCCTTCCCTCAGCGCCTGACCCGAGTCGGCCTGCGCCTGGTGCTGTTCCTCAGCTACAGCGCGTTGATCATCAACGCCGGCATCAGCCCGCTGCAGGCCCAAGTCTTTGCCGACGATAACGTGCTGCAACTGGGGGCCACGGCCCTGGCCATCATCTGGTGGGTGTACGCCGCCAGGGTACTGACCGAACTGATCGGCCTGATCCTGATGCGGCGCATCGGTCACAGCGGGCGGCTGCTACAGGACGTGATCGGCGCCCTGGTGTTCCTTGCCGCAGTGGTGGCCGCCGCCGGCTACGTCATGGAGCTGCCGGTCAAAGGCCTGCTCGCCACTTCCGGAGCCATGGCGATCATTGTCGGCCTGGCCTTGCAAAGCACTCTGAGCGACGTGTTCTCGGGGATCGTGCTGAACACCACCAAGCCCTATCAGGTGGACGATTGGGTGCTGATCGACGGCGTCGAAGGCAAGGTCCTGGACATCGACTGGCGCGCTACCCACCTGCTGACCAGCGCTGGCACCACGGCGGTGATTCCCAACTCGGTGGCGGCCAAGGCCAAGCTGGTCAACCTCAGCCGGCCGAGCAACATGCACGGCGTGTCCATCAGCATCCAAGTGCCCAACCACATACGTCCACAGCGGGTGCTGGATGCCCTGGAGCGCGCCCTGCAAGGCAGCAACAGCCTGCTGCTCAACCCGGCGCCCAAGGTGGTGCTCAAGGAGGCGGGCGAGAGCCTGTCGGAATACGTGGCCAGCGGTTTTATCGCCGAACTGGGGCAGAAGAGCCAGGTGCGCAACCAACTGTTCGACCTGGCCCATCGGCACCTGGAAGCGGCCGGGATTTCCCGCCAGCCCGAGGGCTACAACGAGCCGATTTCCCGGGCCAGGGCCTTGCTCGACGAGGTGAAAATCTTCCGCACCCTGGACAACCCGGAACGGGAACAACTGGCCCAGGCCATGACCCCCATTCAGTACGCCGCCGGTGAGGTGATCCTCGACCTGGATGAAGTGCCCGACAGCCTGCTGCTGATCGCCACTGGCGTGGTCAGCGCCAGCGTGCCCGAGGGCAACCGCATGCTCGAAGCCGGGCGCATGGGCCCCAGTGAAGTGATGGGCGAACAGAGCATCCTCGCCGACACCCCGTCCCAGGCGCGCTTTACCGCCCTGACCTCGTGCATCGTCTACCGCCTGGACAAGACCCTGACCCGGGGTTGCATGGCCCAGCGCACAGAAATCAGCCGCGCCCTGAACAAACTCCAAGCCGTGCGCCAGCAAAGCAGCCGCTCGGTGCTGCTGGGCAAACCCGTGGACATCCGCAAAGGCGGTTTTCTCAGCTGGCTGCAAAAGCGCTGACCCGCCTCCCCTGCCCGATCGTTCCCACGCTCTGCGTGGGCCTGCAGCACCCGACTCTCCGTGTCACTGTGTTCGCCCAATAAACAAGGCCCGCGCGAGGCGGGCCTTGTTTGGAACGGGGCGGCTTACTTGGCGGTCAGCGCCGAGTAGCTGTTCATCAGGTTGCGGTAGTTGGGAATGCGCTGGGACAGCAGGTTGCCCAGGCCTTCGATGTCGTTGCGCCAGTCGCGGTGCAGCTCACAGGCGACCGAGAACCAGTTCATCATCTGCGCGCCGGCTTCGGTCATGCGCACCCATGCAGCTTGCTGCACGGTTTCGTTGAAGGTGCCGGACGCATCGGTCACCACAAACACGTCATAACCTTCTGCCAGCGCCGACAGGGTCGGGAACGCTACGCAGACGTCAGTCACCACACCGGCAATGATCAGTTGCTTGCGGCCGGTGGCCTTGATCGCCTTGACGAAGTCTTCGTTGTCCCAGGCATTGATCTGGCCAGGACGTGGAATGTACGGCGCGTCCGGGAAGATTTCTTTCAGCTCGGGAACGATCGGGCCGTTGGGGCCTTGCTCGAAGCTGGTGGTGAGGATGGTCGGCAAGTTGAAGAACTTCGCCAGGTCGGCCAGGGCCAGGACGTTGTTCTTGAACTCGTTGGGGGAGAAGTCCTGCACCAGCGAGATCAGGCCAGTCTGGTGATCCACCAGCAGCACCACGGCGTCATCTTTGTTCAGACGTTTGTATTCTTTGCTCATGGGGGTAGCTCCTTTTAGAGGGATGCAGCGCAAGGCGTCGGCACCAGGGCCGACGCGTAAAAAATCGGCCAATCAGAAGGCAAAGCAGGAACAGCCGAAGGCGCCCCAGAAACCCTGGAAGTCGCTGACCGGCACCGACGACAGTCGGGCCCGCTCATGGCTGTGGGAGTGCACCGCGCAAGGGCCGCTGCACTGGTGCACCTGGGCCTGCAACGGTGAGGTCGGACGCCAGTGCCCGGGCACCTTGACCACGGGCGACCAGTCCGGCAGCACCGGCACGCTAGGCGGTGCCAAGGTGTCGAAATCGCCGGCGCCGTAGACCACCTTGCCGCCGACCACGGTCAGTACTGATTCGATCCACTTGATGGCTTCTTCGTCGACGCTGAAGAAGTCCGCCGACAGGGCTGCCACGTCCGCCAATTGGCCGACCTTGATCTGGCCCTTTTTGCCCTGCTCCGACGAGAACCAGGCGCTGCCGTGGGTGAAGAGTTCCAGGGCCGTCAGGCGCGGCAAGCCTTCGGCGTGCAACTCCAGGCCGCCGACGGTGCGCCCGCTGACCATCCAGTACAGGGAGGTCCAGGGGTTGTAGCTGGATACCCGAGTGGCGTCGGTGCCCGCGCCCACCGGCACGCCTTCGGCCAGCATGCGTTTGATCGGCGGTGTGGCTTCGGCAGCCTTGGCGCCGTAGCGCTCGACGAAATACTCGCCTTGGAACGCCATGCGGTCCTGGATCGCAATACCACCACCGAGGGCACGAACCCGCTCGATATTTTTCGGGGTGATGGTTTCAGCGTGATCGAAGAACCACGGCAGGCCATTGAAGGGGATGTCGCGGTTGACCTTTTCGAACACGTCGAGCATGCGCGAGATGGATTCGTCGTAGGTGGCGTGCAGACGGAACGGCCAACGCTGCTCCACCAGGTGACGCACCACCGGCTCCAGCTCCTGCTCCATGGTCAGCGGCAGGTCGGGGCGCGGTTCGAGGAAGTCTTCGAAGTCCGCTGCCGAGAATACCAACATCTCGCCGGCACCGTTGTGCCGCAGGTAGTCGTCGCCCTGGTGCAGCTTGACGCTGCCGGTCCAGTTCTTGAAGTCGCTGAGCTCTTCCTTGGGCTTCTGGGTGAACAGGTTGTAGGCGATGCGCACCGTCAACTGCTCCTCCTTGGCCAGTTGCTCGATCACCGCGTAGTCGTCGGGGTAATTCTGGAAACCGCCGCCGGCGTCGATGGCGCTGGTCAGGCCCAGGCGGTTGAGTTCACGCATGAACTGGCGGGTCGAGTTGACCTGGTATTCCAGGGGCAGCTTGGGCCCCTTGGCCAGGGTCGAGTAAAGGATCATCGCGTTGGGCCGCGCCACCAGCATCCCGGTGGGGTTGCCGTTGCTGTCACGGACAATCTCGCCGCCCGGCGGGTTCGGCGTGTCGCGAGTGTAGCCGGCCACGCGCAGGGCCGCGCGGTTGAGCAAGGCACGGTCGTACAGGTGCAGGATAAATACCGGAGTGTCCGGCGCCGCCTGGTTCAGTTCCTCCAGGGTCGGCATGCGCTTTTCAGCGAACTGGAATTCGTTCCAGCCGCCCACCACCCGCACCCATTGCGGGGTTGGGGTGCGATCGGCCTGGTCCTTGAGCATGCGCAGGGCATCGGCCAGGGACGGCACGCCTTCCCAGCGCAGTTCCAGGTTGTAGTTGAGGCCGCCCCGGATCAGGTGCAGGTGGGAGTCGTTGAGGCCCGGGATCACCGTGCGACCCTTGAGGTCGATGACCTGGGTGCCGCTGCCGCGCAAAGCCATGGCCTCGGCGTCGGTGCCCACGGCGACAAAACGCCCGCCGCTGATGGCGACGGCACTGGCCCGGGGGTTTTCCCGGTCCACGGTGTGGAACTGGCCATTGAACAGAATCAGATCGGCGTTCATCGGATTTCCTTGTAGGGATGAAGAGGCAAAAGACAGCCGCGGCCAGAACGCCGCTGCCGCGCTGAGCAACGAGCCGGCAGCCAGCAATTGGCGGCGCAGCGGGTCGCTGGGGTCATCCTTATTGGCCATGTTCGGCCTCCAGGTGTTCATGGGCGGCAGAGGCTTGCAGCCACGGCGCGAACAACCGGGTGGCGCCGGCATCAGCAGGTACACCACCAGCAGGACGATGGTCAGGGTCACCAGAAAGGTGCTCACCAGGTAGTTGGAGAGGAACGGATGCAAATGCAGCACCGGGCCCCAAAGCAGCGGAACCAGCAAGGTCAGCGGCAGGATCACGCACAGGGTCACCACCGCCTGTTTCCAGCGCGGCGGCGGGGTTGCGGCGTCGGCCAGGGGGGCGAACCAGAACTCCTTAAGCGGGGCGATTTCGGTCTGGTCGCCGTCAGCCAGCATCGGCGCGGCTTCGCTAATCAGTTCCTGGCGCTCAGGCGAGTCGAGCCACTGCTGCATATCGGCGGTGGACGCAAAGCGCAGCACGCAGGTGAACAGCGCCAGGCCGCCCTGCTTGCCGCGTACCACATCCACCCCCAGGTGCCCCCGCCACTGCCCCGCCACGCGCACGATGCGTCGCAGCCAAGCTTCGTAGGCGCCCTCTTGGCCGGCCTTGATCCGGTGCTTGACCACCAGGGTCACCACTTCACTGTTGTTCTGGATGTCAGGCATGACGCAGCACTCCGGGCAAACGTGAACTGACGGCCAGGCGCCCTGGCCCGGTCAACAGCAAGGTGCTGAACAGGATCAACAGCAGCCAGGCGAACTGGCCCTGCTCCAGGCTCCATTCCGGGTGGACCCAGAACACCGCCACCGCCAGCAGAAAGAGAATAGGCACGCAGGCCAGGCGCACAAAAATTCCGACGAGTATCAGCAAGGGGCACAGCACCTCGGCGAAAATCGCCAGGCACAGGGTCACTTGGGCCCCCAGGTGCAAGGGGTCCTCGATGCGCTGCAACTCGCTGCTGAAGTGCAGCAGCTTGGGCAAGCCATGGACCCAAAGCAGGAACAGCGCCGCGCTGACCCGCAGAAACAACAGGCCAACGTCCTGGGCCCGCTCTTCCCCTGTTGCCACCATGAATGCCCCTCCTTTCACTGCGTCGGTGTGATCAATGGCATGCAGTGTGCGACGGGCCGTCACGGAAAAATTGCATGTACGTGCTCTCTTTCACCCCGGCGCAAGCCCGGGCTAGAGGTCCGCGGCCTGGGCCATGTGCTCGGCGATGCGCCCGCGCAGCCAACGCTCCGCCGGGTCGTTGTCGTGCACCCCGCTCCAGACCATGGACAGCTCCGCCGCGTCGATGGGGAACGGTGGGTCTTCGGCGCGCAGGGCGCTGCCTTCGGTCAGCGCGCAAGCGGCGTAGTCGGGCACCGTGGCGATCATTTCGCTGCCGGCCAGCAACGCCCGCAGGCCACTGAACTGCGGCACCGCCAGCACCACCCGGCGGGCGCGGCCGAGGCGCGCCAGGTCGAGGTCGATATTGCCGCTCAGGTCACCGGAGAACGACACCATGGCGTGGGGCCGTGCGCAGTACTCATCCAGGCTCAGCGGCTCGGGACGGGCGTCGCCACGCAGCACCTTGCAGGGGATGTCCCGCAGTTTCTTGCGCTTGGCATTGGCCGGCAGGTCGGTGGTGTAGCTCACGCCCACGGAGATTTCGCCGCTGCCCAGCAACGACGGCATCAACAGGAAATTGGCCCGACGGACCACCACCACGATCCCCGGCGCCTCTTCCCGCAGGCGGCTGAGCAGGGCCGGAAACAAGCCGAACTCGGCGTCGTCGGACAGGCCGATGCGAAACACCGCGCAACTGCTGGAAGGGTCGAATTCCTTGGCCCGGCTGACCGCACCGGAGATGGTGTCCAGGGCCGGTTGCAACTCGCCGAGGATCACCAGGGCCCGGGCCGTGGGTTCCATGCCGCGGCCACTGCGGACAAACAGCGGGTCGTCGAACAGGTCCCGTAGTCGGCCCAGGGCAGCGCTCACCGCCGGCTGGCCCATAAACAGCTTTTCCGCGACCCGGGTCAGGTTCTTTTCGAACATCAGGGCCTCGAAAATCACCAGCAGGTTGAGGTCGACGCGGCGCAGGTCATTGCGATTCATAAGCGGGGTCCTGGGGCACAAGCACGGGCCCTCAGCTAAGCACAGGCAGCGCCACTTGGCCTTGGACGCCTGTGCTGTCTTGTACCCCGCCGGCTCAGCTGGTGCGACCTTGGTCGGCGCAGCGCACCAGCATGCTGCGCTGGCGATAGGCCGCCTCGGCCACCAAAGCTTCCACCTCGTCCTCGGACGCGCCTTCGTGCTGGTTGCGACTGAGCACCTGATAGCTGCCGCCACACAAGTTCAAGGCCTCGGCCCGACACCCTTGCCAACTGCCGAACAGCCCAGGGCACTCGATCTGCTGGGCTGCCGACTGGTCCACTAACAGCGCTGGCCGGGAACTGGCACAGCCACCCAGCGAGGCCAGCAACAAGGTCAGCAACAGGGCTGCGACAAGGGCACGGAACACAGGAAAAACCGCAGGTTGGGCGTACATGGCAAGGCTCCAAAACAGGAATGACGCCATGTTCCCCGAGGCCCTGGAATGGCGGAAATCAATCCCGTCGATAACCACCATCGCCCAACCCTGGAGCCGGTTTGCGCAAATCGAATTAACAACGATTAACTCGTCAGCCAGGCGTGGCCGAACCAAGAATGCAGGGGTGTGCAGTGCAGGTTCGCCCCTGATGGGGAGCCGGTTTGCGAACCCGGCGAGCGTTCCGGTACGGACGCTCCCAACGACCACGGATACCTGTCATGGCCCGACTTCAGATACAGGCCCTAGGCGTCGATGACGCCGAGCCACGCCGCGCCAGCGCCACCACCGGCGGCCTGTGCGCCCGCCGCGAGCGCCTGGTCAAGCAACTGATCCTCGCCCACCTCGGGGAAAGCCTCGAAGTCAGCGAACTGGCCCGGGCCTGCGCCCTGTCGCGCAGCCACTTCTCGCGGGCCTTCAAATGCACCACCGGCCTGTCGCCCCAGGAATGGATCCGCCGCCAGCGCATCGCCCGCGCCAAGGAACTGATCACCCATTCAGACCTGAGCCTGACCCGCATCAGCCTGGAATGCGGCTTCTGTGACCAGGCGCACTTCTGCCACATCTTCACCCGCAGCGAAGGGGTCAACCCCATGACCTGGCGCAACCAGCAACTGCGCGCGGCCCAACCTCGCCTGTCATCCCTGGGTGAAACCGCCTCGCGCCAAGGCACCCTGTCCAATGTCGCGCCCAATCTCGCGCCCAGCATGACCCACAGTGCCCTCTGACACCCGACAACGGCGCAGGCCAAGGGCCCGCGCCGCGCCCACTTACGCCCGGATAAACGCCAACAAATCAGCGTTCAGACGTTCCTTGTGGGTGTCGGTCAGGCCATGGGGCGCGCCCGGATACACCAGCAGCTTCGCGCCCTTGACCAGTTTGGCCGAGGCGATCCCGGAGGTTTCGATCGGCACAATCTGGTCGTCGTCGCCATGCACCACCAGGGTCGGCACGTCGAACTTGAGCAAGTCCTCGGTGAAGTCCGTGGTCGAGAAGGCGGCTATGCAGTCGTAGGCGCTCTTGTGCCCGGCCAGCATGCCCTGGGTCCAGAACCAGTCGATCATGCCCTGGGAAACCTTGGCCCCCGGCCGGTTGAAGCCGAAGAACGGCCCGCTGGCGACGTCTTTGTACAACTGGGATCGGTCCGCCAGCGAGGCTTCGCGCATGCCATCGAACACCGACATGGGCACGCCGGCCGGGTTGGTCGGGGTTTGCAGCATCAACGGCGGCACCGAGGAAATCAGCCCGGCCTTGGCCACCCGCGAAGAACCGTGGCGGCCGATGTAGCGCGCCACTTCGCCACCGCCGGTGGAGAAGCCCAGCAACACCGCGTCGCGCAGGTCCAGCAACTCGATCAGTTGGGCCAGGTCGTCGGCATAGGTGTCCATGTCATTGCCGTACCACGGCTGGCTGGAACGGCCGTGGCCGCGTCGATCGTGGGCAATGACCCGGTAGCCATTGGACGCCAGGAACAGCATCTGCGACTCCCAGCTGTCGGCGTTCAGCGGCCAGCCATGGCTGAACACGACCGGTTGGCCGCTGCCCCAATCCTTGTAATAGATCTCGGTGCCGTCGCGGGTGGTGAAGGTGCTCATGAGGGGGTGACTCCTGATGGGTGGGATTGCAGGGTGAAAACAGGCCAACGCTCAGCGCCTCAGGGTTTGGGCCAGGTGCAGGGCAAAGCGTTCGCCGAGGTAGGCAGCGGTGCGACGGTCGGCACGGATCAGCGCCGACTCGGCGGCACGGTCCAGGGACGACTGGGCTTGGGCGCCCAAGGAGCCGCCCAGGCGATTGAGCGGCGTGCCATCGGCGTCGGCCGCCCCCGGCAACAGGCCCAGGCTGACCCAGAGCATGCCGTGCTGGGCGGCAAACAGCGCCAATTGGGCCAGGGCCTGGCCGGGGTCGGCGCACAGCAGGTCGGCATGGCTGAAACCGGCAGCCGGCTTGTCGCGCCAGGGTTGGGCCAGGTAGAAGGCGGCGGTGGCGTCCATAAACGCCTTGAACGGCGCGGACAGGCTACCCATGCAACTGGGGGCACCGAAAATGATGCCGTCGGCGGCGTGCAATTCGTCCCAGCGGTCCTCCACCTGCTCCACCGGGAGCAGGCTGGCCTGGCTGCCGGGCTGACGGCGAACCCCGGCCTGCACCGCTTCGGCCAGGCCCTGCAAGACGCTAAAACCGCGGTGATAGACGATCACTACCCTGCTCATTGCGGCATCCTCGACGGCTGCTTCATCCCTGTTCCCCGCGCTCGGCCAGCCTGCCCGATGGCTGCTGCACTGAATCCACCCATGGTTGAGCCGCAACCACCGCCACTACGAGTTAAACGTTGTTAATTTTTTTCCTTGGGTGGCGGCCCCGTACACCCGGGACGCCCCGGAAAACATTGCCCCAGAGCGCTTTAAGCTGACCAAACGGATAAAGAATTGCCGGGGGCCTGCGTTGCGCCCGACCCCAAACCTGAGGAATATGCTCGGGTACCTCGCGCTGCCTTGTGCCCCCCCACCGGCCGGGAGGCTGGCACTGGGCGTGCGCCCGTAAACACGAGAACCCGCATGACTGAGTATCAAGCCCTTCCCAGCCCCCTTCCCAGCGACCAGGCCGTGCGCTTTGGCCCCTATCGCATCCTGCCGCGCCAACGCCTGGTGCTGGAAGCCGAACGCCCGCTGCGCCTGGGGCGGCGGGCGGTGGACATCCTGCTGATCCTGCTGGAGCAGGCCGGCCAGGTGGTGAGCAAACAGGAGTTGATGGCCCGGGTCTGGCCCAGCAGCGTGGTCGAGGACAGCAACCTGCGGGTGCACATGGCCGCCCTGCGCAAGGCCCTGGGGGATGGCCAGGCCGGCCAGCGCTACATCGTCACCGTGGCCCAGCGCGGTTACAGTTTTGTCGCCCCGCTGTGCCATGACGCCCTCCCCGGCCCGGCGCTCCAGCCCGATGGCCTCGGCAACGGGCACAACCTGCCACTGCGGCGCACGCGATTGATCGGGCGCCAGGGGTTGATCGACAGCCTGGTGCGCCAACTGCCACAGCAGCGCTTTATCACCCTCACCGGCACGGGCGGAATCGGTAAGACCAGCGTGGCCCTGCGGGTGGCCGAGCTGCTGATCGGCCACTACCGCGACGGTATCTTTCTCCTCGACCTCGCGCCCCTCGACGACCCGGCGCTGATCCTGCCCAACCTGGCGGCGCTACTGGGCCTGCCCGTGGCGGACCTGGACGCCCTCGGCGACATCGCCCGTGCCCTGCGCGAACGTCAGTTGCTGTTGCTGATCGACAACTGTGAACACCTGCTGGAGGCCATCGCGCCCATCAGCGAACAGCTGCTGCGCAGCGCGCCGCACCTGCACATTCTGGCCACCAGCCGGGAAAGCCTGCGGGCCGAAGGCGAAGTGGTGCAACGCCTGGACTCCCTGGCCTGCCCGCCTTCGGAGCAGCCCCTGGCGCGCAGCGAAGTACTGGCCTACCCGGCCCTGCAACTGCTGATCGAGCGGGCCATTTCCGATCAGGACAACGTTGACGCAGATCGCGCCGAGCCCCGCCGTTTTGAACTCAACGACACCGAGCTGGCGCTGGCCATCGAGCTTTGCCAGCGCCTGGACGGCATCCCCCTGGCCCTGGAACTGGCCGCTGCGCAAATCGGCCGTCTGGGCCTGCCTACGCTGCTGGCCCAGTTGCACGACAGCTTCCGTCCGTTGACCCAGGGCCGACGTGGCTGCCTGCCCCGCCAGCAGACCCTGCGCGCCACCCTGGACTGGAGCTTCGCCCTGTTGACCCGCGACGAACAGTGCTGCCTGCGGCGCCTGGCGGTGTTTCGCGGTGGCTTCACCCTGGCCTCGGCCGTGGCGGTGATCGGCGCGGCGCCCTGGGTCGGCGACGGAGTGCTGGCCGCCATCACTCAACTGGTGGCCAAGTCGCTGCTGAACGTGGAAGTGGGCGACGACGAAGTCAGCTATCGCCTGCTGGACACCACCCGCCGCTATGCCCTGGAACACCTGGAGGCGGCCGGCGAACTCTTCGCCAGCCGTGAGCGCCATGCCGAACGCTGCCTGGCGCTGATGCAGCAGGCTCAGCACGACTGGGAGCTGATCCCCACCCAAGCCTGGCTGGAGCGATACGCGCCCCATCGCGAGGACATCCGCGCCGCCCTGGACTGGGGCCTGGGCCCCACCGGGCCCCACGCGCTGGCCATCCACCTGACCGCCAGCGCCATGCCGCTGTGGCAAGAACTTTCACTGCTGCGCGAGCACGGCGGCTACGTGCAACAAGCCCTGGCCTTGCTGCAAGCTTCAAGCACGCCCTGCCCGCAATTGAGCATCAGCCTGCAACTGGCGCTGGGCAGCTTCAGCTACCACACCCAGGGCGGCACCGCGTCGACCATTGCCGCCTTTGTCAGCGCCCGGCAACTGGCCGAAACCCACCAGGACCTGGCCGGGCAATTGCGCGCGGTCTCCGGGCACATGGCAGTCAACCTGTGTTGCGGGCACTACCCCCAGGCCCTGGAGCAGAGTCGTCATTTCGACCGCCTGGAGCCCGGCAGCGACCCGCTGCTGGCCCTCAGCGCCCAGCGCCTGCGGGTCCTGGCGCAGCACTTTGCCGGCGACCAGACCCAGGCCCGGCAAAATGCCGAACAAGTGCTACAGCGCCTGGCCCAGAGTGGCCAACGCAACCGTTTTACCCATGGCTTTGGGGTGCAGTACGACCAGAGCGTGGCGTCCCTGACCATCCTCGCGCGGATCCTCTGGCTGCAGGGTTTTCCCGAGCAGGCCTGGCGCACCGCCAGCCAGGCCCTGGAGATCGCCTTGCAGATCAACCATGGCACCTCGATCTGCTACACCCTGGCCCTGTCCGGCTGTGTGATTGCCCAGTACAACGGCGACCTGGCCACCACCCGCCAACTGCTCGACCTGCTGCTGCAACAAGCGCAAAAACACTCGGTGCTGCTGTTCCAGAGCTGGGCCCGGCACTACGTCCGCGCCCTCGACGCCGAACCTCTGGAACCCATGCCGGACGCCGAGGGGTTGATCAAGGACATTGTGCTGACCCTGCGCCCCGAGGGCCTCGACGCCGAGCTGCTGGCGCGGGCCGAGAGCGGTGCCGCGGGCTGGAGCGCGCCAGAAATCCTCCGCGCCCGGGCCGCCGCGCTGCTGCGCGAACCCGGGCCACAACCGGCCGCCAGTGCCGAAGCGGTGCTGCTCAAGGCTTTGGATCTGGCGCGGCAGCAAGGTGCGCTGGCCTGGGAGTTGCGCAGTGCCAGCGCCCTGGCCCGACTCTGGCAGCGCCAGGGCCGCTATCAGCAGGCCCGGGACTTGCTGGCACCGGTCTACGAGCGCTTCACCGAAGGCTTTGCCACCCCTGATCTAGTCCAGGTCCGCAGTCTGCTCGATGAGCTGCAAGGCCAAGTCGCCGCCTGAACCCCAGGGGCCATTGCCCAGGTAGTGTGCGTAGCGCTGACGCAAGCCGTGCAAGCGCTCCGGCGCGCGCAGTTGCTCCAGCACATAGAGGCGCGTGGTGTTGAGCATCCGGTAGCGCAAAGGCCCCGGGCCCGGCGCGACCTGCAACAAGGATTTGGCCGCCAACTGGGCCAGTAATCGCTCCAGATCAGCGTGTTCCAATTCACTGCCGACCAGGCTCGCGGCGACGGCCTGGCGGGTACAGGCCAACCGGTCCAGGGCCAAGTGCTGCAACAGCCACTGCTCGGGCAGGCTCAGGCGCTCGTAGCTCCAGTCCAGGGCCCCGGCCAGGCTGCGTTGGCGTTCGGCGGCGCTGCGTCGCCCCTGGTTCAAGACCTGCAAGCCCGACTCCAGTTGCCCATGCACCCCCTGGATGCCCAGGGCCTCGACCTGGGCCGCCGCCAGTTCCAGGGCCAAGGGCAAACCGTCCAGGCGCCGGCAGATGTCCCGCAGGGGCAGCAAGTCCCGGGGGCGCAGGTCAAAACCTTGCTGCCCGGCCCGGGCCCGGCTGACGAACAACTGCACCGCCGCGTAGCCCAAGGCCTGATGCACGCTGTGCAAGGCTGCCAGCGGCGGCACCGCCAAGGGCGCCAGGCACTGGCTCCACTCACCAGGCAGTTGCAACGCTTCGCGGCTGGTCAGCAGCAGGGTCACCTCGGGCGCCGCTGCCAGTACCGCCCGGACCAGGGCCCGGCAGGCCGGCAGCAGGTGCTCGCAACCATCGAGGATCAGCAACAGCCGGCGCCCCGCCAACTGTTCGCACAACAGGCCAAGGGAACTCGAAGGCTCCAGGGTCAGCGCCAGGGTCAGCGCCACCTGCTCCAGCATCTGCGTCGGCTGGCTCACGGTGCTCAGGTCGACCACCCAGGCACCGTCCGGGTAGCGCCCCAGCAGCTTCTGCGCCAGGCTCAGGGCCAGGCTGCTCTTGCCCACACCAGCGGGCCCGCTGAGGGTCATCAAGCGCTGCCCGGACAAGCGCCGGGCCAAGGTGCCCAGCAGCTCATCACGGCCAATCAGCGGGCTCAGGCGGGTCGGCAGGTTGTGCGGTGGGGTGGCCTCGGCACCCTGGCGCTGCACCGGGGCGATAAAGGCATAACCACGCTGGGGCAGGTTGACGATGTAGCGCCGTCCCTGGCGCCCATCGCCCAAGGCCCGACGCAGGGCAGCGATGTGCACCCGCAGGTTGATCTCTTCGACCACGCTGCTGGGCCAGACCCGGGTCAGCAAATGTTCCTTGCTGACGAACTGCCCGGGCTGCTCCAGCAACACCGAGAGAATCTCCAGGGCCCGGCCGCCCAGGGACAACGCCACGCCGCCTTCGCACACCAGGCGTTGCTGACGGTAAAAGGTAAAAGGGCCGAAACGCATTAGGGTTTCGGCCATCAGGGGTTCAAGGCTGTTCATACAGGCTACAGCGCTAAAAGACCTGGGCCGGCGCAACCACATCCACGCCTGGAGTGCCGGCTCAAGCTCTCGCGCATCCTATTCCTAAGGGCTTGCCGTTATCTTGGCAGGGCCTTGCGACAGGACAATGCTGGCACGGGGAGCCACACGGACATCGCGGTGCCCAGCACGGCCATACGCCCCTTAGCTGAACTGCTGGCGGTATTGACTGGGGGTCAGGCCAAGCTTTTCGCTGAACAGAAAGCGCATGTGCCGCACGCTGCCAAAGCCGCTGCGAAAGGCCACGGTCTTGAGGGGCAAGTCGCTGCTTTCCAGGAGGTGGCGGGCGCGGTCGATGCGCGCACTTTGCAGGAACTCCATGGGGGTCATCTGCACCTCGCGGGCAAACACCCGGGCGAAGTGCCGCGGGCTCATGGCTGCCAGGGCGGCCATGCGCTCGATGCTGAAGGCTTCCTCGAGGTGCTCAAGCACATGGTTCTGCACCCGGGTGATGGGCGAATCCTGGGTCGCCACCGCCGCCACCAACGGGCTGAACTGGGCCTGGCCGCCCTGGCGTTTCATCACCACCAGCAGCACCTTGGCCACGTCCACAGCGACCTTCTTGCCGTGGTCCTGGGCCACCATGGCCAGGGCCAAGTCGATGCCCGCCGTGACCCCGCCGGAGGTGATCAGCTTGCGGTCCTGAAGGAAGATCTGGTCGGTCTCGACCCGGGCCTTGGGAAAGGCCTTGATCAGGCGCTCGGTGTAATGCCAGTGGGTGGTCACCCGGTGTTCGTCGAGCAGCCCGGCCTGGCCGAGGATAAAGGCCCCGGTGCAGATCGAGCCGTAACGCTCCGCCTTCGGCACCGTCGCCTGCAGCCAGTCGAGCAACGGCGGGCAGCACTGGTTATAGGCCCCCGGCCCACCCGGCACCAACAGCAGGTCATAGGCCTCGTCGGCCTGGTCCAGGTGGCAATCGGCGTGCACCGCCACGCCATTGGAAGCACGCAAGGCGGCGTGCTCGGTGCCGATGGTGACAATCCGGTAATGCTCGGCAGGCGCCAGGTAGCGGTTGGCGATGGAGAACACCTCCAGGGGCCCGGCCATGTCCAGCAGCAGAAAGTCCGGGAACAACACCATGGCTACAGTTTTCATCGCAGAGAAGATCGCCCATCAAGAGAAAGCGCCCGGGGGAGCGCGACAGCCAGCCGGGGCATTATGGCGAGCCGCACGGGCTGTGGCGATGCTCCCGTGGCGGCGCCCGGCCGGGCGCGCAACACTGTCAACCCACAGGCGACAGTCATTCAACTTTCAGCCGCTTATTGCACCCAACGATAACCATTAACCTTCTTCTCACCCCGGAGCCCTGCACCCCGCAGCCCGCTCCCCACAGGAGAAGATCCCATGCTGACCCTTCGTAAAGCCTCGGAACGCGGTGCGGCCAATCACGGTTGGTTGAAGTCGTTCCACACCTTTTCCTTCGCCAATTACTGGAACCCCAAGGAGCAGGGTTTTTCCGACCTGCTGGTGATCAACGATGACCGGGTCGCGGCCGGCAAAGGCTTCGGCCAGCACCCGCACCGCGACATGGAGATTTTTTCCTATGTGCTCGAAGGCGCCCTGGAACACAAAGACACCCTGGGCACCGGTTCGGTGATCCGCCCTGGCGATGTGCAGTTGATGAGTGCCGGCAGCGGCGTGGCCCACAGCGAGTTCAACCACAGCGCCACACGGCCGGTGCACTTCCTGCAAATCTGGATCGTGCCTGACGTCAGCGGCGCCCAGCCGCGCTACCAGCAAGAGCATTTCAGCGCCCAGCAGAAACGCGGTCGCCTGCAGTTGATCATCGCCCCCGATGGCGCCGACGGAGCCCTGAGCGTGCGCCAGGATGCACGGGTATACGCCGGGCTGTTCGACGGCGACGAGAGCGCCACCCTGGAACTCGCGCCCGAGCGTTACGCCTACGTGCATGTGGCTCGCGGTAGTGTCGAACTCAACGGCCAGCGGTTGCAGGAAGGCGACGGTGCGCGCCTGCGCAACGAGCAGGTGATTCAACTGCGCCAGGGTGATAACGCTGAAGTGCTGGTGTTCGACCTGCGGCCGCAAGAGCTGCCGGAAATGCCTTGAAGCCCAGCTTGACCGGGGCCGACCCAGATCGGCCCCGGTCTTTTTTTTATCGAAAAAAGCAGCGATCGGGTGACCAAACCCGACCGCTGCCGCAACGACCTGTTGCTGGTACCGCTGCCCCGTCAGCGCAGGCTGTTGAGGCACACCACTTTGGGCTGGGTCATTTCCTCGTAGGCGAAACGCACCCCTTCCCGGCCCAGGCTGCCGTACTTGAAGCCACCAAACGGCATGGCGTCGAAGCGGTAGTCGGACGAGTCATTGATCATCACCCCACCGGCCTCGATGCGCCGTGCAGCGCTCATGGCGGTGTGCAGATCGTTGGTGAAGATCCCTGCGTGCAGGCTGTACTCCGGCTCATTGGCCAGGGTGATGGCCTGCTCCAGTTCGTCGAAGGCTTCCAGCACCACTACAGGGGCAAACACCTCGTTGCGCCACAGGCGGCTGCCGTGGTCGACGTTTTCCAGCACCGTGGCGCTGTAGCAAGCGCCCTGGCGTTTATTCCCACAGAGCAAGCGGGCGCCGTCACCCAGGGCGTCGTCCACCACCTGCTGGGCATTTTGTGCGGCCTGCACGCTGATCATTGGGCCGATGTCAGTGCCGGGCAGCGCCGGGTTACCGGCCACCAGCGCGCTGGCCTGCTGCACAAAGCGCTCGCGGAAGGCTGCGTAGATCGACGCCTGGATCAACAGTCGCTGGGTGCCGATGCAGTTCTGCCCCGCCGCCCAGAACGCCCCGGACACGCAGCTCTCGACGGTGGCGTCGAGGTCGCAGTCGGCCATGACGATCACCGGTGCGTTGCCTCCCAGGTCCATGGCCAGCTTCTTCAGGCCAGCGTTGCGGGCGATCTGTTCGCCCGTGACAAAACCGCCGGTGAAGGAAATCATCCGCACCTCACGGGCGGCCACCAGGGCCTTGCCCAACTCGGCGCCGCCGGTGGCCAGGGTCACCACGCTCTCCGGCAGCCCGGCGTCGCGCAGGCAATCCACCAACTTGATGGCCGACAGCGGTGCCAGCTCCGAAGGCTTGAGAATCACCCCGTTGCCGCCGGCGATGGCCGGGCCCAGCTTGTGGGCCACCAGGTTCAGCGGGTCGTTGTAGGGAGTGATCGCCAGGATCAACCCCAACGGCTCCCGGGAGAACCAGCCCTGGCGCGATTCGGAACCTTCGTAGGCATCGAAGGGGATGACTTCCCCGGCGTTGCGCTTGGCCTCCTCCGCCGACAGCTTGAGGGTGTTGACGCAGCGTTTGACCTCCTTCTGCGCCTGCTTCAGGGTCTTGCCGGCCTCGGCGACGATCAGCCGAGCGAAGCTTTCGGCCTCGCGCTCGATGTTCAGCGCCGCCTGTTCAAGAATCCGCGCCCGCTGATAACGCGGCAGCGCGGCGCAGGCCAGCACACCCTGGCGCCCCTGCTGCAACAGGCGCGGCACCTGGGCGGCGGTGTCTTGCGGCACCGTGCCGAGGACACTGCCGTCGAATGGGTTCAGCACATCGATGGTTTCCGGCTCCAGGGCCACGGCCAAGCGCGATAGGTTCACAGGCCTTCTCCTTAGCGAGTCGACAGGGATTGGTGGATGGCGATGATGTCCGAGAGCAGCGCAAAGGCGGTCTCGGTGCGCCCCGCGCCCGGGCCGGAAACGGTCACCGCGCCCAGCAGTTCGCTGTTCAGCGACACCGCGTTGATCGCCCCGGAGATGCCCGCCAGGGGATGGCTGTTGTCCAGCAAGCGCGGCTCGACGCTGGCGCTCACCGAACCATCGGCGTTGCGGCACGCGGCGCCGATCAGTTTCCAGCGGCCACCCTGGGCAGCGGCGCTGGCGATATCGGCCTGGGTCAGGGCGCTGATGCCTCGGCAGTTGACGTCGCTGACGCTGAGCTTGGCGTCGAGCAACTCATTGGCCAGGATCACCACCTTCAGGCGCACATCATGACCTTCCACATCGGCGGTCGGATCGGCCTCGGCATAGCCCAAAGCCTGGGCCTCGCTGACGGCCTCGGCAAAACCCAGGCCGCCTTCCATGCGGGTCAGGACAAAGTTCGAGGTGCCGTTGAGAATGCCCTCGAAACCGTTCAGGCCGCTGCCGGCCAGGGCTTGCTTGGCCACGCGGATCACCGGGGTGCCGCTCATCACCGAGCCTTCGTATTCAAAGGCCACACCGTTGCGCTGGGCCAAAGCCTTGAGCTCGGCGCCGTGCAGGGCAATCGGCCCCTTGTTGGTGGTGACCACGTGCGTGCCCTGCTCCAGGGCCCAGCGGCAGAACGAGGTGGCAGGCTCGCCGTCCACCGGGTTGGTGAAGGTGGCTTCGGCGATGATGTCGGCGCCGGACGCTTTGATCACCTGCTCATTCAGGGCCTCGGCACTGCCACCGGGCAGTTGCGACAAGGCGCCCTTGACCGCTGGCAGCTTGGCCAGCAGCCCGGCATCCAGGCCTTCGCGGCCGATCAGCGAGCCGAGAAACAGGTCGGTGACGCCGACGATTTTCAGGCTGAAACCCAGTTGTTTTTTCCACAGCTGATTGCGCTCGGCGATCAGTTGAGCCAGGGCACGATTAACCCCACCAAAGCCCACCAGGGCCAATTTGTATTCGGTCATTGTTATGTCTTCCATCCGGGTGACTAGGCTGTTGGGCACTAGATTAGGATGGCGGCCCGGGCAGTGAAATATGCCGATTTGCTCTATTTCATGGGCGTTTTGACCAAGCGTCGAGGCGGGGTTTCGTTCAGGCTCGGGCCGGGCTCAGGGCCGCCATGAATGCGCTGAAACTGGGGGCCAACGGCAAGGCATCATCGAGGCTCAGGCCGATCAGCGGCACCTGGACAATGCTCGGTGGAGTGCTGCGGTAATCGAAGCCGAACGCCTCGCCGCCGCCGTCCCCGGCAAACAGCAAGAGCCCGGGAGCGTACTCGTCCACCTGGTATTCACGACTGAACAGGGCCAGTTCGGCGGCCGCCCAGAACACCAGGTAGCGCTCGCCGATAAAGCCTTCGCCGCCGTCGCACTGTTGGAGAAAGTCGCAGTAGTCGCTGGGCAGTTGGCGCCCGGTTGCCGCCATCAGGTGTTCAATGGCATCGCGGGAGGCGCCCCCGGCACAGGAGAGGTCGCCGAGCAGCGCTGAGTAGGAGGGTTCCATGGGGTATCCCGAGTAATCCTGGTCGAGGGCGAATCTTGCCACTCGCCAGGCCCACTGAACACCACGGCAGGGATAACGGGGCGGTACTAGACCACCGAGGACAGGACAAAGGAGGTGACGGTATTTTCCACCCCGGGCAATGCGGCGATGTCGTTCCACACCCGGTGCACCCGCTCGGGGGTGGCCGCGCTGACTCGCACCATCAGGTCAAACTCGCCACTCATCACTTCGCACTGGCTGATCTCGGGGATCGCGCGCAGGGCCTGGAGCACTTCGGCGCCACGCATGCGGTCGTAGCGGTAGACGAAAATCACCGCGTTGATGCTGGAAGACGATGTGCGCCCTTCACCGGCACGGATGGTGTAGCCCTGGATCGCGCCGTCGCGCTCCAGACGCTCGATGCGCTGGCGCACGGCGTTGCGCGACAGGTTGACCTTGGCCGCCAGCTCGGCGTGGGCAGCCCGGGCATTCAAGGTCAGTTCGGCCAGGATGCGCTCATCCAGGGGGTCGAGAATTCTCTTCACAGGCGGACCTCGTACCAGGGCTTCACAGGGTGCCCAGCAACTGCTGGACCCGGGCCAGATCGTCCGGGGCAATCACCTGCAGCCGCTCCAGCACCGGCGCCGGCAAGGGTTCTGCGGCCAGGCCGGGGAGCCCCAGGCGGGCCAGCAGCGCCGCCGATTTGCTCGGGGCGATCTCGCCCAGGGTGACCATCGGCGCCACCAGGCTGCGCCGGTACAGACGCGCCGCGCGGACCCCGGTGGCGGTGTGCGGATCGACCACATAACCGGTGTCGTGGTACAGGCTGCGGATCTCTTCCAGGGTCTCTTCGTCGCTCACCGAATAGGAGTCGATGATCATCCGCGCCTGCAGCCAGAACTCGTTGCCGATGCGCATTTCCCCGCAACGTTCGAACTCCGCCATCAGTGCGCTGAGGGCCTGGTGGTCGTGGCCGTACAGCTCCCAGAGAAAGCGCTCCAGGTTGGAGAAAATCGACAGGTCCATGGCCGGCGAAAGGCTGCGATTGGCCTGGCTGCGGGAGTAGTGATTTTTCAGGAACAACTGGTGCAGGGCGTCGTTGCGGTTGGTGGCGACGATCATCTGGGTGATCGGCAAGCCCATCTTCTGCACGATGTAGCCGGCATAGACTTCGGCAAAACTGGCCGCCGGCACACTGAAGCTGAGGGGCCGCTGGCCGCCCCCCAGTTGCAGCACGCCGTGGAAATAGAACACCAACTGGGCCAGCACGCCGATCCAGTTGTTGGAGTTGAAACTGATGACCTCGCGGTCCGCCAGGGGCCACTGACGCAACAGGTCGGTGACGATGGCCTGGCACTGGTCGAAACTGCCCTGCACCGCAAAGCGATGCAACCTCGGGCCCTGGGCACCCTGCAGTTGCTGCCACTGATAGTCCGGCACCCCGGACTGGGGATAGAACACCAGCACCTCGACGGCCTCACAGTCCTTGAAGGCTTCGATGGCGGCCAGGCCGGTGTCGCCGTTGGTGGCGCCGATCAGCACCCCGCGACGCTGGCGCTTATCGAGAAAGTAGCGCACCAGGCGCGCCTGCAACTGGGCGGAAAAGTCCTTGGAGGAATGGGTCGGCCCGTGGAACAGCTCCAGCACCCACTCATTGCGGTCCACCTGATGCAGGGGCGCCACGGCGCGGTGGCGGAAACCGCTGCAACTGTCCTTGAGCAGGGCCTTGAAATCCGCCTCGGGGATGGCCTCGCCGACAAACGGGCGCATGACCCGATACGCCAGCTCGTCGTAGGCCAGGGTCGACCAGTTGGCGATGTCCTGGGGGCTGAAACGCGGCAGTTCGGCGGGCACATACAGGCCGCCATCGGTGGCGATGCCAGACAGCACCACCTGCTCGAAATCGGCCTCGAGCGTGGCGCTGCGGGTACTGATATAACGCATGGGTGGCTCCGGCCAGTCACTTGTAACGATGGGCCTGCTCTACCAGCCAGGTGGAAAAATTCACCGCGTCGGGGTGTTGATCGGCCCCGGAACCGCGCACCAGGTAAAACGATTCGCTGGCCTCGATGCGCAGGTTGAAGGGTTCGAGCAAACGCCCGTCGGCGAGCATCTCGTCGACCATGGACGACCGGGCCAGGGCAATGCCCTGCCCCAGCTCGGCCATGCGCAGGGTAGAAATCATAGTGTCGAACTGCAGGCCGCTGGACGAGTCCACGTCATCGACGCCAACCATCTTCAACCAGTAGCCCCAACCCTCCTCGTAACCCAGCACATGCAGCAAGGCGTGTCGGCCCACGTCGCTGGGCACCTGCAGCGGTGCACCGGCCAACAGGGCCGGCGAGCACACCGGGAACAGGGTGTCCCAGGTCAGGCGCTGGGACACCAGCCCAGGCCAATGACCGTGGCCCCAGCGAATTTCCATGTCGTCTTCGCCGTCCAGTTCCTTGACCCAGATGTTGCTGATGTAGCGGATATCCACCAGCGGATGGGCCTGGCGAAACTCCACCAATTTGGGCGCCAGCCAGTGCACGAAGAACGCCAGGCTGCCACGCACCTTGATCGGCCGACGCTTGTGCTGGCCGAAAATCTCATTGGTGCCCACCGCCAGCCGCGTGATCGCGTCCTGCACCACCGGCAGGTACGAACGGCCTTCTTCGGTCAGGTCCAGGCCCCGGGGCAAGCGCTTGAACAGCGCCACCCCGAGGTGGCTTTCCAGTTGGCGGATCTGTTGGCTGACGGCGCCCTGGGTCAGGAACAATTCGTCAGCCGCATGGGTGAAGTTCAAACAACGGGCGGACACTTCAAAGGCCCGCAGCCAGTTCAGCGGCGGTAAGGTCTTTTGCTTCATGGTGGTTTTCTCATGGACCCGAGGTGCCCCGAACCGGCCGCCCGTCCCGTGCGTCAGCCTGGCAAGGCATCGGACGGTTGGGCCTGGAGCGCCAGGGACAGACGGCGCGCGCGGCTTTTGCGGGTAATGTAATACACGAAGTAGCACCAGGCGATGAACGGCACACCGAAGTACAGGGCCACCCGTTGCTCTGGGTCGAAGGCAATGCCGACGCACGCCAGGCTGCAGCAGATCAGCGCACCCAGGGGCACCCACGGGTAGCCCTTGACCCGGAACTTCAGGTCACGGATGTCCCCGCCATTGGCCACGTAGTGGCGGCGGAAGGCAATCTGACTGGCGGCGATGCTCATCCACACCACCACCACGGCCAGGCCGGAGATCGACACCAGCGCCAGGTAGATGGTGCCGGGAGCGAACACGCTGCTGAGCAGCGACGCGGCGCCGCCGGCCATGCTCACGATGATCGCGTTGAGCGGCGTGCCCATGCGCGTCAGGGCCGAGAACTGTTTGGGCAAGTGGCCTTGGTCGCTGAGGGTCCAGAGCATCCGCGAGGCCGCGTACAGACCGGAGTTGGCGGCCGAGAGCAAGGCGCTGATGATCACGAAGTTCATGATGTCGGCGGAGTACGGAATGCCGATGTAGGTGAACACCGTGACGAACGGGCTTTCGATCAGGCCAGCCTGTTCCCGCGGCAGCAAGGTGGCGAGTACAAAGATGGTGCCGACAAAGAAGATCGCCAGGCGCAGCACCGTGGTGCGGATGGCACGCGGCACATTGCGTTGCGGGTCTTTGGTTTCGCCGGCAGCAATACCGATCAGCTCAGTGCCGGAGAAAGCAAACGACACCGCGAGCAAGGTCATGGCAATCGACATGAAGCCGGTGGGAAACAGGCCTTCGCGGGTGAAGTTGCCCAGGCCGATGCTGTGCACCTGGTCGATCTGCAACAGGCCGAGAATCGCCCCGCCACCGATCAACAGGAACACCACCACGGTGATCACCTTGATCAGGGACAGCCAGAACTCGGTCTCGGCAAACAGACGTACAGAGACCACGTTAGTCAGGAACACCACGCCAGCGAACAGCGCGCTCCAGATCCACACCGGGGTGTCCGGAAACCAGCGGCTCATGAGAATACCGGCGGCGGTGAATTCCGAGCCGATGGCCACGGTCCAGGTCAGCCAGTAGAGCCAGGCCACGGTGTAGCCGGTGCCCGGGCCGAGGAAGCGTGTGGCGTAGGTGCTGAAGGAACCGGTTTCCGGCATCTGCACCGCCAGTTCGCCGAGGCACATCATCACCATGTACACCATCAGCGCACCGATGATGTAGGCGATCACCGCACCCAGCGGGCCAGCCTGGTTGACGGTATAGCCGGACGTCAGGAACAGCCCGGTGCCGATAACCCCGCCAAGGGCCAGCATGACGATGTGCCGGGTCTGCATTTCCTGCTTGAAGCCGGTTCGAGCATTGGTTTGTTGTTGTGTGATGGACATGATTTTTCTCATGAAAGTGTCAGGGCAAGGATCAATGTCTGCGACAGAGGCTTGGGCAGAAATCAAAGGGATGCCGCGAGGTTTTTATTGTTATTGCGTTTCATGGAGAACTCACAGGCAGCCTTGCCGTGAGGGGGACGGCACGACCTCAGTCAGCGACCTCAACGCAGGGGTGTGCCAGGGCGGTACGGGCTGCAGCGTCCGGCTGCTGCAGTGAGGTCCTGACCCAGGCAAAGGCCTGCTTCAGGTCGGCCAACAAGTCGTCGGTGTCTTCAATGCCCACCGAGACCCGCACCAGGCCTTCGGAAATGCCCAGGGCTTGACGTTCTTCCGGGGTGTTCTCCACGTGGCTGGTGGTGCGCGCCGGGCCGTAGATGGTTTCCACCGCACCCAGGTTGCCGGCGCAGTGGGCGTATTGCAGGCGCGGCAGCAGCACCTTGACCGTGTCCATGCCGCCCACCAGCACAAAGCTGACGATGGCGCCAAAACCGCGCATCTGCGCACAGGCCACGGCGTGGTTGGGGTGGCTGGGCAAACCGGGGTAATTGACCTGTTCCACCAGCGGTTCGCTGCACAGGAAATCCGCCAGGGCCCGGGCACTCTGCTGCTGCTGGCGCACCCGCAGGGCCAGGGTCTTCATGCCGCGAATAATCAGGTAGGCCGAGAACGGATCGAGGGATGCACCGTTGATCTCCCGGTAGTGCCGCACCTGGGCCATCAAGGCCTCGCTGCCGCAGACCACACCGCCGAGCACATCACCATGACCACTGAGGAACTTGGTGGCGCTGTGAATCACCACATCCACCCCCAGGGCGAGGGGGTTCTGGTTCAACGGCGTGGCAAAAGTGTTATCGGCCACCACCAGGGCACCGACCTGCTTCGCCGCCGCCACCAGGCGCTGGATATCGACGATTTTCAGGGTCGGGTTGGTCGGGGTCTCCAGGTACAACACCTGGCAACCCTTGGCGATCTCGCGCTCGATTTCCCCGTGATCGAAGGTTTCACACAGGGTCACTGCTACCCCCATGCGCGGCAGGAACTCCTCGAAAATCTTGTTGGTGCCGCCGTAGCTGTCCTTGGTCGACACCACCCGCTGGCCACACTGCAGAAAGGTGTACAGCACGCTGCTGATGGCGGCCATGCCACTGCTGAACGCCACCGCCGACTCGGCGTTTTCCAGGGCGCACAGCTTGGCTTCGAAGGTTTCCACCGTGGGGTTGCTCATGCGGCTGTAGATAAAGCCCGGAGCCTTGCCCAGTGCCACGTCGTACCACTGATCGATATCGTCATAGCCGTAGGCGGCACTGGCCACGATCGGCGTTTGCGTGGCGTTGTAAGGATGAGTGATCTGCTCCCCACCCCACACCACCCGGGTCCCGGTTCCGGCTTCTTCCAGCCCTGTGCTTGCAGGTTTTTTATTCATTGCGACGGCTCACGATAAAGGGTGCGTGGTGAGTCACCACGCTGGAACTGGGGGCCAATATAGTGAAAAGCCGAAACGCCGAGAAACGATGTTATCGGGGCCAAAGGGGCGGTTTTTTTAATGGCTTAGCGGGGGCGAACGGGGGGAAATGGGCGTGAGCCGTGAGGGCGTCGAGGGGAGAAGGGTTTGGGTGACTACCGGTGTTGAGTCCGTGGCATCAGCAACGAGGTTCACTCACAAACAACCGTTCTAAAAACAGCCGTTCACATTTTTTGAAGCGCGCTCTTTAAAGAACGCAATCATCATTGCTATTACCTTTTTAAATCGGGCCCTGACACTTGCAGGGGATCCACTTCAGACTTGGGCAGCCTTCACCTCTAAAGTGGTTAATGCCTCTTTTATAAGTGGCAACACCGTAGATATAATAAAATTCATTTTAACTGAAACAGCAATCGCTCAAACACCTCCGGAGCCAAACTCATTTCCTCTGGAGAAAGCAAAACACTCATCACCTGCTGATCAAGAACCACATCATAAACATCCACACCGATCCACCCCCTGGACCAAAACTCCACCGTAGCCAATTTATTAAAACCCTCCAACTCAACCCGCTCGAGATCACCAAAATCCCCATTGGGGAATGATGAATACTCAAGGGTATAACCCTTTAATAATGGCTTAAATTCTTGATCAAATTTTAAAACATCCATCGTTCAGATCGACCTTATGTGAGTGGTGCTGGTGCTGAGCGGTCTCTAAAAAACCTAGAAGCTTTCATCAATAACAAAGCAAAGCTCAACTCATATCACTATCTCACCAACTAAATTTCTGGTGCGTTCTATTTCCATCGGAACAAGCTCTATGGCCTGTGAGAGCTGTTGCTCCGCTGACAACTGCGCCATCAAAGCCAGCATGGCTGGATGATGAGAAATAAAATCCTCAAGACCTTGGGTGTGTGGAAGGTATTCATTTTTTGAGTAGACTTCAAAAATCCGCTGATCCATTAAATTCACCTCCAGCTCGTCATATAAACATTCTAAAAAAACCAACTGCCGACTTTCTGAAAAATCACACAACATCTGAACTGCCGAAACAAAAGAAAGACCGTAATAATCCGCTCCAATGCAATCCTCCTCATTGGGCACCGCGCTAGAGCCGATATAAGTTCTTACCCGCTCCACATCCGTGCCTTTCGGGACAATTCCCGTTTCGACCGCCCCCCATAATAAATCGAGAAAACCACGTGATGGCGCACTGGTAAAATAAGACGTATTCATAAATATAAAATACAGCCGCTCCGCACAAAACAGAGACCTTAGCAACGACCTACGCAACATTATCGACAACATACTTTAACCCGTGAGAACTACCGAGAATCCAGCCTTTTTTGTATAGATTGCTTTAGAACACCCGACTAAAGCGCACCCAGTATCTCGGTGCAAAACCCTGTTTTTGGTCGCTTATGAAAAAAAACTTGCAAGGTCGTCACCCTGTAGCGAGCATTGTTTAGCGACATGCAGTATTTCATTTGGCTCCATAAATGAGACCAGACAAGGGGTAACACAGCCGTTTTGCAATCTCTCCAGTATGAAGCTCAATAACATCGTGCGTTCGAGACTCCCCACGTCCGAAAACAAATCATTCGAACACTGCCTGCTCAAGTCAGTAAGAATGGTTGCCTTGTATATTTTTCCTTGGTAAATAACGCTGATATTTCCACCATCAATCTCCGCAGGGATAGAAAAGTTTCCAACCTCTGAAAAACCTTTGTAATTTTCTGATTTTTTATTTTTAACTTCAAAGTAAGATAAAAAATAAGACATTGAACTTTCCCAATCAAAACGTCAAAAACAACAACCCAACACGCCCAAAAACTAAAGATACCGGACACCCAACATGTTACTCACTTAGGTTGAAACAATAATTACACCCCTTGTTAACCCCGAGTGAACTCGCTCAGCATTAGTCGTTGCTACACAGAGGCACACCTTCCAAGCCTCAGCACATCAGCGAAATTTTAAAGCGTGTTGCCAATCAACGATTTTTTCTGCAAAGGCTCTGTCCGACTGCAAAGAGTTCGTCTCACCAACGAACATTGGATCCGTTAGTATTTCAGCTTCTTCTTCGTCAGTTAACACAACAGCTTTGCCCGCTTTTTTCTCAACTATGTATCTTTGACCGGCCATATAATCATAGGCATCAATGATGGAGCTTTCCGCTGCACTCAAACCATCAGGAGCACCCTCCGCAAAAAACACAATAAGATCTGAAAGCGCGTAAAAATAAAAATTCCTGAGCACTTCAATATAGTCAGCATTTTGCTCTTCTACCACGGTAGAATCGATTACACTGTCAATAGACGCAGTATTTAATTTCGAACTTCCAGACACAAGGCAAGCCCATAACTCATCCATAAACAAAGCAACCTCTTTCGGCATATCAACACCCATTTCTTTAAGGATGCAACCGAATCGGTAAAACGCATTTAACAGTACAAACAGAGAGACTCTTTCTGAAATATTCATCGCACATCCTTGTCTATTTACTAAATTCAGAGATGAAATCGTTTTTTCGTAATGTGGAACATTACCATCATTGTCGCTCAGCAAGTTCAGTTCTTAATCAGGCTTACTCAAAATCCTACTCACTTCTTTCATAACTCTGGGATCTCGCTTTGATTGCCGAGTGAGTATATCAAGCCCAAGAGCAATTCCTTCTTTACCCTGAGATGTTGCGGAAATGAACTGTTGCTGAAAAAACCTCATAGCCGAGACCTTATCGTAATGCCGAGCAACTAAATCACCCAAGTGCCAGCACAATTCAATATTTAGATAACTATGATAGTTATTCCCCAACGCATCTAACAGTAATTTCCTCTGGCCATCCGAGATAATATCCATATCAGTAGCCAGCTTTACTATAAAAATTTCAATGCCTGGCTTATTGAACAAGTCTTCAGTTGAGAGTAGGTAGACAATGAAGCCCAGGCACTCCTCCGAGAAAAACTCATTGGCTAACGTGGCATTTTCATAAATATCAGCTTGCTTCGCAATTGACTTACGCGCACCTTTACCGTTCGCTGCATGGAGCGCACTTAATTACTTCTTTCACTTAAATCTCCTTGTGCGCGCCATATCATCGGCACAAATGCTCATTATCCATAAAGTTTAAAAACAAGGTCTAGTCTGAGCCGCTAGTTGGCAGAACAACAGCAAGACAGTCGAGCAGACGGACTATTTACAGAAGACACTGCCGATCAAGCAATAGCGTTATTCAATTCTCAACTCTGCAGATTTCGCATGAACCCTGATATATTCATCGCCTATCAACCTAATAAAAAAGTGAAACTCTTTATTACTTTTACACTCTGCCACTAGCCAATCATGATCAAAGTCATCCGGTGATTTATAACCCAACTCCTCCACATCCATGAGCGTTCCCTTCAAAACACCAGAAATCATATCCAAGTAATCAATACACAAAAACACCATCACCAAATTAATATTCGGATTTATAGCATGATAGTCATTCGACTTGAACCTCAACATTGCCGAACAATCGTAAGTACCGACCAAAACCTCAACCAATGAAAAACAATTATGCAAGTCATATTGTTCAAACCCACTTTGAACACAGACATTATCTTCAACTAAAAAGTTCTTTTCCATAAGCTCACGCACATCCCGCTTATCACTTATTCATAATAAAACAATCAAACCACCCAAAAAACAAAGCACCTTAAACGACAAAAAATCTAGAGAATCGCAAAGTACTTATTAACCAAACAATTAATTATTCCCAACCTTACAAAACGCCCCATAACCCACCCCAAACACCATCAATAGCCAAATTCCTATTCACTTAGCAAATACCCCCACCTCTTCCCCCTTGACCACCAAGCGTTACAACTTTAGTAACGACAACATAAAGCAGTTAAACACTAAAGCCTCACAACCCCACGCCAACCAACTTAACAGACTATAAACCTCTCACACTAGAAACCTTTAAGCCAACTTCTCATCAATATACTTTGCAATACTTAGCCGATTCAAACTTCGCGCTGTCTGCCCCAACGAAGTTAACTCATCAACATTGAGGGCGAGCCCTTTTGAAAAAAGCATACTCAAACATTCTATCCCTTCTTTTTCACCATCAAGACATAGAACAGACTGCAGAGCAGGCGTCAATCCATTTTCAGCCACAGACTTTAGGTCCGCTCCACTCTCAATCAACCTTGTCGCGCGCGACACATTTCCAAATTTAACCAGCGATGAAAGTGTGGTAATTCCTGCATCATCCGTAGTATCTATAATGTTTTTATCTTTATACCACCCAAGTACCCACTCAAATACGTCACTCTCATCACCCAACGATACCTGATGAAGTAAACTCTCACCTCCGAGCTCCGTCCTCTGATAAAAATCAACCCCATTAACGGCCAGAAACTCTAATAACTCCACGTTATCAACAACATAAAACAATACCGGAATACCGTCAGTCACCTCTTTTTTTAAGATATATGGAAGCAAACGTCTTACGCCGCTTTCATCTCCGTCAAAAAAAAGCACCGCTCGCTTCAAATAGATCATTCAAAATATCTTCATCATTCATCGATTACTACCTGTAGGAATGCAAGCAACCACTGATAAATTTTCCGAGACTCTAAATCACCACCGACCCAAACACTAAAAATGCCCGTTCCATATCGAGGCAAAAATACTCTTTCAACCAAGCTCAAATCTTTCCCTACCGCTGCCATATACTGAATACACCAAAAAATAGACAAATAACCCGATGGATAAAATATTTAATCCTCATGCATCGCGCGCCACACTTAACCACAACTTCGAATACCGACATCAATACAAACAACACACTCTCAGCTTAGTTATAACCAAGAAGGCTCATCCTCATAAGAATAAAGCAGCGAGTAGACAGTTGTTGGCTGCCCTGCAAATATTATCTTTTCCTTTAATACTTTGCCTGAGGTGAACACAAACCCGGCATCAAGCATGTGCTTCATTAGTAATGCCTTAGAACTGTCGCTCAGAGACTCGATACTTGGTTCCTCTTCGCCTCCATCTTCAAGCAATGACGACAGATAAAAATATTTCCCGACAAATGAAACTCGCAATACAGCCGATAATTTTACACCCTCAATAAAATACAAATAACTCACATCCGCATTCGGCTCAGTGTCTTCATTAACATTATAATGAGCCTCAAGAAACCGCAAAACCTCAGGGTATTTTTGCTTATCAAAAAACGTATGTGAGAACAAATAACTCGGAGACTCTAAACTTTCGTATGCAGCTTTTAAGTGAGAGACCAGCACATCCCAGCTAAAACATGGATCACTGGATGTCTTAGCCTGAGAAGTATCCATGTATTTTTCCTACGCCATATTAATCAACACGAACCCGGCAGGTAGCCCACCACAAGCTTAATAAAAATGCTTCAACCGTTCAAAACAAAAACTAAACCCTCACAATACCAATTTAACAGCCTACAACTTACTCAAGCCACAAACCTCTCACACCAACTTTTCTTCAATACACTTTGCAATACTTAGCCGATTCAGATTTCGTGCTGTCTGCGCCAACGAAGTCAACTCCTCAGCACCGAGAACAAGGCCCTTTGAAAAAAGCATATCCAAACACTCTATCGTCTCTTTTTCGCCCTCAAGGCATAGAAATGATACAGGAGAATGTCAACCCCAGATGTGCCACTCTGTTTCATGCTTGTCACGCCAAAGTGCATGGCCGAGTTCTAAGTTGACTACCTTTATAAGAGACGTGTCAAAAGCCAAAAACATTCCAAGTGGAACTACACGTACTTCAGCAGGAAGTGTGTCGGGACCCGAACCAGCGAACAATTCCCATTGATCGTCCTCCCATCTTGTGGCTTCAGTTATTTTTTCGCCACGCAACGCTCTAAGATTAGTTACGGCAACAGATCGATCTGAAATTGATTGGCAACTCCAGACTTCATTTAGCCAGCGCCAAATTGGTGCCTTGTGGATGCTCCATGATTCACTTAAATCAGGTATATCAATCGTCCAATGATCTGGGTCTGGAATTATCTGTAATGCAGAAATCTCTTCTAAGCTGTAGAAGTCCAGCGCTCCCAGCATCAACTTTTTTGTCCAGGAGTCATCAGCTTTTCGAAGTTTAAATGAGCCAAGAGAGTTGATTTTTAACTCTAAATCAATTTTAGATGGCTGTGATTTTATTAAGTCCGCCACTCCATCAATAATTTTTTTTATTTCGTTTGCGGAGTAAAAATAAGAGCCCGGCATTATTAACTCGTAACCTATAGCTTCCTTGAGGCCGATGGTGTAAGAAAACCTCGGCAACGGCCCGCCAGCGATCACGTAAACATGGTAGCCATAGGAGGCTATATTTGATCTTATTAAGTCTAGCGCTCTCTGCTTTTCTTTTTTCATGGTCGTGCACTTTAAGGTTTATGAATGTCTTTATGGTAATTCTCGCATAGTGCGGCCATATTTTCCTTGATCGTTTTAAAAACCCTACTTCACATGCAACCCAAGCAAATTTAAAAAAGCACTCACCACACACATATATATTAAAAAATCAACCTAATAGCTTTCTTCTTGCACCATTCACAGCATCTAAAAAGATCTCCTTATTAGAATCGCTAACTTTAAGACTATCCATCAAACCAATAGAACGCTCAATTGCATCTAGCATCATTGAAATCCTATGCTGCTCATCAGACTCCTTAAACTCCCCATGCGATATGTGCAAGCGAAATTCCAACTCTTTTCTTCGGTTGTTTTTTCTTACAATCTCCGGCACTCCATCAAGAAATTTTTCAGACAGAATTATTGAGATAAACGACCACCTCTCTACATTATCAACTGATGCACCAGATAATAATTCGTTCATGACAGGCTCAATTTTTTTCTAGCCACCTTCTCGCTGCCATTCAGATCAACATCAATTTCACCCGACATCCAAAATTTCATAAATAACCTTCTTCAATAATCACTTTTATTGAGCCGAGGTCTTGCCCCACCATTTTTTTCTTGTACTCGGTAATTTTTTCATTTTGCCAACGGTGCATTTCACGCTTAGTTCCGGATGCCTCAAATTGCATTTCAACATTCTCTTTCTCTAAGTAGCTGGCCGAGTACCTTTTTTTTTCCCTCTAGTTGTTTCAACATATTTAGCCACACTACTTTCATCATCATGCGCCAAATCTCTATCTCTTAGTGTGTATCCAACTGCCGGAATTTAACTATCTAGGCTATTACCATGTACTTTTCCATGCCCACATCCTCGACGTAGATCGCACTCAGAGGAACAGGCGCAAATTGGAGTTCACGTGGTGTTTCAGCAGCAGTTTCAGTGGTCATCAAAGCATCTCACCCGCAGCCAGCCGGCCCGGGATTTGAAGGAAGTCGTAGGGGGGGTATCAGGCGCGGCGGGCGCTAAGGCCCGCTGCAGCGGCGCGTCTTGACCAGAACGAAAAAGACGCCCGCACCGCCTTAGCCCGCGACCGGGGTGCGCCAGTCGTCAGAACCGGAAGTCCCGGAAACCTCGTGGGTCCAGGTGATCTTGCGGTAGGTGAAGTGCACGTCTTCCAGGTGGGTGAAGTGGGCGTTCGATGGGTCCTGGCAGTTGTGCATGTAGTCCTTGATGTCGACGATGATCGCGTCTTCAAGGGTGGTGGTGAAGTAGTGCTCCTGGGTACCGGCAGCGGACGTGCGGTACCAGTGGATAACGATCTCGGTCAGGCGCTCGCCCGAGGTCAGGGCCGCCAGCAACAGGGGCGAAGCCTTGTCGAAAACCTTGGTGATGATCACCGGCTTGTGTACGCGCTGGCCGGTGGGTTGGCCGGATTGCGGGTCACGGGGAATGATCACTTCGTGCTGGAAGCCCTGGACCATGACCTGGTCTTCGTGGCCTTCCTGATAGGTGTTGCCCACCGAGTCGGCGGTGAAGGCGCCAGCAGTGATCAGGCCTTGTTTGGTGCCAGTGACGGACATGTACGCGGGTGTAGCCATGGGATGCACTCCTTGCAAAAAAGGGCGGGATCGACAAGCCAAATGGCTTGAGGGACGCCCTAGAGATATCAAAACCCATGCCAATTCATAAATATTCTTTATTTATCAAATAGATACATAAAATACAGACCCATTTTCACTGCCTTTCCGCGGTTTTCCCCGGGCCCAGTGCGCAAGAAGTTGCGCAGTACTGCGCAACTTCTTGCGCACTGCCCTGCAGCCCTTTAATGACGTGGCCTACAGCCCTTTTAGCAGGTTAATTGAGCGATTGAAGTGCGCAACTTCTTGCGCAGTTGCTCCCTGGGTTGCCAAGCTGTGCCATTCGCCGTCAATGGCCCTGCCCCTCCAGGAAAAAACCGTGAACCGCACCGAGCAACTGTGCCTGATGGCCCGCTACAACCAGTGGATGAACCACCGCCTGTACAGCGCCGCCATGACCCTGCCCGACGCCGATATCAGCGCCGAGCGCCAGGCCTTTTTCGGGTCGATTCTCGGCACCTTGAATCACCTGCTGGCGGGGGATCGGGTCTGGCTCAAGCGCTTTGCCCAGCACCCGGCCAAGCACTCGGCTCTGGCGCCTCTGGACGACGTGGCGACGCCCGGGAACCTGCGCACTTTGCTGTGCAGTGACATCCGCGAACTGTGGCAGCAGCGTCAGTGGCAGGACCAGCTCATCCTCGACTGGGCCGCCAGCCTCAGCGAAGCCGACCTGGACCACGACCTGGAATACCGCAACATGCAAGGGCTGGCGGGCGCGCGAAACTTCTACAGCCTGTTGCTGCATTTCTTCAACCACCAGACCCACCATCGCGGCCAGGCCACCACCCTGCTGACCCAGGCGGGTGTGGACGTGGGTGACACCGACCTGTTGGCGCTGATTCCCTCAAGCCTCTGAGGTGGCCTCGGCCCAACGCGTCCGCAACAGCGGCAGCGCGCTGTGGCGCCAGAAGTCCGTAGAGACCTGGCCGCTGGACAGGCCGCCGTGGGCGAAGGGCTCGACGAAGAAGTGCCCCGGGGTGCTGAGGGGCTTGCCGGTCAGCCGGGCGAAGGCTTCGACAATCAGTTGTTCCAGTGCCTCGGCACTGGCGGGTAATGCCGTATCGGCAAACTGCTCGGCCATGGCTCGCCACAGATAGGGGTCGCCGCGTAATCCCCAGGGCATGGGTTCCTCGGCAAACAGCTGGCCAAGGGTGCTGTACCGCACCATGAAAAACTCCGGCATCGATTTATGAGCGAGCAATCTAGCCTCTGGCCCGGGCTTCTGCGACTATGCGCGCGGAAAAATCACCCCCTTGCTAAGGAATGGCATCATCAAAGCGCTCACCCCTCTGCTTCTCGCGTCCCTGCTGTCCGTGGCAGGCTGCGGCACCCTGATCGCCCGTACCCCCAACTCCTCCAGTGGCTATGACTACTACCGGGGCACCCAGGCCAATGTCGAACTGCTGACCATGCGCGGCTCCAGCGGCTACGAAGGCTACGCCACCGTGTTCTGCTGGGTGACCATTGTCTGCCCTGTGGTGGCGATTGCCAGCCTGCCGGTGGACGTGGTGACCGACACCGTCCTGCTGCCCTACGACGCGATGAATAACTGAAGCGTCGCCCGCCACACGGCCTGTCCCATCACCGCGGAACCTTCATCATCAAAACCTTGATTAACAAACCCCTTATCAACAAAAACTTCATGTTCAGACTCTTCACCTCTGCACTGCTGCTCAACACTCTGCTGCTGTCCGGCTGCGGGACCTACATGGCACGTGGCGGCAGCATGGACTGGCGCGACGATCGCTATTACCGGGGCACCAAGACCAGTGCGCAACTGGTCACCGGCTACGACATGGGCTACGCGCGCATGCTCACCGGCGGCTGTTGGGTCATGGTGGTGTGCCCGATCATCATGATCGGAACCCTGCCGGGGGACATCGTGGTCGACACCCTGCTGCTGCCCTACGATGCCCTCCAGCCGGAGCGGCCCAAGCGCAACATGCACGTCAATATGAAAGACCACCCACCGTTGGAGCCGCTGGAAGGCGTGGAACCTTTGGAGCAACCCGGCCAGCCGGTCAGCGCCACACCCCCCCAAGCGCCCGTCGCCGAACAGCCGCCAGCGCCCCAGCCTGAATAAGCAACACCGGCCCTGGCCACAAGCCTAGGGCTGATCCACCACGCTGGGTTCCAGGCCCAGCCGCTGCAAGCGACAAGGCTGTCCGAGACGGTCCACTTGCGGTCGGCCAAACAGGTAGCCCTGCCCCCACTCCCCGCCACAGGCGCTGGCCAACCCATGGTCGGCGACGGTTTCAATGCCTTCGATAATCACGCACGGCGCCAGGGTCTTGCACAACTGCACCAGGTGGCTGAGGGTCTGGGCGCTGTTGAGTTCGCCCCGGGCGCGACGCAGGTAGCCCTGGTCGATCTTGACGATGTCCGGCCGGGTGCGGCGGATGAACTCCAGGGTGCCCAGGCCCGAACCGAAGTCATCGATGGCTACCCGGCAGCCCAGTTCACGCAGGCACAGCACAAACTCGATGGCCGCCTGGGTACTGGGGGGCGTGGCGCTCTCGGTGATCTCGATCACCAGCCGCGAGGCCACCGAAGGCTCATCACCCAGGCGCCGCAACACGTCGTGCCAGAAGCCATCGATGATCGCGCTCTGCGCCGAGATATTGCAGCCCAGGCGCAGCAGCGGGTCCTTGAGCAGGCACTCGATAACGCTATGGACCACGCTGCGGTCCAGCTCGCGCATCAGTTGGTGCTTCTCCAGCATGGCAAAGGGGTAGACCCCGTCACCCCGGGCATCGACATGCCGCAGCAAACCCTCCGGTACAGCACCCGGCTGCTGTCGGGCAGCCAGATCACCGGCTGGAAGGCCAGCACCAGGCGCCCCTGGGACAACTGCAGGTAAAAGTCGTTGACGCTTTGCATGGCAAATCCATTGGCGATGGTGGCGCGCCGGCAGATGCACATGGCACGGCGGTCGACGTGCGCATGATCGACCCTGGGTCACGCCCCTGGAAGTGTTCCCGGAGACCTTTCGTTTGTCCTGGGAACCCCACTCGCCTGCCGAATCGACTGCGCCCATTTGTTTATTGCAATCATGCGGCCCGCCTCACAGATATCACTTAGCCATCACCCAGGAATCACCATGCACAGAATGACCTGCGCCCGCTTTCAGGTGCTTGCCGACGTCATGCGCGAGGGCGGCGCCCAGCCCGACGCCTTGCTCAGGCAGTTCGGCAGCAACCCCCAGGAGGTTCATGGCAACCCCAAGGGCGTCAGGCTGGAACTGGTCTATCAAATGCTGCACGAAGCCACCCGCGTGAGCGGCAACCCCGACCTGGGGCTGCTGGCCTACGGCAAGGCTCACCCCGCCCACCTGGCGAGCCTCGGTTACGCCCTCATGTCCTGCGCCACCCTGGACGTGGCGCTGCAACGGATGGTGGAGTACCACTCCTTGACCAGTAACGGTTTGCGCCTGTGCCTGGAGCGCAAGCCCCAGGCACTGAAGATCATCGGTTTTGATGCCGCCCTGGGCCCGCCCCTGATGCCGCGGGCCTTTATCGATGCGGTCATGGCGCAGATCCTCGGCCTGGTGCACTGGCTGCTGCCCCAGCACAAACCCCGACCCCTGGCCGTGGCCTTCACCTACCCGGAACCGGCGGACAGCCGCCCGCTGCGCCAGCTACTGGGCGATGAGCTGAGCTTCAACGCGCCCTATAACAGCCTGACTTTCAGCGCCGCGGATTGCGCCACGGCTCTGCCCACCGCCGACCCGGCCCTGGATGTGCTGTTGATGGAGTACGCCCGGCGTCACCTCAACCTGCTGCTCAACGACTCCATGAGCGCCCGGGTGCGGCGCATTCTCGCCGAGCGCCTGGCCCAGGGCGCGTCCGGTGGCCTGGAGCAAATTGCCCAGGTGATCGGGGTCAGCGCCCGCAGCCTGCAACGGCGCCTGGGCCAGGAAGACGTGCACTTCTCGGCCCTGCAAGACGAGGCGCGGCTGATGCTGGCCCACAACTTCCTGCGCAACTCGGCGCGCAGCGTCAAATACATCGGCGCGCTGCTGGGCTTCCGCGACCAGAGCAGTTTTCACAAGGCCTGCATGCGCTGGTTCGGCATGACGCCGGGCCGTTATCGGAGCGATTGCTGAGGGCCACAACGCACAACGCCGAGCAAGGGCTCGGCGTGGGCAGTCGGGCAAGCAATCAGCGATGGCTGGCCTGCAGCTGCGGCTGCACTTGCGGCATGGCCGAAGAGTGGTGGTTGAGGATCTTCCACTGCCCGCCGATGCGCTCATACAGGAAGGTGTAGCGCGCCTGCACGTGCTGGGTCTTGCCGTCGGCGGCGGTCAGCGTGAAGGTGTAGACGCCGCTGTCCATGGCCGCGTCCGGGCCCAGGTGGCGGATTTCACGGTAGTTGATCTGGCCCACCGGCTTGCTCGCCAGGAAGTGCTCGAAGTAGTCCTGGATTTGCGCCGGGGTGCTGCGCACCTGGTTGGACACGGTCGGCTGCAGGATCGCATTCGGTGCGTAGAGGCTCACCACGTTCTGTGGGTTGCCGGTCTTCAGGGCGCTGTTCCAACGGTCAAACAGCCCGGCGATTTCCCGGTCCTGGACATTCTGCGGCTGCTCGGCCACGGTGCGGTACACATAAGGGGTGGCTTCAAGGGCCTGGGCCAGGGGTGCGCTGAGCACGGTGAACAGGGCCAGGGCAGTGATTTTCATGGTCATGGTCAGACTCCAGTTGGGTTTCAATGAGCCACACTTTGCCAACCGCCGCCGTCGCCGCCATCGGCCAACTGGAACCTTCGGCCTATGCCATTCGGCAGATAGGCTGCAACCCCAGCCACACGGTCTAATGCCCTGCCCCTTCGCGGGCCTGTCTTGAGAAGAGAACCCCTGCATGCAAAGTCCACCCCACGACCCGGCCAGCGCCCTGGCGATTCGCAGCCAATACCGTCAATCGCAAAGCCGTGCGGCGCGCCTGCGGCTGCTGGTGGACACCGGCCAGGAACTGAGCCGGCTGGCCCCCGCAGACATGGGCCAGCGCGCCCTGCAACGGGCCTGCGCCTTCGTCGCCATGGACCACGGGGTGTTGCTGGAGTGGACCGCCAACGGCCAGGCCCAGGTCCGCGCCCGCCACGGCGGCAGCGAGGGGCTGGCCGATCTGCACCGCCTGGCCGATGCCGGCGCCGCCGACGCGCAATGGCTGGAGCCGGCGGACGGCGCCTTGCCCAACGTGCTCCAGGTGCCGCTGCACGCCGCCGACGGCCGGGCTTTCGGCGCCCTGCTGCTGGCCAACAGCGTGGCCCTCAGCGCGCCAGACCGCGAAGACATCGAGTCCCTGCAACTGCTGGCCACCCTGCTCGCCGCCCACCTGGAAAACAGCCGCCTGCTCGACGCCCTGCAAGCCCGCGAGCGGAGCATGTCGGAGCTGGTGCATCGGCTGTTCAGCGCCCAGGAAGACGAGCGCAAACGGGTCGCCTACGACCTGCATGACGGCCTGGCGCAAACCCTGGCTGGCCTGCATCAGCGGCTCCAGGGGTTTGCCGGGCGCTGCCCGTCGTTGCCGCCGGAACTGGACACCGAGTTGCAGACCATCCTCGTTCTGGCCAAGGGCTGTGTCGGCGAAGGCCGGCAATTGATCGGCGGCCTGCGGCCCAACGTGCTGGATGACTTTGGCCTGCTGCAGGCCGTGGACAAGGAAGCCGACCGCCTGCGCGATGCCGGCCTTGGCGTGTCCTGGGGCGAACGGGGCGGCGAGCGCTTGCCGGGGGCCGTGGAGATCGCCCTGTTCCGCATTGCCCAGGAGGGCATCAACAACATTCTCAAACACGCCCGGGCCAGCCAGGTGCAACTGAGCCTGTCCGTGCATGACGGCCAGGCGCGGCTGGAGGTGCAGGACAACGGCTGCGGCTTTATCCTGCCGACCCGTTCGGAGTCCCGCGGCGTCCAATCCCTGGGCCTGGTGGCCATGGCCGAGCGCGCCAGCCTGCTGGGCGGGCATCTGGAGCTGACCAGCCGCCCCGGCGACGGCACTCGCCTGCACGCCTGCGTGCCCTTTCAACCCATTGGGGAAGCCCTATGAACCGCGTTTTACGCCTGGTGCTGGCGGACGACCATGAAGTCACCCGCACCGGTTTTGTCGCCTTGCTGGCCGGCAACCCGGAGTTCGAAGTGGTCGGCCAGGCCCAGGATGGCCAGGAAGCCCTGGCCCTGTGCGAGCGCCTGCAACCGGACATCGCCATCCTCGACATCCGCATGCCGGTGCTCAACGGCCTCGGCGCCGCGCGCCTGCTACAACAGCGGCAGCCGCAGATCAAGGTGGTGATCTTCACCATGGACGACAGCCCTGATCACCTGGAAGCCGCCATCGGCGCCGGTGCCGTGGGCTACCTGCTCAAGGACGCGAGCCGCGACGAAGTGATCAACGCCCTGCAGCGCGTGGGCCAGGGTGAAGAAGCCTTGAACAGCGCGGTCAGTGCCCGCCTGTTGCGGCGCATGGCCGAACGCAACAGCAGCGGCACGCCTCAGGCGCAGGCGCTAACCCCCCGGGAGCGCCAGGTGCTGGGGCTGGTGGCCGGCGGTTTCAGCAACCGGGAAATCGGCGAGAAGCTGGGCATCACCACCGGCACCGCCAAGGCCCATGTGGAACGGGTAATCGGCAAGCTCGGCGCCGCTGACCGCACCCAGGCTGCGGTGCGTGGCATCGCCCTGGGCCTGGTGGCCCAACCCGGCGGGCAATGGCCATGAACCTGTTCACTGCACGGCGCTGGGTCGACCTGCCCCTGCGCGGCAAAGCGCTGGTGGCGATCTCCCTGCCGTTGGTGGTGCTGCTGTCGTCCCTGGTGCTGATCTACATCGCCGAACGCCAGACCGCCCGCGCCGAAGAAGACGTGCGCCGGGTACTGCTGGTGCAGGGCGATATCCAGGCGGTGCACACCCTGCTGGCCGAGGCCGCGGCCAGCGTGCGCGGCTACCTGTTGACCCGCCGCCAAGACTTCCTGCCCGGCTACCAACAGGCCAAGCCGCAGATCGACGCGGCCCTGCAACGCCTGGACCGCAACGTGCGGGACACGCGAATGCGCGAATACCTGACGATCATCACCCCGCTGATCGACACCAAGCTTGAAGGCATGGTCGCCCTGCGCAACGGCAGCCGCGACGACACCGCCACGGTCACTGCAATCCTGATCGACAACAAACAGGTGCTGGACGTGCTGCGCGAGCAGATCAGCGCCATGCGCGTGCTCGAAGACGCACTGCTCGCCGAACGCACCGCCGCCGCCACGGCCACCCGCACCCGGCTGCTGATGGCCACCTTGCTGGCAGCGATGAGCGGGGTGTTCGGGGCGATTGTCGCAGTGCTGTTCCTGTCCCGGGGCATCGTCGCCCGGGTCCAGCAAGTGCAAGGCAACGCCCAGCGCCTGGCCCTCGGCCAGCCTTTGTTGCCCCAGGCACCGGAGCAGGACGAAATTGGCCAGTTGGGCACCCGTCTGGTGGAGGCCGGGCAACTGCTGGCCGAGCGGGAGCGGGCCCTGCGCGATAACGAAGAGCGCCTGCGGCTGATCATCGATGGGGTCAAGGACTATGGGATCTTCGCCCTCGACACCGCAGGCCGGGTCACCACCTGGAACGTCGGTGCCGAGCGGATCAAGGGCTATAGCGAGCAGGAAATCATCGGCCGGCACTTTTCCGTGTTCTACCTGCCCGAAGAGTGCCCGCAGCACCCGGACATGGCCCTGCGCGAAGCCACCCGCGACGGCCATTACATGGAAGAGGCCTGGCGCTGCCGCAAGGACGGCAGCCGCTTCTGGGCCAGCGTGGTGATCACCGCGCAATATGACGCCAGCGGCGCCCTGCGCGGTTTCTCGAAAATCACCCGGGACATCAGCGACCGCCGCGTCGCGGAAATCGCCCTGGGCACCGCCCGCGAAGAAGCCGAAAGCGCCAGCCGCGCCAAGAGTGAATTTCTTTCGCGCATGAGCCATGAACTGCGCACACCGCTGAACGCCATCCTCGGTTTTGCCCAGCTTCTGGACATGGACTCCCACAGCACCCAGCGGCCCCAGGTCGGGCATATCCTGCGAGCCGGCCAGCACTTGCTGACCCTGATCAACGAGGTCCTGGACATCGCCCGCATCGAGGCCGGGCGCCTGCCGCTGAACGTCGAACCTATTGCGCTCAACGCCGTGCTGCACGAGGCCTTGACCCTGGTCTCACCGATGGCCGCCGACGCCGGGATCGAGTTGCGGCCCTTGCCGCCCCTGGCAGCGGACGCCGGGGTGGTGGCCGACCATCAGCGGCTGATCCAGGTCCTGCTGAACCTGCTGTCCAACGCGATCAAGTACAACCGCCCCGGGGGTCAGGTGCGGATTGCGGTGGAGATCGAAGGCACCCGCGCCCGGGTGCGGGTCTGGGACACGGGCCAGGGCATTCCCCTGGACCAGCTGGAACGCCTGTTCACACCGTTCGAACGCCTGAATGCCGACCCGAAAGTCGAAGGCACCGGGCTGGGGCTGGCGCTGAGCAAGAGCCTGCTGGAGATGATGGACGGCCAGTTGACGGTGCTCAGCACCCCGGGCGAAGGCTGCTGCTTCACCCTTGAGTTGCCGTTGAGCCGGGTCCAGGACCCGCTGGCGCCCACGCGTACGCTGCTGCCGGTGCTGCCCAGCCCGGCCCGGGCACAGGCCCACGAATACCAGGGCAAGGTGCTGTGCATCGAAGACAACCTGTCGAGCCTGGCGCTGATCGAAACCCTGCTGCAACGGCGCCCCGGGGTGCAGTTGCTGTCGAGCATGCAAGGCCAACTGGGGCTGGACCTGGCCCGCCAGCACGCGCCCCAGTTGATCTTGCTGGACGTCAACCTGCCGGACCTGACCGGGCTCGAAGTCCTGCAACGGCTGCGCGGCAGCCCGGCCACCGCGCAGATCCCGGTGCTGATGATCACCGCCGACGTCAGCGACCTGACCCAACGCACCCTGCGCGAGGCCGGCGCCACGGCGATCCTCACCAAACCCATGAACATCCCGGCGTTTCTCGCCCACCTTGAGCAGCATTTACCGGAGCCCGTATGAAAGCCGATTTCCGCATCCTGATCGTCGATGACCAACGGCCCAACCTCGACCTGATGGAGCAACTGCTGGCCCGCGAGGGCCTGGACAACGTGCTCAGCAGCAGCCAGCCGCTGCGCACCCTGGAGTTGTTCAACAGCTTTGAGCCGGACCTGGTGATCCTCGACCTGCACATGCCGGAGTTCGACGGCTTTGCCGTGCTGGAGCAACTCAACCGACGCATCCCGGCCAACGACTACCTGCCGATTCTGGTGCTGACCGCCGACGCCACCCGCGACACCCGCCTGCGAGCCCTGGCGCTGGGCGCCCGGGACTTTATCAGCAAGCCCCTGGACGCCCTGGAAACCATGCTGCGGATCTGGAACCTTCTGGAAACCCGCGCCCTGTACAAAACCCTGCGTCAACAAATCCCCGCCGAACAGATCGAACTGCTGCGCCATCACCGCCCCTGAGCCACCCGGCCCTCCTCATTCCCACGGCCCCCGTGGGAATGCAGCCACGGACACTCCGCGTCCCGCCCAACCACATATCCAACCTGTGGGCGCTGCTTGCCAGCGATAAGCGATTTCAAGGCCGCCATCGCCGGCAAGCCGGCTCCTACAAGGGATG
>NZ_JALQCW010000020.1 GCF_023241715.1 Pseudomonas morbosilactucae
CTTGCTCTTGCTCTTGCTCTTGATGGGGAAGATTAAGATGTGTATTTGATTGGGAGTGCTCTTGCCTCGTCCTTCCTGACACACCTCTATCTATGGCATACCCCGAAAGCCCGGAAATTTTCCTGAGCCTGTATTTGATTCTGCTCGAGATCTATGGATATTCGAGGATGAACGGCATGGTGCGTCCATTGTCTAGAAAGGTGCTCTCCGTAACACGTTGACGACAGGGTAATCCTGAGCCTACGGAGGGAGCGTATACGGGGCACTAGCGTCGGTATGCATGAGGTTGGTCGGGGAACAGAATAAATCAACGCAAGGAGCCTTAGATGGCCGGCAGTAGCTTGTTCGCACTATTGGATGACATCGCCACACTGCTAGACGACATTTCGCTTATGAGCAAAGTCGCTGCAAAGAAATCGGCGAGTGTCCTGAGCGACGACCTTGCTGTGAATGCTGAGCAGGTTACCGGCATGAAAGCAGACCGAGAGCTACCGGTGGTATGGGCTGTATTCAAGGGGTCGTTGAGAAACAAAGCAATCCTGGTGCCTTGTGCGTTGGTGTTGAACGCACTGCTGCCTGCGGCGGTTCATTGGCTGCTCATGATAGGAGGGGCATATCTCTGTTATGAGGGCTTTGAGGCCATCAAGGACAAGCTCACGGCTGGTCGAGACAATGACGCAGGGCAACCAAAGAAAACGAAGCCTAAGACGCCTGAAGAGCTTGCAGCTTATGAAAAGCGGAAGATTGCAGGGGCTGTTCGAACGGACTTCATTCTGAGCGCCGAGATCATCGTCATCACCCTAAATATCGTGACTGATGCCCCGATGCTCCAACAGATTTTGACGTTAGCGCTGATCGCGGTGGTCATGACAGTGGGCGTTTATGGATTGGTTGCGGGGATCGTCCGCTTGGACGATGCCGGCATTATTCTCCAGAAGTCTAAAGCTGCCGGTACATGGGGGGCTGTGGTGAGGACTGTTGGGGGATGGTTGCTGTCGGCTGCACCAAAGCTTATGAAAGCATTGTCCTGGATTGGGACTGTTGCGATGTTTCTGGTCGGCGGGGCATTCATCACGGAAGGCATTGAGCCAATACGGCATTTTGCTGAGGAGCTGGTGGAAGGGGTAGGGGCCTGGGAAACCGTCGCGAATCTAGGTATTCACTGCCTAGTAGGCGCGCTCGTAGGGATGGTTGCCGTACTTGTGGTCAAAAGCATCACATCCAGCACTGGAAGTAAGGCTTAAAGCTAGCTCTCATCGACGATGTTGAATCTGGAATCGCATACAACCTTACTTCGCAAGGCATCGCTGGGTTCAGCGCCGTTGATCCCATAACAGCGTTTGGCATAAGGTGAGCCGAACTGGCGTTTTAAGCCTGAAAAGTAGGGCAATGGGCCGAGGGAGGAGCATTGGCTAATGCTAATGTCCTGCTTCTCTAGCCCTCATGTCATCCGTTATGACCTTGATCATCTTGAAATACTCTGCTCTACCTTGGATTGCTTCTGGAGTAGATTCAATTTCGAGATTTGCCATATGGACAGCAGGATCTATGACGTAATGGCTCGCCTGCATATAGTTCTTGATGGCTGGGATAATCCAGCATGCGGGATAGAAATGGAGAATTCCATTACCAGCCTTCTGAATCATACCGACCCAGGCAACTTGGTTGGATTTAGGCATTAGGTTAGAAACCATCCCGCCACTCATTCCATTCATTTCTGAGTGTGTGATCTGACTAAAAAAACGCAGGAGGGGGGCTGATCCTTCGAACTCACAAACACCGTGAAAGATATGCTTATTGATCACTGTCGAGCAGTTGTAGTCATCGCCATACGGATACTCAATCGGGTTTTCATCTATTGGGTAGCCAGAGGCTACCAATAACATGCCGTCATACAAATCGCTTACAGCTACGGCTATACGGCCATTCGTGCCATCTAGGTCGATGAATTTATCGGGAAAACGGAATAGCGAGGATGAAAGCTCGATCAGCACGATGTCTTGCATGTCGATACAGGGACTATCTGCCGTTATCAGCTCACCGATACGCCAGCCGCGCATTGGGAATCCCATACCCTCTATTCCTTCCCAACCTCTCTTAGCAAAGAGGTGAGTGAAGAACGGCGACTCGTTTTGTGCCGCCTCGTAGTTCTCATCTAGAACGTGTTGAGCCGTCAGGAGAAAAAATTTCTGCTGGTACTTGATCAGTATACCTGTCCCGCCTTTGCTATAGACCATATCGGCGTGATACCGGCCAAGCTCTTCAATAGGCTGAGAGCAATGGGTGAATATAAGCCTTCTCACAGACTGAATTACGTTGCTCTGAGACGTATTCTCGTAGAACCGATTTAGCTTTCGTACTGGAATTTTAATGTTTTAACTTCCTGTATCGCAGGGTGGAAAATTGTTGCGGTTACGGAGCTTGAAGCTCCGTCTGCATGTCAGCGACATCGCCCCATTTTCTAGCCAAACCGCTCCTGAATATCACAGCCAAATAAACCGCCAGCCAACGGTTAGCCAGCTTTCCAAGGCAGATCCACCGGCAGGTTAATTTGCAAACTACTAGCCGCTACGCTCAGATCTGCGGTGGTCTCCGCAACCATCTGAACCTGAAACTCGGCACCGGCATATCGCTCCAAAAGTGGCGCACGCGTCAGTAATACTCGAACGCGAGCCTTCAAGCGCTGCCCCTCTGGATGCCCACAAGCGATCAACCTGCCTATGCGTCCCATTACTCGACGCATCTCCTTTTCATCATCAGCGGACAGATGACCTGAATTACCCTCGACGCGATCCTCCAGCTGTTTCACGGCGGCGCGGATAGCCAGTCGGTGTTTTTTGGGAAGCCCCGTTATTGGCCCGCTCACCACTAATCCGGTCACGGTGACGGCGTCGGCTTTATCGCCAGTAATCAATGCTTGCCCGCGCTTACGAACATGCAGCTTGCTTCGCTTCTGCAGGCAGCCTTTCTGACCGAGCATCCATGTGACAGAGGCAATAACTTGGGTGGTAGTAGCTTGATCAATACGAGTTTTGCAAGAAACAGTGATGTCATCTGCGAAGCGCGAATACGCCAGTCCCTGAGCTTTAAAGCGAGTGACGAGCGCCGGCTCGATATCCCAAAACACTAGGTTGGCCAAGTAGCTACTTGTACTCGCCCCTTGTGGAACCTGGCCCTCACGAGTAACTAGATCCGCAAGCAGAGTGGCTACATCTGCGGAGAAACGGAAGAGACCCACGAACAAGCGATGAATGTGCTCGGTTGTAATTGACGGGAAGAAATCAGCGATGTCCTGAAGGATGACTGTCTTGGCGCCGGTATGAACCCGAGCGTTCGAGTAAATGCTGCGGGGTAGCTTGGGATCTCTGATACCGCCGTGCAGGTATCCAGGGAACGCAACCTTGCTGAGGATCCGATCCACGATCTTGCGCTGGATCGTCTTCAGAGGCTCATGAGCATCATAGGTATGCCTGGGTGTTATGCCGTCTTTTTTTTGTTTGCGGGACATATCGATAAAGGCGAGAGCTACGATGAGCAAGTGCGATTAGCCTCTCGACAGGCTCTCCGAGAGCACGTGCTAAGGCGCTGATGCTGTGGATAGGGCTATGAGGATAGAACGGAGCATCCATGTCCAAGCTTCCGTTGATGGCCGGCCCCGAAGAACCAGCCCCTCTGAATTCGAATGATGTGGTTTGTTGTGTCATGGGAGGTTCTCAATAAATGGAATCACCACTGTCTCGACAAAATCCCAGCCCTCAACAGCCTTTTCCCATAACCAGATGCATAGACGAATACGTGCGATCCACTTGAGCAGGGTTACTGCCTTCGCCTTTACCCACGCAATCCGACTCGCTTTAGGTTCTTGAGATGGAGCTGTCTCGATGACACGAGCATCTTCACTGTTGTGCATAGACTGACGCGCCTTGCGGCGCGCTAGGTTCTTTAAATTAACCATGACTGATGTTCCCAACGACAGGCGAAATTGCCCCGCCGCCAAGCATTCCGGGCCGAAAGGAACGCTGAAGATGCCACTACAAACCACAGTTCTGCTTATCAAGTCCCTTGATAAGCCGTCCGCCGCATTACCGCCGCATCACATTTCGCCTCAACGCATCAAACGATCAGAGACAAACCCTTGGATCACCTTTGGGATTGCCCTAGGCGCTAAGCACTGAGGAGCGATGGGCAGCACCAACCTGCGCGGCGAAGAAAGCCAAGGCGAACACCAAGGCGACCAGTTTCCCGGTCAAAAACCGCAAGCCCAAATTTCAGTCATATTTAAAGAGCACTTGGGTGGTAGCACCCAACAGACGCAGTATTTATCAGAATAAACAAACCGGCGACAACTGTTATTTGTTGCAAGAGTTGTTTTTCGTATAAGTCGTATTTTTGACTATATAAAGCGTCAAAATTTAAGTGTCGCTCGTATTAACGCCACCTAGGAAATTGAGCATCTTTCGATTTGTCGATTTGGGCTCGTTGACCGATGATCCCACTAGGCGGTGATGGTTCGCCTGGCGCCTGTTTCGCGAAGCAATAGCCCATCGTAGATGCACCCCAAGTTTTACATCGGCATGTCCCAGACGCTGCCCGGTGAACAGGCAATCGGTAACCAAAGCGTTGATGGTTTTGGAGATATTGCTGTATCTGATTTTTCCCCTCTCAGCATTTTCAAATCGCAAGCCAAGCAGGAAGGTCGCCAGCACGACGTGGAGCTTTCTGCTGCCCAAGAATCGCTTGCGCGCCAGGCAGGGTTCGAGGAGCATCACGAGCTCGCCGTTGTTGCCCAGCGAAACCCTACGGATGGCCACACCAGGCACGGACATATTCGCTATACGCGAAATGGGCCAGTGCACGTCAGGTCGCATCATGTCAGTGGCTACACCGGGGAGAGACGTCGCTAACGTGGCGGATGAATCGAGAAAATTAGATGCAGGTGATCAGCGCAACCCAGGCAAGGCGGCGCTTCCGGAGGCTCATGAAGCGCTTGCAGGAAGGTAATTCGTTCGTGATCACAAAGATTGTCAGCCGACCTGAAAGCTAGTGCCGCCTGAGCCTGGTGCCACAGAATGCTGAAATCACCGCCTAGGCCTTTTACTTCTTACTCTTCGAGGGTTCTTTGTCCTTCGCAGCTTTTACAACAGTTTCCTTTGCCTTTGTGACAGCCTTGTTCAAGCTTGGGAGTTGCTCAATCGACTCCAGAAACCCAGGAAACTTAGTCCTAGTAGAATGATCACTAGGAAAATCCAAGAACGTCTCACGGGCTAACCGGTAGCGTTCATGCAGCCAGATATATTTAGTCAATACTCCGGGAGACTGATGCTTCAAACCACGCTTTATAAGATCGGCGATAGTAGCTAGATATTTAGGATAAAAATCAAACTCTCCCGCAACTTTTTCTGCTACTGACTCGGAGGAAATATAATCGAAATACCAGATCCCATCGTTCTCGTCTTGCACGAGAACTTGCTTAATCGTCTCCACCACCTCTGCAGATGATTTATCTAAAAGCTCGTTGAAAACCTCAGGATCGAGGATCACCCGTGGGCACTTGGCGACCTCTGATTCGAGAAAATACGCACGATTCATCGCTGGGCCTAGTACAGCTTTATCAGAGTGGTATAGCTTTCCGAAGGTAAGCCCTCCACGCAGCAGGTAGCCCTGACCAGTTATCCTCACTACAATGAGGCTGAGCTTATTCACTATTTCGAATAATGCAGCCTCATTCTTGACCTTATAAGAAATCACAAGGCAGTCAGAGAACTGGGAGACGTGGAAGTCAGACTTATTTCCTATTTTCGCTGTGCTTGCTGCATCTTCTAGAGCTGCAACCAGCTTATTGAGTGCTTCATTGTCTGTCGCTGTTTTCTCGACGATATCCTTGAAACCTAGAAAATCAATAAACAGCGTCAGCCGATTTTCGTAATCAATAACTTTGGCCATACCCCCCTCCCTGATAAAATCTTACAACTCACATTATTTAGCTATCCGCTTTAACGGCGGATCGAACTTGCCTGTTAAAAATACCAGTTTCGCGCGCCAGTCAAAGACTCGACAACCTGAATATTAGCATGGCAGGTTTTCTGCTCCCTGACCTTCCCTTGAATGAAATGGTCGCCACGTGAAAGCTTAGTCACAGGGCGCTGCCCCCATACTCTCGCACGCGTCTAAACGTGTCAGTAGGCAGCCGACACCCTAATGACCGGAGATTTGCATTCGCATCCCAGTCCATAAAGACGATCTGATCCGAAACTGTGAATTCAAGAGCTCGTCCGCGCAGCTGCGCGGCCATTCAGAGTCTCCTTTTCTTTTGCGAGTCTGAAATCGCACATCACATCTAGAATGACAAAGGGTGACCACTTCCTGGCAGTCCGGCGAATGGATAGTCGGTCAGCGAGGTTCATAGTGGCTCGTTCCTGTAACGGACGGCTACTGAGAACCGCAGCCTGACTTCAGCAGGTTTCTCGCCGACCAATGCAGCGAACCGAGGCCTTGCTTCATGGACTCAGCCGCAGCCCCCAAACCCTACGGATATGGCATTATGCCACTCTGGTGATTTGTAGATGGAGTGAAATGTGGATAAGGATCTTTTTCGTCACATGTTTGAAGATGAAGTTAAAACTAAATTCGGTGATAACGCTTCATTTGCTTCATATGATTATGTGCACCACCGCAATTATCGAAAGCTTCGGGTGGGTGGGCGAATGTTGGGAGGCCGCCCCGAGGGCGTAAGCCAGCTATATGTCATTGTTAATGACCTGATAACTGACGGAGAAAGAGATGCAATGTTCCCAGGGGCTTTTGACCTGGGGAACTTCAAGCAGCCCCCCGAGAAACTCTTGACTTACAAAGCGCTTGAAGATGAAATCCAAAAAGAAAGCAAGGTCGAAGCTCACGACAGACTAAAGAATATAAAGAAACTAGCCACACCCATTCTCGGCAGAAGCTTTGCCGAATTCTTTTCCGATGACAAGACCAAAACACTCAAGGTGCTTAAGACTCTGTACCGATTCCAGACCGAGCAGACCAAGATATTCACTCTTCTAGCTCCTCCACGGATAAGCAAAAAGCCGTCCTACGAGATACGTGACTGCTATGGAATCGACGGTTCCACGGAAGAGGTTTTGCTACTGTCCGACCTGAAAACCCATGCTAGTTTCGAGATACCGCGCGAGCGACTTGCCTCCATAAACAACACCTATGGGAGCATGCGAGGCTTGCTGGACAACGCAGACTTGAAGCTTTCTCAGGAAGCAGGGGTGGAGAGTGGAGGAAACCTGCAACGGTTCACGCAAATCATCAAAGACTTGGCAACCCGTGTCCAGGATTTACTGCATTTCGAAGATCAAGAGCCCGTTCGGCTGCCAATAGATGAACAGCTTTATACCTATTTGACTAGGATTGAGTTTGATCATCACACAGAAGGAAATGTACAGCTCCTCAATAAAATATTAGAGCACGCCCCCCCTTTTGGCGAAGCGAAATATTTAATTGCTGAACTGGCACATCATATAAAGTTGCCACTCTCCACACCTCAGCACTTGTTGATTGATGCAGAAGCCTGTGAATCCCAGTTCAGAGATAACCCCAATGTATTCAAGTGGTTCTATTCAAACCTTTTAGACCGAGAAATAGATAGCGATACGTTTGAAAGGGGCCTGCCACTATTTGGTAAGCTTTGCAAAGTTCTCAACTTCGCAGAATTTAAAAAAGACTGAATCGCCCCGGATTCTCTAGACACCTTGCAAGCTCATTGCGTAACGCTTTTCAAACTCTACCGGCGACAGCTGATTGTTGAAGCCATGACGACGTTTCGCGTTGTAGAACATCTCGATGTAATCGAACACATCACTCCGAGCATCTTCCCGCGTGGTGTAGATTTTTCGCTTGATCCGTTCCCGTTTCAGAAGCTGGAAAAAGCTCTCGGCCACGGCATTGTCATGACAGTTGCCTCGGCGACTCATGCTGGCAACCAAATTGTTTGCCTTCAAAAAGCTGCGCCAATCGGAGCTGCTGTACTGGCTGCCTTGGTCGGAATGAACCATCACCTCTTGCTTCGGTTTACGCCTCCAAACCGCCATCAACAACGCATCAATGGCTAGATCACTGGCCATCTGCGATTTCATTGACCAGCCAACGACCTGACGAGAAAACAGATCCAGCACCACCGCCAAATACAACCAGCCTTCATACGTACGGATGTAGGTGATGTCGGTGACCCAAACCTTGTTGGGTTCCACGACATCGAACTGGCGCTTCAGCAAATTGGGTGAGGCGACCGCTGGCTTACCGCCATACTTTCCTGCGCGACGTCGATAACCTGTCTGAGAGCGCAGTCCCTCAAGACGCATTAGCCTCGCCACACGGTGCCGACCACAGTCTTCACCGACCTCGCGCAGATCATCATGAATTTTGCGATAGTCATAAACTCCGCCGCTCTCTAGCCATGAATGCTTGATCAAACCCAGCAGTCGTTGGTCGTCTTTAGCGCGTGCAGATTGCGGCTCAGACAACCACGCGTAATAACCACTGGGGTGGACTTTCAGCGTCAGGCACAGCCGTCGAATCGAATAGTCCCCCGCGCGCAGCTTGATAAAGGCGTACTTCAGCCGCACTCCTTGGCAAAGTACGCGGCGGCCTTTTTTAAGATGTCTCGCTCTTCAGTGACCCGCTTGAGTTCAGCTCGCAGACGACGCAGTTCAGCGTGCTGATCATCGTCCTGCTGTCGCTCTTCTAGAGGTTTGCTGTAGCGCTTTATCCAGGCATAGAGGCTATGCGTCGACACGCCAAGACGTGCTGCCACATCGGCGACGGGCAGCTTCTTTTCGATCACTTGATTGACCGCTTGGATTTTGAATTCTTCGGGGTAACGCGGGTTGCTCATGGCACCTCCTAATAGGCCTCAGTTTAAGGCAAAGAGGTGTCTACGAAACCCGGGGCGATTCAGGGTTCTGGCTCGATGTCCTCTACGAAGCAGCAGACCTGATGCCCACCTTCCAGTTGAAGCCTCTGGAGGTGCTTGTGGGCCGGGAGGCTGCCAGTGACATTTACCGCCTCCTCCCAACAACCAAGCACCACCGTGCCCTCCACGACGCGACCGTTTTGATGAACGCCTGCCACGCTTTTTTTCAAGCTTGAAATATCAAAGGTCTGTTTACCTGATATTGAGTCAGACTCTTCCGTCCCTTGATCGGGTCAAAAAGGCCACCGATGTCTATAGACTTAGCGGTGTTAGGGATTACGGCATCTTGGGGGACAGACCAGTTTTCTGAGATCAGAAAGCTGCCGCTATCGGTCACCCACAAAGGCTGCCACGCCAGCTGTCGCCTAGCCAGCACTTCTCGCGAAGAGCTTCTCTACCTCATGCCGAATGGAATTGCCATGCAACCGAATGACCAGATCCCTCACAACGACGTACTAGACCCTGCACAACTCAAGCGCATTGAGTCTGTTCATAAGGGGTTTCTTTATCAGCACTTGTACGCCGTGGGGTGCCTACTGTTGGCGCAATCTTCCGGCGTACGTGAAGTGTTGGTCGAGCGGGACGAGGACGTCGAGCTCAACACTGAAGCTGGCCAAGTGTACGTCCAGGTAAAAACGCGCTCGAAACCCATTATGCCGGTTGACGTTTCTGGCGCTCTGGAGCGCTTCGAGATCCTGAGGCAGGAGCACAAGGCTGGGCGGCGGCCAGGTGCAGCCCAATTCGTCATCGTCGCGAACCAAGTGTTAGGGGAAACCCTCCGGTCTGAGGTTGATGAGCAGAAGGCGTCCGTTGACTTGATATACCTTTCCGCTGGTTCAAGCGCGTTGCGTCCAGCTTGCCTTCCTCCTGCCTGGACATCTCTGGAGGAGGCTGCTCAGTGGTGTACGGCAGAGGCTGAAAAGCTGAATTTCTCGCTGCTGTCGCCTTCTTCTTTGACTTGGAAAATGGCGGGCCTGGTGATGCTCGCTTGTGCTGCGGGGGGCGGAAACGCTCGGCATGTTTTCCACACCTCAGAGCTACCTGGCCTATTCGAACAGTTGGTTGTTCAACTGCAGGACTTCCCAACACCGCCTCTCTCATACAGGCCGCAAAAGAATGAGCCTGAGCTCACTTCAGCGGAGCGGGTGCGCATAATCTGCGGGTTGTCCGGTGCAGGTAAGACCACATGGGCCGCTCATGCGGCTCTACACAGTCCTGAGCCATGCGCTTATTACGATGTTGGTGACCTACCAGGGCCCGCTCTGGCAAGCTCGATTGTGCGGGAGCTCGCCTCCAAATACATGAAGCGAGACTCTGATGGTATTCGGAAGATACTGTTACCAGGGGCGAGCGGTTACGAAGCGATTCGGGCATTCGACAGATTCCTGGAGCAGGCTGAGGCGCCTCTGATTGTTGTTGTCGACAATGCGCATCGTGTACCGGTAACGAACATCCGCGACCTCCTTAACGCCACTCGGCACATCCGCTTCATACTCCTTTGCCAGCCTCATGAAAATGTACGTGAGCTCGAAGCCGTCATGGGTTTGCGTCGTGAGATTTTGCAGGGCTGGGATCTTGACACTGTTGCGCAGGTAGCCAGTGGCGCGGGCGCTACGGCAGTCCTCAGGCACTCCAGCAGCTCCGTGCCTATACTGGGGGCCTTCCGCTATATGTCGATAGTGCCATTGCGATTGCCAAAGCTGATTACGATGGGAACATTGAAACGCTCTGCGCTGACCTTGCTCTGCAGGCAAACGTCGCTGAGACCGCTCAGGAGATTATCCTGGCTCGTGTTTACGAAGGTTATGACGCAGTTACACAGAATGCCTTGGCTGTAGTCAGTTTGGCCGACACCGGGTTAACGCAAGAAGAAGTGGTTCGCCTGCTGCAAACCACCCTCAAGCTGTCGCCGGGTGGCGCAGCTGCGGTAATCAAGAAAATCCAGGCAACGGGGACAGTTGAGGTGTTTGGCGCCAAAACGCTCAAAGTCCATGATGCCGTCCGTGCCCTAGGCCTACGTCACCTGGAGCTCATGGGTGAGCCTGCGGTCACTGCCGCCTTGCTGACGTTGAAGGAGTTGCTGATCCAGGGAATGGAGAAAAACCGTGACACTTCGCGGATTGCACTTCTGATTCAAGTTTTCATTAAGCTTAATGACGTCGAGCCGCTCATCGAACTCGCTGGTGAGGAGACATTCTATGAGATGGGGATCCTGGTAGATGTAGCGTCTAGTTTGGCTAGTGCAGTAAGCTCGGGAAGTTTAGATCCAGGACAAACGTTCTGGGCACTTGACGGACTTGTATTCTCTCTCATGAGAGACAGTCGTTATGATGAAGCTTCAAGCCATCTATCAACGATGGAGCAAATTCTAGATGCTCACGGCTTTGAGTTTCGCGAGCATTTATCGCTAGCTATGAAAAAAATTTTATTTGCAGCATACCTCGGTCATGAAAAAGATGTGAGGAGAGAGGTTGAGTCCGCTGCCCCAAAAATTCCAGATTCGATCCACAGGCGGATATTCGACTATAACCATGCTTTCGCACTGTGGAAGCTTAAGCGCTACAAAGCAGCAGAGCTTTTGTGCAAGGCAGTTATGGATGGATATTATGAGATTTTGGGGCTTGAGCCAAAAGATGTCCTCGGCAAAAATCCAGATGTACTTTGGAAAGTGATCAAGCGGTCAGATGACGTGAGTGAGGACATCAAGCATCTTGCGGACTCGCTGGATTTGTATGCGAAAATTTTGAATGCGCAGGGACGCAAGTCCGGCTTTTCTCGCATCCATGCCATGAAATTCTACAATATGGTTAATGCATACGATTCGTTCGTGAGGTTGGGGCAGGATGCAGCTGAAGAGTTTGCCGAAGCAGGTGAGTATGTGGGAGCTAGAGAAATTCTTGAGCAACAAGTTTTGCGTGTAGTCTCTGAGATGGGCTTAATCGGAAGGATGGTTCAGGTCAGGGGGCAGTATGCAGAGATACTCGCGCTTTGTAAGGACTATGCAGGAGCAGTTTCTGAGATCGAGCGACTCCAGCACTACTTACACGGACTCGAAAAAGATGAGGCGAAGGAACTGTTAAACCAAATCGGCAATATAGTCGGAATTATGCGCAAGGGAATTCATGGCTAACGCCTACATAGGCAAGTTTTTTTGTTCTTTTTTATGGCGGTTGGATGAGCCAACTTAAAATTATTAACTTTTTGAGGGAGAGAGGAAAGAGGTTTGAGTAGGAGGGGCGATGCATAAGCGTCAAACTATTGCCGAAACCCTTAGCATACGATATCGAAGCTAGGGGCTAGGTTAACTGTATGTGGAGCGAGAGGGCAATGTGACGCAAGCGGAGCGCGCAGGCGTGCGGCATGGAAGCCCGGAGGGCCGAGACGAAGACTCGGTTCACGACAGACCATCCCCGCAGGGGCACGCCCCAACACCAGGCCGGATAAGCCAGAAGCGAAGAGCATCCTTCGAGGATTTTTCGATGGGAATGATAGACGATGACGACACAGTGTATTGCGACGTCCAGATGCCCTTGGCTCAAGGTCGAGAGCTATTGCTCTTGGTGACAACACTGAAGGAGTCCGATACCCATCCGACCCTGAACAGGGTATTCGAGCGCATGCAGCGCGAGCTCAGCATCTCAATCGATATCGTCGAGAACCCGCCTTCCTGGGGCCCTTGGTGCCAGTGAAGCGTGCACGGCGTTCAGAGCTCTGCATCCCAAGCATTCATCGCGTCACTCACAGTCGCGTACCACTGGAAATCAATGCCCTGTAGCGCGTTTGCGACCTGTCTGTTGACGTTGCCGTCGATCCAAGTAGGGAGTATCTCCGACGAGCCCGAGAACATGCTGGCTATAGCTACGGCATATCTACCGGTATGCGTGGACTGGAGGCACACGTAGCGCACAGCAGCGCCACTGGGAAGCCGACGCCAGGCCACCGCCTCAATACAGTCCATGGGCCTCACAGAAGCCTCTGCAGCGAAATCCGCGCGCTGATCCGCCCTATGGTTCTTAGATGGTCGGGACGGCCGCCGGGTGCTCCGGGGTTGGGTACGAGGTGCTTCAACTGCTCACGTGCGCAGACAATCTGCTCCCGGAACTCTTCGGGATCAATGAACATGGCTCCTTCCGGCGATACCCTAAGGGTCTTGAGCCTGTTCGCGGCTTGGATGAACGCACGTTCGCGCTCAATCTCACGCTGAGGACGGCGGTCTTGGCGGATGAGATCCCATAGCGCCCGGACTATTCGCATCTGACTATTCTCCTTGGTAACGGTGAACCCACACCGGTAGCGCGTGGCACCGTGATGACTCAGGCCGTTCGGGTGGTGTAGCAGCACTACTCAGCACTCTCGCGGTTGCTTAGTCGCATTTCCAGCTTTTCAACCAGGGCTTTGACGCTTCTGATCTCAACCGACAGATCAATTTTTTGCAGCTTGGATTTATGCTCCAGAGCAGTGAGCGTGTCTTTAACAGAGTCCAGTTCGTCCTGGGCTTCAAGCATCGAACTGTAGGTAGAACTTGAGGTGAGCGCCTTGTATTCAGCGTGAAAATAATGATGGAGAGAAGCAGGGTCTGAGTGGCCGGTGAGTTGGGCCACCTCTGCGCAAACATCGTCTCGCAGCGCCGGTGTCCACCCGTTTTTTAGACCGGGGGTCGCGGCGAATCTTTCCTCCAGCCTGATGTTTATTTGACGTGTGACAAAACGATGTCTAAACATAGAGAGGCAAACACGGGTACCTGACAAACCAGCACCTAAACACAGTCGGTCAAACTCCTTAGTGATTGACTCTTTTTTCAGTCGACTACCGTTTTCACCTAGGAATATATTGTTGGGCTGGTCGAAAAAAATATTACGATCTGCTAGGAAGTCAATATAAGCCTTCCTAGCTTGCACGTAAATTGCAAACCGCCTTGCATCTGCAGCATTGATTTTAAAACGGCGTAAGGGTGCCGGAGTTCCGCGCTTTTTAGTGGGGATCACAATCTCTAGTGTGTTCGAAATGTTTTGATTGAGCTCAAGGTCGAGGTCAAACAGCTCCTCAGGACGTAGTCCTGTGAGCTTCATCATTCTTAACGTGAACATCCGCCGTTCGTATAGATACGCACTGGTAGCATCGTAAAGTTTGAGGTCACTGATTGATTTAAGTCTGGAGCTAGCAGGCAGATCCTCCCAATCTCGCTTCCGGAAAATCTCATCCTGGATTTTTTGGATGATATGTTCGTCTATTGCCACCTTGTCATCGTTGTAAGGCACGGGAGCTACGAGCAGTGGATGAACCATGTAGCATCGCTTGGTTTTGGGATTTGTTTCGTAAGATATCGTGATGTTTGCACCGCTATTCTTTAAGCCTATCAATGGTGTTTTAGATAGATTTGGGTAATTTTCGGTTAGCCAGTGCAGAAAGTTAAGCATGGTATGCTGAATTAGCCGGGTGCGGTTGTTGTTCCTTGCTGGTTCGATACCACGAAGGGTGGATTTGGTTTCTTCAACTAGCTGTTTAGTAAAATCCTGAAAATTAGTTTCGTTGAAATTACTGAATTGAATGTTCTTGACAGAGCAGAAGCGAACGAAGTGCGTGATGAGCGCCGCGTCTACCCGCGCAGAATCCCTGGCGCCGGTGGACGCGCAGATCTCATCCATCCATAGATTGGCAAGGTTACATGGCCTCCCGTTGGGCCAACGAATAAGTACGAAATTTTCGATAATGCGTGGCTTTCCAATGAACGCCCCAGTCTTCCGAACCGGCATAGCTTTGTCTGGTACGCTTACGGACTCATATTCCGTGTAGAGTTGCTTACCCATCCTTTTTGCCGCCGTCGATAACCTTCATTTTCTCTGAAGAAAATATCTGGTCGCTTATCAGGAAAGAGTGATATTTGGCCTTGGACGTTTTGACTTTAAGTGCGATGGCTGCACGGATTTCATCAGCGCTACGGGTGCTTTGAGGGTCAACACGCTCTAGGAAAGTCAGGATGTCAAAGTACGCCATCGAGGCGATGTGAGCCTCCAGCAGCGCGATGCGTGCCTGATCCTTGTCTGAAGGAAGGTTAGGCGCGGCGCCGGGTTAACCTTGGGAGTCAACAGGGCGAATGCCATAATTCTCATCTGTAGCATCCTGTCCCACAGGCTTGACCCAGAGCTGCCAAACTGTGCAACCTTAGCCGCTTGCTTCAGGGAGTTGAGCGAAATCGATGTGAAGCAGCCAGCGACCTCCAGTTTGCAGAAGCCTCGCATCGAGGATAGAGCTCGAAGCTGGGCTTTCGACGGTGTAATTTCTTTAGATAGCACCTGTGAAAGCCAAGTGTGACGAGAGTGGAGATTTTTATTTGTTGTATCTCTCATCTTTTTGGCCTCCTAGACAAATAGCGAAATCGATGGTGTAGATTTCTTCATCGTAAGTTTCAAGCCTGATTTTATATGTGGTCATATCGAACTCAGGTTGTTGCGCCATTTTGTCTAGGTATTTCAGTAATTCCTTGTTGCTAATCGAGGCGATGCTAGTGGCTTTAAAGTGCTTCAAGGCTTCTGTGTAAAGTGCTAGAAGCCCTTGGTTTGTATCTTTGGACAGTAAGCCGTTTTCAAGAGCAATGAGCTTGTCGTCGATGCATTCGGACTCATATCGGACGGCTTCCGAATCTGATGGCTCATAATCTGTGTAATCGTCAATATGCTTCCTATTGGAGTGACCTGCCATATACCTCAGCAATTCCTTCCCTGAATCTCCTACGTGCCTGTGTACGAGCAGGAGGAAGAATTTTCTCATCTCGTGAATGCGCACATACCATCGCCGACCCAATTTATCGACGGGCAGGTGGACAGCATCACAGAAAGTATTAATGCACAAGTTTACTTTCCATTCGGGAATTCCGCCACGAGGGCATTTGAATCCCCTGCCAGGAATATAGAACAGCCTCCGTGCGTACTCCGATTCATCCCCATAGATACCTGCCAGCTTTTCGCCGAGCACTTGGAGTAGCTGGATGGCATGAGCCGCAACGTAGGGGATAGGGCGTTCAATGAAGTCGTTTGCACCCAACTCCCCAGTTTTGCCGACCATGTGGCCCATAAAGGCGCCATTGTTGCCCCGGTCGGTAGAAAGGCAGTTGCGCTCTAGGGTGCTAAGCTCAATGTTCCGAATAGGTTTTATGATGCCGATAATTATGGCGCAAGCGCCATAAAAAGATTCCATCACCATTTTGTAGTTGGTTTTGTCTACAGGGAAATTTTTCTTCTCTTTGGTTTGGAGCCTGCTTATGGCGAGCGCTTGGAATAGCGGCTGCGCAGGTAGGTTTTCCATACCTGTCGTCATCCAAAGGTGTTTCGTTTTCTGGAAGAGCTCGTTCTTTTTTACGGACTGTTTCGACAATGAATTATCTTCGTCAATAGAGACGAATTGCTCGATATAAAAAATCAGAGATTCAACGATGGCATTCCCGTAGACGGTTATCCACTTGCAGGCTTGGTTCAGGCATTTGAAGCCAATATCAAGAGGTAACAATTTGGTGTGGCCACCTGGCTTCAAATGTGGCTTGTAATTAAGAGCAAGTTGATCGATGTTCAGTTTAATGTCGGGGATGTCTTCGGGCAGGATATCATGGCCTTGGAAAAACAATTTTAGGCATGACATAGTATCCAGGAAAGAGCTGATGCCCATTGCCCCGTCAGCTGCTTCATCTAATGTCTTAGTGTTTTGAGTGCTGTGAAGATTTGTGCGCACACCTCTTTGTAGTAAGTCGTCATGGGCCAAGGTTGGCTCAAACTGCCTAATGAACAGGCGGAAATTTGCATTATGCAGAGACGTTGAAGGTCGACGAGAATGGAGCCAATATAGTCTCTTGAAAGCAATCCTTTATCATAGGTGCTGCTTTGGGCGCTGGAGACATAGAGATCGTTTCGAGTGAAGTAGGAAATCGCTTCTCTTGTGAGCTCAACTGGTAGGGCGTCAGGGGCTGATATGAGATCCTCTAATGAGAAGGAGACAGGTAAGATATCAAGCAGGTGTGAAATGAAACGCTCCTTCAACAACAAAGCAGCAGTCCATCCACCCTGACTGAAAGTTTCGGCGATAGCTTTGCACGCGTCCTCATCGAAGAGCCGGAAGCCATGCGTACAGGTTTCATAAGTGTCTTTATAAAGATTGGCGCGTGCTGCCAAATTCATAGCGAAGCTAAAGTATGTAATCCATCGACCTTCCGCGACTGGTTTACCTGTAATGGTGCCCATGCGACAGTGAAATAACCATTTCTGCACCGTTTCTAGCAGCAGTTTATTAGAGTCGTCGGTGAGGTTGGTGCCGTCCGCCATCAAGCGATCAAAGCTCATGCACTGAAGCTTTGACCCACCTGGAAAACTGACCAACCATTCCTGACTTCCGATCCCGCCCCTTACCAGCCAATCTGCTTGATAGCTGTGGCTTCTTTTATAGATTTTGCTTTGCCGTTCCGCTTGTTCGATCATCGCTTTGATACGACGCTCGTCGAATGAAAAGTCTTCCATTAGACGGCCTTCCAAACAGAAAGCGAGACTAGCGGACGAAGGTCGTGTTTCAGGATGGTCGCACGAGCATGCGATTTCCGGAGTTCACTCATGGAATCGCCCGAGACCCTGTCCGCGATAGCCATCTCAGCGTTAGATGCGCTATCGAAATCGAGGGAAACTGTTTTCGCTACTAAATCCCTGAGCACCGGGAAGATCCATAGGGGCACGCTGGTTCGCTCATCGATCACCGAGCGTTCTTCTAGTGCAAGCTTATCGACGGCATCTGCGTATGCGTAGATCGCGGCAAGGCTACCCGCACTCCGATCAAACAGCAGCTCGCGCTCTACAAACATTTCAATTAGAGAGCTGGGGTCAGGCGAGTAATGACCAAGCTTCGAGCGTAAGGCTTCGCTTAAGGGATCTCCCTTCTTAAGGCCTAATAGTATCCGTCGGACAAAAGCCTGTAGCTCTTCTCGAGTGCTAAAGTCAGATGCAGCTAACTGCCAAGGCTCGCCCTCTGTTGCTACTAAGATGACCTTTTGATGTAGCACCCTGAAAAACCTCGTCGCCCATCGATGAACCATCCAGGCCGGAATATATTTATCTCTGACCACCTGCAAAGAGTTACCCAGCATGTCCGCTACGGCCTGGAGACTACCAGTACGCAAAAACTCCAAAATCCCTTGAGTGCATCGGATCGTGTAGAGATTGACCATGCTTGGAGTTACGCCTACTTTGTCTAGTTCATCTTTATATAAATCATGCAGAGAGAGTCCAGCATTTGTAGTCAAGGTTTTTGCAAAGTTAGGACTGGAGCCAATTTGGTTTCTGCTCGAGACAAGGAACAGCTTCCTCCACCCGCTCTTACCCTCCGATAAAAGGCGTCGTCTTGGCATATTTGTACACCGAATCACATCCATAACGATCCGAGTGCTCAATGGGGGAAGTACAGAGACCTTGCGTGACTGCGCGCGAGGTTTGCTAACGCTGACTGTTATTCGCTTGGTGTCACTATTGCCGCGTAGATAGAATTTTCCGTCTCGTCGGTATAACCTTATGTTGGTCAGTGATGATGGATTGAACGAAGGGTTTTCTGATGCAATGATCGCACTTGCAACTGCGCAGTCTCTGGGTGACAAGTAGCCGAGTAGTCGGTTGAAAGTTTCGTTAACTGTATTGTTATCGATACAGTCGTCGCCGGCAGCCTCCCATACTCGTGCCCTAAGTTTTGGCTTGCTATGGGAGTTGTAGATGACGGGCCTGAAGAAAGGTAGTTCTTGCAGGTCGTCGAATGTCATCGATTTAAGCTCGTCAGTCTGTTCGGCGTAATATCGAGCGACGGCTAGAAACCAGTTAATACCTGTAGGCGAATCTGGATGCGCAAGATGAATCCCATTTTTGCTGAATTGTCCGCTCTCAAGCACCGCCTCGATTTCGTCGTTCGAGATGTTCTTACATAGCTCATCACCTCGGGCGTGGCATCTTAGCATTCGATTCCAGTAGTCTACCGAGCATTCGACAATGGCATCGGCCCTTGTCTCGAGAGTGTTCTTAAGATTAAGTAGGTACACGTCATCTTCAAAACTCAAGCCTTCTTCCACAAGGTATTTTTTGGGAAGCAGAAATCGTGGCCCTTTGGGAATAGGCGTGTGCACAGTCCCGTAACCAGCCGGTTGAGACATATTCTCCGGTTGACTGACCGAATTCGCTTTTGCATCTGGGATGAATGTGTCTTCCGGTATGAATCCATCCCGCCTCAGTTTTTTGTAAACAAACGCCACCGCGCTCCAATGGTCATATCGGGTTTTGGGCTTATGATCTTTGTTGTAGAGGTGATGGGAGTAGTGTGTAAGTATGAAGTTGCTCCAGTCATCTTCCGCAGGTGGGAACTTTAACCGGAGCTTGGTAACGTGGTTGAAGATATATCTACTTGCCCGGAAGCGTCCTGAATAGCTAGTAGTCTCTCCAGTGATGCATAATACCCTAACCGCTTCGGCTACTTTATAGAGCACTTCTTTGTCGACCCACGATGGAGTGTGGATAGTAGAAATCCTGTAGTCGCGAATACATTCATCATCATCCCACTTGAATGTGATGCGATCATCCTGCACTTGGTAGGTAAGCATAATGAGATCCTACGTTGAAAGCGGCATAGCGTAGTGATCTGGTTGCTCTGGTCAAGAACTTTCGTGCGTGCTTCTAAAGTTTTAAATAGTGTATTAAAAGCATACTCTTACATGTATTTCGGGACGGGATTTTGCATTAGCCTCACGTCGCAGTGAAAGGTTGGCCGACAATTGATATGTTGTTTGGTATATCTGTTGGTCTGTGTTTCGCTGATAAGGAATTGCCGGACTGGACGCTGATCAGCGAATACGCCGGGGGGGAAGGATTAGGCTGGACGAGAGGGTTCGTCGTTATCGGCATACCTAAGCGTGGGTGAGTGCAAGGAAGGCGGTTGCTGCTTCCCAGTGTACTTAGTTCCTAGGGAGTATTTCACTGAGCGATTGCTTGGTCATCCTCAACCAGGTGGTCTCTAATAGCTCTTTGCCGGGATTGCTGGCGGGGCATTAATTAAAGCAATATTGACTTAGCGTTTGAACCAATTATCGATTTATCTCGTCGCCGTGTTCTACGGAATACAAGCACTACCTCCGCATATATTTAGTCCGGTTGGTGTTCGGCCCCTAGCTCGTGGTATCGAGTCTAATGTTAGGCTCCGAATCGGCTTGAATCACGTCCAGCGCAACCGTGATTTTTTTCAGGTGTGACTGGACATCCCGCGCCTCGCCGCAGACAACACTGCGATACGCGCCTGCTGTCCACCCTTGAGATTGGTGATTTGGGGGGTGCAAAGGCGATGGACGGTGCGCTAGGGCTTCCCACCCGTCAATCCGAGGTGATGGGCAACCTGGCCACGATGACCTCATATCGATCATTGTGAGATCTCTCTTCCGTTCTCAGCCTATGGGAGGTGGTGGAGTGTCGATGAATTCAGCGTTTTTTCCGTCTTCGGTATCCGAAGCACATGGAAATGGGTGTCAAGTTTTAGGTGTCAAAATCGTTGTCTAAGTTGTTGATTCGTATAGGGTTATACCTTCTAGATGAATTCATGTGTCTAGAAAAACCTAATGCTCGACATCAACGGCATCCTCGGCCTGGCGGCGCTGATGGGCGGCATCAAGCACGGTGAGCAGTCCTACAACGACGACTCGGCGCGCACCTACAGCGTGATGATCCTCACCGCCATGGGCGTGTCAATGGTGGTGCCGGAGTTCATTCCCGAGGCGGACTGGAAGGCGTATTCGGCGTTCACCATTGGCGCCATGGTGGTGCTCTACACCTTGTTCCTGCGCATGCAGGTCGGGCCCCACAGCTACTTCTTCAGCTACAGCTACCCGGAAAAACGCCGCAAGCAGGAGCCCCTGGAACAACAGGCCCAGGCGGTCAACCTGGGGCTGAGCATCGGCATCCTGGTGTTTGGCGTGGTGGTGATTGGCGCCCTGGCCGAAGTGATGTCCAAGACCCTGGACCTGGGTCTGGAAGGCACTGGTGCGCCGCCGGTGATCACGGCGATCCTGGTGGCGGCAATTTCCGCCGCGCCGGAGATTCTTACCGCCTTGCGTGCGGCCCTGGCCAACCGGATGCAGTCGGTGGTCAACGTGGCCTTGGGGGCCTCGTTGTCCACGGTGATCCTCACCGTGCCGGTGATGGAAGCGATGGCGCTGTACACCGGCCAGCCCTTCCAGATGGCCATGACGCCGGTGCAGACGGTGATGGTGTTGATCACCCTGGTGGTCAGCGCGATCAACCTCAATGACGGTGAGACCAATGCCATCGAGGGCATGACCCACTTCGTGCTGTTCGCCACCTTCATCATGTTGTCGTTGTTGGGGTTGTAAGCATGGTTTCGCCGGCCAGCCCGCCCCCGTAGGAGCCGGCTTGCCGGCGAAAGCGCCCGATCAGGCGCCGCCGATCAATTCCCGCGCAGCCTGCCGGTGATCGGCAATCAAGCCCCTCACATCCAACCCATCCACCTGCCCGTCGATCACTCGCCACTGGCCGCCGACCATCACCCGGTCCGCCCGATCGGCGCCGCACAACAGCAAGGCCGACAACGGATCGTGACTGCCGGAGAAGCGCAGCTCATCCAGTTTGAACAGGGCCAGGTCGGCCTGTTTGCCCACGGCCAATTCGCCGATATCCGTACGCCCCAACAACTGCGCCGAGCCGCGAGTTGCCCAGCCCAGCACTAATTCCGGGGTGATCTTTTCGGCGCCATAGCGCAGGCGTTGCAGGTACAGGGCCTGGCGGGTTTCGAGGATCATGTTCGAGGCGTCGTTGGACGCCGAACCATCCACCCCCAGCCCGATCGGCGCACCGGCGGCGCTCAGTTCCAGGGTCGGGCAGATGCCCGAGGCCAGGCGCATGTTGGAGCTTGGGCAATGGCAGATGCCGGTGCCTGCGGCACCGAGGCGGGCGATTTCGTCGGGGTTGAAGTGAATGCCGTGGGCCAGCCAGGTGCGCGGGCCGAGCCAGCCGACGCTGTCCAGGTAATCCACGGTGCGCAGGCCGAAGCGCTGCAGGCAGAAATCTTCTTCGTCGAGGGTTTCGGCCAGGTGGGTGTGCAGGCGCACATCCAGTTGTTCGGCCATTTCAGCGCTGGCGCGCATGATTTCCGGGGTCACGGAAAACGGCGAGCAGGGCGCCAGGGCGATCTGGATCTGCGCGCCGTCGCCACGCTCGTGGTAGGCCTGGATCAGGCGCTGGCTGTCTTCGAGAATCACCGTGCCTTGTTGCACCGTCTGCTGCGGCGGCAGCCCGCCGTCGGCTTCCCCCAGGCTCATGGAGCCGCGGGTGAGCATGGCGCGCATGCCCAGTTCGCGCACGCTGTCCACCTGCACGTCGATGGCGTTTTCCAGGCCTTCGGGAAACAAATAGTGGTGATCGGCGGCGGTGGTGCAGCCCGACAGCAGCAGTTCGGCCAGGGCTACCTTGCTCGCCAGGGCGAGTTTTTCCGGGGTCAGCCGGGCCCACACCGGGTACAGGGTTTTCAGCCAAGGGAACAGTGGCTGGTTGACCACCGGTGCCCAGGCTCGGGTCAGGGTTTGGTAGAAGTGATGATGGGTGTTGATCAGGCCCGGCAGGATCACATGTTCGCGGGCATCGAACGTGCGCTCGCAGGGTGTGCCGGGTTGTTGCCCGGCCGCGAGCACTTCGACAATCAAACCGTTTTGCAGCACCAGGCCGCCACGGGCATCGAGGCCGTTGGCAGTGAAAATGGCCAGGGGATTTTTTAACCAGGTACGGGTCGCAGGCATGGTGGCCGGCTCCTCTGAAAGTGGGTTCAGGTTAGCCAGCTCAGTGTTGCCCTGTCTGCTGATCCAGGGGCGTCAGGATCGACGCGGGGAGCAGTTTACGGCGAGACCGCGTTGCGGTCTATCGCGGGCAAGCGCCACGTCTGTAGAGGCGCTTGCTCGCGATGACGTGCGTTCAGGTGCCACTTACCAAGGAATGGTCTCGCCCTTGTAGTTGACGAAGTGATGGCCGCCCTTGCCGGTGTAGGCGTTGACTTGGGCGATCAAGCCGCGGGTGCTGGTTTCCACGTCGATGTCAGCGCCTTCGCCGCCCATGTCGGTTTTCACCCAGCCCGGGTGCAGGGACAGCACGGTGAGTTTCTGCTCGCCCAACTGGCTGATAAAGCTGTTGGTCATGGAGTTCAGCGCCGCCTTGCTGGCCTTGTACAGCGCCAGTTCCGGGGCATCGGGCATGGTCACGCTGCCCAGCACCGAACTCATGAACGCCAGCACGCCGCTGCCCTGGCGGATCTGCCCGGCAAAGCGCTGGGCCAGGTTGATCGGTGCCACGGCGTTGGTGAAGAACAACTGGCCGACCTCCGCCTGGGTGGCGTGGCCCGGGAGCTGGTTGTCCGGGCCCTTGACCCCGGCATTGACGAACAGCAGGTCGAACACCTGGTCCTTGAGTTTCTGGTTGAGGGCGATCACCGCTTGCTGGTCGTCCATGTCCAGTTGTTCGATCTGTACCTTGCCCAGGGCCTGCAAGGCCTCGGCTTTCTGTGGGTTGCGCACGGTGGCGGTGACTTGCCAGCCGTCTTCCAGCAGGCGTTGTACCAGGCCGAGGCCCAGGCCCCGGGAGGCGCCGATGATCAGTGCGGTTTTTGGCGAAGACATGGAAGGATTCCTTGATGAGTGAGGATCATGGATTCAATGGGCAGGCTTGCCCGAGCCGTTGTCGCAGCTCCTGGCGCAACTCGTCCAATTCGGCAATGCGGGTTTCGATCAGGTTCAATTTGTCTTGCAGCAATTGGCTGACGGCGCTATCGGGATTGGGCGCCTGCCACAGGGCGCCGACGCTGCTGCCGATTTCGCCGAGGCTAAAGCCCAGACGCTGGGCGGTCTTGATGTAGAGCACCAGTTGGACCATTTCCGCGGGGTAATCGCGGTAACCGTTGGCACTGCGCTGGGCGGCGATCAACCCGCGCTGCTCATAGAAGCGCAGGGTGTCGCGACTGACGGCGCAGGCCTCGGCCAGTTCTCCGATGCGCATGGGGGGATCTCAAGAGTGCTTGACCCTGGAGCATACTCCAGGCTTTAGCCTGCACGCTCCTTGAATCTATGGAGCTGTAGTTATGTGGACTGCTGATCAATATCGCAAGCTGGTACGGGCCAGTGGCTGGTACGACTTGCTGGTGACCCTCGCCTTTGTCACGCCCTGGAGTTTCATCGCCCTGCACGGGCTGATGCAAAGCACGGCCCAGGCCTTGAACCTGCCGGGTGAACTGCCGCCCTTCGAGCCCATGCACAGGATGATGGCCAACTTGATGGGCTCGATTGTCTGCGTGTGGTCGGTGCTGCGGATTCGCGACCCGCAGCTGGCATTTGGGCGTTACGACGCCGCTGGCCGCATCCTGTTTGCCACCTGGCAGATCTACGCCCTGGCCCACGGGGCGACGGCGCTGATCGGGGTCATTCTGTTCTTCGAACTGGCCTGGTGCGTGGCGCAACTGCTGCCGGTTCGCGCGAGTGCCCTTGAGCACGTCGCCAGCAACCCGCCCCCCACGCACTTCCTGCAGGAGCCGGCTTGCCGGCGCTGAGGCTTTATCAGCGCCCCGCCTGCCACGGCTGCCCCAGCGACACCGGCGCATACAGGCGGGTACGCAAGGCATCGCGGGACAACAGCACCAGCACCAGAATGGTCGCCACGTACGGCAGCATCGCCAGCAGGTTGGAGGGAATCGCCAGGCCCAGACCTTGCGCCACCAGGTGCAGGATGCTCGCCAGCCCGAACAGATATGCCCCGAGCAGCAAGCGCCAGACCCGCCAACTGGCGAACACCACCAGCGCCAGGGCGATCCAGCCCCGGCCGGCGCTCATGTTCTCGGCCCACATCGGCGTGTAGGCCAGGGACAGGTAGGCCCCGGCCAGGCCGGCCATGGCGCCGCCGAACAGCACCGCCAGGGTGCGTACCCGCAGCACCGGCAAACCCATGGCGCTGGCGGCATCGGGGTTTTCGCCGACCGCCTGGACGATCAGCCCCAGGCGGCTTTTCAGGATCACCCAGGCCACCAGGGCGAAGAGGGCAAAGGACAGGTAGACCAGCAAGTCCTGGGCAAACAGCATGCGTCCGATCAGCGGGATGTCGCTGAGCAGGGGGATGGCCACTGGCTCGAAGCCGGCCAGGGGCTTACCGACCCAGGCCGCGCCGACAAAGCTCGACAGGCCCACGCCGAAGATGGTCAGGGCCAGGCCCGTGGCCACTTGATTGGCGTTGAACACCAGGGCCACCACAGCGAACAGCGCCGACAGCAGCATGCCCGCGCACATGGCCAGCAGCACCCCCAGCCACAGGTTGCCGCTGTTGAGGGCGACGATAAAACCGATGACCGCGCCAAACAGCATCATGCCTTCCTGGCCCAGGTTGAGAACGCCGCTTTTCTCGCAGATCAGTTCGCCCAGGGCCACCAACAGCAAGGGGGTGCCGCAGCGGACCATGGCGTAGAAAATATTGCTCAGCAGATCGATATCCATCACAGGGCTCCCGCGTGTACGGAGGGGGACGAGGCGCGGCGGGCCCAGCGCAGGTTCAGGCGCGGCCGATAAAGAATCAGCACATCGCTGGCCAAGAGGAAGAACAGCATCATGCCCTGGAACAATTGGGTGATGGCCTGGGGCAGGTTGAGGCTCATTTGCGCGCTCTCGCCACCGATGTACAGCAGGGCCATCAGCAGGCTGGAAACCACGATACCGATGGGGTTCAGGCGGCCGAGAAAGGCCACGGTGATCGCCGCGTAGCCGTAGCCCGGCGAGACCTGCGGCACCAGTTGGCCAATGGGCCCGGCCACCTCGCAGACCCCGGCCAATCCGGCCAGGCCACCGCTGATCAGCAGGGCCAGCCAGATCAGGCGCTTTTCGCGAAAACCGACAAAACCGGCGGCGCGCTTGTCCAGTCCGAGCACTTTGATCTGAAAACCGACGAAGCTTTTCTGCAGCAGCACCCACACCGCCACCAGGGCCAGCAGGGCGAAATACACCCCGGCATGAACCCGGCCGTCTTCCATCAACAGGGGCAGTCGGCTGGCGTCGCCGAACATGGCCGATTGCGGGAAGTTGAAGCCTTCGGGGTCCTTCAGTGGCCCGTGGACGAAGTACAGCAAGAGGTTCAGGGCGATGTAGTTGAGCATGATGCTGGTGAGGATTTCATTGGCATTGAAGCGCGTGCGCAGCCAGGCGGTGAGGCCGGCCCAGGCGGCACCGGCCAGGGTGCCGACCAGCAGGATCAACACCAGGGCCCAGCGGCTTTGCAGGTCGATGATGTTCACCGCCAGGGCACTGCCGGCCAGGGCGCCGAGCAACAGTTGGCCTTCGGCGCCGATGTTCCAGATCCGCGCCTGGTAGGCCACGGCCAGCCCCAGTGCGCAGAGCAGGATCGGCAGGGCCTTGACCAGTAATTCCGAGACACCGTACAGGTCGCTGATCGGAGCGATCAGCAGGGTGTGCAAGGTCAGCAGCGGGTCGTGACCCAGGGCGATAAACAGCAGTGAGCCGCAGCCCAGGGTCAGGACGGCAGCCAGCAGCGGCGAGCACCAAAGCATCAGGCGCGATTGCTGGCCGCGGGGTTCGAGAGAAAGCAGCATGTGCAGCTCCGTTAAACCGCCAGGGCGGAGGAGGGTTGAGGGGCATCGAACTGGCCGGCCATCCAGCCGCCGACTTCGATCAGGCTGGTGTCGGCGGTGGCCTTGAGCGGCGACAGGCGCCCGCTGCACAGGGCGGCCAGGCGATCGCTGATCTGGAAAAGTTCGTCGAGGTCTTCGGAAATCACCAGGATCGCCGCGCCGGCTTCGCGCAGCGCCACCAGGGCCCGATGGATGGTGGCGGCGGCGCCGACGTCCACGCCCCAGGTTGGGTGGGCGGCCACCAGCAACTTGGGCTGCTGGAAAATTTCCCGGCCGAGGATGAATTTCTGCAAGTTGCCGCCGGACAGGCTGCGGGCGGCGGCGTGGGTGCCAGGGGTTTTCACCCCGAAGCGGCGAATGATCTCCAGCGCCAGGGCCTCGACCTTGCCGCGCTGGATCAGGCCGTTGCTCACCAGGCCATGCTGGAAGGCCGTGAGCAGGGCGTTATCGGCCAGGCTCAATTCAGGCACGGCGCCATGGCCCAGGCGTTCGGCGGGCACAAAGGCCAGCCCCAGCCCGCGCCGGGCATCGGCGGGTAAATGGGCGACGGGCTGGCCGGCGAAACTGACGGTCTTGGCCTCGCTGCGGTGCAAGCGCTGCTCGCCACTGAGCAGGGCCAGCAGTTCGTCCTGGCCGTTCCCGGCCACGCCGGCAATGCCGACGATTTCGCCGCTGCGTACCTGCAACTCGAGTTGATGCAGGGAGCAGCCGAACGGGTCGGGGTTGTGCCAGGACAGTCTGTGCAATTCCAGGAAGGTGTTGCCGCCAGTGACCTTCGGGTAATCGGTCATCAGCGCGGCGGCTTCACCCACCATTAACTGCGCCAACTGCCGATCCGTGCACTCGGCCGGAATGCAGTGCCCGGCCACGCGGCCGCCCCGCAGCACCGTGGCGCTGTGGCACAGGGCGCGGACTTCGGCGAGCTTGTGGCTGATAAACAGAATGCTGCAGCCCTCGCTGGCCAGGCGCCGCAGCGTGATGAACAGGTCGTCGGCCTCTTGCGGGGTCAGCACGGAGGTGGGCTCGTCGAGGATCAGCAGGCGAATGTCTTGCATCAGGCAGCGGATGATTTCCACGCGCTGGCGCTCGCCGATGGACAGGCTGTGCACCAGGCGCTCCGGTTCCAGTGGCATGCCGTAGCGCTGCGAGACTTCGCGGATTTTCGGCTCCAGTTGCTTGGGCGTACCTGCGGCGGCGCCCATGGCCAGGGCGATGTTCTGCGCCACGCTCAGGGTTTCGAACAGCGAGAAGTGCTGGAACACCATGCCGATCCCCAGGCTGCGGGCCTGGGCCGGGTTGCGCATGACCTGACGCTGGCCCTGCCAGATCAGTTCGCCCGAGTCGGCCTGGGCCACGCCGTAGATGATCTTCATCAAGGTGCTTTTGCCGGCACCGTTCTCCCCCAGCAAGGCGTGGATTTCCCCCGGCCGGATGCTCAGGTCGATGGCGTCGTTGGCCAGGCAGCCGGGGTAGCGTTTAGTGATGCGGCGCAGTTGCAGGCGCGGTGTTGGCTCGGGTTCAGGCACAGGGTTTGGCATGGCGGACTCGGGTCGCTTGGCGTTATGCCTGTGGATAAAGCAATTTCCTGGCCAGTGAGTCAGGAAAACCTCTAGGCCGCGCTCGGCAGCGGTCCCGAGCAGGTCAGGCGCCCTGCCCAGGCGCTAAAGCCAGGCACGGGTGGGCACCACTTCAGGGCAGGGCGGAGGAAAAGGCGCCGATTAGGCCCGTTGTCGGGTGGTCAAAAAACGATCAAACGGCTGGGGGCCATACGCTGTCAGCGGCGGGTGCAGCCTTGCACGGGTTATCCACAGCTTGCTCCACAGTATTTGTGTGCAAGCGACCCGCTCGGGCATAAGCCGGCGGGGCTTGTCTTCCAAAGGTGATAAATCGGGCTAAGCCGCTGTTTTCTTGTGGAAAAAGTCATCTTGGGAGGGCTTTGGACAAAAAATGATCAAGCCCCGCAAAGCCACGTGACAGAAGGGTTACAGGGGAATGTGCTCAGCTTATCCACAGTCGGGTGCACAGTAGATGTGGGCAAGTGTTGGAGGGGCGCCGAGGTTATGCACAGCGGCTAAGTGGCCACGTGGACGCTCTTGGTGCGCTCAGCGCTGCAAGAGGATGCGCCCACGACTTAGGTCGGCCAACTGGCTTTGCAGGGTGTCGATCTGTGCCGCGCCCAGGGCCAGTTGCAGCTCCACCCCGTTGGCGGTGAAGTCTTCCGCGACCACCAGCCCGCCCAATTCGCCTACCCGCAGTTTCACCAGGGCCAGCTCACTGAAGGAGCAGGCGCAACTCAGGGGGACGCGGCTGATCAACTCGATGCGCTCGGCGCCTTGCAGGCATTTGTTGGCACTGCCGCCATAGGCGCGGGCCAGGCCGCCGGTGCCCAGTTGGATGCCGCCGTACCAGCGAATCACCAGCACGGCCACGTGATCGCAGTCCTGGGCTTCGATGGCCGCGAGCATGGGCCGCCCGGCAGTGCCGCCGGGCTCGCCGTCGTCACTGCTGCGGTACTGGTCGGCCAGCTTCCAGGCCCAGCAGTTGTGTGAGGCATTGAGGTCGCTGTGCTGCTCGATAAACGCCTGGGCTTCAGCGGGGCTGGTGATGGGCGCGGCGAGGGCGATGAAACGGCTTTTGCGAATTTCTTCGCGGTATTCGCAAAGGCCGACAAGGGTAAAGGGCATGGGCGCGGATCTTTTACAGGGCGGGGGTGAGGCCACAGCCTTTGAGGATGATGCGGATCAGGTTGTTGCCCGCGTCTTCCATGTCTTGCTTGGTCAGCTTGCTGCGTCCGGTGACGCGACAGATCTGTGTGGCGAAGTCGGCGTAATGCTGGGTGCTGCCCCACAGCAGGAAGATCAGGTGCACCGGGTCGACGGGGTCCATTTTGCCGGCGTCGATCCAGGCCTGGAACACGGCGGCGCGACCCTGGAACCAAGTGCGGTAGTCCTGGCTGAAATACTCGCTCAGGCATTCACCGCCGCTGATGATTTCCATGGCGAAGATGCGCGAGGCCTGGGGTTGGCGCCGGGAGAATTCCATCTTGGCGCGGATGTAGCGCGACAGGGCTTCGGCAGGGTCGTCGTCGGCGCTGAGGTGGTTGAAGGTGCTGTCCCACAACTCGATGATGTTGCTCAGCACCGCTACGTACAGCCCCAGTTTATTGGTGAAGTAGTAGTGCAGGTTGGCTTTGGGCAGGCCAGCGTTCTGCGCGATGGTGTTCATGCTGGTGCCTTTGAAACCGTGACGGGCGAACTCGTCTTCGGCGGCCTGGAGAATGGCTTCTTCGTTCTTTTGACGAATGCGGCTGGCGGGTTTACCGGAGTGAGCGCCTGCGTGGGCTGGGACTTCAAAGGTCATGGACATTTCCGAGCTGGTCTGTGGGTGCAACCAGTGCGTTGATAGCGCACCCACAACAATCCGACAAGCCTTAAGGCGACAAAAGCGTCAAAGGGGTTTCGCCGTGTCGCTTTCGAAGGCGGTGTTTGCGTCAGGCGCGGCCGCCTTGGCCTCCGGCAATAGCAGGCACATGAAGATTGCGGTGAGCCCGCCGCTGGTGATCGCCGAGTCGAACAGGTTCTGCACCACCTTGGGCAGCAGGTGCAGCAGGTTGGGTTGCGCCGCGATGCCCAGGCCGACCCCGAAGGAGGTGGCGATGATCAACATGCTGCGGCGGTCCAGGGGCGCCTGGGCGAGGATGCGCACGCCGGCTGCGGCGACGCTGCCGAACATCACCAGGGTCGCGCCGCCCAGCACTGGCTTGGGGATTTGCTGCAGCACTGCGCCGATCAACGGGAACAGGCCGAGGCAGAACAGGATCAGGCCGATGTACAGGCCGACGTAGCGGCTGGCCACGCCGGTCAACTGAATCACCCCGTTGTTTTGCGCAAAGGTGGTGTTGGGGAAGGCGCTGAAGGTGGCGGCGATCATGCAACTGACGCCATCCCCGAGAACGCCGCCCTTGAGCCGGCTTATATAAGAGGGGCCGCTGATGGGCTTGCGGGCGAGCATGCAGTTGGCGGTCAGGTCGCCGACGGTTTCGATGGTGCTGATGAGGTAGATCAGCGCCACCGGGAGGAAGGCCGTCCAGTCGAAATTGAAACCGAACTTGAAGGGAATCGGTACGCTCACCAGGGGCAGGTCGGGCAGGGCGTGTGGCACCAGCTTGCCGCTGAACCAGGCCGCGAGGCTGCCCAGGGCCAGACCGATGATGATGGCCGAGAGGCGCACCCAGGGCGTGTTGCTGCGGTTGAGCAGGATGATGGTCAGGAGCACGAACACCCCCAGCGCCAGATTGCCCGGAGCGCCGAAGTCCGGGGCATTGAAGCCGCCGCCCAGGTCGGTGATGCCGACCTTGATCAGGCTGACCCCGATCAGGGTGATGACGATGCCAGTCACCAGCGGTGTGATGACTCGGCGCAGTTGCCCGATAAAACGGCTGAGGACGATTTGCACCGCCGCGCCGAAAAAGCATACGCCGAAGATCATTGCCAGGATGTCCTCCGGGCTGCCTCCACGTTGCTTGACCAGGAACCCGGCCGAGAGCACGGCGCCCAGGAAGGCGAAGCTGGTGCCTTGCAGGCAGATCATCCCGGCACCGATGCCGAACGGCCGTCGCGCCTGGATAAAGGTACCGACCCCCGACACCATCAGCGCCATGCTGATCAGGTAGGGCAGGTGAGCGCTCAGGCCCAGGGCCGAACCGATCACCAGCGGCGGAGTGATGATGCCGACGAATGCCGCTAGTACGTGTTGCAGGGCGGCGAGGGTGGCGGCGGCGGGTTTGGGACGATCGTCGAGGCCGTAAATCAGGTCGCTGGAGCTGGGGTCTTCTGCGTGCATGGGCTTGGAACTCGGGGCTGTCGGTTCAGGTGCCGATGCCTTGCAAAAAGCTGTCCAAGTACTCAGGTTATTTTTTCGATGTTTGGGTTTTGTCCAATAAAACAAGGGGTTTTAGCCCTGGCTTATGAAGTTTCAACGGGTGGCTTCCAGGCTTTCGAGGAAGCTTTCCAGCACCAAATGGGGGCGTCGGCCTTTACGCGTGACCGATGCCAGGCTCAGGTCGTAGAAACGCGAAGCGGGCTTGAGGGCGCGCAGCCGGCCCTGTTGCACCCAGACATTGGCGTAGTGGTCCGGCAAGTAGCCAATGTAGCGCCCGGTGAGGATCAGAAAAGCCATGCCTTCACGGTCCGAGGCGCTGGCGGTGCAGTTGAGGCGCTGGTAATGGGCCTGGATTTCTGCGGGCAGGCGAAAGGCCGGGGCGATGGCGTCCTGCTCATTGAGGCGCTGGTCTTCAAGCTGGCGATCGTCGACATAGAACAGGGGATGACCGACCGCGCAGTAGAGCAGCGAACGCTCGCTGTACAGCGGCTGGTACTCCAGGCCCGACAAGGCGCTGGCCTGGGGCACCACGCCGACGTGCAGGCGGCCGTCGAGCACCCCTTGTTCGACTTCGTTGGGGGCGATCATGCGGATCTGGATCTGCACATCCGGGCCGCGTTCTTTCAACTGCGCCAGGGCGTGGGTGATGCGCATGTGGGGCAGGGTCACCAGGTTGTCGGTCAGGCCGATGATCAGTTCGCCGCGCAGATGGCGGTGCAGGCCGTTGACCTCGGTGCGGAAGGTTTCCAGTGCACTTAACAGTTGCAGCGCCGATTGATAGACCTCGCGGCCTTCCTCGGTCAGGGAGAAGCCGGCGCGACCTCGTTGGCACAGGCGCAGGCCGACCCGCTGTTCGAGGTCGCTCATCTGCTGGCTGATGGCCGAGCGGCCAATACCGAGCACGGTTTCTGCGGCGGAAAAACCACCGCATTCGACCACGCTGCGGAAAATCCGTAAGAGGCGGATATCAAAGTCGCTGACTTGGGCCAGCGGGTCGATTCGGCGAACGCTCATAGTTTAGCCATGGCCTGACTGAAGGTTATTAAAGTTGGATTTCATCGACTTTATAGCCGTGGCAACTTAGCTGCAATAACGCTTCGATCCCGATGCCGCTCATTGCCTTGCGAGGACCTGCACATGAACATGCCCGAAACCGCTCCCCAGTCTTTGGCCAGCCAGCTCAAGCTCGACGCTCACTGGATGCCTTACACCGCCAACCGTAACTTTCAGCGCGACCCGCGGTTGATCGTTGGGGCTGAAGGCAGTTGGCTGATCGATGACAAGGGCCGCCGGGTATACGACTCGCTGTCGGGCCTGTGGACCTGTGGCGCCGGCCACACCCGCAAGGAAATCCAGGAAGCGGTTTCCAAGCAACTGGGCACCCTCGATTACTCCCCAGGCTTCCAATACGGCCACCCGCTGTCGTTCCAACTGGCCGAGAAAATCACCGACCTGACCCCGGGCAACCTCAACCACGTGTTTTTCACCGACTCGGGCTCCGAGTGTGCCGACACGGCGGTGAAGATGGTGCGGGCCTACTGGCGCCTGAAAGGCCAGTCGACCAAGACCAAGATGATCGGCCGCGCCCGTGGCTATCACGGTGTGAACATCGCCGGCACCAGCCTTGGCGGCGTCAACGGCAACCGCAAGCTGTTTGGCCAGGCCATGATGGATGTCGATCACCTGCCCCATACCCTGCTGGCCAGCAACGCTTTCTCCCGCGGCATGCCGGAGCAGGGCGGTATCGCTTTGGCTGATGAGCTGCTGAAACTGATCGAACTGCACGACGCTTCGAACATCGCGGCGGTGTTCGTCGAGCCGATGGCCGGTTCTGCCGGGGTGCTGGTGCCGCCACAGGGCTACCTCAAGCGCTTGCGCGAGATCTGCGATCAACACAGCATCCTGTTGGTATTCGACGAAGTGATCACCGGCTTCGGTCGTACCGGCTCGATGTTTGGTGCCGATAGCTTCGGCGTGACCCCGGACTTGATGTGCATTGCCAAGCAAGTCACCAACGGTGCGATCCCGATGGGCGCGGTGATTGCCAGCTCCGAGATCTACCAGACCTTCATGAATCAGCCGACCCCTGAGTACGCGGTGGAATTCCCCCACGGCTACACCTACTCGGCACACCCAGTGGCGTGCGCAGCCGGTTTGGCGGCGCTGGATCTGCTGCAAAAAGAAAACCTGGTGCAGAGCGTGGCGGAAGTCGCGCCGCATTTCGAGAATGCCTTGCATGGCCTGAAGGGCAGCAAGAACGTGATCGACATCCGTAACTACGGCTTGGCCGGGGCGATCCAGATCGCCGGGCGTGACGGTGATGCCATCGTGCGTCCATTCGAGGCCGGCATGGCCTTGTGGAAGGCTGGTTTCTACGTGCGTTTCGGCGGCGACACCCTGCAGTTCGGCCCCACCTTCAACAGCAAGCCACAAGACCTCGACCGTCTGTTCGATGCGGTTGGCGAAGTGCTGAACAAGATCGACTGATTCGCCCTTCTATGTAGAACACAGATCAGGCGCGGAGCGATTCGCGCCTGTGGACAACTTTTCAGGAGCCCTGCATGAGCCTTATCCCGCATTTGATCAACGGCGAACTGGTGACCGACAACGGTCGTAGCGCCGACGTATTCAACCCGTCCACCGGCCAAGTGATCCACCAAGTGCCGCTGGCCAGTCGTGACACCATGCAGCGCGCTATCGATTCGGCCAAGGCTGCCTTCCCGGCCTGGCGCAACACACCGCCGGCCAAGCGTGCCCAGGTGATGTTCCGCTTCAAGCAGTTGCTGGAGCAGAACGAAGCGCGGATTGCCCAACTGATCAGCGAAGAGCATGGCAAAACCCTGGAAGACGCTGCCGGTGAGTTGAAGCGCGGTATCGAGAACGTCGAGTACGCGTGTTCGGCGCCGGAGATCCTCAAGGGCGAATACAGCCGTAACGTCGGCCCGAACATCGATGCCTGGTCTGACTTCCAGCCCCTGGGTGTGGTGGCGGGGATCACCCCGTTCAACTTCCCGGCCATGGTGCCGCTGTGGATGTACCCTCTGGCGATCGTCTGCGGTAACTGCTTTATCCTCAAGCCGTCGGAGCGCGACCCAAGCTCGACATTGCTGATTGCTCAACTGTTGCTGGAAGCCGGCTTGCCTAAAGGTGTGCTGAGTGTGGTGCACGGCGACAAGGGCGCGGTGGATGCGCTGATCGAAGCGCCGGAAGTCAAAGCCTTGAGCTTTGTTGGCTCTACGCCGATTGCCGAGTACATCTATTCCGAAGCCACCAAACGTGGCAAACGTGTGCAGGCGCTGGGTGGGGCGAAAAACCATGCGGTGCTGATGCCGGATGCGGACCTGGATAATGCCGTGAGCGCGTTGATGGGGGCGGCGTATGGTTCCTGTGGCGAGCGTTGCATGGCGATCTCGGTGGCCGTGTGTGTCGGCGATCAAGTGGCGGATGCACTGATTGCCAAGCTGGTGCCGCAGATCAAGGCGCTGAAGATCGGTGCAGGCACCTCGTGTGGCCTGGACATGGGGCCACTGGTTTCTGCTCAGGCGCGGGATAAGGTCAGCGGCTATATAGAAGACGGCGTGACATCGGGCGCCAAGCTGGTTGTTGATGGTCGTGGCTTGAGTGTGGCCGGCAACGAAGACGGCTTCTTCCTGGGTGGCTGCCTGTTTGATCAGGTGACCCCGGAGATGCGCATCTATAAAGAAGAAATCTTCGGGCCTGTGCTCTGCGTTGTGCGGGTCAACAGCCTGGAAGAGGCCATGCAACTGATCAACGATCACGAGTACGGCAACGGCACCTGCATCTTCACCCGTGACGGTGAAGCGGCGCGCCTGTTCTGTGACGAGATTGAAGTGGGAATGGTTGGGGTCAACGTACCGTTGCCGGTACCGGTGGCTTACCACAGCTTCGGGGGGTGGAAGCGTTCGTTGTTTGGCGATCTGCATGCGTATGGCCCGGATGGCGTGCGCTTCTATACCCGTCGCAAGGCCATTACCCAGCGCTGGCCACAACGGGCCAGTCATGAAGCGTCGCAGTTCGCGTTCCCTAGTTTGTAATCAGGCAAGGCATAAAGGCCGGCCCCTTGGGGCGGCCTTTGTTTTTAGGGGCGATTTTGACCGTTATGACAGAATTGTGAAATTAATGGTTGACGGCAAATTCTATGGGCCTATAATTCGCCCCACTTCCGGCGCAGTCGAAACGGAAAA
>NZ_JALQCW010000021.1 GCF_023241715.1 Pseudomonas morbosilactucae
CGACTTCGCCCTGGAAGGTGGCGCAGACATCCAGCGCCAACAAAACCAAAAGCGAACGTTACCGAACCAAGGACCGCGCACGCCAGGCTCAAACCCGTGACCAGCAATTTGATTTCGACACCTACGGTGCTTACGTCCAGGCAGAGATCAAACCGTTTGAATCGCTCAAAAATCATCCCGGCGTATCGCGTCGACAAAGATCCAGGCGACTTCACCAATGAAAATGACCGGCCTAGACTACGACATCAATGACTATGGATTAATCAAACAACCCAAGCTCAGCGTAGTGTATTCCCCATGGGACGTTGCCAGCATCTACGCAAACTGGGGCCGCACGTTCCAGGTGGGTACCGGTGCTGCGGCCTACAAGATTCCACCGAGGGATACGGACCTCGCACCGTCCATCAACGAAGGTTGGGAAACGGGAATTAAGTTCACACCGGCGGACTGGGTCGACGGCCGTGTAGCCTACTGGCAACAAGAAGCGAGCGGTGAAGTCAGTCGGCGCCTAAACGACCCCAGTGGCGAGTCGGATAACGTCGGCGAAACCCGGCGCTGGGGTTATGACCTGCAGTTGAACCTACGTCCAGATGAACGCACTGATATCTGGCTGGCCTACTCCTGGCAGTATTCGAAAATACTCCAGCCAAGCTCGTCTCTGCCCAACAGTAAAGGCCAGGAAATCGACCATATCCCACATCATCTGTACAGCGCAGGTGTGAGCCACAAGGTTACCCCGGCGCTGCAGTTGACGGCATGGATGAACGGCCAGACCAACTATTACCTGGAACGTGAGAACACCAAGGGCACTTACGGCGGCTATGTCCTGATGAACCTCGGCGCTACGTACCAAGTGACTGAGGCCGTTAGCGTTGACCTGCAATTGAAAAACCTCACCAACCGTTACTACGAATATGCCTGGTACGACCCGGACGGAGCTCAAGCCTCTCTCCACTCACCAGGTGATGGGCGTGCGGTGTATACAGGCGTTAGCGTGGATTTTTGATCAAACCATCTGCCGGGGCTTGATAGGCCCCGGCAACAGCGCCAACCATAAACTGAAATCTAATGCCACTCGATCTGCTCGCTATAGCCCATATTAAGTCTTGCAATTGCGCCGATTGAAAATGAGTGGGCATTGATTCTTCATCCGACCAATTACAGTCAACCACCCAGCCATTGAAACCCTCAGCCTTTCTCAACTCGCATCTTGCACGACCATGAGATTGGTACTCTATCAAGCTGAGTAATACCAATATCTCAGTTTTAAGAGAAAGGTCCATTCTGGCTTCGAACTCCATCACTTTTTTATAAGATCTGACATAACGTCAACATGCCTGAGAGTAAAAAACGACGAGATACATAAATACATCCAACTGAGGTAGCATTTTTGCCTGAGCCAATACTGAACATTCTGGCTAACGCTACTTGTTATGGCTTTAAAAAGTAAGACAACTGAAATGCCAAATGCGGAACGACAAAACATTGACGATTTCAGCCAAAATGATCAGAATCTCAGCCAATGGTCTTTAGGGGATAATCGAATATGCTTGCTAAATCCATACAATTTATTACGTACCCTCGGATAAGCCTATTGGATTTGGCTGGCCCACTGGATGTGTTTATCGCAGCTAATCATCTTTCGCCCCCTGATCAGAAGCCGTATTCGATTTCTATTCATGCGTTAAATCCGACTAATGAAATCCTCTCAAGCTTTTCAGTTAGTGCTGAAACGTTACAGCCAGAAACGCTATCAGCGCATACCTTGATCGTGCCCGGCGGCCCGGCATACATGACTTTTGCAAGGATCCAAAGTTTTTTTCACATTTTGTAAACCATGCTGACAAGGCCACCCGCTTGGTTTCAGTGTGTACGGGGGTTTTTGCACTAGCGGCTGCCGGAAGGCTAAATGGTCGAGAAGCAACGACACATTGGTCTTCATATGATGAACTTGAGTATAACTTTCCCTTAATTAAAGTCAGGCGCGGCCCTATATTTATTAATGATGGACACATATGGACGTCGGCGGGTGTCACTTCTGGAATTGACTTGGCGCTGTCAATAGTTGAGGAAGACCTAGGGCATTCTGCGGCACTGGAAGTCGCACGTCATCTGATAGTATTTTTAAAGCGCCCTGGCGATCAAAATCAATTCAGCTCCTCCTTGACACTGCAATCAAAAAGCAGCCAGTTTTCAGATCTTCATGCATGGATAAACAACAATCTTAATGCTGACCTGTCGATTCCTGCGCTAGCGAACTTCATGACCATGAGCGAGAGAACATTCACACGTAAGTACAGTGAAAACACTGGGCAAACTCCAAGCAAGACGGTTGAACTGCTACGCCTAGAGGCCGCACGTCATTTACTGGCCACGTCCAACAGTCCGCTTAAAAAAGTAGCCCAAAGTTGCGGACTGGGCAATGAGTCAACTTTCATAAGAAGTTTCATAAAAAAATTCGCTGTTACTCCCAAGGAATATCGTGCTCGTTTTAACTCTCAACGATAACGAGTCGATAGCTCACTTACTCTCGCTCACCTTCCGGCCCGGATTCATTTCGCGAAAAAACGTTCGCCGATATTCAGAGGGCGACGTACCGAGATGAATGCCGAACTGTTGCCTCAGCGATAAAGGCGTTCCAAAACCTGACTCATCGGCAACACATTCGATAGACAAGTCCGTCGTTTCCAACAGTTCTTGTGCCCTGACAACGCGTTCTGCGTTCAGCCATTTTGAGACGGTACTGCCAGTCGCCTCCCTGAATCGACGAGTAAACGTGCGTCTACTCATTTTCGCCATATCCGCCAGCACGTCGAGCGACAGGTCATTGCTCAGGTTCGTTCGAGCCCATGCCAGTACGTCAGATAAATGAGTCTCGCTAGATAGTTGCGGCACAGGGCGCTCAACGTACTGCGCCTGGCCTCCCTGCCTATGTGGCGGTGTCACCAGCATCTTCGCGGTACGATTCGCCACATCTGCACCGAGTCGCTGACGTATCAGATGCAGACAACAATCGATTGCCGCCACCGTTCCTGCAGAGGTCATAATATTATCGGCACTGACATAAAGCACCTCGGGCCTGAAGCGAACCTCTGGAAAACGTCGTGCGAACTCATCACGAGCCGCCCAGTGAGTGGTTGCTTCTTTCCCATCAAGTAGCCCCGCATCTCCAAGCACAAATGCGCCTAAACATAAGCCAACGATGAGCTTGCCTTGGACATTGGCGACCTGCAAAGCGCTGACAAGCCGTGCAGATGCAGCGATTGATTGATCGCCCCACGCGGGAATGATGATTACGTCAGATACCTCCATCAGTTCCAGACCTTGAGTTACCGCAAGCCCAATGCCTTGGTCGCTATTCACCAATCCCGGTACTTCTGCGCAGTAACTGATTTGGTATTGAGGTTCACCAGGTGCTGATTGAGCCGTCCCCAGCACCATTCCCGGAACAGAAAGATGGAACAGGCTAACGCCGTTAAAAGCTAGAACAGCAACGCGTATGGATGGCATCAGGCAGCCTCGGATTAGCCCTATTTTGGCTCATATCTATCGCCCCACTGGAATTATGGACGATCGCTCAGGCATACGAATTTTCACGGAAGAAAGGGATACATCACCCTCCCCCCACATGCCTAAAAAAACTCTGACCGCTTGGCCCGATTATATCGAAATCTGTCATTCAGGCCACTGTCAGGCCCCAGAGCATTCGGCAAGAATAGAATCATCGATTTATCAACTGGACTCATCCGATGAAATTTAGAACGCTTCCTCTTGCCCTCAGCATGGCTTGCGCTGCAGCGGCCCCATCTGCATTTGCGGGCTCAGACGCCCCCAAAGCAGCGGACGCATCCCATAAAGTGGATTTACAGCAAGTTCGTAACGCAACGGTGAAAATCTCCTACGGTGGCACGACCTTCCTGATTGACCCGATGCTGGCCAAGAAGGGAACCTACCCAGGATTTGAAAATACTTACCGTAGCAACCTGCGTAATCCCCTCGTCGATCTAACCGAATCGCCCACTAAAGTGATCACAGGTGTCGACGCAGTCATCGTCACTCATACGCATCTTGACCATTGGGACGATGCCGCACAAAAAGCGCTACCTAAAGACATCCCTCTGTTCACTCAGCACGAAGAGGATGCGCAGCTGATTCGCTCCCAGGGTTTTAAAAATGTGCGTGTGCTGACGGATGAAGCTGAATTCGGTGGCGTCAAAATCACCAAAGCCGGTGGTCAGCACGGCACAGACGAAATGTATGCTGCGCCCCCGCTCGCAAAACTTCTGGGCGAAGCCATGGGCGTTGTGTTTCAAGCTCCAGGCTACAAGACACTCTACCTTGCCGGTGACACTATCTGGCGCAAAGAAGTAGACCAAACCATTGAGAAGTATCACCCCGAAGTCATCGTGCTCAACGCTGGGAAAGCGAAAGTGAATGGGTTCGAGGGTGCAATCATCATGGGTGAGGAAGACGTTCTACGCGCTTCACAGACCGCAAAAAACGCGAAAATCGTCGCGGTACACATGGATGCAGTCAATCACATGTCCCTGACACGTGAAGAGTTGCGCACCTATGTCAAGAAGCAAGGTATCGAGAGTCGCGTCGACATTCCAGAAGACGGCGCCTCACTGGAATTCTGATTCAAACCCCGCTGCGCCATGGCAGAAGACAGCTTGCTGACCAGCCGTTTCAGCCTTCAGGACAGCATCACTTTGATAAGTTGATTGGAGATCGTTCATGAAACAAGGTCTTGTAGTAGTTGATCTGCAAAACGAATACCTGCCCACTGGCAAATTGCCTTTGACCGGCATCGAAGCGGCCGTGGCGAATGCTAGTCGGGTGATCAGTCACGCGCGAAAGACAGGTATTCCAGTTTTTCACATACGGCATGAGTTCGATGACGAGGGGGCTCCATTCTTCGCCAAGGGATCTACCGGAGCAGAAACTCAGGCTGCTGTCGCCTCTGATGCTCAAGAACCCGTGATTGTAAAAAGACACATCAACGCATTCAGAGAGACTGATCTCAAGCAGCAGTTGGATACCTTCGATGTCCAAGAAATCGTCGTCATAGGTGCAATGAGTCACATGTGCATCGACGCGGTTGTACGTGCTGCAGCAGACATGGGCTATCCAGTAACCGTACTGCATGACGCTTGCGCCACCCTGGATCTTACCTTTGGCGGCGTGACCGTGCCCGCAGCTCACACGCATGCGACGATGATGGCAGCGTTTGAGTTCGGCTACGCCACCGTTAAATCGGTGGACGAGTACCTCTCGGCATAAGCTCATGAGACTCTGTTTGTGCTTCGTCTGAATGTTCGGGCGATTAGACGCATCGCCACGCAGAGGGTGTAATAACGCACCGAGATTGAGCCGAACAAGCGCCCCGACTGCTTCGGGGCGCTTGTTTTTATAGCACCAGCCAACTCCTGAAAGGTCCTCGCCAATCCGGATCGTTTGATCCTCCTGCACCAGTTATGGCTGCGCGAGTGCAAGCATGCCTAGCATCAGCAACCCTGCTGCCCTAATAGGGCTCCAAACCCCGTATCAACAGTCTTGCGCGGAACAACCCCATGACAATTGACTGGATTCACTTCACACCTTGGTCATCGCTTGCCGGCGGCGCTTTGATTGGTCTGGCAGCCGGCCTGTGGGCGGTCGCCAATGGGCGGATCGCAGGCATCAGCGGTCTGATTGGCAGCCTTCTGCAACGTCATAGCGAAGGAAAGAGTGAGAAGGCATTGTTTCTTTTTGGCCTGCTCGTCGCGCCACTGCTATGGGGGCTGTTTGTCACGTTGCCACGAATCGAATTCCAAGGGGGTGGGTTCGAACTGATCGTCGCCGGCGTATTGGTCGGGATGGGCACAAGGTATGGTTCAGGATGTACGAGTGGACATGGGATCTGCGGTATATCGCGCCTTTCGCCACGCTCAATGGTTGCCACTGCGTGTTTCATGCTCAGCGGCTTCATGACGGTGTACGTCCTGCGTCATGTGCTGGAGGGATGAACATGATCAAAGTATCTTCCTTCATCGCTGGCCTGCTGTTCGGCGTTGGCCTGCTTTTGGCGGACATGGTCAACCCAGGAAAAGTAATGGCATTCCTGGATTTGTCTGGCGCCTGGGACCCTTCTCTGGGGCTAGTCATGGTAGGCGCGATTGCCGTCGCCATAGGCCCGTTTACCTGGGCACGCCAACAATCCCGTTCGTTGCTGGGAAGAACAATACAATTACCAACCCAACGTAAGTTGGACCCGCGCTTGATTGGCGGCAACCTGCTGTTTGGCGCGGGCTGGGGATTAGCAGGCATTTGCCCTGGCCCTGCGATGGTCATACTTCTGGCAGGCCACTGGCAAGCAATCGTGTTCATGTTGGCGATGCTGGCCGGAATGTTGTTGTTTGCCGCACTGGAGGCTAAGCCTATCCATTGATCGAGATATCGGCATGAAAACCACTCTCGGAGCAACTGACTGAATCAACCCAGATTTGGGGGCCAGTAGCGCCACCCACCCGACTCACCTGAAGACCTGCCCGGCGGCTACAGATGAACCCCGGGCAGGCGTGTGACGCGGTTAAGGCAGGAAGCTGCTGTCAGCTATTGCGCCTGCAGCAGCATCAGGTAGCCCCCGACCAGCAAGCACCAACTCAGTAGCGGATTGGTCAACCAGCTCGCCCAATGCGACGTGACGTTGAAACCTACGCCGTGCACAAACCCCGTGCAAATCCCCAGCATCACCAGCATAAGCAGGCCATGGCTGTAACGCCCATCGGGCCCGACCATAGAGCCCGGATGAATCAGCAGTAACAGCCCCATCGGCGCCGCCAGCGCCAAGGACACAGCCCGGCACGCGCCATGCTGTGTCCATCGGTTCAGGTCAGGCATCGGCCTCGGGCTCCGCGTCCAGGTCCAGATAGTTTTCCAACCACAAAGCATTGATGATGCCCACGCTGCAGGCCAGCAACACACCGAGAATCCAAGCGAAATACCACATAACAATCGTCTCATCTGCGGCTCAATAAAGGCCATGTTCATTGGCTTTGATGTGATCAGCGTTGAGGGTGCCCCACATTTTGAAGTAACCCCACAGCGTGTAGCAGAGGATCAACGGCACAAAAATGCTCGCTGCCACCAACATGATGTCCAGTGTTTTTTGACTCGACACCGCGTCCCATACCGTCAGGCTCGAAGCTAGGTCCAGGCTGGATGGGAGGATAAACGGGAACAGGGCGAAACCGGCGGTGCACAGGGTGCCGACGATCACCAGGCTGGAGCCGAGAAAGGCAAGCCCGGAACGACGCGCCGCCGCGGCAACAAAGGCTAACGCAGCGCCCAGCAAGGCAATAACAGGCGCCAGTTGAGTCAACGGATAAAGCGAATAATTGACCAACCAACCGTGATTGTTCTGTTCGACGGTTTTCCCCAGGGGATTGAGAATTGCTCCCGGATCAAACGCTGAGCGAATGGCAAACCCCTCGATATTGCCAACAGCTAGCCAGATGCCGGCCGCGATAAAGCTCGCCACATACACCAGCAACAGCCATTGCACGGCCCGTCGGGCGCGCTGGGCCAAGGCCTGCTCGGTGCGCATCATTAACCAAGTACCGCCATGCAGGCACAACATGCTCAGGCTGACCACCCCACAGAGCAGCGCAAAGGGGCTAAGTAAATGCCAGAAGTTGCCTTGGAACGTTAAACGCAAGTCGCCATCGAAGTGAAACGGTACGCCCAGAAACAGGTTGCCAAACGCCACGCCGAACACCAGCGAAGGCACGATCGCCCCCGTACACAGGGCCCAGTCCCAACTGGTGCGCCAGCGAGGGTTTTGTAACTTGCTGCGGTAATCGAATCCCACAGGTCGTACGAAAAGAGCGAACAACACCAACAGCAGCGCCCAGTAAAAACCCGAAAATGCGGTGGCGTACACCATGGGCCAAGCGGCGAACAACGCCCCGCCCGCCGTGACGAACCACACCTGGTTGCCATCCCAATGCGGTGCAATGGTATTGATGACTACGCGCCGCTCGTCGTCGCTCCTGCCCACGTAGGGCATGAGTGCGGCAGCGCCCAGATCAAAACCGTCAGTGAGGGCAAAGCCGATCAGCAGCACGCCGATCAGTACCCACCAGATTAGCTTCAGTGTTTCGTAATCAAACATGCTCATTTCCTCAAGCGCGGGCCGGCTGTGGGATCAGCGTCTGTTCAAAGTGGTAGCGCCCCGTATGCAAACTACTTGGGCCAAGCCGAGCAAACTTGATCATCAGGTACATTTCGATAACCAGCAGCACGCTGTAGAACGCCACCAGCGCCAGCAGCGAGCCCCAGACATCCGAACTGGACACGCTGGAGGCGGACAAATGGGTCGGCAGCACTTCGGCAATCGACCAGGGTTGCCGACCGTGCTCAGCCACAAACCAGCCAGTCTGAGTCGCCACCCATGGCAGCGGCAGACTCCACAGGGCCCACTTCAGCAACCAGGGTTTGCGCTCTTCGTTTTTGCGCGCCGAGGCCCAGAACGCGCAGACAAACAGGCCCAGCATCAGTACGCCAGAGAGAACCATCAGGCGAAAACTCCAGAACAGGCTGAACACATTGGGGATGGTGTCCTGCGCTGCCTGCCGAATCTGTTCAGCATTGGCATCCACCACACGGGTGGTGTATTTCTTCAGCAGCAGGCCGTAACCCAGGTCCTGCTTGACCGCATCAAACGCAGCCAAGGTGGCTGCTGACTTGTCGCCACCACGAACTTGTTCCAACAATCCGTAAGCGATCATGCCGTTACGAATCCGCACCTCGTGCTGCTCCAATAAATCGCTGATACCAGTGACCTGTTTGTCCAGCGAGCGGGTAGCAATCAGCCCCAACAGATACGGCACTTTTACCGCGTAGTCTGTTTGCATGGTCTCGCGGTTGGGTAGCCCGAACAGGGTGAACGCTGCCGGTGCAGGTTCGGTGTGCCATTCGGCTTCAATGGCCGCCAGCTTGGTTTTTTGCACATCACCGATCTCGTAACCAGACTCATCGCCGAGCACTATCACCGATGCGATGGCGGCCAGGCCAAACGCCGATGCCACAGCAAATGAACGCCTGGCAAAACCCTGATCGCGTTTTTTCAGCAGATAGAAGCTAGAGATGGCCAATACGAACACAGCGCCGGTGACATAACCCGAAGCCACGGTGTGTACAAACTTAACCTGGGCCACCGGATTGAACAGCAGTGCGCTGAAACTCACCAACTCCATGCGCATGGTCTCAATGTTGAATTCAGCCCCCACTGGGTTTTGCATCCAACCGTTGGCAATCAGAATCCACAACGCCGATAGATTTGAGCCCAGCGCCACCAACCAAGTGACCGCCAGGTGTTGACGTCGCGACAGCCGATCCCAGCCGAAGAAAAACAAGCCGATAAACGTCGATTCGAGAAAGAACGCCATCAAGCCCTCAATAGCGAGTGGCGCTCCGAAGATATCCCCGACGTAATGTGAGTAATACGCCCAGTTAGTGCCGAACTGAAACTCCATAGTCAGGCCAGTGGTCACACCGAGGGCAAAGTTGATACCAAACAACTTGCCCCAGAACTTAACCATGTCTTTGTAGACTTCTTTTCCGGTCATTACATAGACCGACTCCATAATCGCCAGGATTACTGACAACCCCAGTGTCAGCGGCACAAATAGAAAGTGATAGAGCGCGGTCATTGCAAATTGCAAGCGCGATAGATCAACAACGCTTTCCGAGATCATCTCGGCTCTCCTTCAGATGGTTTTTCACCAGAGCCCAACACATGCTCAACGATGGGTTGGGTATCGAGGGCTGGAAGCGTGGGCTGGGCAAACCAGGTGAACTTGATGAGTAAAATTACGAACAGCTTGATCACCAAGATGACGGTGATTTCCTTGCTCAGTGAATCCTTGAGCATCATGTATCCCCTGTCTGCTGTACCCAACCACCTGCCCCTGTGATGCGCACAAGGCAAGCCGGTCATTTCATACGAGCCAGGGTGAACCCTGGAGTGATGACCTGATTTTTTAGATAAAAAAAGGCCCCCTGGGCAGAGGGCCGAGCAACCAGAACGTGCACTGGTTTAATTGCGAAGCCTCGAGCTACCGTGGAAGTGTCTGCCTCCGCTCAAAGCCCGCACACTTTATGTGGGCAGCCTATAGGCAACAACTGCGACAATCGGACGCGCGAACTTCTCGTTTTGCTCCGATCCACGCGCCTGGTGGCGCTTGTGAAATGCCCTGATCAGACGTGGTGTTTTGTCGCAGATCACCAGAGCTAACGAACGGATTCCCAGGGCAAGTCCTGTCACGGAATCGGCAACCACCGGCGAAACCCAACACCACCTTTTCCGGTTAAAGGGCACCAGGCAAAGTCCCAAGGTACTGGTGGAAGCTCCTCCAGATCAGGTTCGTACGCAGTCACAAGGCGCGGCGCCAACTTCCAATCGAACACCCTCTCAGGCGAGTCTTGCCAGGCCAGTACCAATCCTCGTGCCTGGCTGTCATCGCTGTTGACCCAGCGTGCCGCGGCAGCACTCATAAAGGCCTCGATATGTTCCTCATTAATCCGCGCCTGATACTTGGAACCCAGCAGCCAGCGACACACGCTCAAGTAATAGGTCCAGTTCAGCGGTGGGTGATTGCGATAGGCCCAGGTCATGAAACCGCGAAATATGTTCAGACCGTCGGGCGGATCGAGCTTGAGTAAGCCCGGGCACACATCGAACAAAGTGTGCCAGTAAGGCAGCAGCCTGGTATCGAGGTGCACGAAGCTGCGCGCGTTGCCGGGGTAATCCGGAAACGGCAGTAAAAGCTCGCCCTGGGTGCGTAGCCGCGAAGATTTGCTGACCAATCGAGACGCACCGGATGGAACGGCTAGCACACGCATAGCGACCTCCAGCTTATCGGTGTCGCTGTACGTGTCGAATAGCGTTTTAACTCATCAGGCACTGCAAAACCTGGCAGTAACAGGCGATTCAGGCTTTCACATACATGAGCCATTTTTGTACTTCTCCAATGTCACCTTTAACCGTGGAGCCCCCGTAACGCATTGACGAGCCTGCGTTACCACAGGCAAGAGAGGGCTTAGATAAACGCGGTCATACGCACGGTGCAGGAGAGGCTCTAGGGTTGATCGACGGCCAGCGGCTTCGGGGCGATAGCCAGCGCAAGGGTACGGTCGGCCGCAACAGGGCCGCCGCGAAAAATTCGGGCATCGCGAGCGCTTGCGCCGGAATCGGTACCGCTCCGACGGACTGGGAGCAGCAGCAATGGGATTGATCCGTCTTGGCGGAGAGCGATGGCTCGTTTTTGTCCAACGTGAGCGCGACTTGCTGCACACCACCCGACGAGCAAAAGCTGCCCGTCAGCAACTGCTCCAGGCTCAGAGTGCCAAAGGCACTGGCCATCGGCAGTGCCATGAGTTTGAGCACAATCGCCAAGAACGCTGCGACCCAGGCATTCTGATGGCTGGCGCGACTCATTGCACCCCGGCGCATCAGGCCAGCCCGCTCAGATAACACACTGCGCCGAGGCGCACTGTCAGCAGGCAACACAAAAAAGGCATACAACAACGCTCTGAATAATCACTATTGAATAGCGCCTGCCCGCTCACACCTGCCTAGCAAGAGCAAAAAACGGGCGACAGCAAACCAGCGGTGTCCAGCTAAATGCAGCTAGCCGCTTACACAGGTCAGATCAGAGGTGACGCACGAGGGTTGGCAGAAGGCCAGGAATAGCGAGGGGGGGCTTTGCAGCGTTGTTCGCGGTCAGGCCGGCGTACTTGGCCAATGCGCAGTAACCAGCCAAGACAAAACAGCAAGGCAATGCTCAAGGTCACGGCCGAGCAGATCGGACAGGAAAAACTACCTGACCAACCACTAATGGATAGGTCGGTGAAATCCGTTTTCGATGCCGGCGCAGGACTGCCCAGGGACGAGCAGAACTGCCCGCCTACACCATTGAGCTCCAGGCCCATCATCTGTCCATGAGCCAAACCGCAGGCGAACACATTGAACAGGACGCAAAAATATAACGTCCATGCAATGAGCGAGCGGTCTGAGCGGGTCAGTTTCATGGCGGCGACTCTAACACCGAACAGCAAGTAGATTGAAGCGCGATCGGGTCGCGTAAACAACTACACCAAGCACCGGCCAGCAGGGTCGTCGCCCTATCAGGGGAATCCATCCTGCGACAACCTGCCACATCTCGACACCAGAGCCAACGCTCGTGAGCGGCACATCGCAGGTGTGCCCGAATGTCGCAGGTTATTAAGAATAAATAGCGTCGTTAGACTTACCGCCCCTCCTGCGGCCCGGTCTTAAGCAATGCTCAAAAGGCACGTTTGGCACACTTCTCCAACAGCACCGCCAACCACTCAAAAAATCTGGCGTGCCTCCAGTCATGGCCTGCTGGCGTGTGCATTGCTGATCGCCGCAAGCGGTTGCCAGCCGTCAGAGGAGTTCGCCACCCTGGAGCCTGGTGAAAAGCTCTCTGGCGGCTCGACCAGTGTTGCCAAGACAGACAGCAATGCGTTTTCCATGCCCTCTGCCAACCTGTCGCCCCTTAGACGGATGGATTTTTTTGTCGGTAACGGCTTTTTCCGTAATCCCTGGAAGGTTGCATCCACTCAACAGAACGCACGTGACGGCCTGGGGCCGCAGTTCAATACCGACACCTGTCAAAGCTGCCATATCAAGGATGGCCGCGGCCACCCACCGACCGGTGCCAGCGGCCCCGCGGTATCGATGTTGGTCCGGCTCTCGATCAAGCCCCGCGCCACGGACGCCCCCCAGTTGCAGCGCGGTGGCGTGGTGCCAGAGCCCACTTACGGCGGGCAACTGCAAGATGCGGCGATAGCGGGCCATCTGCCTGAGGGCAGCATCCGGGTTGAATACACCGAGATCCCCATGGTTTTTTCCGACCGCAGCCCGATCAGCCTGCGTAAGCCACACCTGCACATCGACTCGCTCGGCTATGGCCCGATGCATCCAGAGACCCAATTCTCAGCCCGCATCGCCCCACCGATGATCGGCCTGGGCTTGCTGGAGGCCATTAGCGACGACGACATCCGCGCCAATGCAGTGCAGCAAGCCGAAAGCTCCCGACGCGTCAGCGGCAAGGTCAACCTGGTATGGGATGACGTCCAAGGTAAAACCGTCATCGGGCGCTTTGGCTGGAAGGCCGGCCAACCCAACCTCAACCAGCAGAATGCCCACGCCTTTGCCGGCGACATGGGGCTGACCAGCGGTGTTTTAACCCAGGACGACTGCACGAAGAATCAGGTAGCCTGCCAGCAAGCCCCGAACGGTGGCACCCCGGAGGTCAGCGACAGCATCTTGGCCAGCATCCTCTTCTATACACGTAACCTCGCGGTGCCGATGCGCCGTGACGTCGATACGCCGCAAACCCTGAGAGGCAAAGCCCTGTTCCACCAAGCCGGGTGTGCGACCTGCCACGTGCCCTCCTATGTCACCGCAGAGGCGGCAGAACCTGAGTTGAGCCAACAGAAAATCTACCCGTACACCGACCTGTTATTGCACGACATGGGCGATGAGTTGGGCGACGGACGTGGCGAATACCTGGCTGACGGCAATGAGTGGCGCACGCCGCCCTTATGGGGCATCGGCCTGACGCAACAAGTCAGCGGGCATACCTTGTACCTGCATGACGGGCGCGCGCGAAATCTGATGGAAGCCATCATCTGGCATGGCGGGGAAGCAAGAGGCTCGCGTAACGCCGTACTGCAGTTTGACCAAGCGCAACGCGAAGCATTGATCAGTTTCTTGAACTCTTTGTAGAAAGGATGCCCCTATGAAATCGGTATTTTCACGGCGCGCAGTACTTGGCAGCCTGAGCGTGCTTGGCCTGGGCCTGCTGACGGGATGTGACAGCAACAAGCCGTCCTTCAAATACGCAAAGGATCTGAGCAACACGATCATGGGGCGCTCTTTCAAGCTCAAGGATCCACAAGGTGAAACACGGATGCTCACCAGCTATAGAGGCGTGGTGCCGATGATCTTCTTCGGTTTCACCCAGTGCCCTGCTGTCTGCCCTACCGCCTTGGCCAGGGCAGTACAAATCAAGAAGCTCATGGGCCGTGACGGTGACCGACTGCAAGTGATCTTCATCACCCTGGATCCAGAGCGGGATACGCCCAAGGTCTTGGATGCATACGTAAAAGCCTTCGACCCCAGCTTCCAGGCGCTCTATGGAACCTTGGAACAAACCGCGGCCACGGCAAAAGAGTTCGGTGTGTTTTATGAAAAAATCCCAAGTGGGGACACCTACACCCTGTCTCATACCGCCACCAGTTATGTCTATGACTCCCTGGGCAAGCTGCGCTTGAGTTTGTCCGCTTCACTGACCGCACAGGAATGTGCGGAAGATTTACTCACTGTCATGGAGGTTCGTTCATGAACCCTAATCCTGCAAAAAAAAAACCACAACCAACGCCTTAAACAGCTGCTCCTGAGCGTGTCACTGCTGACGTTAGCAGGACAGGCCACGGCGCAAACCCAGGTCAATATCAGTGAGCCCTGGGTTCGGGCAACGGTAGCCGGTCAGCAAGCGACCGGAGCGTTCATGACGCTCACTGCCACTAGCGACAGCAAGCTGATCAGCGCGACCTCGCCAGTGGCCAAGATCGTACAGATTCATGAGTCGAGCATGAAAAATGATGTGATGAGCATGCAACAAATCGAGTCGGTGGAGCTGCCGGCAGGTAAGGCGGTCAGCCTGAGCCCTCACGGTTATCATGTAATGCTGATCGACTTGGTGGCTCAGGTTAAGGAAGGCGACAAAGTACCGCTGACCCTGACCGTCGAAGACGCCAAGGGTGAAAAGCAGTCGATCCAGGTCGAGGCTCCGGCCCGAGCCTTGGGCGCCCCGGAACATCGCAATATGCATTGACGCGTTCATCGGCCGTTCTGGGAGAACACACCCGCAATGACCGCTCGCTGATGGCTTGGTTACCCTACGCCTGCATCCTGTTCAATCTATTTACGGTATTGCTCATTGGCAGATGACCGGCCGGGCCTCAACGGCATGGGCGGTCAGTTCTGCTCCGCGTCCAATGACGGAGTAGGCGCTCTCCCCGCGCGCCCTTTTTCAATTACCCCTGCATCTGGCGCCTACCTTAGGTGTCAATCCGAAGCGCCCTGAGCGAAAAGCCCAGGCAGAATCCGAATCAGCTCTTTCACCCTGAGCGGCCCTCTGACAAAACCGACCTGCCTGCCTGTTGGATCTACCAGCGCAAGGTTTCCGGTGTGTACGACTGTGTAGTCAGGCTGATCAATGTCCCCTGGCACAAATGGCAGGCCAATGTCATTGGAGGCTTGCTGCACCGCTGCAAGATTGCCGGTCATGCCAGTGAAGCTTGGATCGAAAAAGCTCACGTACTGCTGGGTACGCTCGGGTGTATCTCGGTGCGGATCGACGCTGACCATCGTTACCCCCATGAGTTTGCGCGCATCAGGCGGCAGAGCGAGATACACCTGCCGCAATTCACTGAGGGCGGTTGGGCAAATGTCTGGGCAAAAGGTGTAGCCGAAAAGTACCAATGTCCACTTTCCGGCGAAGAATTTTGAGTCGAAAGCCTGGCCATCTACCGTTGCCAATCGCACATCTGGGAGCACATGAGGTTTGGGCAGCAGCACGATACCGGCTCTCGCTAGCGCCGTCTCATCCAACGGCTCTGTCTTCACAGCCCAATAGAAAAGCCCTGCGCCCACTGCACATAAAGCGGTCACCAACATCAGCAAACGACGCATTTTCCATCTCCAGAAATTGCAATGCGAACTCGATGCGAACTCGGTAGTGAGAACGCTCTAAGTCATGCGCTCAGGGCATGTATGCTCCGGCTACGGCCTCTGACGCCCCGAGTGTCAGTGTTGGTGGCCTTCGCCATGGCTATGCTCGGGCTGGTGCTCTGTAGGGGCGTCTTTCTGTACAACGACGTCGACTTCTACCGTGCCGGCCTTTTCGAATGTCAACGTAAGAGGAAAGTGATCACCAGCTTTGGCTTGCTGTTTCAAATTCAGCAGCATCACGTGATAGCCCATTGGCTCGAATTTCACTTCACCTCCAGCAGGAATTTCTACGCTCATTACCTGCTGCATTTTCATCGCGCCACCAGCATGCACATGCTCGTGTAACTCTGCTTTGCCAGCGACACGAGTACTTGCAGAAAGCAGGCGATCAGCTTCGCTGCCCGGATTTTTGAGAACAAAATACGCAGCAGCTGTTGGTGCTACCGCTGGGAGCTCACGTGACCAAGGATGAACAATTTTAATGTCGCCGGACTGAAACTCGTGCGCATGAGCAATGTGGCCCAGCGACAGGAGCGAGAACGCCAGCAGGATTTTTTTCAGGAACATAGGGTTACCTATCAGTTAGGCAGGCGGCATGTGAAGTAGACGCCTACCGGGTTAGCTAAGTGGGCCGCGTTATCGCTCACCCAGTGTTGTCAGCTCGGGCGCGTCAGCAGCATCAGTAGCGCCACTGCACAGCCACTTCCAGGCTGCGTGGTTCACCCAGGTAGTACTGGGTGTTGGTCTGATGAATGAAACGCGCATAGGTCTCATCGGTGAGGTTGCGCAGGCGCGCGCTCAGCTCGGTATGAGCGTCAAGGTCGTGCTTGATGGAGAGTCCGTAAACGGTGTAAGACGGCACCCACATGGTGTTGGCCGTGTTGGCATAGACCGAAGAGACGTAACGCGCATCGGCCCCGACTTGCCACGTCGGTGACAAATCGTAGGTCAGCCAGAGGTTAGCGACACGGTCCGGAATGTTCACCGGGTTCTTGCCCTTGCGCGAATGCACCACCCCGCCAACGGTTTCATTGAACTCGTCGTATTCGGCGCGCACCCAGGCGAAGTTGCCGGCAGCCAGTAACTGCGGCGTTACCTTGAGCGATGCCGCCAACTCGATACCGGTAGAGGTCTGTTGACCGGCCTGCTCCGTGGTGTTCTGCAGGGTGGAAGATGGCACAGAGATGTTCTTGCGCACGATCCGATAGGCCGCAGCCGTAGCCGATCCACGCCCCTCGAGAAAGTCGAGCTTGCTGCCCACCTCGACCTGTCGACCTGTGCTCAAATCAAAGTTACCGACTTGGCCGATGCTGGCGCTGGTCAGTGTTCCGCCTGGCGGCTCGGCGGACGTGCTGTATTGGGTGTAGACGCTGACGGTATCGCTTACGTCATAGACTAATCCGGCCCGACCGGTGAAGGCGTCCCAGCGGCGATTCAGCGTATTTCGAGCCGTATGATCAACCACTTCGAAGTCGATATGGTCGTAGCGCAACGCAGTCACCAGCGCCAGGCGATCGGTCAGCCGCGTGCGGTTTTCCACAAAGGTCGACGAAGTGTCCGTCCAGGTGCTACGGCTCTTGGTACGGGGCGCATCCATACCGGGAATGTCGAGAAAGTCACCTGGATCGAAGCCATTCGGATTTACCGCAGCACCGAACTGGCTATTGATAGACAGCGGATAGATGAACTGTTTATTGCGGCTGTATTCCAAGCCGAAGGCCCAGTCACTGGCCTGACCGAACAACTCGCCTATATGCGTCAATTCCAGGCGATTACCGTTTACCTCTTGGTCATGTCGCTGGCGGTAGGCGCCAGAACGAGACACGGCAGTGTTGTCGCTGTTGTAGCGATACACCTCCAGGTTTCGATAATCGCGCTGGCCATCGTAGTGATAGTAGGTATTGCGCAGTTGGGTGGCATCATCCAGACGGTAGTTGGTGATTGAGCGCAGCCAGCGAGTACGTTGTTCGTAACGCCCATCATCAACGTTGTAATTGTTGAAGCGGTTGTGTTTATCGATATGCAGCTTGCCAGTCAGCGGTTGCAACACCGGCGCCCCCCAATACGGACTGTCTTCCTGCTCTTCCAGATACTCAATGGCGAGTGTGTGGGATAGCTGGTCGTTGACGTCGCTCAACAGCGAAAACGCGAAATTACCGGCTCCGTTCTCCTGACGACCGATGTAGCCATTGGTGTGAGTGCGGCTGTAGTCCAAGCGCGCATAGTGCCGAGGCCCATCTCCCTCGTTGAGGGCTTGATTAACGCCAATCGCAGTTTCCCAGGTGTCATAACGCGAATAGCTCACCCGCCCCTCGACACTATCCTTATCGCGGCTGGCCAGCCTGGTAATGAAGTTCAGGCTGCCGCCCACTGCCCCGCTGCCATTGAGAAAGGACGAGGGCCCGCCTAGCAGCTCGACTCGATCATAGATCCAGGCGCCGACAGGACGGGCCGCGCCGCCAGATTGCAGATTGATACCGTTGAACAGCTGGCCGATCTGCCCGCCATTAAAACCACGATAGGCGACATAACCTCCCCAGCCGGGTGGTGCAGAAGCATTCACACCAGGTAGCGCATTAGCCGCGTCCTGAAAGTTGCGCGCCCCGATGCGCTCCATTGTCTGGCGGTCGGCCACACTAACTGACGCAGGGTTCTCGCGCGCACTCAGGTTGAGGCGCGAACCGCTGTCGATGGTCTTGTCCAGACTAAGAGCGGTTGCCTCTTTGGGCTCGGCCGCAACAGCGGATATGTTAACGGCAGGCAATTTCAGGGGGGCTTCTTGCGCCCACGCAAGGGCACTGCTGCCAACGAGCAGCGTCAGAGTAGTCATGCGAAACATAGAGAACTTCCAGACTTTTTATTCGATAAATCCGCACGCTGCCTGGCATGAAAGCCAAGCTGGACGGGTGATTTCAAAGAACCGGAAGCCCGAAGGGGGATGCGCGAGGATTGGCCGTGGGCCACCGATGCTGAGTTAGTCGCGGGAATTGCAAGTTGCAAAGAGGTCGTGTCTGGGCGGCAGCAAGTAAGCCCCATAGGCAAAAAAACGCGGCCAGAATGATGGCACTGAACAGGCTAACCAGCACGCACGTGGAGTCTGTGGCAGTAATCGGTGTGACTAGGCCGGAATCGTCAAACTGAGCACCCGCGTCGAAGTTGCCACCAATGGAACAAGGCTGACCCTCAAGGCCAGCGAGTTGCAACCCGGCCATCTGACCATGACTTATGGCGCAGGTGCACGCGCTGAACAGGATGCATCCATAGAGAATCCATGCGACGAGAGAGCGTTCATTGCGTGCGATTTTCATAAGGAAAGACGTCACCACAGTGAGGTTAGACGCACAGATCAGGAGATATTTAGTCTGCGCATCTAGCCCAAATCATGAACTTCGAACATAAGAACAAGCGCCAAGGCTTTTTCAAGCCTTGGCGCCTGATAACACCGCTTTAACCCTGCCAAGGGAAATCACATGTCATGCACAAAGGTAGCACTCACCTATCGACATTCTGCACTGCGACAAATTGCCACACCAAAAAGCATTCACCCGTATTAAGTGCTGCAACAACGCTTAACTCGATGACTGCGGCAGCTTGTCGCAGGCGCCGAGGTCAAAACCTTGAGGCCACCTGATCAGTAGTAGCGAAACCGTTACGCAGAGCAAGGAATAGGCCAAACGTAAATTCATAAAAAATGGCGGAAATGATCAACGTTTTGGCATTCCTGCGAACCCAGATTATTTTATAGTTATTTTGCAGCCTAAAAAAAATGCACACCCAACGATTAAAGTCCTCATACAACTCGCAAAAGATCCCTAGTTGATCTCATGTCATATCATGAATCTAGTTAGACACTCAACACTCATTCTGCGCGAGAAATTTATCAGAGAACGTCACCATGGCCAAATTAGTACGCAGCATCATCGAGTTTGAAACTCAAATGGATGAAAGCCTACATCTTGAAATACTGTTGCTATTAAATAACATTAAAAAGAACTCTCCTCGTTGCGTTGGCTGCACGTTTAAAAAGAACCCAAGCTCCCACGAGTGGTTGATAGAGTTCGCTTGGCATGATGCGGCCTCTATGCTGGTTTATTTCTCCTCCAAGTCACTGCAGGTTCTTCTCGAACTCCTAGCATCCAGGTGTTCAAGACTATCTTTCGGAGAGGCTTCAAATACCGCCGCATTAAGCTGCGCTGCCTCGGCGTAACTGTGAAAAAGGGTCTCCGGGCAGCAACTTGCAAATAGATGCATCCTTCAACTCTTTCACCCCGTATCAATATTTGAGTACTGCCATGTGTACCTCATACAACTATCTGCGCGTTCAACGTTCAAAAAAGCCACTCAACCTACTGAAGCCGATGTTATCGGTAATCTTGTTTTTGATTATTTCAGGCTGTGCAAAAACACGAGATTACGAAGAAGCTGACCATAAATTTTCGCCCCTGGCAAAATTACCGCCCGGCCCTATCGCCCTTATCATCTCTGATTCAGCAACTGAAACGATCAAACAGCTGAGCACCTACAACAACCATTATAAAAATAGCTGGACCGCGCGTTTTTACATGGACTCTATACGCCAAGCATATGTAGAGACTTCAGATCCTGCCTTGAGTTTAAACGGCGTCACCCGGTTACTTAAAAAAACGCTTCGGCGAAGTGCGCAATTATCAATCAATTGAACAGGCTTCACGCAGCGACTCGCCACTCATTGCAAAATTAGATATGAAAACGCGGCTTATTAACAACCGCTCTTCGGAACCGGAGTCGTCTCTTTCACTGGAATTCCACACACCAGACGGGCATTACTTGGGAACTGTTGAGTCCAACATCAAACGCTCATTAACACCCTTGTGGACAAATAATAAGCGTGAACAGGAAATCATCGCCGAAATACGACAACAGGGAGAAATCCAACAACAAGCCCTTGAATTACTCGACCAGCGTTTGAGCAAAATACCCACAGAGTAGATGTAGCCCGCTGTAAAAAATCAATAGCGACCCAAGTCACTTTGCGTGGCCGCCACATTACTTACACAAAATAAAATTACCTAGATGGAGTCTTGCTTTAAATACAGCCGCGCTCTGAATACATTGCATCGATGCGACCGATGACGCCGAGCGAAAGATAGTCGTCCATTATGTCAGCTTCAATGTCGCCATACCTATGTTCTAAATATTCTAGTGTCCTGAACGGTTAATTTATTTTCCTATAAGCGACGATATACTATGCGCCGAATGTCATGGATTGGTTATACGTATGCCTCGGCCAGCTTCTCCCTTCGCTTTAACACCTTATGCTCGGGTTACCACGTGGCAGGTTCGACAACTTTGGACGGCTTCCGACCTCAAACCCCATCGTCTGAAGACCTTAAAAATCAGCAATGATCCCCATTTCGCCGACAAGGTCGGTCGACGTGGTTGGGCTCTATCTAAACTCGTCGGATAACGCGCTGGTGCTGTCGGTTGACGAGAAAACTCAGATCCAGGCTTTGGATCGTACTCAGTTGATGTTGCTGCTGCGGCCAAGTCATCGGGCAGATTACCCAGCGCCATCGCGCCAAGGAGTCTCTGGCCTTTCTGCAACAGATCGATCGCAACACGCCAGCTGGACTGGATTTTCATGTGATTCTGGATAACAGCTCATCCCATAAAACTGCCTCCATCAAGCAGTGGCTGGAAAAGCATCCACGCTTCAAATTGCACTTCACCCCGACCAGCGCATCCTGGCTGAACGCCGTGGAGGGCTGGTTTGCACAACTGGAAAGACGAGCGCTGTACCGGGGCGCCTTCACCAGCGTGGCCGATTTGGAAACAGCTATCCGTCAATTTATCGAAGCTCATAACGAGCATTCAGCCAAACCCTTTAAATGGAACAAAACGGCTGCGGCCGGGGTTCGCTCTGGTTGCCGCTCTTAGGCAAGCCAAGAAGCATTGGGGAAGAAGCTGCCATCGAAACCGAATAACGTGAAAGTCTTATCAAGGAATGTTGAGCGTCCGCTTACTAACGCAGGGTATTCAACGTAAAAAAAGCTCCCGATGAACGACTTCTGATGAATCGTGGCGTGACAACTCATCACGCTTCGGAGCGCTGAGCATAGACCCTGTCAACATAGAAGATCTTTGTTGTGAACGAGCTCAAATTTGGACAAGCATATAATTTAACCAATATTTTCAGTGCTACTGCGTAATCACCTATCGAATACGGTAGAATTTTTTTCTATCTACATGGCTTTTGGCAATGATCATAAATACAAACGCTGATCGAGGCCGTTCTAGCCCCTCACGCTGGATACTCCAAGTGATCTTATGTCTGGTGGCATTTGCGGTAAATTCAATTTTTTGCCGGCATGCATTAATGGAGGGTCAAATCGACCCCGAGTCGTTCACGGCGATACGGTTGGCCAGCGGCGGCTTGTTTCTGATGCTGATTTTGTTCGGCGCTGTGCAAGTGACTACGCAAACTTGCTGGGTGGCTGGATGATACCTGCTGGACAGCGCAGCAAAAACGAACAGCTATGCTTGGAATGCTCCAATGAGCTTACCAACGAGCTCCCGACCGCTGACGTGTGCTTGCCGACCGCAACGCATGAGAGATCACTATGTCATTGCGCGCGCTTCGTACCTTAATTGCTATCGCTCAGCACGGTTCATTTGCGCGAGCCGCAGACACAGTTCATCTCACACAATCAGCAGTGAGCTTGCACATAAAGTCACTTGAAGAGGAGTTCAACGCTTCGTTGTTTGACCGCTCGCGTCGATTGCCCGTATTAACCGATGCAGGCCACTTGGCGGTGGAGCGTGCGCGCGAGATCGTTGCACTTTACGACAGCATTGCTTCGGACATTGGAGGTGATCACGAGCTGCGGGGTCGACTGAAAATTGGTGCCATCCAGACTGCGCTGGCCAGTGCGTTGCCTTTGGCCCTGGCCGCGCTAGCTGCCGAGCAACCAGATCTACGCATAAACGTAGCCTCAGGCATGTCTGCCGAATTGGCCACGCGCGTAGAGGCTGGTGAGTTGGATGTCGCAATCACCACTGAACCTGTGAAACCGCACCCTTACGGTCTGGTTAGTACAGCACTCTACGAAGAAGGTTTTTGGATCATTGCTCCGGGCTCATGCGCAGGTTTAGATTTTAGGCAGCTACTTCAGCAACTACCGTTTATCCGCTTTGACCGCAGGGCTTGGGCTGGGCGTACCATTGACCGGGAGCTTCGCCGGATGCGCCTTCGCGTGCAAACCAGTATGGAGTTAGACAGTCAGGATGCGATCATCCAGATGGTTGCCAGTGGTTTGGGGGTGTCAGTGGTTCCACTTTCCAGCCAGAACCTCGAACAACTCAAGCACCTGGAAGTCCAGTCATTCGGATCACCACAAAGAACGCGTCGTGTTGTGCTTTTGGAGCAAGAAGAAAGGCCATTAGGACGGCTGGCAGCAGCCCTGGCGGAGGCTGTCAAAAAAGCACACCTCCATGTAACGACCAATGAGTAAAACTTGTCGAAACGTGAATTTTATATCGTTTTTACTTTAGGTATCGATTCCTTATCGTAGTGCCCATCCAAACGCATTCCGAATGGGCACCATGCACAGCAACGAAACTCCAACCAGCGCTTTCCAATCACCCATTCTACTCATGGCCAAACGTGCGGCACCCTGCGCGCTGAGAGGTGGGATGTTATTGACTTAACGCTTCGCGAACCTGATTTCAATGCCACTGAGCACGTGCTGGACGCAGCGCACCTAGCGTTAGGCAGCCGTCTAACCTACTCCCCATCAAACGCTATTGAGCCGCTTCGCAAGGCTATCCGTATGCGGGCACGTGAAGACCGAGGATTAGATTTCGGTGATGATCACATCGCGGTTGGGTGTGGCGCAAAACAGATCATCTTTAACGCCTTCCAAGCGCCCCTTAAGCCCGGTGATGACGTTATTGTCCCGGCCCCTTACTGGGCCAGCTTTCCCGCCATGATTTGGCTGCCTGGCCACCTTCGGCTTTCTTTTGCTACGGACGAAGCCACCCTGGCTGAAGGGTGTAAACGGTTAGTTCGTGCGCTCGAGGCGTACTCATGACTGGCGAACTTTTGCTTGCCCTCGCGCCTATTGCCCTGCTGATTGCCATGGGCGCCTGGCTCAAGCGCAGTCGGTTTCTGGAAGACAGTTTCTGGGCACAGGCCGAGCGCCTAGGCTACTACGTTCTCCTACCCGCGCTATTTTTGCATGGTCTGGCGACCGCCAAATTGGACAACGTGCCAGTCCAAGGGATGATCATGGCGCTTGTACTCTCGACGATCATGGTCGCGCTGCTGATGGTCGGCGCACGTGGGATCATTAAGGGTAACGACGCAGCGTTCACTTCCGTCTTCCAGGGAGGGGTGCGTTTTAATAATTACGTGGGCGTTTCAGTGGTAGCCGGCTTGTTCGGTGCTCAGGGCATCGCTCTGGCTGCCGTAGCCAATGCGGCCATAGTGCCGACCGTGAACATTCTGTGCGTACTGGTGTTCGCGCGCTACGGCACAGGTGGCAGGATGTCTGCGGGCAATGTTGCCAAGCAGTTGGCACTGAACCCACTGGTACTCGCCTGTTTCGGAGGGATACTGCTTCAGGTACTAGGATTGGGCCTGCCTGCTGGCATTGAGCCGATGATTAAGGCTTTAGGGCAGGCATCCTTACCACTGGGCTTACTGTGTGTAGGGGCAGCACTTGAGTTGGGCTCTGTGCGCAGTTGGGTTCGGCCCGTCGCGTATTCATCGGTGGTCAAGTTCATGATCATGCCACTAACCACGCTGTGCGCATGTCATTTGTTTGGATTGGACGGCAAAGCAGCAATAGCGGCATTGCTTTTCCAGGCACTGCCTACAGCCTCGTCGTCCTACATCATGGCGAGACAGCTAGGTGGAGACGCACCTCTCATGGCGGGGATAATTGCCAGTCAAACTGTGCTTGCAGCACTGGCACTTCCCATTGCAGTGATCGTTTTGATTCCCTGGCTCTGATGTTCATGGTCTTCAGCCTGGAAAGCTGGAGTTGATGCGAAGACTGACCTAAAAATTTAACGCATCCGGTAAATTTGTAACGCTTGAGTCGGAGTAGTCGCGGTGAAGAGATCGCCATTCAATGGTGGCATCGGCACCCTGACCTTGAACGGAGTAATGCCTACTCAACACAGACCGGCACCATACTCTCGAATGCCAGAAAGCAACGGTGTGTTCACTGGACGCTTACTCATAACATTCGCCGTGAATGAATGCTCACGGCGCGCCCCTGAAATGGAACGCGCAGTAAGTCTTGGGGATTCAACCTTTCGTCATACCAGCAAGTGTTTATGCACTCATCGTGAAGTCTACAGCCATCTGGATCATTGCCTTCTTCAGCGGACCGATATAGATCTCAACATGGCGAACAGACTCAGCCATGCTCCAATCCGGCGGCGGTTTCCCATCAGGCGCTCACGGTGCGGTCAGACCTTGTCTTCAGCAAGCGCGGGCGGGCTGCGCACGACTGTCAGCCATGCATCCCAAGCGACCAGCACCAACAGGCTGGAACCCAATACCGGCAGTGCGACACCCAGCAACAGCGCAACGCTGACTACCGCAACTTGCGCGCCGCGGCTCAACGTACGCCAGGCGCTGAGCCGCGTGGCAGCCCTCCCCCCGCTCAGTGCTCGTGTAGGCCGACGGCGCCACCACATCAGGTAACCCATGACGACCATCACCACCAGCCCAGTGGCGAACACAATCAACACCAACTGATTGACCAGCCCGAACAACACGCCCATGTGGGCATCGATGCCCCAGCGGGTCAGCTTGGCTGCCAGTGGGTACTGGGCAAACACAACCTTGTCGACGACGGCCAGGGTGGCGGCGTCAATCGCCACGGCGTCGACCTGGGTTGGCCAACGGCGGTCAATCTCGGTGACGGTCCAGGCTTTGTCCGGTGCCGAGGACGGGCGTATTTCTACTCGGGCGGCATCAATCCCCTCAGCGCGCGCCTTGGCCAGCACCGTATCAAATAGAGAGAGATCCAGGGTCGATGTGAGCATCGCCACGCCGGCCATGTGATGTCCAGCATGTTCATCCGACGGCCTGTTAATCGCGTGGGTCTGCCCCAGCGTGGTAGACACGCTGGGCGTGGACCAGCCCCAGTAGGCTCGCAGTACACCGATGTTGTCACCCGCCCACTGAGACCAGGTCAACCCGGTCGCCGAGAAGAACAGCAGCCCCAGCAGCAGGCAAAGTCCAAGCGTTGCATGAAGCTGGCGCAGGCCTTTTTTCGCCGGCCTCGTTGCAGGCATCTTTTTGCGGTGTTGTGCGAACCACAGCAGCAAACCGCCTAGTGCGGCGACCCACAACCAGGAAGCCGCCAGTTCGCTATAAATACGGCCGATATCACCCAGCATCAGCCCACGATGGAACTGATCGATCCAGGTCCGCAGTGGCAGCACGCCACTGGTGCCATACACCTTGATGTCACCACGCACCTGCCCACTGACGGGATCAACGAATATCGCACGGTATTCGGAAGGCCCCAGCCCAGGCATCGCAACTAACACGCGCGCAGTATCGCCCTGAGCAGGGGCTGGGCGCACCGCTGTCACCGCCACGGAAGGCCCCACCACTACCTGAGCTGACTGGACTATTTGCGCGAGGCTCAAGGACGGCCCTTGAGAATCGGTATGAAGAGCATGGTCGTAAAGACGGCTTTCGATTTGCGGTGTGAGTGCATACAGCACGCCGCTGACCGCTGCCACCAGCAAAAACGGACCGACCAAAAAACCAATATAAAAATGCAGTCTTCTGATTAAAGCATGCAGCGCACCCGGCGCTGGGTTTCCCGTTGGTTCGGACATCAGGACTCACCACGTAGGCATGCTTGCACAGCACGATCAATGAATCGCGCAAGCACATCAGGATTCTGGGTTGTGGAGCTGCTCGCAAAGGCGAGCGCCAACCGCCCTGTCAAGGCGCTATGCGCCGTGCCTGGCGCACTACAAAAAAACGCCCATCCCTTTTCAGAGCACAGGCGTTTGATAACACGACGCTAACCCTGCCAAGAGAAATCATCGTGTCATCCTAGAATTTAACACGCACCGGATAACGGACGAGGCTGCGACAACCTGCCACACATAAAAGCACCACCACTCAAACTCAATGGTATTCAAGCCCCAGCCACAAACTGCGGCAGAACGTCGCACTTTGGCTGTTCAAAGCCTCTCAATAGACTTGGATCGCGGCTGCCTGAGAGCACGCGGCAGCAAGCTTCATACGCCACGGAGGGCATGCGCCACTTCGAGTGCGAGCTTTCTTATTATAAAAATACTCGTTGAGGTCAACCGTGAAAAAAATAGTGGCTGCGGCCTTGGTATTCGCATTTTCTACTGCCCATGCTGCACAGGATCCTGAGGCGGTCTTCAATCGCTCCTGCACGATGTGTCACAGCGGCCAACTGCCTATGGCGCCGAAAAAAGGCGATCACGTGGCCTGGAAACCGCGCCTGGAGCAAGGTAATGATGTACTGGTCAAGCATGTGACCGAAGGGTTCAACGCCATGCCGGCGCGTGGCCTGTGCATGAACTGCACTGCTGAGGATTACAAGGCAGTGATCGACTGGATGTCAAAGTAGGTGTGGCGCTTGAAGCCGCCTCTGAACTGCCCAGTTTGCTGGCGAAGCAGCACATCCGCTCAAGCCTACGCGGGCGCTACAAAAAGTAGTGGCGATGTGGCACACCCTAATATCAGGTGCTAGAGTCGCCGCCATGGACCGAACCCGCAAAGACCGCTCGCTGATTGCCTGGATGCTCTATGCCTGCGTCTTGTTCAATGTATTGGCGTGCGCAATTGCCCACGGCCAGATGAGCGGCTTGACCCTCAACGGCGCCGGCGGTCAGCTCTGTTCCGTGTCCAAACTGGGGGTTGCGGATATCGGAAGTGATCCCGCTAGCATGCCCACAAGCAGCTGGAGCAGTAATTTCAGCTGCCCCCTATGTTCCTCCATCACCTTGAGCCTGGTGTTCCTATTCTGCCTCGCCTGGCTGGCGAGAACACTCGCGCCTCAACGCAAACCTCTTGAAACACGTAGCAAGGCACCTCCCCGCTACTCCTGGCCGTCAGCCAATCCACGCGCCTCCCCCTTGTTCTGATTCGCCACGCTCATCAGCGCTGATTGTTCGCTTGATCGTCCGGATTTTTACGTCCTTAGGACGGCTCGATGCGCACAGCAAACTGATGTTGGCACCTACCTGCACTGCATGGGGATGCATTGCAGGCTGACTTTCAGACTTTAAAAAAACGTGCGCGTACACGCCGCCAGGCGATCGCGTTGCGTGAATAACAGGGAGTACAAAGGAATGACACACAAGGCTATTTGGTACGGCGTATCACTGTCGCTGCTGGGCGCAACAGGTGCTGCGCAGGCTGAGACGTCTACAGTGGAGTTGCCGGACACGAAGGTAATCGGCTCCTCGGTGATCGACCAGAATAAGGTTGACTCCTTTGGCAGCCTGACCACCGTAGTCGGTCAGGAGCAGATCCGGGATCTTAACGCATTGGACCTGGCATCGGCCTTACGGCGCACGCCCGGGGTTACGGTATCGCGCTTCAACCCAGTAGGTTCGTTTGGCGGGGCTGAAGGCGGCGCGGTCTACATCCGCGGAATGGGCGCCAGCCGACCGGGCAGCGAAATCAAGACCTACATCGATGGTGTGCCGTTCTACATGGGCGTCTGGGGTCACCCGTTGCTGGACCTGCTGCCTATCAATGCGATGCAAAGCATCAGCGTCTACAAAGGCCCGCAACCCCAGAAGTTCGGTAACACCTTTGCGGCCATCGACCTGACCCCGCTCAGGGCGGAAGAAGGCGACAACCAGCATGGCGAACTTCAGGTCACCGGTGGCAGTTTTCGCACCGCGACCGACCAGGCCTCTCTCTATGGCCGTAGTGGTGACTGGGATTACCTGCTCGCACAAGGCGCCGCTCATTCGGACGGTGACCGCCCGGACGGCGATGGCCGTTTGAACAATGGCATGGCGCGTATCGGCTATCGATTGAACGACAACTGGAGTGCTGGCCTGCTGTTACTGCATGCCAACAACCAGGCTTCCGACCCCGGCCAAAAGGACCTGCCGGATACCAAGACGGGAAAATTCAATACCCGTGGCACCCTGGCTTCACTCTCCCTCGATCACACCTACGATTGGGGCAGTGGCAGCGTAAAGATTTACCATAACGAAGGTCGTGGCAGCGCTTTGGATCAACAAGGCACTGATGGCGACACCATCAGCAACTTCACTTTGCAAGGCCTGCGCTGGGAAGAAAACCTGCGGCTGTGGCAAAACGGTGAAGTGGCGCTGGGCATGGATGTCGACGAGAGCAAGGGCGACGTGACCTTCAAACGCGTGGCGCCTGCCACCCGCGGCGACTACACCGCCCCGACTTTGCGGGTGATATCGCCTCACGTCGCTGTTAGCCACGCGTTCGAACTCAACGATACATGGACCCTGACGCCGTCTGCCGGCGTACGGACCTACGAGCACAACGTCTTCGAAAGCGCGACGGCGCCCCATGCCGGGTTGTTGTTGTCCAGCAGCAATGTTGAGTTCCGCGCCAATCTCTCCCGGGGTATCAACTACCCGGGGCTTGAAGCGCCGGTGCTGTCAAACTCGATCCCGGCCCTGGGGCAAACCTGGAAAGACCTCAAGCCCGAGAAGCTTGATCATCAGGAATTGGGGGTCAAGTTCAATCCGATTGAAAGTGCGACCCTGGACCTTGCGGTGTTCAAGGACAAGTACAAGGACCGTTACCTGTTCGCGTTCCCGCCAGCGGTTTCGCAACCGACCTTCACCAACCTGGGTGACTACGAAATCAAGGGCGCCGAAGCGACCTGGCAGCAACGCTGGACCGACAGCTGGAGCAGCTTTGTAGGCTTCACCTGGTTGGATCCATCACTCAAAACCCTGCCTTACGCCCCCAAGCAATCACTGTCGTTCGGCACCACCTATGAGACCGGCCCTTGGCGTTTCAGCGCCGATGCCCAGTATCAAAAAGACATGTATGTACTGGCGGAAGAGCGCACTGCCGGCGCGGCGAATTTTTCCCAAGTCGACAGCTTCACCGTGGTCAACCTGAGGGTCGGGCATGCGGTTCCCGCCCTGGGCAAAGTCGGTGAAGTCTTCGTGGCGGTTGAAAACCTCTTCGACCGGGACTACGCCTACCGCACCGGTTACCCGATGCCTGGTACCTCGGCGCAGCTTGGCGTGAAGATGGGCTTTTAAATAACAATCGGCTGCCGGGCTACCGACGGCAGCCTCAATTGAAGGATCTGCACCATGAAATTTGCTCCATTACTGCTTCTGCTGACAGCCTTCTGCGGTGCGGTGTTTGCCGACACCGCAACCGACCAGCAAACCATCGAACATATGATGCGCCATACCTGGGAGCGCCCTGATGCACCGCTGGATGTCGGTCCGGTAACAGTGGAAGGCGATCACGCAGTGGCCGGCTGGACCCAAGGCGAACGCGGTGGTCGCGCTCTGCTGAGCAAAAACGATAAAGGCTGGCGAGTCGTGCTGTGTGCAGGAGACGCCTTGCTTGACCCAAAAACCTTGCGCAGCGCCGGATTGTCGGCAGAGGCCGCGAGTCAGATGAGCAAAGCCGTAACGCAGACCGAGAGCACCTTGGCGCCAAGCAGGGTCAAGCAGTTTGCCCTATTCAAGGGCGTCATGAACGTCGGTGCCGAGCACTCTTCAAAAACGCACTGATCAAACCGCTGAAGGATCGAGCCGCTCTGCCATGATCAGCAGGGCGGCTAGCAAAAAGAAACTACTGCAGGGTGACTCCACCCGCTCTTCAACCCCCTTCGCCGTTCCATAACAAAGCCCAACGAAGCTGCCTGCGTCCTTGCCCTCGCGGCTGAAATACGGACTGCGTACCACGGAGGTCAACAACTGGGCAGCCCTCACGCGCCATTGCGACTGACGACTACTGACCGGCGCCAACGTCTGCATGGCAAGAGCAGCGATTACGGTTGCACAGGGGTCATACTCGCCATCAGGTTGGTCAAGGCGATTGAGTGCCAACGACTCTGGTCTTGATGCGAGCCAATAATCCGCTGCCTGCTCGGCCAACGGGACGTAGGGCCCTGCAAGATGAGTGGCCGCCCGTGCAAGGCCGAGCATTGCCCAGGCTTGCCCGCGAGACCAATTGCCAACCTCCCGCCTGGCATCGGTTCCCGCGGGAAGATCCGCATGCGCCGCATAGGCGCCTCGGCCATCACCCAATGTTCGAGCTACGGTGTGCAGATGGTGCCGGAGCCGTTGTCTGGCTTGCTCATTGGCGTAGCGCGTCAACAACTGCACGGTACTAGCCAGGGGATCAATGCTGATCTGTGTACTGCCAGATTCTCCACCGCCCATCGCGCAGCCCAGGGGCAAACAACGGTGGCTGTCACGCCAGCTCTCGGCAAGACGCAATGCCGCCTGCTCGGCCAAGGATTTCGCATATGCGTCCCCAAAGCAGCGGTCGCCCAAGGCTGCACCGTACCAGTAGATCAGGCTGCGGTTCTGGGTATCGGTATCCAAATGGATGGCCAGCTTCAGGCACAATGAAGCGGCTTTGCGACGGTCTTGTTCAGACGCTCGACAGTGAGCCCGGAGCCAATACAAGCCGGTCCAGAACCCCCCCATCCAGGAGCCGCCCGAAGAACAAAGCCAGAGACTGTCGCCGGCTCTGCGAAACAGGGGGAATCGCTCACCACATGCCCGTTCAATCGTGTCCATACGGGCAAAAATAGCGGTGACAGCCGCATTTAAGGCTCTCTCACTCAATACAGCTGGACTTATGCTCACGGGTCAACCTCGGTGCCTCGGGCTCGGTGCAAAGCCCAACAGATCAGACTGCCAGCCAGCAGGACTCCGACCAAGGCATTCCAGGCCATATCGAAACCCATATCTGTATGAATGAGAACGCCAAACACAGGTGGTCCCAACGCGAACCCTGAGAAAAAACCCGCGGAAAGCATCCCTGCCGAGACCGCTGGTGCGCCAAACCCTGGGTCACGCAATAGCATGCTCATGGCAATTGCATTGGTCGCCACAGCGGTCGCCCCCATACCGATACTGCCCAGCCAAAGTGACCAGTATTGGCACTCATTGGCATTGGACGTCATCCAAACCGAAAATGCCGCCAGGATCAGTAAAACCAGCAACAATAAGGACTCATCGCGCATGCGCGCCCCTAGCGGTGTCAGGAAAACCCGCGCCAGGATGCCGGTGATGCCGAACACGGCCAGCAGTGCGCCAGCAACCACTGGCGACATGCCCTGCATCGTTGAGAACAGCCCCAGGAAAGTGACGAATGAAGACAATGCGACTCCGGTACAGAGTTGCACCGCCATCAACAGACTCAGCAACCTATTTGGACGCCTCAGCGCAAAACGCATTGGCGTGCTGTTCGCCACGGATCGAGTTGCAACCCACGGCACCGTCAAGGCCAGCCACAACGCCAACGGCACCATCAACAGCAATGCCACTCGCCAGCCCAGCCATTGAGCGACACAGGGCAACAACAATCCGGCGACCAACGCCGACAGCTGCACGCCCGCCTGTTTGAGCCCTACCACAGCGGCTTTGTGTTGTGCGGGAACACGCTCGAGAATCAACAGGTTGGTGGCCGGGTTGGCGAGCGCCTGGGCAATACCACACACCGCCAGGCCCAGTACCAGCCCCAAAAAGCCTGGGACCGTCGCCATCAGCCCATACGCCAGCGCCGATGAAAAAAACAAGAGTACCAGCGAGCGCCGTGAGCCCAGGTGATTGACCAGCGCACCCGCCCAAAGCGATAAAATCGCGGCAAATCCAAAGGCACTCAGGGTCAGGTAACCCAGGGCGCCGGGCGGCACAAGCGCATCGGCAACCAGAAATGGCGCCAATGCACCGACCGCATAGAACACCAGCATCGGCAGTGCCATAGCGCTGATTAGCAGCATCCTTAGAAAGACCCCGCTGCGCACATTCAACATGCCAACCTACCCGGTAGGGACGGCAGGTCGAAGTCCAGGCAAGCCCCCTGTTCGTAGACCGCGATCAATCTGCGCCCCACGGCACTGATCAACGCATCATCGGCGCGTCGAGGATGTGTGTGGTTCGTGCGCAGCGATAGATGCCCGCGAGCGGGGAAAGCGCACTGAGCCCTTCAGCGCCATAGATCTGGATCGCGGAGTCGGCACACACGCTCAGCGCCCGTGAAGCCGTCAGCTTGGCCAGGTTCACTTCAATTGAAGTGTCGACATGGTGATCAAATTTGGCTGCCGCGTCGCGTAAAACCGCCCGGGCGCCCGCTACCGCCGCGAAGGCATCAAACATGCGCAAGCGCACCAGTTGCTTATCGGCCAGCCTCGCCTGCTCACCTCGGGGCGATGCGATGCGCACGCCCATCAAGTCGATACAACGCTGGGCGAGGCCCAGCCACTGCACCGCGCGCAACAAGCGCCCCAGCCCCAGGCGCTGTTGCATTAACGCCAGGCCCTGCCCCTGTACCCCAAGCATGTAAGCCTGGGGCACATCGACGTTGGTCAGTGAGATTTCACACTGACCCTGAAACCGCCCCAACACCTCCAGACGGCGCTCGATGTTGAAGCCCGGTGACTGCGTGGGCACCACGAACATGGATAAAGCGCCCTCTCCCGTTCGCGCAACCACGGTCATGAACGACGCGTGCTCGGCGCGGCAAATAAACCACTTACGACCGTTGAGGCGCCATTGACCGTGGACCAGGCGTGCCTGTGTGCTGAGCGTCGCCGGAATCGAACCGATGCTGTCCGGTTCTGACATTCCATAACTGGACTGCACCTTACCGGCCAGTAGCGGTTTCAGAAAATCCTGCCTTATAGCCTCCCCTGCGCCCTGCAACATGTAGGTATCCAGAGCGGCCTCGGCACCCAGTATGGCCGGCCCATATTCGGACCGGCCTTCCTGCTCGGCCAACGGTAAATACGCCTGCAGCGAACCGCGTTGCAGTGGTTGGCCATCGGGATAGGCAAGCCCCCAGAGACCTTCATCCTTGGCTTGCTGCGCGAGGGCCGCAGTACATTGGCTGGCACTCACATCATCGGCTGCCAACTGTGTTTCCCGGGGAATGATGACCTGCTCGACAAATGCGCGCACACGCTCTGCCAACTGTAGGTTTTGGCCGGGTTGATCCGGCAGTCCGTTGAACATGCCACTCTCCTTAACAGGCGATACCTATACCGCGCTCCAGAAAGGCTACTTCTGTCGCCAGTGCTTTCTTGTCGACCTTGCCGGCCGGGCTCAACGGCAAACTGCGATAGAAACGCAGGTACTCCGGCAACTTGTTGGCTTCTAGGCCTTGGGCGCGCAGGTAATCCGTCAGGCCCTTGAGCGCAAAACGCGCAGCGCCTTCGCGCAGGGTCACGCAAATGCACACGCGCTGCCCCAAGTCAGGGTCGGGAACGGGCACACAGGCGGCACACACCACATCGGGATGCCCGGTGGCGAGCATTTCGATCTGGACCGGACTGATATTCGCGCCCCCGCGGATGATGATGTCTTTCTTGCGCCCCGCCAGGACTAGGTAACCGTCCGGGTCGATATAGCCCAAGTCGCCGGTACACACCCAGCCTTCGGCATCGCGATAACGTGCGTCCAACTCCGGCGCATTGACGTATTGCATGGGACTTAGCGGACCACGTGCCTTGATCTCACCGACATCACCATCAAGTACGGCTTGGCCCTGCGCATCCACAACCTTGATCTGGCAAACGCTCGGGTTGGGCCGACCCACGCTGTTGAGTACCACCTCGATGGGATCGTCCAGGGTGTTATGGCAGTTCACTCCGTCAGCGGAACCGTAGAGGCTGATAAAACCGCAGCCGAACGCATCGACACAGCGGCGTATACTTTGCTCGTCAATCAGCGACCCACCGCTGATCAGAGCCACTAGGCTGGAGCGATCAATACGCGCCAGGCCAGGGTCGGCAGCGATACGCTGTAACATGGTCGGCACGCCTAGAATATGGGTCGGCTTCAAGTGTTCAATCGCTGCAATGGCGGTTGCGACATCGAATTGAGGCAACAACGCAATAGAGCCTCCAAGCCAAGACAGACAACCGAAGGTTGCCGTGGAGCCAAACGAGGAGCCCAACGGCACCAGGTACAGCCCCCTAAAACTTTCCCCTTCAGGGTGCAGGCGCTGAAGAAAGCGGCCCCGTCCACCAATCAACGCATTGTGCGAGTACGCCACCAGCTTGGGCTCTGATTCGGTGCCTGAGGAAACCAATAGGCGCACCGGTGAATCAGCGCTGATGCTGGGCAGTTCATCCAGGGCCAACGGTTGCGCCGATAACACTGTTTGCAACGTCGACCATCCGCCACGCGCCGCACCGTCAACGATCAGCGCGCGTAACGACAACAGGGTGGGTCGCAGGGACTCGATCAATGCACATAAATCGGTGCCGCCATACACCTCAGGAACGATCACTGCGCGAGCATCACAACGCCTGAGCAACGACTCAATATCCAGCCGCCCTCGCCCGGGCGGAAACGGCGCAACCACCGCGCCCAATGCCGCAACGGCCAGATCAATCGCACAACATTGCCAACTGTTGGCCAACTGATAGGCGACGACATCGCCAGCGACAATGCCTTGGGCGCGCAAGCTCGCCGCCAGGCACAACGACTGATGCAACAGTTCGCCATAGCTGATGGTCTCTTGCGGCAACAGCACCGCCAACTTATCAGGGGTTGAAGTGGCATGACGGCGAAAAAGCTCGAACACCGTCTGGTTTGGGTACAAGCCTTCGTGTACCCACTGTGCTCGTACGGCTGGCGGTACGAGGTCGATCATGCCTGAACTGTTCATGTGAAACTCCAGGGTGAATTGACTCGGGTATAAGCCCGGGCACTCAAGCAAGTTTGAAAACGAGAGTTGCATGTGACGTCGAGCAGGTCCTCAACGACTGTTGCGGCAGGAATACCTCGGGCTTGCAACATGGTTTGCCATTCACTTGCCGTCCTCGTCAGCAGTTGTTCGCGCAGGAGCCGCTCGTGCTCAGCGCCAACCGCTGACGGCGAGTACCCCAACCCAAAGGCCAATTGTTCAAGATGGGATGGCTCGCAACATTCGATCGCCAGCAGTCCCCTGGCAGTGGCAAATACCCCGCCAAACTGACCTTTATCCGTGGGCTTATGCATCAACAAGTCGGCACACCCGAGCAAGGAACTGTCCACCCGCCCGGCGTGGCCACTCAACTGACGAGCTAGCAACGCCGCGACGATCCCTTGCGCTGAAACAATGCCACCCAACACATCCAGCACAGTAAACAGCGAACCACCTGCCGTTGCGCTCGCACGGGCAATCATCGCCGCAACCCCTGACCAGGCTTGAACCATGAAGTCCGTCCCTGGCAACCCATCCGGATGCCCCTGCGGCCCCCAACCACCGGCATAGGCGTAAATCAGCGGTGGATTGGCTGCTGCCAAGTCTGTCTCGCCCAGCCTCAACTCTTCTGCTTTACCGGGCGCCCAGTTATGCACGAAGACATCGGCCTCGCGTACCTGCTGCAAAACGGCGCAGCGTCCCGCGGCCGACTTGATGTCGACTTCGACGACCTGCTTATGGCAGTTGAGCGCATCGAAACGCACGGAGCAGCCATCCGCCAAAGGCGCCATACCGCGCAGGGGATCGCCACCCGGCAACTCCAATCGCACGACCTCGGCGCCCAGCAACGACAACAGGTGCCCAGCTAATGGCCCTTGAATTCGCCGGCATGACTCCACCACCCTCAGCCCACTGAGCGGCAACTCGCTCGTGCAGGGACGGAACGGCGTCGACACCGCTGACAACGCAAATGTCCATGGCCCTGAAGCCTGGAGGCGTTCATCGAGGCGCTGTTCGAGCGTGCGCACCGGGCAGATCGATAATGCCGACTGCCGGCAGCGCGTAACGATCTCCGCATAAGGCCGTTGCGCCAGGGCAAGGCACAAGGTGTCGGGTATTGGGGAAACCGCTTTGGCATAGCGCATGAGGAACCCGTGCCAACCTTTGGCGATATCTTCAAGGGGCACATGCATACCCGTCCAAAATGACCGCCAAGGGCCTGCATCCAGCGTTTCCAACTCGAAAACAATGCCATCCGATGAGGTAAAAGGTGGTCGTAGCACCGCGCAGGTGCTGCCCGGCAACAGCGACTCCGGAGCGTCTGGCGCCGTTGCTCCGGCGAGGTATTGGCTGACGGCTAACAACCCGGCAGACGCCATGGAGACCTTGCATTCGCTGACGTTACCACCGCGCAAGCGCCCCACAGCCGTCGCGATGGCGCCTGTCAGCGCCAGGCTGGCGGTCAGCGTCGACACGTAATCAACACCAAGCGCCTGAGCGTTTCCACTTGCACGGCCGTGAACCGACATCAGGCCTACAGCGGCTTGAACGGTCGACTCGCTGGCCGCTAGGTTGTCCTCATTGGCCCAGCCGCGGACAGTGCACGTAACAGGATCAAGCCCAGGCACACTGAATTGATAATCCAGCCACGTGCTTTCCGAACTCTGCAGCGTATTCACCACTTCGATCCCCAGAACCTCGGCCTGGTAACGCAACGACGCAATCGTCGCAGCAAAAGCCGCAGAGGCTGGCGCAAAGGGCCCCGTGAGTGTGCAGCCGAGCAACGGACTCAGCATCCTCCCGCCACCGCAGGAAGGATGGTCAGGACATCGTTTTGCTTGAGCCTGGTGGACAGGCCTTCGGCAAAGCGAATGTCATCCTCATTGACATATACGTTGACGAAACGATGCAACACCTCACCACTCATCAAACGTTGCTTGATCCCTGGGTACTGGCTATCCAGGTGATCAAGCACCTCCAACACAGTGGCGCCCTGAGCCTCTACACGTTTCTGATCCTGGGTAAAGGTACGTAACAGTGTGGGGATACTCACAACTACAGGCATGACGAACTCCTCGGCGTAAAAAGCCGATAGCAATGACGTTGGATAATTAGAGGATTTCTAAACAGCGACGTACGCGGGCAGGACCTGGAGTGTTTCCTCGGTCACCTTGGCGTCAATGATGCGAAAACTGCGAACCGGTAATTCGCAATCCGGCGCGGTCGAGAGAATCAAGTAGTGCGCCTGTGGCTCGTTGGCAAACAACACATCGTCTTTGCTTGGGTAGGCGGCACTGTGGGTATGAGAGTGGTAAATCACCAGCGGCTCCTCGCCTCGCGCCTCCATCTCGCGCCAGACGCGCAACTGTTCATTCGGGTCAAACTCGAAGAATGTCGCTGACTGCGCCCGATTCACCATCGCAATGAACCGTGAGGGTCGCCTCGAGCCCTGTTGCGCCGCGATGACCCCGCAGGCCTCCTGGGGATGCTCGTCACGGGCATGCGCCAGCGCAGCCTCCAGTAACTCTGAAAGAATGACCAACATCTCTTTCTCCTTGTCAATTCAGTAAGCCGGCAGCGTGGGCTCGATGTGTTTGATCCAGGCGAGGATGCCGCCCTCAAGGTTCTTGACGTTGGAAAAACCCAAGGCTTGCAACTCGCTGAGCACAGCACTGGAGCGCATACCCGATTTGCAATGCACAACCAGCGAAGCCTCTTTGCCAAAGCGCGCTTCAACCTCTTTGGCCAGCGACACGGACCTGGGCATATGCACGGCACCGCGGATATGCGCGATGTCCCACTCAGTACGCTCGCGCACATCGATCAGCACTACGTCACTCTGCCTTTGGAGCAAACCATGCAATGCCTGTGATGAGATTGAGGGCACATCGGGCGCTTGAACATCGACGGCCGGCAGCAAGCCACAAAAGGCCTGGTAGTCGGCCAATTGTGTGATCAACCGACGGTTGGGATCGCGGCGCAATGGCAACTGTCGATACGTCATTTCCAGCGCGTCATACACCATCAACCGCCCCAACAAAGAGTCGCCGACACCGGTAATCAGCTTGATTGCCTCAGTGGCCATGATCGATCCGATGGATGCGCACAGAATGCCCAGCACGCCGCCCTCAGAGCAGGATGGTGCCAGTTCAGGTGGCGGTGGCTCGGGATAGAGGTCGCGGTAATTCAGGCCTCGGCCATACGGTGCGGCTTCCCAAAATACCGAGGTTTGCCCTTCAAACCTGAAGATCGAGCCCCATACGTAAGGCTTGTCTGCAAGGATGCAGGCATCGTTGACCAGGTAACGCGTGGCAAAATTATCCGTACCGTCGAGAATCAGATCGTATTGCGAAAACAGCTGAACGGCGCTGTCAGCCTCAAGGCGTTGCGAGTGAACCCGCACATTGACGTAGGGATTCAAGTCCTTGATCGCCGCGGCGGCACTTTCGCTCTTCAAGTGGCCCAATGTGGAGACTTTGTGAATTACCTGGCGCTGCAGGTTTGACGCTTCAACCACATCGAAATCGACGATCCCCAGGGTGCCGACCCCGGCAGCCGCCAGATAAAGCAATGCTGGAGAACCCAGGCCTCCTGCCCCAATGACTAATACCTTACTGCTCTTGAGACGTCGCTGCCCTAACAGTCCCACATCCGGGATCAGTAGGTGCCGGCTGTAACGTGCTATCTCGTCACTGCTCAGTTCGGCGAGCGCCTCGACCAACGCTGGAAGTTTCATCATGAATATCCTTGGCTTAGTGCCCGGTCATTTTTGTTGACTGATAGAGCACGGGCAATGTGGCAACAGCGCCAATACGTACGATATTCGTTGTGCTTCATACGTTTTTCGTCAGGCGTTTACCGGGTCTTGATATTGCTGCTGGAAAGCCGCGAATACCGACTTGGGTGACGTCCCATAAAACTTTGAAAAGGCCGCGCTGAAATTGCTCGGATGCTTGTAGCCCACGTTATAGGCAACCTGTGCGACTTGACGGCCACTCTCCAGCAAGACCCGCGCCCGACGCATTCGCAGTTCCAGCAACATGCGATGCGGCGTGGTCTTGAACACAGCATGGAACCCCTCCTTCAGCCCTGATTCGCTTAACCCGGCGGCTGAACAAAGATAGGAGACGGTTAAGGGTTGATCGAGGTACTCCATCATCAAATCACGCACCCGCTGCACCTTCTGCATATCCGGCAGGCTGAGTGTGGTCGGGGCCATCCGATTGGCACTCGGCACCAGAAAATCCAGCTGTTCCGCCAGCAAACTCAAGGTATGGATATGAATATTCAGCACGTTGTGATCGTTGTGGGTGAGATGGCGCACCAACGCGTTGGCGTTCGCGGAGCTAGCACTCGAAGTCTTGCGCTGGGCCAGTTGGCACGGTTTCCCGGTCGCCAGTAATCTTCGCGCGTGCTCTTGTCCGACATACCGGCATAACGTCTTCTCCCCCACCAGCAGGCGCAACTGGTTCACCGTTGCGCCTGCTGCGAAGCTAAGGTGCTCAAGTGATCGCTGAAATACCGTCACGGTGGTGTATCCCGCTCGAAAGAATAGCGCAGGCCCACCCACTGCTTGATAAGCCAGGCTGCCTTGCATACCGAACGTGATGCCCAGCATGTCGAAGTCACCCGCTGGGCTGGCCTCCTCCACTAGATCAAGGACCGGGTGATAGCGATGGCGTATCAAAATCAAATCACGCTCCAGGCTGAACTGCTCTGAGCAGCAGTCACCAAGCTCTTCAGGGAGCTGTTGCCGTACCCCACCGGAGACGAGACGGCTGATACGCCGTGGATGGTTCACCGCCACCCGATAGGGTTGCGGTGTAAGTGAATACGCTGCAACGTCAGTACCGGTTTTACAAGACATGGGCGTTGAGCCGATTTGCCACAAAAATGGACATGCGCGCACGCGCAAGAAGGAGAGGACGAACGTACATAGGCAACTTCCATGTTCGATGGAGCAGGCACAGTCGACTGGCCGGCAACTGTTTTGTGTGCAGGCGTCAGTCAATTCAGGAGGTAGCGGCTATGCAGTGCGCGGGGATGCGCGAGGGTTCAGGCGGGGCCAAGCATGATGCGGATGGGTTTTATCGGGTTCAACCCATGGCGGTGGCAAAGCACACAGGCAAAAACGCAGTAACCAACTGAGACAGAACATCACAGCGACGTTGAGGCCAATGGTCGAGCACAAGGGACAATTGAATGGAATTTCCGGATGCGCCTGGGACGACTCGCCGCTGTTGAGTTCCACTACATTTTCGGGCGTGCTGACGCTTGCACAGAACAGCGGTTTACCCAGCGCGAGATCAAGACCTACGCTGCTGGCGTGCCTCAAGGCACAGGTAAAGGCGCCCAGCAAAATGCAAGCGATCAACATCGTAGCGATTAGTGAACGGTTGGTTTGAGCCACGGCCATGGTCGTGACTCTAGCACTCGATTTGCCGACGGGAAATCAGCGTTCGAAAACCCTGGAGGCCAGGATATTTAATGCATATTGACGAAGCTTAGAATTAAGCCGAAAGGCTGCGCAGTCCAGCAACTATCTTTAGCGCAAAACACTCTCGACTGCTGTCTCAGCGCCATTGCAATATAGCCAACATCAGGTAGGTAGCAAGTAGCAGTGGCCAGACCAAAATAGAACTGATCATCAGTCGAAACCAAGATGATGCTGATTGAAAACCAATGCCGTGGATGAAGCCTGCGCATATCCCCCACATAAAAAAGCCCCCGTGACCGAATGGGGCGCGGGGCAAAAATTTGGTTGGATGCGGCCAACCAAAGGAGCTCTATTGGTTACTTGCTGGCGACTGTCTCTGGGGACCAGCCGCCACCCAAGGCTTTGTAGATGGCAACGATGCCGCGGTACAGGTCGACTTCGGCCTGGGCCTGGGAGTCTTCAGCCGCCAGGCGTTCGCGCTGGGCGTCGAGCAGCACTAGGAAGTCCACCGTGCCTTCGCGGTAGCGAATGTCGGCCAGGTCGGCGGCGGCGCGGCTGATTCGCTTTGGCGAATCAACGAGATCAGCCGTTGCTGGCGTTTGCCGTAGTCGCTGAAGGCGTTTTCTGACTCTTCCAGGGCCAGCAGCACTTGCTGTTCGTAGGTCGCCAGGGCGCCATCCGCTTCAGCATCGGCGCCGCGCAAGCGGGCCCGCACACTCCCCAGGTCAAACGCAGCCCAGGTGATGCTCGGGCCCAGCGCCCAGGCGTTGGCTGCCGAGGAACCGATCTGCGAACCGCGCCCAGCGGTAAAGCCGAGGAAGCCGCTGAGGCTGACCCGAGGGAACAGGTCGGCCTTGGCCACGCCGATGCGCGCGGTGGCGGCGGCCAGTTTGCGTTCGGCGTTGAGAATGTCCGGGCGGCGTTGCAGCAGTTCGCCCGGGTCACCAATCGGCAAGGCCTTGGCAATTGCAGGCAACTGCGCCGGGCTCAGGTCCACCGTGAGTTTGTCCGGGCGTTCGCCGAGCAGGGTGGCAATGCGGTTGCGCTGGCGTGCCTGTTCGGCTTGCAGTTGCGGCACGCTGGCTTCAACCGAGGCCAGGCGCGCATCGGCGCGGACCACGTCGAGCTGATCGCCGACCCCGGCATCACACAGGCTTTCGGTGATCTTGCGTGACTCCTGCTGGTTGTTCAGGTTGGCCAGGGCGATTTTTTCCCGCAGTTGGGCGCCGCGCAGTTGGCCGTAGGCGTCCACCAGTTCGGCAATCAGGCTGACTTGCAGTTGGTAGAGGTCGGCCTCGGCAGCCTGCTGGTCGGCATCGCTGGCTTCCAGGTTGCGCTGGATACGCCCAAACAGGTCCAGCTCCCAGGCCATGTCCAGGCCCAGGTCGTAACGCTCACTTTTCACGCGCCGGGTGGTTTGCCCAGGGATCTGGCCCTTGGCCTGGTCACTGCTGGCGCGGCTGGTGATGGTGGGCATGGCGTCATTGCTGGCGTCATCGCGAATCGCCCGTGCCGACCGCAGCCGGGCAAAGGCTACCCGCAATTCGCGGTTGCCTTGCAACGACTGGGTCACCAGTTGGTTGAGGATCGGGTCCTCGAATTGCTGCCACCAGATGCCTTCAAAGCGTGCCCGGTCAAAGTTCTTTTGCCCGGCGGCGCCATCGGTGGCGGCCGTGATATGGGCCGCCTCGGTGTTCGGGGCCTGGTAGTCAGGGCCCACGGCGCAGGCACTGAGTGCCAGCACCAGCAGGCTCGGAAGGAAGACTTTCAGGCTCATGGTTGCGCCTCCAGTTGCAGGGCACGGGCGGCTTTGCGGGCTTCGCTGCGTTCCACATAGTTACGGATCAGGACGTAGAACACAGGCGTCAGCAGCAGGCCGAAGAAGGTGACCCCGAGCATCCCGGAGAACACCGCCACACCCATGGCGTGACGCATTTCCGCACCGGCACCGCTGGAGAACACCAAGGGCACCACACCCATGATGAAGGCGAACGAGGTCATCAGGATCGGTCGCAGACGCAGGCGGCAGGCTTCCAGCACCGCAGCCAGCGGGTCGAGGCCTTCCTCTTGTTTGTCCTTGGCAAACTCGACGATCAGAATCGCGTTCTTACACGCCAGGCCCACCAGTACGATCAAGCCGATCTGGGTGAAGATGTTGTTGTCACCCCCCGACAGGATCACCCCGGTAATGGCCGACAGCAGGGTCATCGGCACGATCAGGATCACCGCCAGTGGCAGGCTCCAGCTTTCGTACTGGGCGGCCAGCACCAGGAACGCCAGCAATACGCAGAGCGGGAACACGAACAGCGCGGTATTGCCCGAGAGAATCTGCTGGTAGGTCAGGTCGGTCCACTCGTAGGTCATGCCGTTGGGCAGTTCCTCCTTGAGCAGTTTCTCGATGGCTTTTTCGGCCTGGCCAGAGCTGTAGCCGGGCGCGGCGGCGCCGTTGATTTCAGCGGTGATAAAGCCGTTGTAGTGCATCACGCGGTCCGGGCCCGAGGTGTCGCTGACTTTGATAAAGGTCGCCAGCGGGATCATTTCGCCTTTGTTGTTGCGCACTTTGAGCTGGCCGATCTGGTCCGGTTCAAGGCGGAACTGCTGCTCGGCCTGGACGTTGACCTGATAGGTGCGACCGAAGCGGTTGAAGTCGTTGGCATACAGCGAACCCAGGTAGATCTGTAGGGTGTCGAAGATGTCGCTGACGGCCACGCCGTGGGTCTTGGCTTTTTCGCGGTCGATGGCGGCATCGACCTGAGGCACGTTCACGGTGTAGCTGGTGAACAGCCCGGCCAGTTCCGGCACGCTGCGGCTTTTGTTGATGATGTTCATGGTTTCTTTGTACAGCTCGTCATAACCCAGGTTGCCCCGGTCTTCGATCTGCAAGCGAAACCCACCAATGGTGCCCAGGCCCTGTACTGGCGGCGGCGGGAAGATCGCCATGTAGGCTTCCTGGATTTCGCCGAATTTGCCGTTCAGCGCACCGGCAATTGCGCCGGCGGACATGCTTGGGTCTTTACGCTCGTCGAACGGCTTCAAGGTGACAAATATCACGCCGTTGTTCGTGCTGTTGGTGAAGCCGTTGATCGACAGGCCTGGGAGCGCCGCGGTGCTTTCCACTCCCGGCTGTTTCAAGGCAATGTCGGACATGCGTTTGATCACGTCTTCGGTACGGTCCAGGCTCGCCGCATCCGGCAGTTGAGCGAAGGCCACCAGGTATTGCTTGTCCTGGCCAGGTACGAAACCGGTCGGAGTGTTGGAAAAACCAAAGAAGGTCAGGACCATCAGCCCCGCGTACAGCACCAAGGCAATACCGCTGCTGCGGATTACACGGGTTACGGTGCCGACGTAGCCATGGCTGGCTTTCTCGAAGAAGCGATTGAACGGACGGAATAACCAGCCACCAAACAGTGTGTCCAAGACCTTGGAGAAACGGTCTTTGGGCGCGTCGTGGCTCTTCAACAGCACGGCAGCCAGGGCCGGCGACAGGGTCAGGGAGTTGAACGCCGAGATCACGGTCGAAATGGCGATGGTCAAGGCGAACTGTTTGTAAAACTGCCCGGTCAAGCCGCTTATAAAGGCCGCTGGAATGAACACCGCACACAGCACCAGTGCCGTGGCAATGATCGGACCAGTGACTTCGCTCATGGCCTTTTGAGTGGCCGGGAGGGGCTCCAGGCCCAGCTCAATGTTGCGCTCAACGTTCTCCACTACGACGATGGCGTCATCCACCACGATGCCGATGGCCAGTACCAAGCCAAACAGCGACAGGGCATTAAGCGAAAAACCGAACAGGTGCATCACGGCGAAGGTACCGATCAGCGAGACCGGCACGGCCACCAGCGGAATGATCGAGGCCCGCCAGGTTTGCAGGAACAGGATCACCACCAGGACCACTAGAATCAAGGCTTCGAACAGAGTGTGTACCACCGCCTCGATAGAGCCACGCACGAAGACGGTCGGGTCGTAGGCGATGGCGAAATCCATACCTTGCGGGAAGTTCTTCTTCAGCTCGGCCATCTTCTCGCGCACGTCGTTGGAGATCTGGATCGCATTCGAACCAGGGCGCTGGAAGATCGGCAATCCCACGGCCGGATTGTTATTGAGCAAAGACCGCAGAGCGTATTGGTTGGATCCCAGCTCCACCCGCGCGATATCCTTCAGTCGTGTGATTTCGCCGTTATCGCCGGAACGAATGATGACATTCTCGAACTCTTCTTCAGTGACCAGGCGGCCCTGGGTGTTCACCGACAACTGGAAGGCAGTCGCATTCGGGGCTGGTTGTGCGCCCAAGGCACCAGCGGCTACTTGACGGTTCTGCTCGCGAATGGCGGTCACCACATCGGTAGCGGTCAGGTTGCGCGACGCGATCTTGTTCGGGTCCAGCCAGACGCGCAGGGAGTAGTCGCCCATGCCGAACAACTGCACATCACCCACACCGCTAAGGCGGGCCAACTCATCCTTGATGTTGAGAATCGCGTAGTTGGACAGGTAGAGCATGTCGTAGCGTTTGTCCGGCGAGGTCAAGTGCACCACCATGGTCAGGTTCGGGGAGGCCTTGTCCACAGTGATCCCGATGCGACTCACTTCCTCAGGCAGTTTCGGCTGGGTCCGTGTTACACGGTTTTGTACCTGCACCTGAGCGTTGTCCAGGTCGGTGCCCAAAGCGAAGGTGATGGTCAGGGTCAGCTTGCCGTCGGCGGTCGACTGCGAGGACATATACAGCATGTTCTCAACGCCGGTGATGGCCTGCTCCAGCGGCGCGGCCACGGTTTCACCGATGACTTTGGGGTTGGCCCCCGGGAAGTTGGCACGCACCACCACGGTCGGCGGCACCACTTCCGGGTATTCGCTGATCGGCAGTTGGAACAGCGAGATCGCACCCGCGATCAAAATCAGCAGCGAAAGCACCGCGGCGAAGATCGGCCGTGAAATGAAGAATTGGGAAAAATTCATCGGAGTTGTCGTCCCTTAACCGCGTGGTGTCGCAGCGCTGGTCAGTTTCACTGCCGTACCAGGCGCGCTTTTGGCGGGCGTGACTTGAGGCAGGTTGCTGGCTTCCAGTGCTTGTCGTTGTTGCGCCAGAGCGGCGAGGGTTTCTTTGCTGGCCATGGGGATGACTTCAGGCGTGACCGGCGAGCCTGGACGCACCCGCTGCAAGCCCTTGACGATGATGGTGTCGTCCTTGTTCAGGCCACTGCGCACGATGCGCAAACCTTCAATCTTCGGCCCCAACTCGACGGTGCGGTACATGGAATTGTTGTCGGCATCCATCACCAAGACGAACTTCTTGCCCAGGTCGGTGCCCACGGCTTCATCGTTGATCAGCAAGGCAGAGTAGGTGCCGCTGCCCACCAACTTCAGGCGCGCATAGAGGCCTGGGGTGTAGGTGCCGTCGCTGTTGTCGAACACCGCGCGGCCGCGGATGGTGCCGGTTTTCGGGTTGACCTGGTTGTCGACAAAGTTCATCTGGCCCAGGTGCGGGTTGCCGTCTTCATTGGACAGGCCCAGGTACACCGGGGTAGTGGCGCCGCGTTGGCCTTGGCGCGCGAGCTGGGTGTACTTGAGGAACACACGTTCGTCGGCATCGAAGTAGGCATAGATCTTGTCGGTGGAAACCACGCTGGTCAGGGCCGTGATATCGGCGGTGACCAAGTTGCCGGCGGTGATTTGCGCACGGCTGACGCGGCCACTGATAGGCGAGGTGACGCGGGTGAAGCTCAGGTTGAGTTTGGCCAGGTCCAGTTGCGCCTGGACCGCGCCAACGGCGGCGCGGGCTTCCTGGGACGCACTGGTGCGCGAGTCAGCCAGTTCGGCGGAGATCGCGTTGCTGGCACGCAAACGCTCACCGCGCTGGGCTTCGTTTTCACTGCGGGTGGCGTTGGCCCGGCCTTGGGCGACCAAGGCTTCAAGGCGGCGCACTTCAGCCTGGAATGGACGCGGGTCGATCTGGAACAACACATCGCCCTTTTTCACCAGGGCGCCTTCGGTGAAGGCCACCTGATCGATCTGGCCGGAAACCCGCGGGCGGATTTCAACGGTTTCTGGGGCTTCCAGTCGCCCGGTGAATTCGTCCCATTCGTTGACCGGCTGCTCCAGCACCTTAGCCACACTGACTTTGGCGGCCGGCATGCTGGCGGTGGTTTCCGGGGCTTTACCGCAAGCGCTCATCACCAACACAGCCAAGGCCGCGAGTGGATACCGCAAGAGTTTGAGTGACTGGTCCATGGTTCATTAGCCCTGTAATTGTATCAATTGAAAATAATCATCCATGGACTCTTTTCGCCTCAAACCCCATGACGCTTTTCATGAAGCACGACATATAGCAAACTCCGAACTCGTCAAAAATAAAAAAGCAAAGACGGTACCTTACGACTAAACATTTTTAGTCATTCCCCACAGCCAGTAACTAATGCGACAAGCAAAGCATCAACTTACGAAAACACTGTAACTGAACGCTCAGACTAAAAAGAGACAAAACGTTGACGTTTTCAGCCAAATTTATCAGCGCCCTCACCCACTGTTGCTAAGAAACAGCCGAACACGCCTACTGAGCCCATATAATTTATTATCTACCCCGATGTCAGCCTGCTTGATTTAGCTGGCGCTTTGGACGTATTTATCTCCGTCGTTTATCTAGTGCCCCTTGATCAGAAACCTTATTCGGTTTCCATCCAAGCATTAACGAAAACCAATGATACGCTCTCAAATTTTTCAGCGAGAAACGCTAATATTGCTCGGTAGTTCCGGCGTACATAATCTTTGCAAATATCAAAATCTTTTAACACTTTGTAACCCATACAGATAAATCCACCCAATTAGCTTAAGTATGCACTGGCATATTTTCCCTTGCCGCTGCCGCTGCCGGAAAGCTGGATGGCCGAGAAGTTACTACTATTGATCAGCCCATGATGAACTCGAAAAAACTCCTTCCGTAAAGGTCAGCCGCAGGCCTATATTTAATTATGATGAAAATGTATGGGCATCTGCAGGCATCACGTCAGGAATTGATTTAGCACTGGCGTTAGTAGAAAAGGATCGAGGCCACTCTGCTGCATTTGAGATTGCGCGTCATCTAATAGTATTCCTAAAGCGTCCCAGAGATGAAAATCAATTCAGCTCATCATTAACACTGCAGGAGCAAAAAATAGCCAATTTTCAGAATTTACGCTTGGATAAATAACAACCTCAATACTGACCTGCAAGCTCCTGCGCTGGCAAATTTCATAAATCTGAGCAACCGGATTCCCACTAGAAAACACAGCAACAACATCGAACACACTCCAAGCAAAATAAATAAATTAAAGATTATTAGGAGCCTCATAAAAAGTTTTCTCTTACGCCTAAAAAATATCGTAATAGTTCTAAATCAAGCTAAAATAAACCTGATGCTAGCGAATTCTTAAACCCCAAAAAAATTTAACTAATTCTAACACCCAAAAACAAAAAGACACTCTATCTTTCCAGTGGCCTCACGCATAAGCGCCGATAGGTCTCGCTGACTTTACGGTACTGAGAAATGCTCATTGAGATTGAATCTCGAATTTCTCCGTCTACGAAAAAAGAGTGCCAAGCCAAAGGCACCCAATACGCGCCCCTATTAACAGTAGCCCGAACTCTCCCCTGAGTATCTTCCAGATCTTCTTTTAGCAACTACGAAGAAATAATTGCTGTATCAGTTACCCTTTCAAGATTTAGAGACGCGACCAAACGTGGGTCGCAGAAGACTAATACAGTTTCGCCGGCAGCACCGACCTACAGGTGAACATCTACGCTCACCTGGAGTTTTTACTGAATAAGTCTCCAGCCTTGTATCACGCCCAGCAATTCGGCCTTTTTCAGTACCCTCATCGTATGAAAGTAGCGAACCAATGAGTGACAAGCTGTCACACCCCAGATATGAAAATAGTCAACCTCGAATCCCGCCGCCTTAGATCTGAACCGCCGTCAGTCATTCAGGAAATATTAGCTGCTGGATGAGTCCCTAAAAGGTTTCCTCACTATTAGACGTCTTGATCGCCTAGTATGCGTCGAGAGCTTTCGCCTAATACCCGCCAATAACTTCGGCATCTGCAGCCTCACCAAACGGTGGAACGATTCGTATATCAAACTCTTCCGGCGTCAAGCTGTCAGTAGCCGCTGAGCGAAAACGGACGTAGTAAGACCGTTATGACGACAGAAAACTGATCTAAGGATGCTCCGATCAAATTGCCGTGCGGCGGCGGCAAGTCGAAATACCCTCGGCACGCAGCGCTATTTGCTGAAAAGTGCATGATGCATGGTGTATTGAAGACCTTTTCGCCCGGTCTTCCGTGTTAAGCGCGAAACTCGCCCATACCCATCAGTTGTTTTCGAGCCATCCATAGGTTTGACAGAGCGAACAGAGTGGTCAACTGAGCCGTGTTTTTTATCAGCCCACGAAAGCGCACCTTCACGTAACCAAACTGCCGCTTAATCACACGAAACGGATGCTCGACCTTGGCTCGTGTCTGAGCTTTGCAGTACTCGATCTTGCGTTTGGCCTTGTACAGCAGGCTGCGTTTATTCAACTTGGAATAGGTGCTGCGGCGAGCCGCGATTTGCCAGATCACTTTACGATTTTCATGCTCTTCACGTTTCTCTACACCCATGTATCCAGCGTCCGCATACGCCGCGTTTTCTTCGCCATGCAGCAGTTCGGCGACCTGCGTGACATCAGCCACATTAGCGGCGGAGCCATGGACGTGATGAACCAATCCTGACTCTGCATCGGCGCCAATATGAGCCTTGATGCCAAAGAAATACTGGTTAACTTTCTTGGTCTGATGCATCTCGGGATCGCACTTCCCATCCTTGTTCTTGGTCGAACTGGGGGCATGAATAATGGTGGCATCGACAATTGTGCCCTGGCGCAGCGACAGACCTTTTTCCTGCAAATAACCGTTGATGACTGCCAGGATCGTAGGCGCCAATTTGTGCTTCTCCAGCAAGTGCCGGAAGTTCATGATCTTGGTGTCTTCCGGGATCAGGGCGCTCAAGGTCAGACGTGCGAACTGGCGCATGGGCGGCTCGGATCAGGTTGTCGGACGTATTTCAGCACATTTGAAGACTTGTTCGGAGAATCCTTAAGAGATAGAACGAACAAACAGTAACCAACCGCCGAATAGGTAAGAAAATCTCGTCTGTCCATCCAGCGTTCCTTTCGCGACTGAGGGTTCACGGGCTCATCGAAGCCGGTCTTCATATTAGAAACTAGAACAACGAGGGTTGGCCGGGTGACCATAATGCGCCATATTTTCTGCACAATCCTGCCGATGCACTTGTGCTGGTCACGCACTCTAAGCAGACTTGAACATTCAGTAAATAGGAGCGCATGTGATGACGAGCGGTTCCTTCTCGCAGTTCGGTTTCGGCCATCTACATTCCATGACCTTGAGCGAACCCGCTCAGCCCAACGAACGCCTCCAGGCACTCAGACGGCTTATCGAAAAAGTCACCATGCAGATTGGTTTGAACGAGGTCTGCAAAACATCGATTCAAGACCTGACCTTTTATCGAATGGCCGAGCTAGGTACGCCCACGTACTGCATTTATGAGCCTTGCGTAGCCATCATTCTGCAGGGCGCGAAGGAGATCACTTTCGGCGAAGAGGTCTGTGAGTTCGGGCAGGGGGCGCTCTTCGTCACATCAGTTGATATTCCGACACTGGCTCGCGTTACCGCGGCTAACGAGCAAACCCCTTATTTAGCAGTTGTGTTGAAGCTCGATCTTTCGATGCTCAATGAGGTGATCCAGACCCAAGCACCGCCAAAGCAAGAAATGACATCTGAAGCGCGAGGGTTCGCAGCCGGAATAGCGTCAGGCGAGATGCTCGACGCGTTCGCTCGACTCGCCACGCTGATCGAACGGCCGCTTGAAGCAGGGCTGATGTCGGACCTTATCAAACGGGAAATATGTGTTCGGCTGCTGCTCAGTGGGGCGGGCCATTGGTTACGCGGCGTCACTCGTGATGGTTACCGAGACAAGGCCATCGTGAGAGCCATTGAATGGTTAAAGCATCACTATGACAAGCCGCTGCACGTGGCCGAGCTCGCCGAACTATCGGGCATGGCCAGCTCTACTCTGCATCACAATTTTCGCAAGCTGACTGGCACCAGCCCGGTTCAATATCAAAAATCATTACGGCTGCAAGCCGCGCGCAGCCTGATGTTGATCGAGCGGGTAGACGTGAACACCGCCGCGTTGCGAGTCGGCTATGAAAGCGTCGCTCAATTCAGCCGCGAATATACCCGGCGATTCGGAGCCCCACCCTCGAAAGACATCAAGCACGCACGGAAAAATAGTGGGCGGCTCGACTAGACGCGCCACGCGTTGGTTAAACCGCGCAGCTCCAAAGTGACTGATCAACTCAATCCGAACGGAAAATACTTGCTCAGCATCTGGGAAATAACGGACAGCAACCGCACGGAAGCCTAGGTCACTTCAGTAGATCTTTAGACAGTACCTAGCGGGTCTGCCCTTTTATAGGAGGCTACCTCTATGTACGGACCTAATCCCCATAGCTCTGCTGAAAAGCTGTTCTACAGCCCCATCGAAGCGGCTATACGTTGGTGTGGCTTGGTGAATTACGAAGCTAGCATTCTCGAGTTGACGTGGAATTACCCTGAGCGCCTCATCTCGGCTTTCCCGCAATGGCCCTGTTTATACAAGAACTTAGAGAAAATTCTGGATGCCGTACGAAACCTGGAGTTGCGTTATGGGTTGCTCGGCATCGCCGTTTCACCCGGTACACCTGTCGATCTCAAACTGCTAACCATCCGGCACTCGGATCTAAAGTCGTGGATGTTTCATCACTATCCAGATGAGCGTCCCTCTTTTCTTTTTCACGAAATCACACCTGACCAAGAATCGATACGCTACGGCACATATTTGATTTTGCTAGCTGATAGGGACGCCCTACAGGTGCAGCTAAAATCTACCGAGACAAAGCTCCAGGAGCTCATGGCAGAACTGGCAGCTGCTGGATTGGAGCGAGAAAATCTTCGCTCGCTTGCCGACTCGGCAAAAGAGATCAGCGGACAGAGTAAAGCCGGCTTTCTCAACGTTATTGGAGCACTAGTCAATACCATGCTTGGCTCTTCTGAAAGCGGAAGACGTCATTCGATCTTTGATAGCCAAGATCTATTGTCGATTCTATAACCGCGCACTACGGCGATGTTCCAGGGCTGAGTAAGCGTTCGTTGGATGAAAAATTTGCGGCTGGCCGACGTAGTCTTACCCAAGCTAGGCGGTAAGGATTGCACTGCAATAACGTCAATTGCATTGCAATGACTAATCTCATTTTCAGGTATTGAATCCAGGTCACTTCCCACCAAATGCCAACTGGCGCTAGGAGTGACCACCATGTCCAATCAATCCTCACCCATCGCTGAAATGTCTCAACCACAGATCGAACGCCACATCATGCGGCGCGACGAGGTAGAACGAAAAACCGGCTTCAAGCGCGCGCACATTTACAACCTGATGAAGGAAGGGAAATTCCCTCAAGCCAAGCGCATTGGATTGCGTGCAGTGGGCTGGGACTCACTGGAGATCGAGCGATGGGTCACCGAGCGCTTGGCGCAGCTGGGCTGATGCCATGCGCGTGTTATCGGTGATTTCCACCAAAGGTGGGGTAGGCAAGACCACAGTGACCGCCAACCTCGGCGGTCTTGTCGCGGATGCTGGCCTGCGTGTCCTGCTACTGGATCTGGATAGCCAACCCACCCTCTCCAGCTATTACACGTTGAGCCATGAGGCTGTCGCTGGCGCGTACGAGCTTATTGCACTCAACCTGACAGACTCTGAGCAGGTAATTTCCAAAACTACGGTTGTCGGTCTCGACCTGATCCTCTCCAACGATGATCACGGCCGACTGAGTACCTTGCTGCTGCACGCCCCTGACGGGCGATTGCGTCTACACAATCTGTTGGAAGCCTTTCGTACCAGTTATGACCTGCTTTTGATCGACACCCAAGGCGCACGTAGCGTGCTACTGGAGATGGCCATCCTGGCCTCCGATCTCGCCCTCTCTCCCATCACGCCGGAAATGCTCGCCGCCCGCGAACTGCGCCGCGGCACCTTGAATCTGCTGAGTGAGCTTGAACCGTTCCGCCACCTGGGCATTCCACCGCCCCCGTTGCGATTGCTACTGAACCAGGTGAATAGCATCCGGATTGACACGCGCATGATCATCCGTGGCCTGCGCGAGACCTTCGCTGAGGCTACCAACATCTCGGTTCTAGACACCGTAGTTCCAGACCGAGTGGCGTATCTCAATGCCGCTTCCCTCGGCCTACCGGTCCACCGAATCGAGACGCGCCAGTCACGCGAACGACGCTCGCCATCCGCGCTGGAAACCATGCAAACGCTGGCCATCGAGTTGTTTCCGGAATGGCGCGAAGCGATCTCTACTGTCAGCAAGCGCCCGGAGGATCAATGAGACGAATCCCCCAGCCGGCATTTCTCACCCAGTCATTGGGTTTGATTCACCTTGAGGCCAACAGCGGTTGGCGAGGAGTTTTTTGATGTTGGATCAACTGCCCATTATCGTTCCACCCTCCATTCGACCACCCCACCCACCTTGCGAAGAGTACTGCACCGTGGTCTTTCGCCTGCAGGGTGGGCGCTCGGACATGGGGTGGTTCCTCGCAGAGGTTTCCCGACACTTCGAAAGTTCGGGAACTGCCGAGATCATCAAGTTCGAGGTCGGCGACCATTTGCACAACCGGCGTAACTGAGGTTGCTCAGATGAAGAAGCTCAGTCAGGAGGAAATGACCGACAAGCTGTACCAAGACCACTTCCCTCGAGGTCCAGAACTGGAGCGGTTGTCCGATCCAGTCATGGATACGCCTATGCTGATTACCCTGGAGCAGTTGCGGCCCTACGAGCACAACCCGCGTTTCATCCGGAATCCGCTTTATGAGGATATCAAGGCCTCGATCCGTGAACGTGGGCTGGATCAACCACCGCCGATTACCCGTCGCCCGGGTGAAACCTATTTCATCATCCGCAATGGAGGTAACACGCGTTTGACGATTCTCGGCGAACTGTGGCAGGAAACCCGCGACGAGCGCTTCTTTCGCATTCATTGCCTGTTCCGCCCCTGGACCAATGAAATCACTGCCCTGCTCGGCCATCTGGCAGAAAGCGATCTGCACGGCCAACTCACCTTCATCGAACGTGCGCTCGCCGTGGCTAAACTCAAAACGATGCTCGAAGCAGAAGGAGTTGTGCTCTCACAACGAGAACTGGCACGACGTCTTGTTGCTGGAGGCTATCCGATTTCTCAGCCGCACATCAGCCGGATGCTGGACACCCTCGAACACTTACTGCCCGCGATTCCACAAATCCTGTATGCAGGATTGGGTAAGCCCCAGATCGAACGCCTGATCGCTTTACGTAGCCAGGCCGAACGAACCTGGAACCGCTATCCAACCGACCTCCTTGTATTCGCCGAGTTTTGGCTTGATACCCTGGGCGACTTTGATGCCGAACCCGAGTCCTTAGATCTTGAGCAGCTTCAGGATGAACTGCTTGAACGCATGAGCCGCTTGCTCGGACAGTCCTCCCGTATGTTGGCCCTGGAGCTGAGCGATACCCAACGAGTCATCTCGACGCCTGGCTTTGAGAACAGCCATCCGCCAAGCGTTGATGAAGCCCCGGCAGGCTCCCCTTCCTCCGAGCCACGCCCCCAATCAACAGAGACCAAAACCCAAGCTGAAACTTCGCAGGAGGAACTGCTCACTGCACCCGAAACGGATGCCGTATCAGCAATCAGCCCTCCGTCACGCATTCAACAGATTCGCGAACAGATCGACCGCGAGACAGCCACCGAAGCAGCATCGCTCATCGAAGCCTGCACGACTGACGACATCTGGGGCATTGCACCAGCACTGGATAGCCCCGAACAACTGCGCTTAGCCATCGCCAAACTGGCGCGGGAAATGGCGGCCTATGCCGGGTATCCAGAGAGCATCATCGATCAGCCGCTTGGCCTGGGCTTCGCTCTGGACATCGAACGGCTTGATCTCGCCGCGCCAAGAGCGACAGGCGTTCACCTAATGCTCCTGGCTCTGTTGCGCGCTCAAGACGACGTGAACTGGGAGGATCGCAAGCAACTACCCTCAGCCCTGTTCGGACAACTGTTGCTGGGGGTTTACCAAGTCCCCCTGCTAGACCGTCCAGTCATCGATGTAGGTCTCGAACGATTGCCCGACAGTTTGTTAATCAAACTGTATCGTCTCATCCGTTTGGCCCGCCGCTTGATCGACTTAACGCTTGCCCATGAAAACAACTCACAGGAGATGCTGCCATGAGCCTGTCCTTCAATGTCCTCAACCAAGCCATGCTGACCCAGGTGCTGTATGAGCTGCGCCTGGGTAATCTGCAACGCTGCAAGGCACTTGGACTGAGTGAGGACGACATCTATCTGTTGCAATCCTTACCGCCCACCACGCTGTCGCACCTGGCCCATGCCACTGTGTCTTGGGTCGAGATCAAGGTTGACTCGCCGGTGCTGCATCGGTTGATAGAGCACGCCGAACGTGATGAGCAGAACGAGCGAATGATCAATCGAGCGCTCAAACTGGGCGCCAGCAGCACCATCATGTATCAGTGCTTTGGCTTGGCGCATTCGGAAACCGCCTTGCGTCGACGTCTACTCAAGATAGAAACCCGCAAGGGTCGACCTCATAACTTGAGTGAAGCCCAGGAACATGCACTCTGGCAGCGTTGGTGCCAACTGCGGGCTCAGGACAGTACCGAGGATCAGCTCGACGCCATGATGATGCTGGCCGAAGAACAACAGATCAGCTTGACCATCGTGTGGCAGCAAGTTGACCAGTACAGTGACGGTACATGAACAACGCCCCTTCCTCTCGCTGGCAACGTGTCCTGCAGCAATGCACTCAGCAACTGAGTGAGCGTTGGCCAGTACGCACCGCCACTGAACATCCCTCCAACCAGGCGCTACAAGCAGGCTTTCTGTTCAGCGGCCAGTCACACGAAGTCGTGCCGCGTCGGTTGCTTTTGGATAATCGGCTGACGCCGCTGGAACGTAATGCCTGGCAAGTGTTTCGACTGATGCTCCAAGGCCAAGGCATGGTCACGCCACGCTACGAAGATTTACAGCCTTACCTGTCGAGCGTGCCCTACAGCGCGTCAACCTCCCGTGAAACCATTGCTCGGGTGTTGATGATGCTCAGGTTGACGCGTTGGCTCAGTTTGGTGAGTCGCGGACGCGATCAGCTCAGCGGACGTCTCCAAGGTTCTCTGTACGTTCTGCACGATGAGCCGTTAACCCCCGCCGAGGCAATGGAACTGGATCAGGATTACCTGGAGCTGGTCGGACATGCTCTCGGTCATGCGACCAAGGCCGTGCGCATTGTTGCTCAGCACGCTGTAGAGGAAATCCGTCGGGACACGAATATTGATCGAGATCGGTTACCGACGCGGATCGACGGTTGGGGCGAACATTGGACACAGCAAGGATTGGATCAGGCAACGCATACCGCGCTGCGCGATTCCGAACTGGGGGAAGATCACAGCGTTCGGAATCGTGCAGGCCCTCGTTCGGAGTCCGAACCGGGACTGAACGCCAGTGTTTCCGGCACCGTCCGGAATCCGAACGCCTCCGGTACTGTATTAAAAGAAAGTATTTGTACTGTACCGCGCGCGACCCCAGCGGAGGATAACCTGCAATGGCCCGCGGCGCTGCACCTGAGCCCAAGCGAGCGTCAGGCCGTAGCCGTTGCGCTGAACAAGCTCAAACCTGCGGATCGGCAGGCGGTGCTCAACGAAGCGGGGGCACGCTGTACAGCAGGAAATGTCCGCAAGCCAGCGGCCTATCTGATGGGACTGATCCAGCGGGCGCTGAAAGGAGACTTTCATCCTTGGGCAGGTCAGGCCGAACCGGCATCCATTGCAGAATCACCCTCACCTCCCCCCTCGCGACCATCTCGGCAACAGGGCGAACCCGCTTCTGCCGTTGCCCAAGCCTGTCTGAATGAATTGCGCCAACTGCGCGGCAAGCGCGGTGGCAGTCAGTAGATTTGATGCCAGTGGCATCAAAACCATGGAGTTCCAATCGACGAACACGTCGGACCAAACTATGAAATTTTTAGGGAACAATAAGGGCATCCTTCCCATGAGCATAGGCATCAGTAATTAGCCCTCGTTCACCAAACCGAACAGACCGCATTCAGCTTTTTGGCTGCCCCTAACTCTCTTCTGTCGCAACGTTCCAGTCCAAGCTTTTGCGAGGACAACACCGTGGCCGATCACTACCAACTCAACCTGGGCTCGTTGCGCAGCAGCATCAGCCTGACCCTGCACACGCACCACGCCGCCCGAATCTGGCAAGGCCGGACTGCACGCGAAGGCGCTCACTCAATCATGGGGATGGCGGGCTACATCAGTGTCACCAACCTAATCAAACAAACTGCCGCCCAGGACGACCCCTATGCCGATTGGGCCATCGTACAGCTCGAAGAAAAACTGACGCAGGCCAAGAACGGCATGCTGGAACTGAGCCAGCAGTTGAATCGAATCAGGCAGGACCTGCGACCCAGATCGATATGAGTGACAACCTCAACATCCACCCCGTCACCTTGCCGCTGTACATCGGCAGTCAGTTGGGGTTTCTCGCGGTCTATCTGCTGACCGACTACGACACCCTGGTGCGCCGGACCCTATTGGCCCATCACACCGCGTTGATCGGTCGCAGGGACATGGAGGCCTGGATCGACGACGGTGCTCACTTGCTGCGCAGCTTGTTCGGCCAGGCGCAGCGTTATCGAAATGCCGGCGTCACCCGCGATGACATGGCGGCCAACAACGCCCGCGCCCTGGCGGCTATCGAGAAATTTGGATTCCCCCCCACGGACATCCTTGAAGGACATCACCGCTCCCAGTTTGCGCCGCCGATCATTCGCCAGGGGGCGGTAACGGTAGATGCCCCTAACGACTCAGCCGAAGACCAGGGAGAGTCCTTTGTAACAGTGGGAGTACCGGAGGACGATGCATGAATCCCCTGCTCCCAGTTCAACCCATAGCTTTCGAAGTGCTGACACAGAATACCTATCGACAACTCGAACACGCTGCCTCCCTAAAAGGCCTTTTAAGGCCCTTTAAGGGTAAGGGGGAGTTGGAGTACCTGGCGCAAGTTGCGAAGGAGATCGAGGCGCAGTTACGTCATCTGATGGAGGTTTCCGTGCAGCAGGCAGCACAGCCCCCCGTCTCACTGCTGAACATTCGATTGGTGCTGCAGAACACTGGCGCGGGCAGCAGCTTTTTGCGTTGGCGCACCCGTGATTTTACCCGCATGGGGGTTACGGTCTGGGAGCGCCAAGTCTCCCACAAAGCCCTGTCGCAGGCCGTACGCGAGAGATTGCAGCGCATCGAATACGACCGCATTGCTCTGAACTTACAGATGAGTGTGGTGCATTCACTTTACCGCCAGGCCACGACCTGCGCGATCAAAATGGGCAGTGCCGAGCAGCTACTGCGCCAGTTCAAAACAGCAGTGGAGGTATGACAATGAGCACTTTTTTTTGTCGGCGAAGGCAACATCGGCAGTGCGCCAGAATTCCAGGAGTTTGCCTCAGGCAATGACGAGCCTCGACGCTTGTTGAGGCTGAATGTGTACTTCGACAACCCAGTACCGCGTGATGGTAGTTATGAAGACCGAGGGGGTTATTGGGCGCCGGTCGAGCTCTGGCACCGGGACGCCGAACACTGGAGCACGCTGTACCAGAAAGGTATGCGAGTGCTGGTCGAAGGCCGCACGGTGCGGGATGAGTGGGAGGACAGTGAAGAAAACACAAGGGTGACCTTCAAGATCGAAGCGCGCCGAGTTGGAATCCTGCCTCACCGGGTGCTCAGCACGGTCATGAAGGAGCGCCCTGCTAAACAAATAAGTGCCGAAAAAGCCGATGACCAAGGCACAGCCTGACGCAATTTCGGCATAAAAAATGCCGCCTTTCGTGAGCCTTCAGGACGGTGGTCACTTACCTTTCGTGATGATCCGTCCTGCCTCCCAAGCAACAACGTGGAGAACAAACAGCTCATTGCTTTTTTAGCCGATGCCGAAACGAAAATACCCCCTGTTTAGAGACCTTAGGTTCCGACGCAACCTCGCCAGCGAAAGCGCACTTGAACGCTGCCTGAAGGACGCTCCAAGTAACCGTTTCAGTACCCAAAGACATCACTCAGCCTCGGTCAGTGCACCATCAGTGGTAACAGAACTCCCTCTAACTCGGTTAGGGGCCGCCCGACCTCTCGGGCCAAGGCAACGCCCGTCGCCATCCAGATTTTCCCCAGTTCATTGAAGGCCTGCAGGTGGGCTGGATGTTCGTTGAGCCAATGGACAAGGCTGTTGAAGTGCTCAGGATTTTCAGGGAAATCATGGATGCTGATGAACAACTCCATTGTCCTGTCCCAAATCTCATCTGTGCCGTATTTGCTCTTCTCTTCCATACGCAGCGTTTCCTCTGATTCGCCTAATCAACTCATCCATTCTCACTGACCATCCCGACCACTAAATCCTAGGGGAATTGAAGCAGCGTCGCGGTGAATGGCTATTTCAGTCATGATAACAACCCAATGAGTTGAGACTCAACCTTAAGGGATGTTCATGTCAACGAGTCTTTGCTCAACCATTCGGGTTGAACTGGAGAACTCAACCCTTGGCACATAAACATCCAACTCAAGTCCAAATCGGACGCATGATCGCGAAGCACCGAACCGAGCGTAATCTGACTCAAGAAGAGGTTGCGGAGCGGATGGGAATCGGCAGTGAAGCCATATCGCGACTGGAGCGGGGAGTGGTGGAGTTGTCCGTAATCAAACTGATGCAACTGGCGGAGATTTTCGACTGCCGAATGGACGAGTTGCTCACCGAGTCAAGCAATCGCCCCATCGATCAAGCCAACATGATCTCCGGCCTGTTGAGTGACCTGAAAGAAAGTGACCGTGCCTTTATCCTGGCGACCGTCGAGCAATTGGCCACTCATCTCGGCAGCAAGTAACCGTTTTCACTCCCATTTGATCCAGAGAGTGCTACTGGCATTCTCTACCTTGACGTCGCCCCGCCTTCCTTGCTGTAGTGCACCTGGATCATCGCCAACGGCGGCCCAAGACCGACTCGCTCCGGGTAGCTCGGTCGGACTCCCTGAGTTCGGAGCCCTCTCCTCTAGAGAGTTTTATTCCTATTTGTGCTCGACCGGGTCGAGGTGGCGGATGACCACTGTTGCCTCTAACAGGTAATAGCGGTCATCCGCTGCGGCGACCGCCTTCAGTCCCGGCGCCCACCGGGGAAACACTGGGCACCCTTTGTGCGCGGATGCGTGCCAGCAGCTTTCGATCCAGGCCACGACAAGGGTCGGTTGGTGACTCATGGCGCAGTTAAACCAAGTTTTACGAGGCACTTGTCGACGGCGTCTGACCACCAAAGGTGGCTGTTATCTTCCTCGCCTGGCTCACCGCCAGGCCCACTCTTCACTTTCTTCTGTCCAACAACTGCCAGTGTATTCTGGCCATAAAAAATCGAGTTACAGCGCCTTGACGCCCCCCTGTGACGGGCATATACAAAGAACATGGTTCGCTGTCGTTGACAGCCCAGCCCAGGTAGCTTGAACCTTCAAGGCTACGCCACTTATGTGGTGGTTTACCCCAAGTACGATCAGCGTTCGGAGGCTCGTACGATTGCTGCTTCGGCGGTGATGAATGCCCACTACTCCAGACCTTCGGATCCCCCGCAGACGCTCCTCTGCTGCGCTGCTATTCCCTAGATGTATCACGCTGATCATTACCGGCTTACCGGTGGTGAATAGTTCACTGCGCGTCTTCACCTTACCCAACCTGACGGGGGCTCACTTCCCCGCCAGGGACCGTGCGTCACCGTTTTCCCTTCAAACAGGAGAACCACCATGGCCCACGCTAACCAATCCCCAGAAGCGACCACTTACTTCAACCTGCACACCGTCGGCATCGGCTACCTCAACCGCGTTCGCGAGGTACAAGTGCGCCGCGGCCAACCCTTCATGGCATGTGATATCTCAGCCCTACACGGCGCTTCCAACGCCGTGGAATACACCCGCTTCGATTGCAAAGTCGCTGGGGGTGAAGCTGAACGCTTGATCCGACTCTACAAGGACGCCGTCAATGCCGAGAAAAAGGTCTTGCTGTCATTCCGTATCGGCGACCTGTGGATCGATCCCTTTCTCTACGAGAAAGGCGATAAACAAGGTCAACCGGGCGCCGGCCTGAAGGGCCGTTTGCTGTTCATCGACTGGATCAAGGTCAACGGCACCTTCGAATACAAAGCGCCAGCCAGGCAGGAGGCAACAGTACCTGCTGAGCCGGCGCCCAACAGTGAGTCCTCCTCATCGTCGGCCAACGCCGACGCTGAGGAGATCGAAACGCCAACACAGACTCGACTCGAGTCCGTCTCCCCACCCATTGCAGGCACAACTTGCGGTGACGCTACACGTACCGTTCAGTCCGCCTGAACAGTTCACGATGTTCCTCAGCAAGGCGCTCCTTAGAGCGCCTTTTTCAATCGACACAGGGGGCCCCTCATGGAATCCTTCTGGCTTTGCGACGACTGCCTGTTCGGTGCCGCTTACGAGGATTACAGCACGTTATCGCTCTATCACTCGGAACATGAAATCGAGCAGCGCATTGCCGCGATACATCATGGCCTGATGCAGTTAATGCCCATCAGCGCCGACTTCGACTTAAACGCAGGCTGGGGCATAAAAGCCTTTTCCTCATCACCCTGCGATAGCTGCGGCTCATTACTACACGGCCAACGCCACCGTTTCACTCGCCTGTAAACAGAATGTCATCGGCTAACACACACGACGCCACATCCACCCTTGGGGGTACTACTCCCATCAGGGCGTGTACCCCTGACTTTCTCCCTCAGAGGTACCGCCATGAGCCCCTCATTCGCACAGATTGAGACCTCGGATTTCGAAGCTGATCGCATTGCCCTAGAAAATGGACTGATCGACGAAGCGCTACATATTTTGGATCGTCGATTGTTTGCCCGAGGCCCTGACCTAACGTCACCTGACACGGTCGCTGCTTATCTAAAACTGCAACTGGCGCCGCAGGAACATGAAGTGTTCGCGGTGATTTTCCTCGATGCCAAACACCGCGTCTCGGCGTTCGAAGTCCTCTTTCACGGCAGCATTGATAGCACCAGTGTTTACCCCCGCCAAGTCGTTAAACGCTCCCTGGTTCATAACGCCGCGGCCGCCATTCTTGTTCACAACCACCCTTCCGGTTGTACGGAACCTAGCCTGGCAGATCGTGCTTTAACCGCACGGCTGAAAGACTCCTTGGCCTTGGTCGAAGTGCGGGTGCTGGATCACTTCATCGTAGGCAAAGGTCGTCCGTTCTCCCTGGCCGAACATGGCTTGCTTTAACCCTCAAAGGCGCCGAATGGCGCCTTGTTCATTTTCATTCTGGAGACTTCACATGAACCCTCTCCCGCAAGCAGTAACTCCGCTGCCAAGCTCAAACCCATTTGCACGCGGTTATGACCACTTTCAGATCGAACGGCTGTTACTGATCACCTATGAAAACGACTGCCCTCCCTGCTTTCGCCCCGTGCACGACTCACAAGCCCATCTGCCTGATGATGCCCTGCAACAGTACCCGTGCTTGTTTAATGACGATTTCGCCTTGATCAGTGAAGGCCAATCCATTCCGGATGAGTTGGATGAGCAGTACGAATCCACGGGACTGGTACGGCAGGTGATCTACGCCGTGAGGGGCGAAATGTTCAACCAGTGGCATCACGTCGGCGACTTGTACTCCCAGGAAGAAGCCCAAGCCATGGTCCACCGTTTACGCTTCGAAACAGGTCACTACAGTCGAGCCTGGGAAATCAGCACCGTACACCTCACTGAAGAAACAGTGCGCTACTTGGGACGCCGGGCTGGCAGCTTGGGCTGCAGACCAACCGGCCTGCTGTTCGAACCCTTTACCTTAAACGACTGCCAGGGCGTCGGCTGTAAGTTGATCGGCACACCCTGGACTGACGATAACCTGTTAACGATCGAGGGCCGCCCTTACTCATGGCTGAGGCAAGAGCAACTCGACGCTGGCACACCAGAAACCTTGGTCAACGTACTGTATCTCGCGGCACTGGCAGATGTGCGATTGTTGATCTTCGATCCTGATGCTGCTGTCTTGGATGGACTCGCCATTTTTGATGAGTAGTCACGTGTTCGGCGTAAACACGACCCGTCTTGGATCAACTTTTTCACTGATTCGCTCTATCACCTCATGTCAGCTTCTGCAATGAATCTGACATGAGGTTTGTTCCATGGAGCGTTTTTTCACGCCTATCTGCTTGCTGGGTTTGCTAAGCGCCTGTGCTTCGCAAATCCCTACCCCATTGCCGACTGATCCGCAAATCGACGCTGGCGCCAAGGGTGCCCGGCTTTCGGGAGACACTGGCAAAACACATCACCCGGCAGAACTCCGCTATGGCCGCTATACGCTAGTCAGCACTGAGGCCAGCAAGGAGCAACATGACCTTCTCTCTCAAATTATCGACGTCAGTGTGCCCTCCAACCTGAGTCCTTCAGTGCAGGATGCAATGCATTACGTGTTGCAGCGCTCGGGTTATTCGCTCTGTCCTGCCGCCGGGCCCGTGACAACGCTTTTTACTCGCCCCCTGCCTGCCGCCCACTACCGGCTTGGACCAATCCCATTACGCAGTGCGCTGCAAGTACTCGCAGGCCCCGCCTGGCAACTCACTACCGACGACGTCAGCCGCTCAGTTTGCTTCGAACAACAGAAACCTGAGCTCGGCATCGCATCGCCAGCCCCTGCTTCAACTCACCAGTCGGAGGCTCGCCCATGAAGGCCTCAACCTTTCAAACCCTCATCGTGGGATTGCTTTGCCTGGCGGTCGCCAGCCTGAGCGCTGGCGTGTTCAACCAGCATCAACACATGACCGAACTGCAGAGCACAGCCACGCAATACCGACAAACCCTGGACACCCTGCAACATGATTCAAACACCCTAAAAGACGCCCAGGAGAAGCTGCAGTACGCGGTGAAAGACTTGAAACTAATGGTCGATAGTGGCGAGCAACAGGCCAACACCCTCGATCCGATGTTGGATCAATGGGCACAGGAGATACAGGAACTGCGCGACGGTCTGACAACCCGTGCGACTGAGGCAGACCTGGCGGCATTACGCACACGCGTTGAGCACGTCGAACTGCAACTGATCGACATCAAGCCTCAGCCATCGTCCCAACCACCAGCACCGCCACCTGCGGAGATCAAACCCAGAGCAACAGATCGTACCAAGCCCGCCCCGCTCTCACCTCCATTCTCAGTGTTAAGTGTCGAGTCCCGCGGTGGCGAACGCTTTCTGGCAGTTGCACCTCATCACTCTCGCTCGCTCACGGATGTTCGACTGCTCCATAGCGGCGAGCAGTTCGGAGCCTGGCAACTGAAAACACTGGAACCGAACTCAGCCGTCTTCGCGGTGGCCGCTCAGCCAGACCAGACCGTGTATTGGCCTTGAGAGGCGATCATGAACAGAGCGCCACTCTTCCCCGTCGTTTGTCTTTTGTCGTTGTTGAGTGCAGGTGCTGCGATAGGGAATCCTCTTTCGACACAGTCACAGTTCCAGGACACGCAGCCTGCACCCCTGAGACGCTCTGACTCCAGGCAGGCTTCAAACTGGGGGCTAACCGAGCAGGAGTGGACACGCTTCGAACAGATCCAAGCGGGCCCTCGCGGTTTCTGGAGCCCAGACCTCGATCCACTGACCACACTCGGAGTCGAGGCCGAGACTGACCAAGAGCGCCAGCGCTATGCCGAGTTGCAAGTAGCGTTAGAAGCCAAACGCGCCGAGCGTGAGTTGGCCTATCAGAACGCTTACACCGCGGCCTGGGCCAAGCTGTTTCCTGGACTGCTGCCGATTCAGGGCATGGCATCCCCGACCAGCTCGCCGGTCGTGCCACGCCAAGCACTGTTTGTGGAAGATCGCTGTTCGGCGTGCATTGCCACAGCGCAACGCTTGCAAAGCAGTAACACGGCTTTCGACATCTACCTGGTGGGCAGTCAAGGCGAGGATGAACGCGTTCTCAGTTGGGCTCGGCAAGCAGACATTGATCCGGCCAAGGTTCAGCGCCGGCAAATAACCTTGAACCATGACCGTGGACGTTGGTTCAGTCTGGGTGCCCCGGGGCCCTTGCCTGCCACATTTCAACAGGTGAATGGGCAATGGCAACGACTCGACTGAGTGGGATTGCGCTGACATTGGTGATGCTAGCGGTTCAGGCAGAGGAGCTCCCGCCGCCGGCCTACCAACTGGCGGCACATGAGGCCGGCATACCTTCGGCAGTATTGTTTGCGATTACCCTACAGGAAAGCGGTACCCGGGTTCGTGACCAACTGCTGCCATGGCCATGGACGCTGAACATTGCCGGAGTGCCCTATCGCTTCGCGACTCAACAAGCCGCCTGCTATGCACTGCTCATGGCCCTCACGCGGTATAGCGCCAAGCGAGTCGATGCCGGGCTTGGACAAACCAATCTTGGCTACCACGGGCACCGCTTTTCCAGTCCCTGTGAAGCCCTCGACCCCTACCAAAATCTCGCCGTTACCGCTGCCCTGCTGCAGGAGCATCACGCCGCTACCGGCGACTGGGTATCCGCTGCAGGACGCTATCACCGACCCGCGGGGGGAGCGCCGGCTGCGCGCTACCGCGCTGGTTTTTCCCGCCAACTTCAAAGGTTGCTGGTCTCCGGCAAACAGGGCACACCGCCATGAAGAGAATCCTCCTAACCTGTTGCTTCATCCTCCTATCGGCACCTTTCGCCCAGGCGACGCCAATCGACACTGGGGATTCGGCTAGCTACCTCAACCAACGCAATATTCCGGCAACGGCCCTGCCAATAGCTCGCAAAGTACCGGCTGATTTGCCCGTTCATACGGACCTGTCCACGTTTGCCGATGAGACCTGGGTATTGCCTGTGCACAGCGCCCTCCTGAGCCCCGGCCAGATCACATCTCGAACCTTGAACATGCCGGGCTTGCAAGCATTTTTTCTGGTCGGTGACGATCACCAGTCACTGACTTGGTTGCGTGAACGCGCATCTGAACTACACGAACTGGGTGCCGCAGGCTTCGCCGTCGAAGTGGCCGATGCAGAGGCTTTGGCCCGGATTCGAGCACTTGCCCCCGGCCTTACCATCCTCCCAGTCAACGGTAACGACATCGCCACACGCCTGCAGATCCAACACTACCCCGTCTTGATCACCAGTACCTCGCTGGAACAGTGAGTCCATGTCATGGCCGAGCATGCGATGGAATCAAAGCTTCGGCCAGCAGTGGAGCTGTACACCGTCGCGATCTGCCTTGCAGCCGCCGTGTTGTGCCTGTACTCGCCTTGGGCCGTGGCCCTGTCACCCGAAATCGGTTTGGTGGTCGCGCTGGCTTATGCCCTGTTTGGCTTCATACGCCTGCGACAAGGCTGGGAGGTATTGCGCTATCGGCGCAACATCCGGCGGCTGCCCCGCTACGAACTGACCAGCCGGCAGATTCCGGTCAGCCGTAAATATCTATTCATGGGGCGCGGCTTTCGCTGGACGCGCCTGCATACCCAGCGCTTGGTCGAGGCTCAGGATCCGGCGGTCGCTCACTACGTCGACCAACCGCCGCACTACCGCTTGGCCCGTGGACTCGAAAGACGCCTGGAACATGCACCGTTTCCCCTGTCGACATTGGCGCGCGTCACCGCCTGGGATAACGCGTTCAACCCGTTGCGACCGTTACCACCGGTCGGTGGCTCAACGCTATTGCATGGGGTTGAGCCCGACGAAGCGGTGGTCAGTCTGCCACTGGGCGAACGGGTCGGACACACCCTGGTGCTGGGCACGACGCGTGTTGGCAAAACGCGGCTCGCCGAGGTGTACATCACCCAAGACATACACCGCGTCGAACACGAGGTCGTGATCGTCTTTGATCCGAAAGGCGATGCCGACCTGCTCAAACGGATGTACGTCGAAGCCAAACGCGCTGGTCGGGAAAAGGAGTTTTATGTTTTCCATCTGGGCTGGCCGCAGATCTCCGCTCGCTACAACGCCGTGGGACGCTTCGGGCGTATCTCGGAGGTAGCATCGCGCATCGCCGGGCAGCTCAGTGGTGAAGGCAATTCCGCAGCCTTCCGCGAGTTTGCCTGGCGCTTCGTCAACATCATCGCTCGAGCGCTGATCGAGCTGGGCCGACGTCCGGACTACCTGCAGATCCAACGGCATGTGGTCAACATTGATGCACTGTTCATCGAATACGCTCAACAGTTTTTTGCCAAGAACGACTCGACGGCCTGGGAAGTGATCGTCCAACTCGAGGGCAAGCTCACCGAGAAGAACATTCCCCGGCATATGGTTGGGCGTGAGCGGCGCGTGGTGGCCATCGAGCAATACTTGGCGGCGAAAAGAGTATTCGATCCAGTGCTGGATGGGCTGCGCTCTGCGGTACGGTATGACCGCACCTACTTCGACAAAATCGTCGCCTCGCTGCTGCCACTGCTGGAGAAACTCACCACCGGCAAAACCGCCCAGTTGCTGGCCCCCAACTACACCGACCTGGATGACCCGCGGCCGATCTTCGACTGGATGCAGATCATCCGCAAACGCGGCATTGTGTATGTCGGTCTGGACGCGCTGACCGATGCCGAGGTAGCCGCCGCGGTGGGCAACTCCATGTTCGCCGACTTGGTCTCCGTCGCGGGCCATATCTACAAACACGGTGTCGACCATGGACTGCCCCAATCAAGCAGCAACAGTGACAAGGTGCCGATCAACCTGCATGCCGATGAGTTCAACGAGTTGATGGGTGATGAATTCATCCCATTGATCAACAAAGGTGGCGGTGCCGGCATCCAGGTGACGGCTTACACCCAGACGCTTAGCGATATCGAAGCGCGCATTGGTAGCCGTGCCAAGGCCGGCCAGGTGATCGGTAATTTCAACACGCTGCAGATGCTCCGCGTGCGCGAGACAGCCACCGCGGAGCTGCTCACTCAGCAGTTACCGAAGGTGAACGTGCTCACCAGAACCCTGGTATCGGGCGCAACTGACACCTCTGACCCCGAAGCCAATACAGACTTCACGTCCTCCTCCCAGGACCGCGTCAGCAGCACCAGCGTGCCGTTGATTGAGCCCGCTCACATCGTCAGCTTGCCCAAGGGGCAAATGTTCTCCTTCCAGTCCGGTGGGCAGCTCTGGAAAGTCCGCATGCCCTTGCCTAAGCCGTCCAACGACGATGCCATGCCCAAAGACCTGCAGGAGCTCGCACACCGTATGCGCGCCACCTACAACGCGCAGGCGGGACAGTGGTGGACGGTCAACGGAGGCGGGCCAACAGAAAACTTCGATCTGGATCAGGTGGGGTAGCCCGTCCCGCGATAATTTTTTTATTCAGTAGCACACGATCCAGAAAACGTCGTGACCACACGAATTCCGCAGCGTGCATGGAGGTGAAGAATGGCGACACCCGCTCAGCACACCGTGCAACAGCCGATCCAGCGTCCAGGGTTGATCATCTCGGCGATCCGCTTAGTCCTACGCGTCATCGGCTTGTTGATGGCCTCATTGTTGTTCTCGATCCTGATCGAGTTCGCTGGCCTGCTGCTTTTCTGGGGAGACCAGGGCTGGCGGCATAGTCAGGCCATGCTGAGAAGTGAATTAAGTTGGCTTAGCGAACACTTTAAATCTTCACTTCTTATCCAACAGCCTGGGCAAACGATTACCCACTGGCTGGATTTCCTCTATCAGTGGGTGCTGGTCAAAACAGGCTTTGCGGATTTTGCCCAGCAGGCGCGGGTTTCGAGCCAGGGCAACGGCTTCTGGAGCGGGATCAACCAGTTCTACGTACATATCGAGGACTTTGTACTGTCGGCGGTGTATGTCACTTTCACCTTCGTGGTGCGCCTGACCATTCTGGTCCTGTCCGCCCCTCTGTTTCTGTTGGCAATGTTGACCGGCTTTGTCGATGGACTGATGCGCCGGGATCTACGTAAATTTGGCGCGGGGCGAGAAAGTAGCTTTGTCTACCATCGAGCGAAACGAGCCGTAATACCAATGCTGATCGTGCCGTGGGTTATTTACTTGTCCTTGCCCTTTTCGCTCAATCCCATGGCTGTGTTTGTTCCTTGTGCTGTGATGCTCGGCATCACTACGGCAATCACGGCAACCACATTCAAGAAGTATCTCTGATTCGGGAAAAATCCCTTTAAACATTCTGATGCCAGGATAGCGATCCAACGACCGAAAACTGATATTCCATATGAGTGCAAAAACTGCTAGAGATCATCCACTACTCCCACTATGAGCTAGAGCATTAGGTGAAATGCGGTCGCCCAAGATTGCGGGAACATCAAGGATCTAAACACCAATTGAAACTGTTGCAGGATGGGCTCAAGACTTGCACTCTAGATGTATCATTCCCACCGAAAAAAGGACCTTTACAGGCCCTTTGTCATCAAACCGATCTTACTGAGTACGCCAGGAGTCGACAACATCCGCGCCAAACTCGACTTTCCATTCTTTCAGTTGCCGATGATTTCCGCCCTTGGTTTCGATTACCTCACCCGAGTTTGGATTCTTGTAGATCTTCACGTCTCTAGTCTTGCGGACTGCTTTTACGGGGAAAACTGCCGTGCCTGAGGTACGACGGCCAGCTTCCGGATCCAGAATGCTAATGATGTTTTTCAAACTGAAGCCGTACTCACCAAGCAACGTCCGCAATTTACTCTCAAACTCCATCTCTTTTTTCAGGCCGGAATCACTTTTCATCGACTCAAGCTCTGCGAGCTGTTCAGCCAGTTGTTGCTCAAGCTTGCGAAATTCAGCCAAACGAGACATCTGAAACTTCCTTCAGGTTAGGGTAATTAAGAATAAACATTCCAATGCTAAGCGATGATTAGCTCCTCGTCACCTATGCTGGCCCAGAATTAACTTATGCACACATTGTCGTATGAACAACACACTAGGATTGAGCTCAAAATTTTCTTCTGAGCATTTTTCTAACCAAATCGACTACTGATGTATGTGAGCAGACCTATTCGGCTCTCCCCAAAAAAGCGATAGGTCCCACCTCGCGTTTAATGCTGAGTCATTCGACCTCTGACTTGATTCTGTTCCCATATCTTCACGGGCCAGTATCATGCCAACTACCGCCTTTCGCTTCTTGTTGCTTTTCTCGCTGGCTATCGCCAATGGCAGCAGTTATGCCGCATCTGCTCATGAGCAGGATCAGCTCAGCCGAGTCCAGCAGCAGCTCGAAATTATCGAGCGCCTTACGGCGCGAGCTATGACAGACAACACGGCGGCTCCCGACGATCGCTATCGCTTCGACTATCCCCGCCTGTCCAGGGACATCCAACACATACGGGACGGCATACAGGGTTATCTATCCCCTTCCCGCGCACAACCTCGCGACCCTGGTGAGCTGGTGGGTGATTACCGCCTCGACACTCCGCCTGCGGAGCCCTCGCCATGAGCATGACTGAAACTCAGAGCGCTGCGTTTCAAAACGCCTCCGGTTTTTCATCGCAGAGCAGTTCGACGCTCTGGATATCCCTGGTTCTGGTTCTGACCTTGCTTTGGTGCGCCTGGGTGATCTGGACGGCTTACCGCGGCTGGGCCGCCGGCAGCGTGCGCTTCGGCGCGTTTGGCGGTAGTGCTGCACGCGTGTTGCTCGCGTTGTTGGTTCTGATGTTCTTCACCCTGTCTTAACACCGGAGATCACCATCATGCTTAAGTGCCTTGTCCCTCTGAAAAACAACTTGCGTGATCGTGCCAGTCAGCGCCTGTTCGGCCTGCTGCTGGTGCTCGGTCCAAGCCTGGCTTTTGCCGAACTCCCCACCATGGAGGCCCCTTCGCGTGGCGAAGGATCAGGGTTAATCGAGACGATCAAAAACTATGCCTACGACGGCGGCATCCTGCTCGGCCTGCTGATCGCCCTACTCGCTTTCTTGGGGGTGGCGTGGCACTCGTTGACCGTATACGCCGACGTACAGAACCAACGCAAGACCTGGAAGGATCTCGGCGCTGTGGTCGGTATCGGCGCCCTGTTGGTGGTGATCATTATCTGGTTTTTGACCAAGGCTGCCGCGATTCTGTGAGGTAGGCATGAACGACGCTATCGAACGCCTTTCCGACGGCACCTTGGTTTTTCTTCCGGAGCGGCTCAACCGTGATCCCGCCGTATTGCGTGGTTTGACCAATGATGAGATGTGGGTAGCGCTCGGCACCGGTGCGGTCATTGGCCTGCTGCTAGGCGTTCCGCTGGCGATCGCCACCGCCTCCATTGCCGTGGCGCCGACCAGCATGATCGCAGGCATGGCGGTGGTGTTATTTGCCGGTGGCACACTACTGCGTCGGGCCAAACGGGCTCGCCCCGAGACCTGGTTGTACCGCAAGCTCGAATGGATGCTTGCCAGCCGTTGGCGTCTGGGTCGCGGAAGTTTGATTCTGCACTCCGGTGCCTGGACGGTTCGCCGCTCAAGCCGTCTGCGTCCTGCCCTGTCCCGGTGGCTACCATGAGCCGATTTCGGAACAAGGTCGATGCCCAACAGGCCCACATCCTCAGCCTGCGTCTGGCGGTAGTGATCGTTGCCCTGGTCTGTGCCGGACTTTGGTACGGCTGGCGCTCGGCACCGACCGATCTGACCGTACATGTACCGCCAGATCTGCGCTCGGGCAGCACCCGCAAGTGGTGGGATATTCCCCCAGAGAATGTCTATGCCTTTGCCCTGTACATCTTTGGTCAGCTCAACCGTTGGCCCTCGGATGGCGAGCGGGATTATCGCCGCGCCATCTATGGCTTGCAGTCCTACCTAACACCCGCCTGCAAGGCCTTCCTCGACGGCGACTACGAGTACCGCAAGGCCGCTGGTGAACTGCGCCAGCGGGTGCGTGGCGTCTACGAAATCCTGGGGCGAGGCTACAGCGAGGATCCAGAACTCAGGGTCAAGCAACTCGACCGCGACAGCTGGCTGGTCAAGCTCGACCTCAACGCTGATGAGTATTACGCCGCCGAACCGGTAAAACGAGTGGTGGTGCGTTATCCATTACGCGTGGTGCGTTTTGATCTGGACCCCGAACGCAACAAGTGGGGGCTGGCACTGGACTGTTATCAGGGCACTCCGCAAAAAATCTCCCCGCCTGGAGGTGAGCCATGAAGCGGATTTCTACCCTGGGACTCGCCGTTGCACTGATGCTATGGGGAGCTGCAGCGCAGGCCGTCGAGCTGATGCACTGGGAACGCCTCCCCCTCGCGGTCCCGCTGGTGATCAATCAGGAACGGGTGGTCTTTGTCGATGAGGATGTTCGAGTCGGCGTGCCCTCAACCTTGACGGGCAAGCTGCGCGTGCAATCAACCGGCGGCACGCTCTACCTGCGCGCATCGGAAGCCATTGCCCCGACCCGCCTGCAACTGCAATCAGTGGGAACGGGCGAGATCATCCTCCTGGATATCGCGGCTACGCCTGGCGATCAACCGCTGGAGCCCGTGCGAATTCTCAAGAATGCTCCCGTGCAGGCTACCGAGGCGGAATCGAGCACCTTCCCTGTTCCAGAACGTACACCGATCCCGGTCGCTTTGACGCGCTACGCCGCGCAAAGCCTGTACGCGCCGCTGCGCACCGTGGAGTCCCATCCCGGTGTACGCCGCGTCCCGCTTAAGTTGCGCACCGAACTGCCAACCCTGCTGCCGACCGAACACGTGTCCAGCACACCCATCGCCGCCTGGCGACTCGGTGATTACTGGGTGACGGCGGTGAAATTGCGCAATCGTGGTTCAGAGACGGTGCAACTCGATCCACGCCGGCTTCAGGCCACGCTGTTCGCCGCGACCTTCCAGCATACTTTCCTCGGACCTGTCGGCAGTGCCGAAGACACCACGATCGCTTATCTCGTCACTCGGGGTGCCGGCCTCGAACACGCCGTGCTGCTCCCGCCCGTTGCGCGAGGTGCTGACGATGAAAGCTAACGCCTTGCTCAAATGGCTGGTACCGGCTGCGCTGCTGGGCGTGGTGCTGATCATCCTGAAAACCTGGGTCGCGGGTAGTAACACTTCCTCTCCAGAGCACCCAGTTGATCAGGGCAATATTCAATTATCCGCCGAGCAAGCCAAGTCGCTCGGCATTGCGGGCGATACCCCACGCGACACGGTCGCTACCCTGGTCGGCCAGGTGAAGGCCATGCGCAGCGACATGCTCGGTTTGAAGAAACACAATGACTCACTGCAGACGGAAAACAACCGCCTACGCGAGCGGGAAAACAGTGTCGATTCGCGTATCCAGACCGCGCTTGGCAGTGTGACCCAGCAGGTCGACGAAGGCCGCCGCCAAGCCAACGAGGCCCGACTCAAAGCGGAACAAGACAGTCGTCAGGCTCGCGGCCTGCTGACTCAATTGCAGGAGCAGTTGTCGGGGCTGACCGGCAAAAGCAAGGACATGCCGATCGGATTGGGGCTTGAGCCCGGCGACGGCGCTCAGTTCGAAGGGCGACACTCTACCAATGATGCGCTGCAGTGGATTGAACCCTCGGATGCTCCGTCCACCGACGCCAGAGGCAAAACCACGACTTCCTCCGCACTGAGCCTGCCTACCGCTTTCAACTCTCTGGAAGGCTTGAAAGACAACGCGATTGATCGCAGCCAGAAACAGCTACATGCAGTTACCAAGGGTGAGCGCGACCTGACGCGATCTGTTGATCGTACCGAAGGCGCGAAGCCGGTCTACACCATTCCCGAAAACGCGACATTGATGGGCTCAGTCGCCATGACCGCGCTGATAGGCCGAGTCCCGGTGGACGGCACAGTGAATGATCCCTATCCCTTCAAGGTGCTGGTCGGCCCGGAGAACTTGACCGCCAACGGCATCGACCTGCCGGACGTCGCGGGGGCCGTGATGAGCGGCACGGCGTCCGGTGACTGGACCCTGTCCTGCGTACGCGGACAGGTCGAGTCAATTACCTTTGTGTTTACCGATGGCACCATCCGCACGGTGCCTCAGCCGAAGGCGATAGCCAGCCGCACGGCTTCCACGACCCAGAGCTCGAACACCGACAAGATCCGTGGTGGACTGGGTTACGTGTCCGATCCGTATGGCATTCCGTGCATCGCCGGCGAGCGCCGCTCGAACGCCCAGCAATACCTCGGCAGCCAGAGCCTGATCACTGCCGCCGGTGCCGGTGTCGCCGCCTTGCTCGGGGATGAGCGGAACAACAGCAGCGTGATCAGTTCGGGCGGCAGTACGCTCGGGGTCACCAGTAGCAGTGGCAATAGCGCACTGAACTCCATTCTCAGTGGTGGGGTCAGCGACATTCGCGAGTGGGTCAACAAACTGTATGGCGAAGCCTTTGCTGCTGTGTACGTGCCACCGGCAGCACAGGTCGCACTGCACCTCGACCATGAGATCACCATCGACTACGAGCCCAAGGGCCGGAGCGTTCGCCATGAAAAAGACCATGCCTCCCTGTCTGATCTGGATTAGCTTGCTCTGCTGGATCCTGACGGGATGCTCCACCGACAAGGAGACGCTGCTGCCCCATGGCGAGCAAACCATGCTGGACATTTGGAACGGTGCCGGTTCGCAAGGCACTCAGCAGCAACTGCTGGATGCTCGGCAACAGTTACGCCGCCCGCTGGCTCAGGCGGATTTCTCCGCGCCTCTCCAGGAGCCGTACACGCGCACCGCGGCGAACGAGATCCGCAACCTGTTCCCGCGCCTGCCCAATCCCGATCTGGTGCTGTACGTGTATCCGCATTTGAGTGGTACCGAGCAGGCACCGGTCCCGGGGTACTCAACCGTCTTTCCGTTCTACCAACGGGTGCAGTACGCATTACCGGGTGAACGTCAGGAAGACTTGTAGTGCGTACCGGCGATTCGGGCAACCGCACTCCCGCGTGGAAAGCTTGGCGCAACCCGTCGCGCCCGCGCGTGACCTTAGCCGATGAAACCGCACTGTATGCGCACAACCCCAGCTTCACCGATCACCTGCCTTGGGTCGAGTACCTCGACACTGAGCAGTGTTTTCTGCTCGATGACAATCGTTCGGTGGGCGCGGTGTTCGAGTTGCTGCCCATCGGCACCGAAGGGCGCGAACCCGATTGGCTGATGGCGGCTCGCGATGCCCTCGAGGATGCCCTGCAGGATAGCTTTGACGAGTTGGATCAAGCGCCTTGGATAGCGCAGTTTTTCTGCCAGGACGACAACGATTTCACCCCCTATCTGACCCGACTCACCGACTATATCCGGGACAGCGCGCGAGGCACGGTCTTCACCCAGGCATATTTGGAGCTCAGCCGTCGTCATCTGAAGGCCATCACCAAGCCCGGTGGTCTGTTTGAGGATAAGGTGGTGACCCGCCTATCCTGGCGTGGCAATAACCGACGGGGGCGCCTGGTGATCTATCGCTGGCTTGAGTCTGACGCTGAGGAGACGGGAGTCACTCCAGTGCAATCCCTGCAACAGGCTTGCGAACGTATCGCGGCTTCGTTGCAGGCGTGCGGGGTGCAATCGACACGAGTCGATGGCCGAGGTCTTTATGCCTGGTTAGTGCCCTGGTTCAATCCTGCGCCCACGCTAACCAATGAAGCGCCCGAGGAGTTTTACCAACGCGTTGCCTATCCGGAGTCTGCCGAGGGCGAGTCGCTGGAACTGCCCTTCGATCATGACTTTGCCGAGCGGCTGTTCTTCAACGAACCGCGTTCGAATGTGCAGCACGGACTCTGGTTTTTTGACGATCAGCCCCACCGGGTCATGGTGGTGGACAAGCTTCGCCGGGCGCCCTTGATTGGTCAACTCACCGGAGAAACCCGCAAGGGCGACGCGGTGAATGCCCTGTTCGACCAGTTACCCGAAGGCACGGTGATGAGTCTGACCTTGGTGGTCAAACCGCAGGATGTACTTGAGGATCAGTTGAACCGCCTGGCCCGCAAAGCCATCGGTGAAAACCTAGCCTCGACCCAGACCCGCCAAGATGTTGAAGAGGCTCGTGCGATCATCGGTCGCCAGCACAAGCTGTATCGCGGCACCCTGGCGTTCTACGTGCGCGGTCACGATGAGCAGCAATTGCACCAGCGCTCGGTCAGCCTGGCCAACGCGCTGTTGGGTGCGGGGCTGCAACCGGTACGCGAAGGCGATGAAGTCGCCGCCTGCAACAGTTACCTGCGTTGGTTACCGATGGCTTACAACCCAGCCCGCGACACGCGCAACTGGTACACACGCCTGATGTTCGCCCAGCACCTGGCGAACCTGGTTCCGGTCTGGGGCCGCAGCACGGGCACCGGCCACCCCGGTATCACCCTGTTTAATCGTGGTGGCTCGCCGTTGAGCTTCGATCCCTTGTCACGTCTGGACCGGGCCATGAACGGCCATCTGCTGTTGTTCGGCCCCACAGGTGCCGGCAAGTCGGCCACCCTGGTCACCCTGCTGATGCAGGTCATGGCGGTGTACCGCCCTCGCCTGTTTATCGTCGAGGCCGGCAACTCATTCGGTTTGCAGGGCGACTACTTCGCGACACAGGGCTTGTCGATCAACAAGGTCCAATTGAAGCCTGGCGCCTCGGTCAGTCTCGCCCCCTTTGCCGATGCCTACCGTCTGGTCGAGCAGCCAGATCAGGTGGCGAGTCTTTCCGTTGATGAGTGGGACGATGAAGCGGTAGCCAGTCACGAGGACCAGCGCGACGTGCTCGGCGAACTGGAAATCACCGCCCGGTTGATGATCACCGGCGGCGAGGCCAAGGAAGAAGCCCGCTTGAGTCGAGCCGATCGCAGTCTGATCCGCGAGTGCATTCTGGATGCGGCACAGACTTGTGTCGCGGTGGGTCGGCAGGTACTGACCCGCGACGTGCGCGACGCGTTGCTGCGCGTCGCCGCTGACCCGCACTTGCCGGAGAAGCGTCGTGAGCGTGCCCAGGAAATGGGCGAGTCCATCGACCTGTTTTGCCAGGGTTTCGAGGGTGAACTGTTCGATCGCGAGGGCACGCCTTGGCCCGAGAGCGATGTGACCATTGTCGACCTGGCCACTTACGCTCGCGAAGGCTACGAGGCGCAGATGTCCATCAGCTACATCAGCCTGATGAACACCGTGAACAACCTCGCCGAACGCGACCAGTACCTGGGCCGACCGATCATCATGGTCACTGACGAAGGTCATATCATCACCAAGAACCAATTGCTTGCGCCATTCGTGGTCAAGGGTACAAAGATGTGGCGCAAGCTCGGCGCATGGTTCTGGCTGGCGACGCAAAACCTTGCTGACTTTCCCACGGCTGCGCAGACCATGCTCAACATGATCGAGTGGTGGATCTGTTTGAACATGCCGCCCGCGGAAATCGAAGAAATCGCACGGTTCAAGAAACTCACGCCGGCACAGAAAGCCTTACTGCTCTCCGCCAGCAAGGAGCCGGGAAAGTACACTGAGGGGGTTGTGCTATCGAAGAAGCTCGAAACGCTGTTTCGAGCCGTGCCGCCCAGTCTTTATCTCGCCTTGGCCATGACGGAGCCCGAGGAAAAAGCCGAGCGCTGGACACTGATGCAGGAGAACGGCTGCTCTGAACTGGAAGCGGCGTATCGGGTAGCTGAACGGATAGATAGAGCGCGAGGTATAAAACCCTCATAGCGAAATCCATTCAGGTCTCGCGTTCTAACGCAAGTGACAAGTTACTGTGATGCACCTCGAAGCCGCTGCTGAATCCTTAACAAGAATCCAGCTTCGAAGGCATCCTGGCAGTCACCGACAGGAAAGGTCTTGCGGGTTTGCGCCAGCTCCCACCACAGGGGAATCTCGCCGGGCGTATCAAGCCAAGCCTGAGCGCATTGCACGCCCCGTTCGATCATCGAGGCAAACTCAGTGCCCCAAGGTGTCAGAAGACTTGGGCAACCATCCGCCGCAGGAATTGAGATGTAGTTTTCGTCCATACCCACCCTAGATTTCTGATTTATTGTTAGACGTTGGGGCCAACTTCGAAAAGCTTAACCACGCCAAATGAACGCTCGATAACAGGCATGAGCATCAAATGGCCTAGATCAATGCCAATGTAGACTATATCCCGTGGATTGAGAGTCCCTCAAGGCGCAATTTGCGCGCATGACTCAAGACTACGAACAGCTTCGTCTGCAGCTGGCGGAAAACATCCGCTTGATGCGACGCGTGAAAAACCTTACCCAAGAGCAACTCGCGCTCATGGCCGAGGTGGATCGCACGTACGTTAGTCAAATCGAGCGATGCACGGGCAATCCGTCGCTGTTGGTCCTATGCAAGCTAGCCAATACTCTCGAAATTACTACAGATCAGTTACTTGTAGAACCCGATATCCTGCGCAGCGCCCTTCACGTCAAATAATAGTCTTACGTCTCACAAACCCGATAGATCTGCCTTCATAATTTCCACTGACAGTCTTCAGTCCCTAACCGAACCTGCCCAGGCCATACACCGAGAGCCTGGATCATGCCTGTTGCCTGCTCGTCAATCTCGCCCACAAAGCTACGGCCCCTGGCGCTGAGCATCTTGCTGGCGTGCGGCCCAAGCGTGGCGCTGGACACCGCCAGTATCACGTCCTCCGTGCTTTCGCCAAACTGTCTCGCCTACAGGGTCGTCGGCATTTGTTTTTGGCTGCTCTGCACGCCCTTCGGCTGTACAGTCAAAACCTCGACCAAGGTTCGTCATTTCATTCCTGAACTGGTGGTCTCAAGCTACGCCACCACCGGCAGTAACCCTTGGGCCGAGATGGCTACCCTCTCCTCTGCCATCAGTGGTGCGGAAGGTGGCGGCAACCTGATCACGCCGAGCACCCAGCGCGACAACCTGCCTCGCTTCAAGAACGTTGATGGCATCGGCCACCCCGGAGGTTGGGCTGCCACGCAATTGGCTTCGCAATCCGGCTATGCCTGCGCCAGCGGCGCTATTGCGTTCATGCCCTACTACCTAAGTACCCTGGACTCACTGGCCTGGCGCCATGGCATCCCAGAAAGTCTTTACCCCGAGTCGCTCATGCCGGGAATCCGTGAAATTGGTCGTCAGGCTTCGGGAAACATGTGGGGCAACGTTTATCCCCGGCAGGGCTTTCTGGTACAGCCCGACGACTTCAAGGCGGCCGCCGTCATGGCGCAACGGGCCGGCGATGTGATTACCCGCAATTGGCAGCCGCATGTCTATGTACCACTGACGCCCGCCAAACGCGACGGCTACTGGCCGCCTGGCCCGATCGTTGAAAACGACGCGTCGACCCACAAATGGCAATTGCTCTTCCCTCAGGTTCAGCCCACATGCGCCATCTTCCCCAGCGATCCGGTACAGAGCGCGGATGGCGGCTACGCCTGGTCGCTGTGGCGTCCCTATAGCTGCTGCAAACGTGAGGGGCAGACCTTTCTGTTCAGTATCGACTTCGAAGGCGTTGCATCATGATTCGGCTTTGCGCGCGATCATGGTTGGACATGATGAGCCTGTTGCTCTGTGGACTGCTCGCCATGGCCACGCATGCCCAAGCCGCCGAAGGCGATTACCGTCTGGGCACTCAAGGCGAAGTGCTCGACGACCGAGTCATGTACACCATTGGTGGCGGCTCGGCAGTCGGCTCACCGAGTTCGCTCTACCGACCCAGTGGTCTCGGTGTCGGCGGATCTTGGCGAGCGAACATGATGTGCGGAAACATGAGCCTCACTAATACCCTGCAAAACCAGCTGAACGGCGCCACCGAAGGTTTCCAGCAGATCATGGGCAGCATCGTGCAGAACGCGACCCAAGCGGTAATGTCGCTGCCAGCGTTGATCATTCAGCGCGCCAACCCCGGACTCTATGAGTTGCTGAGTAACGGGGTGATGCAGGGGCGTATCGACTTCGATCGTTCCAAATTGACCTGCCAGGCCATGGCCGAGAAGATGGCGGACAAGGTCGGTCAAGCCGGCTGGGGCGCGCTGGCCAAGAACCAGGAAATGCAGGGCAATCTGGAGCAAACCGGCGGTGATGCGGTGGCCGCGGTGAAAAACACCGAGGCCCGTAACGGCAGCAACGGGGTGTCCTGGGTCGGCGGCCAGAAGGCTGGAGGTAGTGGGCAACCCCCCATCCGGGTGACTTCCGACGTAGTGCGAGCAGGCTACAACCTGCTGCATAATCGGTCGGTGGATGACAGCGCCTCGATCAGTAGCAGCGACTGCTTAGGCGGGGCTATTTGCCAGACTTGGACCTCGCCCCAAGAGGAATCCGAATGGGCCGTCCGCGTACTGGGCGAGAGCGAAGTCGCGACCTGCGACAGCTGCGAAACTCTGCGTGCGACCGCTGGCAGCGGACTGACGCCGCTGATCCAGGAGGCTTATAACGAGCGCCTCAAGGCCCTGCAAGGGCTGTTGTCTGGCTCTCTGCCGCCTACCTCTGACAACCTGGCGAAAGCCTCCAGCCCGATGCTGCCGGTGACCCGTGGTGTGGTCGAAGCCCTGCGTGACGACCCCGATCAGGACCTGTTGGCACGACGCCTGGCCAGTGAGACAGCCTTGTCCAGTGTGCTCGACAAGGCATTGCTACTGCTGCGCACGATTCTAGCGGGCAGTCACGAACCGAACATCGCCTCCGCCGAGCCGGCCCAAACCGCTTTGACAAAAAACATCGATGCCCTGGAGCGCGAAATACGTCTGCTACAAACCGAGCTGCAGGTCCGGCAGATGCTGGCCACCAACACCGCCAGCCTGGTGCTCGATCGGCATGCCGGTGGTGCCGATGCTTCGCGCACCGTAGAGCAAGGCGACCCTGAACGGGGCCGACTCAATGATGCTGACGCCAGGCGCAAGTGAGCCATGAAACGCTCAAAGCTATTCACTTTGCTTTCAACTCTTGGGATTGCCGCAGTGATGATTCTGACCGCTGCACTGGTCGCCTGGATCGGCCGCACTGCGCTGGGTAGTTTCGAGGCCTGGCAGCAGGCATTCGAATCCGTACGACCCTATCTGCGGGGGTGGCGTGCCCTGCTCTACGGCGCCCTCTTTGCGCTCGGGTGCGATCTGCTTCAGCGCTACCGACATCGACCCCAGGATCAATTGCGCGTGAAGCGTATCGGGGCATTAGGGCTCGTGCTCTTTACCTGCGTCGAACTCACCCGACTGTGAGGCCACCACCATGCTCATGAGCACCAACAGCTACCTGGAGTTTTACCTCTCCCTGCTGGCTTGGATCATCAATAACGGTCTCTGGAGTGTATTGTCCGATACTGGGCTGTTCGCCGCGCCCTTCGGCGCGATCATCTTGCAGGAATGGCTGTCGGCCCGTCAGCAAGGCGCGGATGAAGGTAACAAGGGACTGCTCTCAGTGCCGCGAATCGAGAACCGGCTGTGGCTGGCCTACATCATTGTGTTATTCGGCTGCGCGCCTGTCTTTCCATTGAGCCTCGCCTCAATGGCGTTCGATGATGCGGCGAGCCAGCGCTGCGGTATCAGTGTGGCTAAGCCAGCAGAAACCGCCTGGGGGACGACCTTCAATACCATTGGCGAACGCTCTGCCAACGTGCCGATCTGGTGGTTTCTGGTGCATGCCTTGAGCAAAGGGGTAACCGCGGCGGCCACCGCCTCCATCCCCTGCGCACCGGATATCCGGCAGATACGCATGGAGATCGACAGTTCGCGCATCGACAGCCAGGTACTGCTGCAGGAAGTCGCCGACTTCACCCACGACTGCTATGGCTATTCCCGCTCTCGGCTGTTCACCAACCGCCCGCAACTGGACAAGGCACAAAGTCACGACGCGTCCTGGATCGGCTCAAGCTATCTTCTCGACACGCCCGGCTACTACGACACGGATCGTTCACGCACACCGCGAATCAGTTGGCCGTATGACGAAAGCCGCGATATTTCCTTACCGCGGCTGGAGAATGGCGCGGGCTACCCCACTTGCAAGCAGTGGTGGAGCGACAGCGGGGTTGGCTTGCGCGAGCGGTTGATCCAGCAGGTTGATCCCTCTCTGCTGACTCAGCTGAAAGTTTGGCTGACTGGCCGCTCGAGCAACGAGATCGAGGATGCCACCCTGCGCGAACTGGTCAGTCCGCGCCAGCAATCGATGTCCATGTCGCCCGGACAGGTATACCAGGACTATGGCTCAAGCGCCCGCGGCGGCTCGATCAATCAGGGACTCAATAACCTGGCCACCAACACCGGGCTAGCCCTCGGCTCCTTCAGCAACTTCCCGGCAATGAATGCACTACGCGCCGCCCTGCCGATGGTGCAGGCCTTCCTGATCATGGGCGTCATCATCAGTTTGCCGCTGATTCTGCTGGTTAGTACCTACCAGCTGAAGACCGTCATGACGGTGACGTTCGCGCTGTTCACGCTGCACATGTTGAGCTTCTGGTGGGAATTAGCACGCTGGGTCGACTCCAGCATGCTCGATTCCTTGTACAACCAAGTGTCGGTGTCCAATCAGGTGCTTTTATCGCTGCCCACATCCGGGTTTATGGATGGGACTGTCACCGCGCAGGTGATCGAGTATGTGATGGGGGCGATGTTCATCGTGCTGCCGATGGTTTTTCTAGCCACCATGAGTTGGGCCGGATATAGCGTCGGTTCCATAGCAGAAGGCATGCTAGGGAAAGGGACTCTCAGTGCACAAAATGCGGGTTCGAAAGGTGCTGACGCTCTGATCTCTGCAGGTACTTCAATCAGAAAAAGCTAACGACAACCCACTAATGCTCTTCTAGATCAGGCTGTCCCGGTGCACGATTGAGTTCGTACTCGCCATAAGGATCGCCGAATGCCTGAGCACCGTAAAAGTCCTTTGAGTCGTTGAGTCGGCGATGGGCGATTACGCAATACAAAACCATTAGAGTCATCAACGACAGGAGCGCCCAAAAACCTACAAAAAGCAGTGCTCCGATCAATGCCAGTCTGGCAATCAAAAAGCTCCCGCGAACAAGTAATTTACCCGCGGGCAATCCTGCCGTCACCGCACGCTCAGCCACGCGGGACTCAAACGCTTTCAAATTGCGATACCCGCGCTTTATCGACATGCCACAGGTATATGCCCAGCGGTGGACACGTGAATTCTGAACAGGGTTCTGAGTCGGCATGTTCTCGCCCTCTGCTGAGCGTTTTCATGATTGAGACAGGAGTAACAGCCTACTACTGAAAACTGTCCGTGCTTGACCGTTTATCAGCCTGCCAAGCCAAAAAATCTTCACTGGAAAACAGAAGACGATCATCGTGACACAGCGTCTCTTCGGAGGTTGACCCGTATAAATCGCTCCGCTAAATACAAGGTACGGATCGCTGTTATCGACAGCACCCTACCCAGGCAGCCAGAACCTTCAAGGCTACGTCACTTCGGTGATGGTTCTTCCCCAAGTGCGATTAGCGTTCGGTAGCTCGCACGGTGACCGTTTCTACGGTGATGAACGCCTACTGCTCTCCTGAGCGCCTTACGAGCTCTGCTCGTTAGGAAAATCCTCTTGATTTTCTTCAACCCACTGCGGGGAAATCTTTTCCCGCACGGGACAGGTTTCTCGCGCTTTCAACGGAGACATACCATGCCCGACTCACTGACACCGGAAACACTGAACACCCTTCGGTTGCCCATCGTGTTCACCCCTGGCGCGTGGCAACGCGCAGTACAGTTCGAACGTTCAGATCACGCTGGGAAGCTGCAGGTCGATCGGTTGAGCCATGTATTGCGCGCAGCCTTCGAAGCCCACCTGGCCTATCCACAAAAGTCCTGTGTGCTGTTCGAGGTAGTCCACATTGAACCAACCGATCACTTCGACCACGACCCGTTGCTGCAATTGAGTCTCAGCCTACTCCAAGAACCGGGTCAGCCTGGCGCCTTACTGATAGCGCTTGCAGGAGAACACCAGCGCTAAGCGCAATTGGAGGCGCCCACCTCCACATTCGGACGCCATGCAAGACCTGCATCAATCCAGCCCATCACCCAACCGGGGAACCCTCCCCGACGGGCACGGAGTTCCTCCGTTTTCTCTCGAGGAAATTGCCATGCGCGATATCTACCAAGACGTGACAGACAAGATCGTTAAAGCTTTGGACCAAGGCGTTACCCCCTGGATCAACCCCTGGTCCTCAAGTGGCTCAGTTGACGTCAGTCGTCATCAACCCTTCCCCATCAATGCCGTCACGCGACGTCCGTATTCGGGCATCAATTTACCTCTGCTCTGGGCCGAGGCCAGGTTGCAGGGGTTCACTCGAGATCGTTGGCTGACCTTCAACCAAGCAAAAAAAGCCGGCGGGCACATCCGTAAGGGTGAGCACAGTACTCTGGCTGTGCTCTACAAGCCGATGGAGCGCGAGGAACAGACCGAGTCAGGCCAACCGGTCCTCAATGAAAACGGTCAGCCCAAGGTCGCTCACTTCGGTATTCTCAGGACACATTTTCTGTTCAACATCGAGCAAACGGAGGGGCTCGAAATGCTTAGTGACACCCTGCTCGAGACGGAACAGAGTGATCCCTTCCAGCCCAACAGCATCGCGGAAAATCTGCTGTTAAGTTCAGGTGCACGCATCGTTCATCGGCCTGCCAACGAAGCCTTTTACCACCCGATCAGAGATATCATCCAACTGCCGACAAAGGCACAATTTCACGATGAAAGCGGGTACTACGCCACGGCGCTGCATGAGCTGACGCACTGGACCGGGCATCACGCTCGGTTGCAGCGCGAAGGCGTGACGTCAGCCTGTCCGTTCGGCTCACCAGACTACGGGTTTGAGGAGTTGATCGCCGAAATGGGTGCTGCTTTTTTATGTGCTTATGCCGGCATTCAGGGAGAGCTGCGGCACGAGGGCTATATCGACTCCTGGCTCAGTCTACTCAAGACAGATAAACGCGCGATCTTTCGGGCCAGTGGCCAGGCCCGTAGCGCCTCGGAATATGTCCTCAACCTGGAGCAGCAACTGAAGCGAGCGGTCTTGGATGACTCACTCTGCATGAACGATGGAGTTTGATCGTTACCTCACCGCTGTAATCGCATCACAGGGCCCAACGCGAGTTGGGCCTTTTTTTCTGAGCCCAGAAAAACTTCAGGCCGCGGACCACTCACGCAAAGAACAAGAGAGGGGCGCACACCCGCAGCATGCCGTTATGTATCCAGGTTCTGCGCCAGAAAATCCACCAGCTCGAGCGGACTCCGGCTGTCGATCACCTTGTAGATCAGATCGCGTTTACTGCGCGGCAACTTCTTGACCACGCTCTTCGCCGAAGCCCTGACGGCTTCGTCGGTCCCATGGATACGTGCCGCAAGCAGCAGCACCAGCGTGGCATCTGTCAAATTCATGGCAAGCCCCGAGAAAATTCGCACCGCAGTGTACCGACTCTTGTCTTTTCCGAACCAGCCCTCCAACAAAACGATGTCTAGCCGTATCAATATTCCGATTGCCGTATAAAAGGACACGCACCAAAAGGATAGGTAAGGGTTGGAAGGGGAATGGGGGGCTAGGGTAAGAGCCCTATCCGAAAAGGCTAAAAGGCCACTGACCCAACCATTTCCCGGAGGTCCTGATGCTCAGTCTGTTTCGCCACAAAAGGCAGAAGCTCCCTCCGCCACCGACCGTGAGCGTCGCCGAAGGCTACCTGCCCATCGAGTCGGCCAGCAGCTTGTTAGCAGCGGAACACCGCCGTCAGTTGCTCGATCGCATCTGGCAATACACCGCCCTCTCCCACGCCCAATTCACCCAGCTCTACTTAAATCCGATCCATCGCTACGCCGAACAGGTCCAGCAACTCCCGGCCAGCGAGACACACCACCATGCGTATCTCGGCGGCATGCTCGACCATGGCCTGGAGCTGGTCGCTTGCAGTTTGAAACTGCGTCAGTCGTATCTGCTTCCCACCGGCGCCGCGCCCGAAGACCAAGCCGCCCAGACCGATGCCTGGTCGGCGGGTATTGCCTATGGCGCCCTGCTGCATGACATCGGCAAGATCGCCGTGGACCTGCTGGTCGAACGCCAGGATGGCCGTGTTTGGCATCCTTGGCAGGGCTCCCTGGATCAGCCCTACCGTTTTCGTTACATCAAGGGTCGGGACTACCACCTGCACGGCGCTGCCGCAGGCTTGCTCTACACCCAAATTCTCGACCGCCCAATCCTCGATTGGCTCAGTGGATTTCCGCCACTGTGGGCCAGCCTGCTGTATGTCCTGGCGGGCCAGTACGAACGTGCCGGCGTGCTCGGTGAGTTGGTGATGCAGGCCGACCGTGTTTCCACCGCACAGAACATCGGTGGTAACCCGAGCAAGGCGCTGCAAGCGCCGATTCATTCGCTGCAACATCACTTGATCAGCGGACTACGTCATCTGGTTCAGCACGAGCTGAAACTCAACCAGCCGGGTGCCGCGGGATGGCTGACCCAGGATGCACTCTGGCTGGTCAGCAAGACGGTCACGGACAAACTGCGAGCCTATCTACTGTCGCAAGCGATTGAGGGCATTCCCTCCTCCAACCTTGCTGTGTTCGACGAACTGCAATCGCATGGGCTGGCCGAGTCGACTCCAGAAGGCAAAGCCATCTGGACCGCTCTTGTCACTCAGGGGGACTGGCAGCAGACCTTTACGTTTTTGCGCATTCAACCGGCATTGATCTGGGGGAACGAAGACCGCCCAAAAGCTTTCAGCGGAACGGTGAGCATTGCAGTCGATGACCACCCGACTGACGCTCCGGCACCTGCACTAGTCCCCAAGGCAGACGGAACAGGATCGCATCAAAACCAATCGCTGGAAGATCCTATGGCGATGAAGGATGCCGACTACCTCGGAACATTGCTGGATATGTTCGGAATGGGTGAAACCGAGGTGCGTGATACGCCGTCACAAAATGCTCTCGAAATATCAAATCCCACTTCGGACAACCCTGGCCAGGCATTCCTGAATTGGGTCAAGGCAGGCATCCAGAGCCACAAGCTGATCATCAACGACAGCAAGGCTAAAATCCACACAGTGAGCGGCACTGTGCTATTGGTCACACCAGGTCTCTTCCAACGCTACGCGCAGGAGTTTCCTGGTATCTCACAGGATTCCGATCAAGAGATTGAAGAATGGCGTTGGGTGCAGAAGCAGTTCGAAAAAATGAAGGTCCACAGGAAACGGGAAGATGGCTTGAACATCTGGATCTGTCAGGTCGAAGGTCCTCGGAAGAAAGCAAGACTCAAAGGTTATTTGCTAGAAAGGCCGGAACTGTTGTTCGAAACGATACCTGCCGACAATCCTTTTCTCTTGCTTGAGCGAGAATGAACATGCACATATCGCAAGGTCTAGCGTCTCTAGATACAGAAGAATATCAACCCCACACTCCTGCTGGTGAAAACAGAGATGCTCAGTTTGTGATCAATTCATTGCATCCCGTATACGTCGTAGCAAATAGACAGTTATCCACAGAAATACCCACGCAGTTTGTGGGTAACTTTTAATCTGATGCGATGGTTTTTGGAGCCCTACACGCCACCGTAAGCGTACGGGGAACACACCTTCCGAACTCTAGCATTAAGGGCGATGATGTCCTCATATTGGTGGACACCATCGCCTTAAGCGATGGCATCAGGAAGGTGTGTTGCATGGACGCTTCGATGTCGAGCACCGCAGGCTCAGATACCCCTAAACATCGTTAAAAGCACGACATCGGGCGATTGCCGAAGGGCCACCCAACAATCAGTCTTCGCGCATGAACTTCTCATACGCATATGCGTGATAAGAGCACCGACCACCGCTTTCTTGGTCATCTTGCCCTAGTGCTTCACCACAGTCTTCGCATTCGGTGTAATCGAGTTCGCACGCGCACCATAGGCATGTGTTATCCAAGACTAGATAGGCATCCCGATCACATTCCTGGCAGCGCTCCAAAGTGGGTTCTTCGCCGTCACGTGGATCATAGCCATGCGTTTTGCCTAACGCTTCCAGAAGCATCGGAGCGATTAGCTCTCGGTGGCCACACTTGACACACATCGCTTGGAACCGCTCATCGTCGGATTTGACTGTTTCGCCGGCGTCTAGGTTTTCCGGAGCCGGCTTTAGGAGTGTGGAAGCGCACTCAGGGCATTTGCATGCCTCTAGCCACCCGCTCATACCGTCAGGGATGCCTGCGCCAGCCCACGCCTCGTCACACTGCTCTTTGATATCCGTCAGAAAGTCGTGATGTAGCAGCATGATCTGCCAAGTGTCACCCAAAATGGCAGCAGGTTCCTCCTCAAGCTCGTCGTGGATGAAATCTCGCAGCACTGGGAATAATTCCGCTACGAAATCGGCGACTTCGCCAAGGGTATGCGCTGGATGCAGATGTTCCAGATGATTGCGGCAAGTTTGAAGCTTATTTATGACGCCCCAATCGATCTCGATACCGAAAACATCAAAGCGCTTCTTTATCGTAGCCACATCAATGGTGGTTTCCTTGAACCTTGCAGCGGGCTGCCAAGTAACCCCACCCTCGCCGTCTGGGTGTGGCAAAATTTCCGGAGGGTTGAATATCAAGGTAGCCGCATCGGCTGGATCATCAACGCTGGTGGCAATCTTATACTTGAAAAGCAGAAGAACACCGGCAAAGAGGTTCCGGATCGAGGAGAGCGCTCTGGCGGGGTCGGGGTTCTCGCCACCTTGGCAACGCTGGAAATCTTCTACCCCAAGGCGAATCGAGGTGAGCGCGTTCTCGCGTAGCTTTGCTGCATCGAGAGTCGGTATCGGTTTTTTATTTTGAGCCACGTAAAAAATCCTTGTCGATGATGGCTATCTGATTCTGCATAGTCGGATAGGTTCTACAGGTACCTCCAGTCCCATTCCCTGATAGGGCCGAATCTGCCGCCAGCAGTCGAGCACGCCTTTCATTTCGGACATATGCCTTCCTGGAAGATTTGCTGACGCGGTTGCCTACCCGAAGGGCCAGTGAGAGCTATCAACTGCTGCTGTACCATTTGGTTGTGCCTAAATTACGCAATGTGAGTTCGGCAGACGCTTACATTTTTCCCGCTTCGCTGAACATACTTCTTAAATCAAGGCAGGGCGGATGAAATAATGGAGTGGTTCCTACGGTTCTGGGCTTAGCTACTCAAAGACAATAGGTCGACTTGGGAGGTAAACGAGCTCAAAGCAGCGCTCGATTACCTGGCTGTCGGGAAACAGGAATCGTCTTTATTAATTTTGCATTGCACTGACTAGCTCACAAACACCTGAAGCTCACTTCCAGCTAGGATGAGCATCACCGCCGGCAAACCCTCAACCGACATACGCTCGCTAAGTAATGCGAGGAGCTTGTTATCGTCTGGGCTCGCATTCGCGGAGTGCCCCTCAGGATGTGAATGCCACTCCCCGATGTAATCAACTACTCGAGCTGTACGATGATGAACGTCTGCCAAGGCTTCAGTCTGCCCTTCACGACCCCGGATAAAATGCGTATTGCTGGCGTCGCTGTCTGGCGGCGTGGGAAGAGCGTCTACGATGACGATGGTTTTACTTTTGAGATCCGTGATACCAACGATTATGCCACCCGTCTCATGCGGAAGTGCTTTGGCCCGTGTGGCTCTAATTTTTTCAACTAGGCCTAAATCCACCTTGACCAGCCATCCAGCTATTTCATGAGTGATCACCTGGTAGACCGGGATTTCGTGAGCGGCGACGCCACCTGAAGCTTCGTCGGCTTCCCATACACAAAGCCGTGCCGCTTCAGCCAATATGGATTTGCGCAGTTGCCCTGACAAAATGCCTGCGTGTAGCTGAATGCATTCGCCCGACATACGCAGCGAGACATCTCTGCAGCCACCGCCTACCCACCGATCGCCCAGGTGGTTCTTCAAATGGGTGCTACCCCAATCGTTTTGAATAATCGCCCTGTAGTATTGGCCTTCGAGCGCATCTACCCTGATCGACCGTTGCTTATCTTCAAGCAGCATTACGCTGGACAACCCTGAGGGTGTCAGGAACAAACTTACCGTTCTGGGCGCAGCATCCATCAGCGCAAGCTCCCGAGGCGCTTCGAATGTCGTCGTGACGTCGACCACCAACTGACTGGTACAAATCACCTGGCGCAGCTCAGGATTGGGGTCTACGACGCTCATGACGAAGGCTTTCGGCTTCGGTGCGTGCGGATAAATCTCAGCACTGATCTCCCTCAGCACCTCAGCTTTTCTAAACCCGGTGTGAAAGTTGAACGCTACATGCCGTGTAAGGTTATGCGGCAGCAGTTGATCTGGATCGACGAACGTCCACCTTCCCCAGCCTTCTCTTGTCCAGAGAACTCCAAGGGCGCTTCCTAACGCTCCTACTCCTGCCAGGACTGCCGAGAACTCTGCGGTTTCTGCATCAATGGCCGACATATCGCGAGCTAGCGTTTCATTCAACGATGGCCAAACTTCGACTGGCAGGACGCTAAGGTTTTTCCATTCCTCTCCGCCAGCGACACCGATTAACTGGATAGCAAAGTGGCGGCCTTCATTGTCTGCTGGCCCCACCACATCAAGCTTCTTTGCCAGATCGAGTAGCGAAGTTTTAACCAAGTACCCCTTCACATCCGTGCCGGCAACCTCGCCGTGACGCAGCCTTGGCACCCACACCAAGATAAGCAGCCCCTCCTCCTGAGGGTGTTCAGATTCTTTGATACCCGCTGCAGCCTGTTGGCGGATTGATGCGTCAAGCTGGTCAAAGAGTCCACTTCCCCAGGCAGTTAATTGATCATCAAGTGCACCAAGGGTGGAAGGGAACATTACTACTTCTGCTGAAGCAACAGGCTCAACGCATAGTGCCAAGACCTGTATAGCGCCAGTTTTTTCCACACCGCCCGCTGGTACGGCCTTAAAGGTGATACTCGTAGTCTGATCGACGCGCTCCAATATCAGTCGCTTGCTGTCATCTTTGGCATATTCGGCATGGTTTGCTGGAAGGATCAGCTTGTAGGGACTGTCGTAGAAGAGCTGTTCCATCGGCTGATCATCGCGATGCAGTTTCAAGTCAGAAGACTCACCCAACCACCAGAACATCTTTTGCAGGTAGCGCTCAGCCGTCCAACTACGCGCCACAGTGTTCCAGCTCACCTCGTACAGACAAAGCGTGCGAGGTGTGCCGGGTACCCAGCAATGTTGATGTGACAACGCAGGAAAATCTTTACGCAGGGTTCGTACAATCACTGGTACGCGAAGAGCCGGATTGACCTCAATGGCGAGCCTTTCCGTTCGACGTATATTCGCTGGATTCCCGGTCGCCACATTGCCATTACCTGCGTGGATTACCACGAATTCGGAATGCCCTCCCTGATGGTCTTCTCGCCGAAGCTCAAGAAACTCAATGTAAGGATTGCGCTCACACGCCCGCCAGAGCGCGGCTGTTTCCGGGTAAAGCGCGAGCTCATCCGGATCCTGAATGACCGTTCCGATTTCGTAGTATTCAGTCATTTTTCGGCCGTACCTGCACGAGGCGCAGCGGCCGCAGCGGTACTGGCACCCGCCGCGATTGCCCCAGCCACCAGGTGTTTGAAGCTCCCATTGCTAGTAGCCTCTAGCTCCAAAACGTTTGCGGTTTTGACATCGTCTACGCAGGTGAACCAACCGTCGACAGGTCGAAGGATGCTTTCATATTCCCGCTTGGCGCGAATGCATGGAGGGTCTCTATCGTCATCCTTGATGGTCTTGCTGCTGGAGACAATGGTAGCCCCCTGCAGCGCCTGCCCCAGAGCATTTCTCGCTTCTTCAGACACCTTGGCGTCTTTTCCTTTTTTCGACCAGCTATCGTAAGAAAGTGTGTGCCATGAGCAATGATGAGGAGCGAGGAGCAAATCGTATTCTAGGGTAGACGGCGTGTCCTTGAAGCGCGTCCACATCCGCTCCCAGATCAGCACCTCAGCGTCCCCTCCCAAAAGTGCACGGGCAACATTGTGTGAACCCAAAGTCGGCCTGAGCTCCATTTTCATGATGACGCTAGATTCATTTTTGGAAAGCTGTTCTTCGAGATCGACGTCGTCATCGTGTGGTGCAGGCGCCAGCAGTTGGGCTGAAAAGCAATCCGAAGGAGTACCATCAATCGTGTTGAACCAGTCACCAGACTTGATCACGATTTCTTCGATCTTCGATGTTTTACCGTTGATGTCCTCACCCATGATGAGAATACGGTTACCACTGGTTGCCCACCGATGATTTTTCCAGTGCGTCACACGCCTGCGGGCCTCTGTATCGAACGCACCTGCATCTTCACACAGGACGTGGTCTTCGGAACGGCGACGGAACACCAATGGCGAAGACCACATTTCTCGAATGATGATACGCCGCTTGGAACGCTCAAGCTTATCGTCGGGATAGTCTTCAGGTTTGCCGAGCCAGAAGTGCGTCATCAGGCCACGGCAATGATCTTCGTCAGGGTGGCTCAGCAACATTACGTCCACGAACGGCCGGTCATTAAGGTCGAGTTGCAAACGCTTACGAAGCTCAGTAGCCACGTCCGCAGTGTCATCATTAGGATCATCAGCCGCTGTCCGAATGTTGCAATCGACCAAAATGGTAGTTACTCGTGTGTCCGCGAGCCGGATAAGGGTCATGTCCCCATCGCCGACTTTAAAAAATGTGAACTTTGCTGCCATGTGGATACCCTCAGCGAGTGTCGGCGTCCAGCTCAGGACGGTATGCACACGATACGCATATAAACTATACTGATCAATGAAGTCAGTGAATAATTTTTATACCCATTAAAATTTGTAGGCAAATCAAAGACATGACAGAGCAAATGGTACGAGTGGGACGATGGGGCCAGGACAGGCGTCTCGAATTCATCGACTTCCGCTTGCTGTGGGAAGGCCGCGTGAACCGCTCCGACCTCACATCATTTTTTAGGATCTCAGTGCCGCAGGCATCTCTGGATCTAGCTAAATACTCTGAGCTCGCCCCTGAAAATCTCGTGTATGACCGCACGTTAAAATCGTACGTGGCCTCTAAAGATTTCCAGCCAGTTTTTGCAAATAAAGACGGCGCGCAGTATTTGAACGAGCTTCAGTGGAAAGAGCTCGGAAGTGGCCGAGAAAGCGAAAGCTTTATTGGCTGGGCACCACCGGTCGCGAACCTTCCTTTTCCAACGCGAAAGATTAACCCTGATGTTTTGATAGCGTTAATACGGGCGATACAAAAAAAGCAGGCAGTGGTGGTCGATTACCGATCTATGGAAAATTTTGAAGAGCCTACAACTAGGATCTTATTTCCCACGTCATTTGCGAATGACGGATTTCGCTGGCACTTACGTGCATACTGTTTCAACTCTCTAAAATTCAAAGATTTTGTTCTGGGGCGTATTAACGTAGTTGTGACTGAGATAGCGCCACCACTACCTACCCCCGAAGATAAAGAGTGGAATACCTTTGTTGATGTCGTCATTGGGCCTAACCCCAATTACCCAGAAAAGAAGAAGATGGTAATTGAACATGACTACCAAATGCACAACGGTGAAGCGCGGCTTAGAACTAGACTAGCTCAGCTGTATTATCTTAAGCTTCGACTAAATTTGAACCAGCAGGAACACCTTCCTATTGACGAAAACCAGCAGATTGTACTTTTGCGAGAAGAAATTGTGGACTCTTCCGAAGCAGATGTATGAACTTCGCCTCGAATACTGAAAGGTGGAGCTTAGCCATTCGAGGCACGGGTCCACCACGCACTTTTACTGGCGTCTTCACGCGCCGCTTACCCAGTCCTTCATTTCGAACGCGATCAATACCTCCGATATCAGTGTCGATTCGCACATGCTTTCTGTGACGGAATCAGCTGCTTGGAGCCATCAAACTGGTGTACCGAGCCAAAATGAGCTTCGGCCGGAAGCGCAATCGGCATTATATAAGCAGCTCAAGATAACTGCCCCCGCTCTTTCGACTAGACATCGCAACGGCGAAACCATGCACGACTGAAATTTCCAAGGGCCTTGAAGTTTTTGGATCCACCCCCCAATCTAACTCCAGATGGCCACAGGCCACCCCTTGGCCGCGATAGATTTTGCGGAATTTTGACGGAGCATATTTTTATGGCGGACTGCATCGAGATTGACTTCCTACCGGTTGGGGATGGGGAACACAGCGGAGATGCCATCGCTGTTCGGTGGCGTGAAAATGATCAGTACAAAATACTGATTTACGATGGGGGAACCAAAGCTTATGGCTCGGCATTGGTTGACCACGTGAAAACGCATTTTCATTCTCATTACGTTGACTACGTAGTCAACTCTCACCCGGATAATGATCACGCAGGGGGGCTTCTGTACGTCCTGGAGAATCTAACAGTCGGCGAGGTTTGGATGCATCAACCTTGGACGTACAGCGCCGAGATTCGACATTATTTTCGTGACCGCCGGATCACTGACACCAGCCTAGAAGAACGTTTGAAGGAAAAAATGTCGGCAGCGTACGCTTTGGAAGAGACGGCCCAAGAACGAGGGGTTAAAATCTTCGAGCCATTTGCCGGTAGCAAGATTGGGATTTTTACTGTCCTCTCTCCCACCCGAGACCGTTATGTTCATGAGTTAGTACCACAATTCGAAAAAGCTCCTGACCTAAAGAAAAACGAGAGCGCACTGGCTTCAGTCTTTGACGCAGTCAAAGGAGCTTTGGGATTCATCGCCGATCGTTGGGACGTGGAATACCTTCCGGATACCGTGTCGACTTCTGCTGAAAACGAAAGCAGCGCAATTCTGTTCGCGTCAGTGGGAGATAGGGGCTATTTGTTGACGGGGGATGCAGGAATCCAAACGCTTCGCGCCTCTGCAGAATATGCTGCTGGCATCGGTATCGATTTGCCACGGCGTGTAACCTTCGTGCAAATCCCTCACCATGGAGGGCGTCACAACGTCTCCTCTGAGACCTTGAATATGCTCGTTGGTGAGCCGCTGCCAAATGCGCCTGAGGAGCCTACTCGTACCGCCTTTGTTTCAGTTGCAGCAAAAGCACCGCGTCATCCCAAAAGAGCTGTAACAAACGCATTCGCCCGTCGTGGCTTTAAAGTTGGCCAAACGAAAGGGGGCACAATTTGTCACTTCACCCCTGGCATGCCACAGCGCGAAGGATGGGGGCCGATCTCCTACGTTCCTTTCTATGACGAAGTAGAAGAGTGACCGAAAAAAGAACTCATCAAATCCTCCTGAAGAAAATTTCAGAGGCTTAGACAGAATACTGTCGTCATATCACATTTTATTCGGTCGATACGTTTATTAAAGCGTATCGGTCGATTAAATTGATGATTGGCTCGAAGCATTGAAAGATAGCGGCGAGCAAAAATAACGCTCGTGTCGGAGGAGCTGTCCCTTCTCCCATCTCGATGGATGCAACATTTCCGCCACAGACCCAGCCCAGACGAGCCCCTACACTGTGGAATGCACTGATTCGCTAAATAGACATCATGCGCGGTAAAATGTTATGTAGTCAGCCATGGCTGATGTGTCAGTGTTGTCTGCCGTAAAGCAGCAGGGGCGGAGCCGGTTATTTAACTCTTCGTTTAAATTATAACCAGAACTAGAGACGGCAAGTAGATGGAGTTCTTAAAGCAATTCGACACATACAGCATTAAAGCAAGGGTATTTCCTGCGATTATCGCAGGCCTCCCTACGCTTGCATTATTATTTATCATTGTGCCTTGGGACCACTTAGGCATTTCGCAAGCCATCGCGTCCTTTATGGGAGTGGTATTGGTTTTTGCATTTGCCGATATGGCTAGACACCGAGGCAAGAATATCCAAACCAAACTGGGATCTGGCGAGACGCCCGAACAATGGCATCGGGATAATTCTGATTTGCCGGAGGTTTCAAAGAGCCTCTTTCGAAACTTTGTAGCTGATCAGCTGAAGCAAGAGGCTCCGACAGCCAACGAAGAAGAATTTGATACTACGAAGGCTAACGACTTTTATCGTGCTGCCAACGCTTGGTTGCGTGACCGCACGCGCGACACGAGTAAATTTTCGATGCTGTTTGGCGAAAATATCACTTATGGCTTTCGTCGAAATTTGCTTGGCCTAAAAACGATTGCGATCATTTGCAATTTGTTAGTTTTGGCATTTTGCATAGCCGTTTTATATTTCAAACCGACTTACTTTGAAGAGCTTCCACGCATCGATGAAAAACTGATTATAGTTATGGCTGCTGTATTGCTCCACACTGCCTACATGATCTTTTCTGTAAATAAAAAGGCAGTATGGGAGGCGTCTAGAGCATATGGTCGACAGCTCATTCTGAGTTGCGATACGCTCATGAACAATGCGCACCAGACAGCTCAAAAGAAATAAGCCATAACTAAGCTTTAGGCTAAGTTTCTTCGGTGGAATTTTCAACAGTGCGTTTGAAAGAGGAAGCGCATTAGCAAAGTTGCAGTGGTTCAGCGCGTGAGGAAGCTGGCGTAATGGTACCGCCTGCTTTGGGTGCTGGCCTACCCTGGCTTTGGCTGGTTGCTGGCGCCAGCGCCGAATTGACCTACGTGCCGACGCAAGACTGACCCAACTCCAAACGGCAGAAACCCAGCACAGGAAATGGTTCGTGAGGAATCAGACTGGGTCTGTGGTATCTCGGTAAACGGGTCAATTCAGCGTCGGCGCCAACAGCTTGAGCCGTTTGCTGGGAAACTCGCATGCACGACTCTTAGGGGGTTGGACGGGGGTAACCGCGCCTGACCACCCGACAATCAAATCCGGCCACAGGCTCTTGGGCGCTGGAACTTCGTGGGCTCGTTACGTAGCGGTAAACGTGCGACGGCGAACATGAGTTTGATCCAGTCAGCGTGGCTCAACGGGCATGATCCGTATGCTTACTTGAAGGATGTTCTTACACGCCTGCCGATGGAACGTGCGAGTGAGATTACCGAGTTGTTGCCGCACAGGTGGGCGCCAGTTTAGTCACGCAAGGTGTGTTGGACGGGTGCTTGCACTCTAACGCCCATCGTTGCTGCTTGTGCGAAAGCTAGCGCGAAGTAGCACCAAAGCCGACGCTAGCTCACAGCCCTTGAGATACCAACGCTACCTAGTTCCAGAATATTCGTGGGAGTAAATGTGGGAGTATTTTTTTCAACATGAAAAAGCCCAATCTTTCCAGATTGGGCCAAGTCATTGAAAAATATGGTCGGGACGGAGTGATTCGAACACTCGACCCCTAGCACCCCATCTCCTTTTTCATACTTCTTGAAAGACTTCAAAATTTCACCCTGGATTTTTCTAAGCTTGTATTTACTTGAGCTCCAGCGGTGTTCTGCTCTACGAGAGTCCAGTAGCGTCCATCAAGAGCCGACGGTTTTGTGGGGGTAAAAGTAGGGGGAGTCCGTTTCATGGCCAAAATCACCTTCAAAGAACTCGAGTCGCTGACCGCCAACGATGCCGGCCGAATCCTCAGGGAGGATGGCAATCTGGCCGGTCGAATCTCCGTCCGTAAGGACGGTGTGTCGGTCAGCTTTTTCTATCGCTATCGCTGGGGAGAGCAGAACAAAGAGTACTCCTGCGGGTCCTGGCCGCGCAAATCCCTGACGGACATCCGTAAAGCACGCAACCAGGCCCGGGCGCTCATCGATGAGCAAATCAATCCCAACGAGCAAAAGAAAACCGCCAAGGCACAGGCATATGCCGCGGCTAACGTAGAGGCCGAACAGGTAAAGACGTCGAAGGTGCAAACACTGACCGTCCAGGATCTGGTCAAGGCCTGGCTGTTCGCGTAAAGACGGCAATACCGAGTTGCAACGACGCTTTAACAAGGACCTTTTGCCAGCACTCAGCAAGACCGCAGTGAGCAGCGTCTCCGAACACGATGTTCGGGCGCTGATCCGCACCGTGGTCAACCGCGGCGCTCACCGGCAAGCCATCAGTTTCTTCGCCGACCTCACTCAGATGTTCAGCTGGGCCAGAAAATGTCAGCCCTGGCGGGCCTTATTGATCGAGGGCGACCCGACGGAGCTGGTCGACATTTCCCCCTTGATCCCGGCCGACTACGAGGCAGAAAGAAGCAGGATCCTTTCGCCGGCTGAGCTGATGGAACTGCACAACCGCTTCCAGCAAATGACCGCCGATTACGACGCCCTGCCCGCCGGGCAAAAATACGACGGCGTACGGCCGCTAAAGAAAGAAACCCAACTCGCACTCTGGATCAGCCTGGGCACGCTGTGCCGGATTGGCGAGTTGCTCCAGGCCGAATGGAAAAATGTCGATCTGGACCGGCAGACGTGGTTCCTCCCCAGTGAAAACGTCAAAGGCACCCGCGGCAAGAAACAGGACCACCATATCTTCCTCTCCTCCTTCGCCTTGCATTTCTTTCAGGAACTCAAGACCCTGACGGGAGACTCCCTGTGGTGCTTTCCGAACAAGCAGGATGATGGGCATGTGGACGTGAAAGTGGTGAGCAAACAGGTCGGCGATCGCCAGGCCCGGTTCAAAAACCGTAAGGCCCTCTCCAAACGGCGTCACGACGATACCCAGGTCCTTGCCGGCGGCCAAAACGGCGACTGGACGCCTCATGACCTGCGCCGCACCGGCGCGACCATGATGCAGGCTTTAGGGGTCAGCCTGGACGTCATCGATCGCTGCCAAAACCATGTGTTGGCCGGCTCTCGGGTGAGACGTCATTACTTGCATCACGACTATGCCGATGAGAAGAAAAATGCGTGGAGTCTGTTGGGCGATCGTCTAAGTGCAGTGTTGTCCTCAACCTATGAACACACGCCGACCGAGTCGATGATTTCTTTCCCTGCCTAGACCGCGACTGGATTGCTACCGACTTCATAAGTCGGCATCTTTATTACTGAGTACTCATAGTTTCGTATGACATCGCCGAGCGCGCCATTTGGCTTGATTTCTGCCCATCATTACCGGCATGAATCGGCCAAAGCCGGACCGTCCAGACTCAATCGTTTCGAGGTCATACCGAAGGGGACGTACATTGTTGGACTGCCCCCGGCACCGTAGACATCTCCAGCCTATGCTTTGAGCATAGGAGGAAGTTTATGAGCACCCAACGATTCACGCCGGAATTCAAGGCAGAAGCCGTCAGGCAAGTCATTGAGCGCGGATATTCCGTTGCGGAAACAGCCGAGCGCCTCGGCGTTTCGACCCACAGCCTCTACAAATGGGTCAAAGCCGTGACGCCTGACAAAACCGAGAAACAGGCCAGCGAACTGCTCGAAGCCAAAAGCGAGATTTTACGGCTGCGAGCCCAAATGCGACGCTTGGAAGAAGAGCGCGACATCTTAAAAAAGGCAGCGCGGTACTTCGCCAGGGAACCCGAGTGAAATACCGCTTTATGAACGAGCACCGACATCAATACGCGATCACTACGCTGTGTCGGGTTTTGCAAGTCGCTCGTGCCGGGTTCTATCAATGGCTACACAAGCCTGTTTCTGATCGAGAAAAAGAGAATGGTCGGCTTTTAGGGCTGATCCGCGACTCCTATGCGGCCAGTCGAGGTGTGTATGGTGCACGGAGGGTGTTTGCTGACTTGCGCGAGGCTGGAGAAAGTTGCGGCAAGCACCGTGTCGCGGCATTGATGCGCACCAATAAAATCAAGGCGCTCAGAGGCTATAAAGCCCCGCGCGCAATCAAAGGGCGGCCATCGATCATTGCCCCCAATCGACTCAACCGGGCGTTCACTGTCGATGCCCCTAATAAGGCTTGGGTGACCGATATCACTTATATCCGGACGTGGCAGGGCTGGTTATATCTGGCCGTCGTACTGGATCTGTATGCTCGCAAAGTGGTCGGCTGGTCAATGAAGCCAACGCTGGGCAAGGAGCTGGCATTGGATGCACTGCTCATGGCGGTATGGCGCCGTAAACCCAAAACCAGAGTCATCGTGCATTCGGATCAGGGGAGCCAATATGGCAGCGATGACTGGAAACGTTTTTTGTTTAGCCAACCACCTAGAGCCGAGTATGAGCCGCCGAGGAAACTGCTGGGACAATGCCGTGGCGGAGTCTTTTTTTTAGCAGCCTGAAAAAAGAACGCATTCGCAAGAGGATCTACAAAACCCGTGACATGGCTCGTGCCGACGTATTCGATTACATTGAAGCGTTTTACAACCGAACGCGTCGTCACAGTTACCTGGGCGGCGTCAGTCCTGAGGCCTTCGAAAGTGCCTCGCTTTGAGGCTGGAAAATGTCTGTGGGGGCGGGGGCAGTCCAAAGCTGAATTGACCCAACTACCGAAATTTCACTGACCCAAGCTTCTGCTTCGTAAAGCATTATCGGTGCTGACTATCAGCTGATTGCTGCTGGGTCAGCGTTGCGCCGGCAGCAGGGTCAATTCCGCATCAGCGACAACAACCAGTCATTGCCAACGTGAAAAAACGCGCTATATTGTGCTTACGATAAACACAAACCACCACATGATGTGTTTTAGTGTAAGTCGGCTTAGGAGATTAGGTGTAAAAACCCCACACTCGTAGGAGATTTACGATGACAGATCGACGCCCTATCAACAAAGATGTGACCGTTCCGAAACCCGGCGGTGGCCAACAGCCTCGCTCGCGAAATCAAGATGGTCAAATTCGAGACAAGCGGAGTGACGCCGGTAAGCCTCGGAGCAAATAGATCAATGCTGAACTGCGTCGCCTGGTATCCATGACGTTACCTGGCGATGCAATACCATGGAACCGCGTCAATGTGACTTGGATTCAACCTTGCCGTTTACCAAGGTCACCATCATATATACGTACACCTCCGTCCCCCACGTATAGATCTGCACGTTGCTGCCACTGGCGGCCTCTTTACCAGGAATCTTGACGATATCCAGCACCTGTTCATATGTCATGCCGGGCTTAATTGCAGCGTATTGTTGATCACTAATATTGGGACGCTGGGCTCTTATCGTTTCAAGATCGGGAAAACCGGATTGGTAGCTGACGTTATTGCCATTGCCAGAAATGACCGGACTGTTGTTACCGCCGGAGCTGTGCGAAACCGCCGGGGTCGGTAGGACGAGCGCAGCCACTGATGCCAACGCTCCCAATATGCCAGCGTACAAGCCGATTTGTTTCATGTTTGCCATGCCATTCTCTGGGTTCTCAGATGATTCAGTTATACGGTCACGGCGAAACGCTGAGCATCAAGGGCGGCAACGGCCGAGAATCCAGCGCCCTTCTTGAAGCTCATGTTATGGACGAAATTCTTCATCGCATCAGACGGGTCGATGGTTTCGAGGTTAAGTCCGTCAACAGTTGGCCTAGAGAACGCAGCACTCAGAATTGGCTGCTCCTCCATATGACCTGTCGAGCTGTTGAGCACATTGTCAAGAGCGGTGACGATGACCAGGTCATCCGGCAGGATTGCCAACAACTCTCGACCTACTCGCAGCGCGCAGCTGCACACGTAGTCCTGATGGAGTTCGTTGAACCGACCAGCTGGCATAGCTTTGGTCGACAACTTGCCGCTTTTGAGTAGAGATTTGATTTCGGTAGGAATCACGTCGGAGCCATGGATAGCGACTTTGGCTTCTAGGACACCACCTTCATGAACAATCATCTGAATAGCTGAGCCGAGGTGTGATATTTCTGCAAACGACTCAAAAGCTTCGATGGCATCTAGCTTGGCCTGACGGTCACCATCAAGGATACGGATCGCAATGTCCCTCTCCTCTGCCCACTCGGTATGGGCAGTTTTCCATTCATCAAGCTGAGCCTGATATCGCCTTTCGTCTTCCGCCTGCGCGGCGCCAATCTTGCTTTTCAGGGCTGCACGCTGACGAGCCTCTAGCTTGAAGAGCCGAGCCCAGAAATTGGGGTGATATGTAGCGGCCGCGTGCGTAGCTTCTTGTTCAAGAGTACCGCTCTTGAGTGGCTGCCTAGGTTCAGGATTGGAGAGAAGTCGCTTCCATTTCACAGCCTCGGCACACTCCTTGTGCATTGAAAGGATGATATCTACGTGATTTTCGTACACCTCAACTTCATACGCTGCTTGTTCCAGCGCTTCCATCTTTGCGTACTCTTTCTGTCGCTTTTCAAGTTCACGCTGACGGCGATGAGCGTTACGCTCTGATCGCCGCGCAGACGCTTGCAGCGAACGTACAGTCCCTTTCCAACCCATCACGACTCTCCATAACGCCCATATGATGGCACATTAACATAACTCTTAGCGTTGCCTGAATCACCTGCGCATTTCGTAACCGAAACATCAGCTAGCGCATAAAGAATGCATTTGTACTCCACGCTTCTCAGAGCAAGGGCACGTTCAGTTTCCCAGAAGTAAGAGGACCTTCACGGCCCCCTTGTTTCTTGCTTACTCCGCCATTTGACGTACGGCCCTCTCAATCCGCTGGCGTCCCGCATGAGCAAGCTTGCTTACACCAGCTTCCTTCGCGACCGCATATATTAGGGCCTCCCCTTCGTGCCCCCGCTGCACCATCTCGTCAACCAAAGCACGTAGTTCTGGCAGGCAGATTTCAGATAGCCCTCTCGTGGTGTCTTCATCGCCGGGCTTACGAAAGACGACACTGGCATCCGACTCGATATGAGTCGGCCAGAAAAAGACTCCTGTCTGCTCCTCTTCATGTGAGCGGAATCGCGCCCGGGCAATTTGGTCAACGCGATCACGTATCCGTGAGCCGGTTCGTACCCAGCCATGAGCACGGGCAATGCGCCTTGCAAGCGCCGTGTCCAGAACCGGTCCCTCTTCCGCCACGACATGAGCAATCATCTGCTCCAACGTTTCCGTGTAACTCGCCTCAAAGAACTGATCTGGATCGACCAACCCTACCGCCTGACGAGGGTCGGATTCTTTATAAATCAAATATTCAAGGGGACGAGCAAAAGCCAGGACATCCTCATCTGGTTTGATAGATGCAGCCTTAGCGTACTTCAAATCAGGGAATGCACCTGAGGGGTCATTGGATGACCCCACACTATCCACTGTGGCGACCACAGTAACCTGACTTACTACCTCAATGACCTCAGCCATAGCTGCGTCGATTTTTAGTCGCTCTGCCTCTTGAGCGGCATCGATGACAGCCTGCTTGGCTCGGGACTCAGCAAGGAGTTCGGTCAGACGTTGATGTACCTTTTCGGCAGTTCCAATTGCATCAACCCACCAGTCCGTCGACCATATCCTAACGATCTCCCAGCCAAGTCCACGCAGTACAAACTCACGGAGCTTGTCACGATCACGAGCGGTCGCACTGCGGTGATAGGTAGCACCGTCGCATTCAATCCCGGCAAGGTACCGTCCAGGTGCGTCAGGGTGAACAACCCCAAGGTCTATTCGAAAGGAGGAAACGCCAATCTGGGTAAATATCTGCCATCCCTTTTTAGCCAAGCGCTGCAACCGCCTCTTCGAATGGGCTGTCGAAACTACCCACGCTACCAAAGTCGGCCTCTGCGAGAGCCCGTGGGCCACGCTCTGCAAACTCCAAGAAGTGCTTAAGATCTCGAACCCCGATCGCTTGCGTACGAGCTAGATCAATATGCTCTGGGCGCAAGGTCGAAAACACCACTAGCTCCTGGCGAGCACGGGTTATTGCCACGTTTAGTCGACGCTCACCACCAGGGCGGTTCATCGGACCGAAGTTCATGGACAGCACACCGGCAGCGTCTTTTCCGTAGGTGGTCGAGAAATAGATGATGTCTCGCTCATCGCCTTGAACGCTCTCAAGGTTCTTGACGAACACAGGCTCCAGCTCGGACTCAGCGAAATACGAATCGAGTGATGGGTCTTTCCGGCAAGCCTCATCCAGCATGTCCATGATGAGCTTCTGTTGCTCGCCGTTAAAGGTTACGACCCCCACGGTCCGCCCGCTTTCGCGGAAGGCAGGAGACTGTAGGCGAGCAACCAAATCAGCAACTAAATATCTTGCTTCAATTAAGTTTGTTCGCGACCCGCCCTTGTCATATACACCCGGGACTGGGCATAACCGTACTGCTTTGTCCGCCGTAAACGGTGATGGGAAGGTCACCAGCTTCGACTGGTAGTATCGCTGGTTCGAGAAAGCGATCAGACTTTCGTGGCGGCTACGGTAGTGCCAGTTAAGATTACGCATTGGCAGATTGGCGCTGATGCACTCGTCCAGAATACTCTCGAGATCAGCCTCTACATCCTCATCTTCAGCGGTCGACTCAGCGCGGTTAAAGAACGAAGTTGGAGGGAGCTGTTTGGGGTCGCCCACCATCACCACTTGCTTCCCTCGGGCCATGGCGCCGATGGCATCCCAGACAGGTATTTGAGATGCCTCATCGAAGATAACGAGATCGAATGGCGTTGAGGCAGGAGGCAGATACTGAGCAATGGATAGAGGACTCATGAGCAAGCATGGAGTCAGCTTGGTTAGCGCTTCTGGCGCACGACTCATCAGCTCCCGCAATGGAATGTGCTTGGTCTTCTTGCCCATCTCATGTCGCAGGACTCCCCACTCTGAAGAGCGACTTACACTGTCTTGGCTTGGTAGGTCGGAACACAGCCGAGCTCGGAGCCAGTCTTTGGTCAACTCGGTGAACTTGTCGTCCAAAGCGCGGAAATCGCGAATGCGTTGCTCATGCTCCACGCTGACGAACGTCCGGATCACCTCTTCGTTGTCGACCGTCGTATTCAGCCACCAGCGGGCATAATTTACTTCCAATACACGCCGGACTTTTCCAGAGCTGATAGCTCCTGCTTCCAACGCTTGAACAATCGGCGCCAGGCCGACAGCGTAGGCTTCATCGCGAACCTTCCGCCAAGCGCACCATGCCTTAAGGCGCGATTCAGACGAGACGACAGTTTCGCAGTTTTTCTTGATATCACTTAGCGCCAGGTGAGCAGTTTCGATGACGCCCATTTCGGTGAAATGACCGACAGCCGTCAGGTGCGCCGCTCGCGCCTGTAGCAACTCAAGCTTTTCTCGAAGAGCAACACCGGCATTGGCTATAGCAGCCTCCGGTTCAAGTAGTGCGTTACCATCCCCCAACAGAGTTTGAAGCGGTGTTTTGTAGGCCGCGACCTGCTCAGGATTGAGTGCCAGCTTCGCCACCGCGGTAGCCATCTCCCCCTGAAACGCTGCCGCACTACGCACGACATCAACTTTCGTTTTCAAGTCATTCCAGACAGGAACGATTTCTCGCAGATCGGCCAGATCCACCAACTCTCGCTCAACTGCTGCTCTGTTCTTGAGCAACTCAAAATCAGCTTTTAACGACGAGCCACAACGCCCCTCCTCTACATGAGGATGGTCGTCGATAAGCCGACCGCGTTCTTCTATGCCACGTCGTTCAGCCTGGAAGCGCAGAGCTGCAGTCAGCACGTCAATATCCGTGGTCAAACCGCTCCAGAGAGAGCTAGTTGCTGAGCTGAGATCAACCAGCTCATCTAACCCAGCATCGAGACGAGTCAGCGCACGCAGCCGGCGGAGTTCCTCCTTCAGGCCATCACCTAGCTGGCCCTGCTCAACCAACTGCAAGCCGTCATCGATCCAGGCAGAATTACTTTTCTGAAGCCGCATAGCCTCTTGCAGCTTGATCGCTGTCGCAAGATGCGTTGCTTCGGATTTGGCACCTTGCCAAACAGCAACACACTCATGACCTGGCTCCAGCTCATCGATTGCTCGACGCACCGACCGAATCTCTACCCAAGTAGCGAGATCCTTGCCATTGTCGACTTCACCTGTTGACGTCTGCGTCGGAGCCAATAGCCCAGCGATGCGGCGTTTTCCGAACCAAGACTTAGGCCAGAAAGACTCCTCCGCGTCTTTCCACTCGCGCAGCAGGAGTTCGGTATCAAGTACTTCAATCGCATCAACATAGGACGCCGTTAGCTGGTGCTTGAGGTCGTCTATCTGACACAGCAATGTGACAGCTTGCCCGAGAACGTCAGTGACATTTTCTGGCCAGGCCGAGCCTAGATCAACGAACGTAGCGCGGCGTTGCTGCAGCAAATCAATGCCTTGTTTAGCTTCAGCAATAATACGAGAGGACCAGAGGGATGAGAGTCTGGAGTTAATGTCACGGTGTTCGTCGACCCAAGTGCAGCCGTCACTCAGACGTTTAGAAATCGAGCGAGCATCGGGGCGCAGTGCGAAACGCCAATCATGCCCAGCGGCAGCAGGAAGTGCTCGAGAAAGGATCGATAGCCCCTCAAGCGCTGTTGGGGTGTACTCCGTAACAGGAAGCCCAGACAGCTCAACAAAGCGATCGGCAGCTCTCTGGACTTCAAGCACAGCGGGAAGCACGTCACGAGCCGCCTGCACGAATTGTTGCTGCCAATGAGGCGACCACTCTGCTTGGCCTACCCCGGACAAAGCGTTGCCTGCCAGCTGACTGTAACCCACAGCCTGTGCGTTCACTTCAAGGCGGTCGCCCAGCTCTCGAAGTTCAAGCATGGCCTTCTGATCATGCGTTTCCGGAGATGGCCAACCAAGTGGAGCTACTGCCTCATCAACACCCGATGTCACCGTCCCGATGGCATCGTAGATGGTGTAGCCGTTGCGGTGCCGGCGATGCAGACGCTCGACATAAATATTGAGGCTGTCACGCAGGGACGCGAGCCGCTGCGCTTCCACCTCCCATGCGGCAGCATCTACCTGCCCTTTCGCTTCCCAAGCCGACTGTAACTGAGCAAGGACATCCGTTTTCCGAGCTTTGCTGGAGTGAAGTTCAAGGCAGAACTCACCCAGACCGATTTCACGCAAGCGCCGGTACACGACATCCAGGGCAGCAATTTTCTCAGACACGAACAGCACCCGGCGCCCTTGAGCGATCGACTGGGCGATCATGTTGGAAATCGTTTGGCTTTTACCCGTGCCAGGTGGGCCGATGAGAACGAAGTCTTTACCCTTGGCTGCGGCCATCACAGCCGCAAGCTGAGATGAATCAGATGGCAGTGGGCAGAACACATCAGTCGGGCCGTAATCACGGTCCAGAGACTCAGCCTCCGGAAACGGGGTATCGGAGATGAACGAATCGCGTGGCGTATCCAGAAGATGCTGGACTACTGGACTCTGTCGAAGGTGCTCTGCATTCTCGGCAAGATCCTTCCACATGAGATACTTGGCAAATGAGAACATCGAGAGCACAACGTCCTCGTTCAGCTCCCAGCCAGCGATGTCCTTAATCGCATGACCAACTTTGTTCCAAATGCCTACGATATCCAGACCGGAGTCGTCCCGAGGCAGCTCCTGCTCCAGCGAACCTAAGCCCAGCTCAAAGTCTTGACGCAGCATCTCGATCAGAGTCGGGTTAAAACGAGGCTCATCATCGTGCAGCACCATGGTGAATCCGGAGCGTGCGCTCTTACGCTCCAAAGTGACAGGAACCAAGACCAGTGGCGCTTTGTACTTCTGCCCAGCTCTATCCTCACGCGTCCAACTAAGGAAACCGATGGCCAGGAAAAGCGTGTTGGAGCCACCCTCCTGCAAAGCAGTACGAGCGCTTCGATATAACTCAGTTAACCGGACATCCATTTCGGCGGACGTCAGCGCAACGAATACTTCCCTACGCTTGAGAGCATCTTCAGCATGACGACGGCGAACATCTTCTCGCTCACGCTGTTCATAGAGTGTGCGCTCACGCGGATCTGCGCCATCCATCAGGTCAGGCCTGGTAAGCAGCTTCAGAGACTGTCCACTTGCAAGAATGTCCTCGAGAGCACCGGGATCAGGAGATTCAAGCTTCAGCGCTCGCTTACCCATTTTGAAATTGAGCAAGTTATTTCGAAGCGACAGATCCAGAAGCTTTCGCTGCCACCGGCCGAGGCGATCTGCTGGGTCGAGCTTAGACAGATCCTCAACCTGCACCTTAATATTGTCATCGGCGATGCCAATCCCTTCCTCCACAAGAAGCGATGGGGCTTCATCAGACTCAGCAACGGCGACACGTGCAATCTGAGCCTCTGAGCTGGCGAGCGGTTTGATACGTTGCAAACGGGCGCGACGGATATCTAGCAGCATCTCGAAAACACTTTCAGCGTCTTCGGCTACCTGTTTCGTGCCCATCTCTACCGCATAAGAGAATGGCGGTATCGAGGCGTGGGTAATAAGAGTGGTCTCAAACAGCACGAGCTCCTGAAGCTTCACCCGCTTACGTACTGCAGTGACATCATCCACCACGGCAGTCGTAAACTCTTCTGGCTTAAGCCACAAACCAGCAAAAGCATGACCATGGGTGAATACGATCACGGGGTTAAGACCAATCTGCTCCAATGCTGCGCAGAAAAGCAGAGTCAGGTCGAGACAAGTAGCCAACCCGGAGTCAGCAAGCTGACTAGGGCTACGAATCTTCTGTCCTGATTGTTCAAAGCTGGCCGGCGGCAACGCATAGTCGAGCTTCATGCGCGCCACCGCGCCCCACACTGCCGACGCCAACTGCCAAGCTCTTTTGGGGCCACCCTCATATCCGTCAAGTGCGGACGGCTTATCGCTAAGACGAAGCAACTCGGCTGCCTGTTTGAGCAACCGCTCAACCGCTGCATCATTCGGCTGAACAAAAGCCGCAGTCATATCTGGTAAATGCCGCAATCCGCCCCACTGGTTTCTGGGCAAAAGGTCTACGACCTGTTCAAGCCGAGCAACTTCCTTGCGACCGCTCTCCGCCTCCTTGTCATCGGCTTCGAGGACAAACGTAAAGGTCGACATTTCTGACTCTGTCAGGCGACTCAACAACGGGCCGTCCAAGACAAGATCAAGCCCAGGTATGACCCGGAAGCTATCTGCAGCGATCTCGTCGATCCGCCAGATCTTAGACTTAAATACCTCGGGGGCCGAGCTAAGCGTAAGAGTGGCATTGACGAAACGATTACTCGTTTCGTTCGAGATACGAAGCTCGCGAATCACAGGGATAGCGTTCTGGAAATCTGCAAGATTTAGCTTTGCTACCAAGGTGGCAAGGACCTTTACTTCCTTAGGCGGGGCTTCTTCTTGGGGTGTGAGGGGCTGAACGATATCGTCCATGCGCAACAATCCTTGTCGTTATGCTCAAGGGAGTGCCGAAACTGAACGGCCAGGGAGCCCCTATTGAGCTGATGGCGGGATGATATCTCTTATAGCGACAGCCGTAATGTGCCTTTGGTCGTCACTGGTTCCTCTGCCCATCATCGAACGTCACATATTACGACCGACACAGCTCAATATCGAAAAAGGATCGAAGTCCACTGGGCAAACTCCGATAGTGGTATCACATCGAAATGTCCATCAAGAGCCGGACGTTTTGTGGGGGTAAAAACACCTGAAAACAAAAAAGGGTCGCGAGATAAAATCTCGCAACCCTTTGAATTATATGGTCGGGACGGAGTGATTCGAACACTCGACCCCTAGCACCCCATACATAGGGTCGCTGAATATTCAAAATTTATCTGCCAGCCATGCCTGCCGGGCGAATAAAAAACCCGGCGCGAGGCCGGGTTACCCACCCTCTCCAAGACGCAGCCCCCAAATGAGAGGGATGGAGAGCTGACAAGAGAGTTCGGGGGCGAGATATTGCCAAATGGTGTCACTCTGCGCAATAGAAGCCTCTCTCCGCCCCTCTCCAACATTTCACGTAACTTGTGAACTCCACGCACCCAGAAGTAGCTCGTGCCAGATGCACTTAAGCAAGCGGCAACATCCGCTGTCACTGCTCGAAGACAGCACCTCAGCGCGAGCCTAAGGCAGTGCAAACGATCCGTGCGGTAACGTCGAAATTCTCCAGAGTGAGTACATCAATTGGCGAAAGACCTTTTAGTCGCTCATGGGGTTTACAAAGAGTGCGATAAAGCTTCCATGAATCCATATCCGGAGACTGCATCAGCACCGCGAGAACCAATTTGTACCGCAATGGATCAAGCTGCCAATCGGGAATGCGCTGACCGCGATTCCCCAGGCTCAGAGACAGCAGGCGGCGAGCCTTAATATCGCGATTGATCTGATCACGGGATTTGCCGGCCAGCCTGGCGAAAACCAGCAACGGCAAGTTACTCGGAGCCTCAAACGTGGCCAACATTTCCGCGCGTTCAGACTGGATGTCAGACATGTGAGAGTTGTGAGCTTTTTCAGTCCGTGTCGGAGCAGCTACGACAGACAATCGGCTGGACTCCATGGGGGCATTCTCGCGACTGTCCAGCATCGCCGCCGGGGTGGTCGCCGGTGGAAAGCTGCTGTACAGAACGGCATTTCCCTTCGCGTTTTCCAGTAACGGCAGCGAAGCTGCGCCCTCTAAACGAATAGTCAGCGGAGAGCTTGCCGCTTTCAGCTGGCCCTGCCCCCACAGATCCAGACGGTTCGCCCAATCCTGCATCATGGTCCGGCGCTGCTCCACGTACTCCGCGTGATTGTAGGCCGCACTCACCTTATCCGGATCAGCATGAGAAAGCTGGGCATCCACCCACATCTTCGGGTATCCGATCTCGTTCAACGCCGTCGAGATCGTCGCCCTCATGCCATGCCCCGTGAGTTGATCGACGTACCCCATCCGGCGTAGCGCGCCATTCAGCGTATTCTCACTGATGCGCTTGCTCAGGTCGCTTCGATGCGCAAACAAGTAGCGCTGTGCGGGGACAACCTGGTCCAGCAAGTGACGCACGATCTCTAGCGCCTGAACCGACAGCGGGACAATATAGGCTGGTACATTTTGGGCCTGCTTCCCTGGCTTCCGCATCGCTAACTGGAGCTGCTTTACCACTTCCGCCGGTATGACCCACAAGCGCTTCTCCAGATCGAACTGATCGGGTGTCGCCAATCGTAACTCGCCCGTGCGGACCCCCGTCAGCAACAACAATCGAAGGCCAAGGCGTGTTTGGTTGGCACCGCCGTAGTTTCGAAGAGCAGCCATCAACCCCGGGAGCTCGTCCATTCGAAGAAATGGATTGTGTGTAACAGGCGGTTGGGGAAGTGCGACCACATCGAGGTCTGAAGCCGGGTTATGTTCCAGCCCCTCGATCTTCACCAGCGCATAGCGGAACAATTGGTTGAACCAAGTCCGACATTTTTCGGCTGTCGTTAAAGCCTTGCGCTGTTCGATCCTGCTCAGCAAATCCAGCAGATCGTGACGATTGATGTCGTAGACAGGCCGTCCACCCAGTATGGGCAGGATGTCTTTATTGAAGATTCTTAAGATTTGCGAGAGCGTGCTCTGGCGGCCTTCCTTCAGGCTCAGCCGGCGAAACTCTACCCACTGATTGAACACGGCCTCGAAGGTATGCTCTGCCGCAAACCGAACAGCACGGCGTTGCTGTTTACGGTGCTCATAGGGGTTGATTCCTTGGGCAACCAAGGCACGCGCCTCATCACGTCGCGCTCGGGCTTCTCTAAGGCTGATTTGCGGATAACTACCCAGGGACATGCGCTTCTGCGTGCCAGCCCAGTAGTACCTGAAACGCCAGATTTTTCCGCCGTGGGCCGTCACATTGAGCGCAAGCCCATCCGTGTCGCCTAGCGTGTAGTCATTACCGGTGATTCGGGCGTGCCGGACAGTCATATCCGAGAGTGCCATAGCGAGCTCCTGAACAGAGTCAGGGCCAGATGCTCATCTCGTTATCCAAGCTGCTCCAGCAACAAACCGATTCAGTACTCGTCCAAATTCAAGATTCCCATTCGGGACTTAAATCGGGACTTAAACGCACCGGATAGTGCTGGATTTCAGTGGTTCCCGCCGGAACGAAAAAAGAGCCTAAAGGCCCTTATTTCAATCACTTACAGAATTCAGTGGAACTCTGCAGCGCTATGTTTGGAGCGGGAAACGAGACTCGAACTCGCGACCCCGACCTTGGCAAGGTCGTGCTCTACCAACTGAGCTATTCCCGCGTCTTGGTGGTGCGCATTCTATAGAAATCAGAACCGCCGTCAACCCCTTGATTCAAAAAAGTTTTATTTCTTTTCCGTATCGGTCTTCAGGTGGGGCCAGGCAGCCCGCAGGTACTGGAGCATGGACCACAAGGTCAGGCCGGCTGCAACCAACAGCAAGGCATAACCCACCAGCACCCAGAAGCTGAAATCGGATGGGTTGGCCAGCAGGATCACCAGCGCCAGCATCTGCGCGGCGGTTTTCCATTTGCCCATGTTGGAGACCGCCACCTGCGCGCGCGCGCCCAGTTCGGCCATCCATTCGCGCAACGCCGAGACGACGATTTCACGACCGATGATCACCGCCGCCGGCAGGGTCAGCCACAGGTTGCCGTGTTCCTGGACCAGCAGGACCAGGGCCACCGCCACCATCAGCTTGTCAGCCACCGGATCGAGGAAGGCCCCGAACGGGGTGCTTTGCTCCAGGCGGCGTGCCAGGTACCCGTCCAGCCAGTCAGTGGCAGCCGCAAAGGCAAACACCGAACTGGCGGCCATATAGCTCCAGCTATAGGGCAGGTAAAACAGCAATATGAAAATCGGGATAAGCAGGACGCGTAGAACGGTGATCAGATTAGGGATATTCATCGGCACAACTGGCTACGAGGTGAGGTGGCATTCTACTCGCTGTGCAGGTTTGCATAAATCAACTCAGCAAGCTTTTTACTGATCCCCGGTGCTTTGGCGATCTCTTCGATGCTTGCACGAGACAGCTCCTGCAATCCACCAAAATGTTTAAGAAGGTCGCGACGACGTTTCGGGCCGACCCCCGCCACCCCTTCCAGGGTCGAGGTGCGCCGGGTCTTGCCGCGCCGGGCGCGGTGGCCGGTGATGGCGAAACGGTGAGCTTCGTCGCGAATCTGTTGGATCAAATGCAGCGCCGGCGAATCGCCCTTCAGGGTGAACTCATGGGCGGCGTCGTTGAGGTAGAGGGTTTCGAACCCCGCCTTGCGCGTTGCGCCCTTGGCCACGCCGAGCAGGATCAGGTCCGGCACCGCCAGTTCATTGAGCACATCACGGGCCATGGACAACTGGCCCTTGCCACCGTCCACCAGGAGGATATCCGGCAGCTTGCCTTCTCCGTCCTTGAGCTTGCTGAAGCGTCGGGTCAGTGCCTGGTGCATCGCCGCGTAGTCATCGCCGGCGGTCACGCCTTCGATGTTGTAGCGACGGTAGTCGGATTTGATCGGACCTTCCGGGCCGAACACCACGCAGGACGCGACCGTTGCCTCGCCGCTGGAGTGGCTGATGTCGTAGCACTCCAGGCGCTGCGGTGGCTCGTCCAGGTTCAGCACTTCGGCCAAGGCGTCGAAGCGCGCAGCCACATGCTGCCGATTGGCGAGGCGAGCGTTCAGCGCCTGTTCGGCGTTGGTCACCGCCAGCTGCTGCCACCGCGCCCGGGTGCCGCGCACCCGATGGCTGATGCTCAGCTCGCGACCACGCAGTTCGTGGATCGCCGCAATCAAGGTCGGGAAGTCGTCATTGACCACGTTGACGATCAATTCGCTGGGCAGGTCGCGCTCGGGGCTGCTGACAAAATACTGGCCAAGGAACGCCGACATGACTTGCGCCACCTCTTCCTCGATACCCACCTGAGGGAAGAAGTTCTTGCTGCCCAACACCCGCCCACCGCGCACGCTGATCAGGTGCACACAGGCGCCGCCCGGGTTGACGAACGCCGCGACCACATCCACGTCGCCGGTCCCGCCTTCCATGCTTTGCTGGTCCTGGACCCGGCGCAGCAGCGAGATCTGGTCGCGCAGTTCCGCAGCCCGTTCGAAATCCAGGGTGCTGGCCGCGGCCTCCATGCCGCTGGAGAGTTCGTCGGTCAGGGCATTGCTGCGCCCCTCGAGAAACATCACCGAGTGGCGCACGTCCTCGGCATACACCTCAGGTTCCACCAGGCCGACACAGGGCGCCTTGCAGCGCTTGATCTGATACTGCAGGCACGGCCGGGTGCGGTTTTTGTAATAACTGTCCTCACACTGACGGACCATAAAGGTCTTCTGCAGCAAGCTGAGGCTTTCGCGAATGGCGCCGGCGCTCGGGTAAGGACCGAAGTACTTGCCCTTCTGCTTCTTGGCCCCACGATGAATGCTGAAACGCGGAAAGGCCCCATCCGACAGAAACACATATGGATAGGACTTATCGTCACGCAGCAGGATGTTATACGGCGGGCGCCACTCCTTGATCAGCGTCTGCTCCAACAGCAGCGCTTCGGTTTCGTTGGCGGTGATGGTGGTTTCGATCTGGGCGATGCGCGCCACCAGGGCAGCGGTCTTCGGCGCCTGGCCGGTCTTGCGGAAGTAACTCGCCAAACGGTTTTTCAGATTCTTGGCTTTACCCACATAAAGCAGGCGCGCATCGCTGTCGAACATGCGATACACGCCAGGACGGCCACTGCAGGTAGAGAGAAAAGCACTGGGATCAAACAGGTCGGTCATTTCAGAGGCTGGCATCGACCATGCCGTGACGAACCGCCAGCAACGTCAGTTCGACGTCACTGCTGATCGAGAGCTTCTCGAAAATTCGATAACGGTAGGTATTCACGGTTTTCGGCGACAAGCACAACTTGTCGGAAATGATCTGCACCTTCTGGCAGCCAACGATCATCAGGGCGATTTGAATCTCCCGCTCCGACAACGCATCAAAGGGCGAATCACTGGACGGCTGGAAGGACTTGAACACCAACTGCTGGGCAATTTGCGGACTGATGTAGCGCTGTCCGGCAAAGACCAAACGAATGGCCTGAACCATTTCATTGAGCCCTGCGCCTTTGGTCAGGTAGCCGGCCGCACCGGCTTGCAGCAGCCGGGTGGGGAATGGATCTTCTTCGCAGACGGTCACAGCAACGACTTTGATATCTGGATGACTGCGCAATAATTTGCGCGTGGCTTCAAGACCGCCAATCCCGGGCATCTTGACGTCCATGAGAACCACATCGGGTTTCAACTCCCGCGCCTTGAGCAGGGATTCCTCTCCCGACTCGGCCTGTCCGACTACTTGCAGGCCATCGATGTCAGCCAGCATTCGTGTAATGCCTGTACGAACGAGATCGTGATCATCGACTACTAGCACCCTAATCAAGCAGACACCTCGCGATATGGTCTTTATAGGTTGTCGGACACCTTAGCAAAAAAGCGACGTACAAACTAATCGCAAGCGCTATATAAAAGCCAACCGCCGGAGATAAGCAATAACAGGTCGCATCAGCCTCAATCAGGCCCCGGCCCCTGCTAGAGGCTCGGGCGCTCCATCATCAGGAAGCACTCGTCCTGCCCCACCACCGCCAGGCCCATCCGCTCATAGAGGCGACGAGCCGGGTTGTCGTTGAATACGGTGAGGCGCAGCAGGCGACGCTGCTCCGCGCGCGCTATGCCCAGTACCTGTTCGATGGCCCAGGCACCCGCCCCTTGCCCGCGCCAGGCTTCAAGCACATGCAACTCGCGGATGTACAGCGCCCGCAGGTCGCGACTCAGGCTGACAAAGCCCAGTACCCCTGATTGATTGCAAATCATTAGGTTTTTCCGACCGGCCCAGGCCACATCGAAGGCCTCGTCCTGCCACAGCAAATCATGCCGAATGTAATAAGCCAGCAGGTTCGAACGCGCCAGATCACGGGCGAACACCAGGTCGGCCTCACCCGCTGGGCGCCAGTCAAACCCGCTCATGAATGCTCCACGGTCAGCACCTGTCCGTGCCAGACGCCGGCCCGGTAGCGGGCAATCACCAGTTGATCACCGACACCCGAGGACGCGGCAATCAGCTCGCCGTCTTCGCCCCAGACCGCACTGCGCCCCGCCGATACCCAACCGCCGGTAGGGCCACCATGGTTGGCCATCAGCACCCGCATCCCGTACTGCCGGGCATAACCCTGCAGCACAGCACTGTCTGCGGCGTAACCCTGCTCACTGATCAACACCCCCGCCGCGTAGACACCGGCACCTGCATCCGCAGCGGCCTGGGCATGGCTGGCCTGGGCGAAGTCGGCACAAACCGCAAGGGCGATGCGATGCTCGTCGAACTGCAGGGGCGAACCGCCCGTGCCAGGGGTAAAAAACACCTCCTCGCCGCTGTGCAGATGCTGCTTGCTATAGAGCTGCAAACGGCCATCGGCGCCCAACACCAGAGCCCCGATCAACACCCCGGCATCAGCCTGCAGGCGAATCGGCAGCCCCACCACCGCCGTCACCCCCAGCTCCCGGGCCAGGTCCCGAAGCGGTTGCAGCAGCGTCGCCTCGGGCGACAAGGCCAGGCTCGCCGCCAACCCGGGTTCATAGCCCGTCAATGACAGCTCGGGAAACACCAGCAACTGCACACCCTGCCCTGCCGCGACCCGCATGAATTCGAGGTGCCGGGCGATATTGCCCGGCAGGTCACCGGCGATGGAAATGCACTGGGCGGCAGCGAGAGTCAATGGTGTCATGGGGCTTCCTGCGGGAGGGATTGGCGCAAGGCGGCGAGTGTCGCATAAAAAATCGCGCTCGCTGACCCTGCGTCCACCCATAGCCAGACCTTAGTCACATGATAGAAATTACCCATTGAATCGCCGCCCCTGCCTCTAGTAAGCTCGGCCCACTTTCACGGAGAAACAGCATGTTGCCCCGCACCCTTTCCCTGCATCGCCACACCGCCAGCGCCCTGCGCTCGGTCGCGGCTGCCTGGGCAAATGGCAACAGCGCTCCAGTGAACGTTTATTTTGGGTATTGGTTTAGCCATTGGCGCGCCTGATACCCAAACCGGCGCCCACTTTCACGGGTCGCCCACCAGAGAACTTCTCACCCCCGTCGGCTTCCCGACCGGGGGTTTTGTTTTTTAGGGCTTAACGTTTTTCAAGCAACACACCGAACTCACTGAGGATTGATCACATGAACACCACTTATTACCGCAACGACACAGCCTACGCCTGGCGATTTAGCAGCCTCCGCTCGGGACAGCCTGCCGCCTCCGATCGGTCACCCACAGGTGGCAAGCCATCACTCGAAGCCAACCCGGCCAATTGTCGAACACCCCAGTAGGGTCGCGCGCGGGGAGCCACCCGCCGCCAGCCCAGGAAGCCTTGAACATGAACTCGTCCGTCTCCGCTCTGCCGCTGTCCACCCTGTCTTCTGCCAATGAAGCCCTGAGCCTGCGTCTGCCCAGCTCATTGCAACTCAAGCAACAGCTGCCGCTGTCCACCGCACTGGCCCAGCAAGTAGCCGCCCATCGCCAAGCGGTGCGCGCCATCCTCGACGGTGTCGACTCCCGTCTGCTGGTGGTCGTTGGCCCTTGCTCCATCCATGATCCGCAATCCGCCCTGGAATACGCTGCCAAGCTGGCCGAACTGAGCACCGAGCTCAGCAACGACCTGCTGTTGGTGATGCGCGCCTACGTGGAAAAACCGCGCACCACCGTCGGTTGGAAAGGCCTGGCCTACGACCCGCACCTGGATGGCAGTGACGACATGGCTGGTGGCCTGACCCTGTCCCGGGAGCTGATGCGCGAGATGCTGCGCCTCGGCCTGCCGATCGCTACCGAGCTGCTGCAACCCATGGCCGCGGGTTACTTCGATGACCTGCTGAGCTGGGTGGCGATTGGTGCGCGCACCACCGAATCGCAGATCCACCGGGAAATGGCCAGCGGCCTGGACATGCCCGTGGGCTTCAAGAACGGCACCGACGGCGGCGTGGCCATCGCCTGTGACGCCATGCGCTCGGCGGCTCACCCGCATCGCCACTTCGGCGTCGACAGCCAGGGCCACCCGGCGATCATCCAGACCCCAGGCAACCCGGACACTCACTTGGTGCTACGTGGCGGCCATCGCGGGCCGAACTACGACCGCCAAAGCGTGGCCCAGGTCCAGCGTGACCTGCACAAGCTGTCGATCCCCGCGCGGATCATGGTCGACTGCAGCCACGCCAACAGCGGCAAGGACCCTTTGCGCCAACCGGCGGTGTTCAACGACGTGCTGGAGCAGCGCCTGCAAGGCGACCGTTCGCTGGTGGCGGTGATGCTCGAAAGCCATCTGTTTGAAGGCTGCCAACCGCTGAGTACGTCCATGCGTTACGGCGTGTCCGTCACCGATGGCTGCCTGGGCTGGGATGCCACCGAGCACTTGCTGCGCAATGCCGCGCAACAGTTGCAACGCAGCCGGCTTCACCAGCCAATCCCCGCCTGACCACCGCCCCATGTAGGAGCTGGCTTGCCAGCGATAGCGCCGCCAGATCACCACCTGATCCATGGGCCCCATCGCCGGCAAGCCGGCTCCTACAAAAATGCCGCCCTATCCCCCATGTAGGAGCTGGCTCGCCAGCGATGACGCCGCCAAGATCACCACCTGATCCAAGGGCCCCATCGCCGGCAAGCCGGCTCCTACAAAAGTCCCAGGAGTTGGTCGCGCATCGGCACCCAGGGCGGCCTTGACCTTCTCGGCGTTGAAACCATGCCGACGACCCACACTGTACGGGAAGGCGTGCTTGTTGCCCGGGTCGCTCACCGATACCGCCTTG
>NZ_JALQCW010000022.1 GCF_023241715.1 Pseudomonas morbosilactucae
GTGGGACGAAGGACATCATGCCGCGGCCGCCAGGGACGGCGCGATCATCGGGATGGTGATCAGGAAGAACACCTTGAAACGGCCGGGCGCCCAGGTTCCATGGCCGCCTCTTCGATGGACAGGTCCAGTTCGCGCAGGCGGGCCGACACCACCACCGCCACATAGGCGGCGCAGAAGGTGGTGTGGGCGATCCAGATGGTGACGATGCCGCGCTCCATGGGCCAGCCGATCAACTGGGCCATGGCCACGAACAGCAGCAACAGCGAGAGGCCGGTGATCACTTCCGGCATCACCAAGGGCGCGGTCACCAGGCCGCCGAACAGGGTGCGGCCCTTGAAGCGGGTGACCCGGGTCAGGACGAAGGCGGCCAGGGTGCCCAGGGCCACGGCGGCAACGGCGGTGTAGCAGGCAATCTCCAGGGAGCGCAGCACTGAGCCCATGAGCTGGGTGTTGTCCAACAGGCCGACGTACCACTTCAACGACCAGCCGCCCCACACCGTCACCAGCTTCGACGCGTTGAACGAGTAGATCACCAGGATCAGCATCGGCAGGTAGATAAACAGCAGGCCGAGCACCAGCATCAGTTTTGCAAAGCCGAAACGCTTCATGCCCGTGCCTCCATTTCTTTGGCCTGGCTGCGGTTGAACAGCAGGATTGGAATAATCAGGATCGCCAGCATCACCACCGCCAGGGCGGAGGCCACCGGCCAGTCGCGGTTATTGAAGAACTCTTGCCACAGCACGCGGCCGATCATCAGGGTTTCCGGGCCGCCCAGCAGTTCCGGAATCACGAACTCGCCGACCACCGGAATGAACACCAGCATGCAACCGGCGATGATGCCGTTCTTGGCCAGGGGCACGGTGATTTTCCAGAAGTTGTTGAAGTTGCTCGAACCCAGATCCGAGGCCGCTTCCAGCAGGCTCTGGTCGTGTTTCACCAGGTTGGCGTACAGCGGCAGGATCATGAACGGCAGGTAGGCGTACACCACCCCGATGTACACCGCGGTGTTGGTGTTGAGGATCTCGATCGGGCTGGAGGTCAGGCCGCTCCACATCAGGAAGGCGTTGAGCAGGCCGTTGTTGCTGAGGATGCCCATCCACGCATAGACGCGAATCAGGATCGCGGTCCAGGTCGGCATCATGATCAACAGCAGCAGGACGTTTTGCGCTTCCTTACTGGCCTTGGTGATGGCGTAGGCCATGGGAAAGCCCACCACCAGGCACATCAGGGTGCTGAGCAGGGCGACTTTCAGCGAGCCCAGGTACGCCGAGATGTAGAGCTCGTCACCGGCCAGCAGCGTGTAGTTGCCCAGGTTCAGCAGCAACTGGAATTTTTCCTCGGCGAAGCTGTAGATCTCCGAGTAGGGCGGAATGGCCAGGGCCGCTTCCGAGAAGCTGATCTTCATCACCAAGAAGAACGGCAGCATGAAGAACAGGAACAGCCAGAGGAAGGGAATGCCGATCACCAGCTTGCGACCGCTGGGCAGCACACGGATCAAACGCTGATTCAGAGTCATGGCGGAGGTCCTCATGCGCGCAGTACCACGCCGCTGTCGTCTTCCCACCAGACGTAGACCTGGTCATCCCAGGTCGGCCGTGCGCCACGTCGCTCGGCGTTGGCCATGAACGACTGGACGATCTTGCCGCCGGGCAATTCCACGTAGAACACCGAGTGGCCGCCGAGGTAGGCGATGTCGTGGACCTTGCCCCGGGACCAGTTGTAGCGGGCCTCGGGCGCGGTGCTGCTGACCAGCATTTTTTCCGGGCGGATGGCGTAGGTCACCGACTTGTCCTGCACCGAGGTGCTGACGCCGTGGCCGACGTAGATCTTCTGTTCCAGCTCCGGGCAGTGAATCACCGCGTAGCCTTCCTGATCCTCGATGACCGTACCGTCGAAGGCGTTCACGTTGCCGATGAACTCGCAGACCATGCGGCTGACCGGCGCTTCATAGATGTCGATCGGGCTGCCGATCTGGGCAATCCAGCCCAAGTGCATGATGGCGATGCGCTGGGCCATGGTCATGGCCTCTTCCTGGTCGTGGGTCACCATCACGCAGGTCACGCCCACGCGTTCGATGATTTCCACCAGCTCCAGCTGCATCTGCGAGCGCAGCTTTTTATCCAGGGCGCCCATGGGTTCGTCGAGCAGCAGCAGTTTCGGGCGCTTGGCCAGGGAGCGGGCCAGGGCCACACGTTGGCGCTGGCCACCGGACAGTTGGTGAGGGCGGCGCTTGGCGTACTGGGTCATGTGCACCAGCTTGAGCATTTCCTCGACCCGGGCCTCGATTTCGCTGGCGGGCAAGCGGTCCTGCTTGAGGCCGAAGGCAATGTTCTGCGCCACGGTCATGTGTGGGAACAGTGCGTAAGACTGGAACATCATGTTGATCGGCCGCTCGTAGGGCGGCATGTCGGTAATGTCTACGCCATCCAGGTAGATGCGTCCTTCGGTGGGCCGTTCGAAGCCGGCCAGCATGCGCAGCAGGGTGGATTTGCCGGACCCCGAACCGCCGAGCAGGGCGAAGATTTCCCCTTGGTGAATCTCCAGGGACACATCGTCTACCGCCACGGTTTCATCGAATTTCTTGGTCACGCGGTCGACCTTGACCAGAACCTTCTGCGGCGCCGGATGGCCTTCAAGGGCCTTGCGGTAAGTGCTGGAGGCGTTTGCCATGTGAAACTCCCAACAGGTGTCAGTCGCCGGGCCAAAGGCGGCCCGGCTTGAAGTGGATGGCCAACCCGCGTGGGGCGGGTTGATTCGGCGCAGCCGTCCTGGCTGCCTGACGCTATTTGTTGTTGTGGTCTTGCCGTGTGTTGCTCACGCCGAACGTCGGGCGCACGCGGGTGCGCTCGCCGCTGGGGCAGGGCGTGTGGTTCGTTGAAGGGCTGGAGTGGCTGCCGTGGAACGGCAGCCACGGCTCAGCGACGTTGCGCGGCGCGTTGCCGGCAGGCGTCGCCAAAGGCCTGGAAAATACTCAAGTAGGGCGGGTTGGACAGGACCTGCCATTCCGGGTGCCACTGCACGCCGAAGGCGAACGCCTGGCTGTTTTCCACGGATACGGCCTCGATCAGGCCATCCGGTGCCACGGCCTCGACCCGCAGGCCGTCGGCCAGGCGGTCGATGCCCTGGCTGTGGATCGAGTTGACCTGGATCTCGCCGGACAGGCCCATGCGCTCGAATACGCCGCCGGGCTGGATCGTCACCGGGTGCGCCGGGGCGTACTGCACCTCGACGCGCGGGTCGTCGGCTTCGCGGTGGTCGAGCATGCCCGGCACCTCATGCACCTTCTGGTGCAGGCTGCCGCCGAAGGCCACGTTGAGTTCCTGGAAACCGCGGCAGATGCCCAGCACCGGCGCACCGGCCGCGATGGCGGCGCGCAGCAGGGGCAGGGTGGTGGCGTCCCGTTGTGGGTCGTGGGCGGTGCCCGCTTCGCTGGGCGGCCCCTGATAGTGGAAGGGCTCCACATTGGACGGCGAGCCGGTGAACAGCAGGCCATCCAGGTGCTCGAACAGGCCCTGGATGTCGGTCAGGTCGGCCAGGGACGGAATCACCACCGGCAGCCCCAGGGCCGCGACGCTGACGGCACGCAAGTACTTGTCACCGCTGACATGGTAGGGGTGCAGCCCGATCTCTTTGACGCACGCAGTTACGCCGATCAATGGCTTGAGTGCCATTTTTATCACCTCGAAATTCACGCTGGAACGAGTTTTTCCAGAGCTTAGCCTCGTTGATTTTAATTGACAACTTCAATGTCAAAAATTCTATACGGTATATGTCTGTTGTTCTGGTTTTGCGTGGTTCGTGGCGCTATTCGCTAGTTATTGGTGCAAAATAATTAACGTGTTGGTCGATGTGTTCGCTATTGACTTCACTTTTCCTTTCGGATTGACTGCGCTCAAGCAACAGCTTTGAACATAATAATTAACACATAGGTGCATCATGTCGGTCCCACTGCGTGCCGTTCAGCTCAACGAAGCCAACGCCTTTCTGAAGAAACACCCCGAGGTCCTGTATGTCGATCTTCTGATTGCAGACATGAACGGTGTGGTGCGCGGCAAGCGCATCGAACGCACTGCACTGCATAAAGTGTATGAAAAAGGCATCAACCTCCCGGCCTCGTTGTTCGCTCTGGACATCAATGGCTCCACCGTGGAAAGCACCGGCCTGGGCCTGGACATCGGCGACTCCGACCGCATCTGCTACCCGATCCCCGACACCCTGAGCATCGAGCCCTGGCAGAAGCGACCCACCGCGCAACTGCTGATGACCATGCACGAACTGGAAGGCCAGCCGTTTTTCGCCGACCCGCGGGAAGTGCTGCGCCAGGTGGTGAGCAAGTTCGACGACCTGGGCCTGACCATCTGCGCCGCGTTCGAGCTGGAGTTCTACCTGATCGACCAGGACAACGTGAACGGCCGCCCGCAGGCCCCGCGTTCGCCGATCTCCGGCAAGCGTCCGCATTCGACCCAGGTCTACCTGATCGATGACCTGGACGAGTACGTCGACTGCCTGCAAGACATCCTCGAAGGCGCGAAAGAGCAGGGCATCCCTGCCGACGCCATCGTCAAGGAAAGCGCCCCGGCCCAGTTCGAAGTCAACCTGCACCACGTCAGCGACCCGATCAAAGCCTGCGATTACGCGGTGCTGCTCAAGCGCCTGGTGAAAAACATCGCCTACGACCACGAGATGGACACCACCTTTATGGCCAAACCCTACCCGGGCCAGGCCGGCAACGGTTTGCACGTGCACATCTCGATTCTCGACAAGCAGGGCAACAACATCTTCGCCAGCGAAGACCCGGAGACCAACGACGCCCTGCGCCACGCCATCGGCGGCGTACTGGAAACCCTGCCGGCGCAGATGGCCTTCCTGTGCCCCAACGTCAACTCCTACCGTCGCTTTGGTGCGCAGTTCTATGTGCCGAACTCGCCGAGCTGGGGCATCGACAACCGCACCGTGGCCGTGCGCGTGCCCACCGGTTCGCCGGACGCGGTGCGCATCGAGCACCGAGTGGCTGGCGCCGACGCTAACCCGTACCTGCTGATGGCTTCGGTCCTGGCCGGTGTGCACCATGGTTTGACCAACAAGATCGAGCCGGGCGCCCCGGTGGAAGGCAACTCCTACGAGCAGAACGAGCAAAGCCTGCCGAACAACCTGCGCGACGCCCTGCGCGAGCTGGATGACAGCGAGGTCATGGCCAAGTACATCGACCCGCTGTACATCGACGTGTTTGTGGCGTGCAAGGAAAGCGAGCTGGCGGAGTTCGAAAACTCCATCTCCGACCTGGAATACAACTGGTACCTGCACACGGTCTGACGGCCGCTGTCCCTTTCTCTGTTGAGTGCATGACATGACCAAGCAGCGCCATGACTGGGAGCAGTACTTCCAGTCCCTGAGCCTTGAGGGCCGGGCCTTTATCGACGGCGAATACCGCTGGGCCGCCAGCGGCCAGACCTTTGACAGCATCAGCCCGGTGGACGGGCGTTTGCTGGCCCAGGTCGCCAGCACCGACGAGGCCGACGCCGACTTGGCGGTGGTCGCCGCACGTCGGGCCTTTGAGTCCGGCGTCTGGCGCTTGCAGGCCCCGGCGGCGCGCAAGCGCGTGCTGATCCGTTTCGCCGAACTGATCCTCGAGCACCAGGAAGAACTGGCCCTGCTGGAAACCCTGGACATGGGCAAGCCGATCGGCGATTCCATGGCCATCGACGTGCCAGCCACCGCCAACGCGATCCGCTGGAGCGCCGAGGCCATCGACAAAATCTATGACGAGGTGGCGCCTACGCCCCACGACCAGTTGGGCCTGATTACCCGGGAACCCTCTGGCGTGGTGGCGGCCATCGTGCCGTGGAACTTCCCGATGATCATGGCCAGCTGGAAGTTCGGCCCGGCCCTGGCGGCGGGCAACTCGTTCATCCTCAAACCTTCGGAAAAGTCGCCGCTGACCGCCATTCGCCTGGCCCAACTGGCACTCGATGCCGGCATTCCTCCGGGTGTGTTCAACGTGCTGCCGGGGTACGGCCACACGGTCGGCAAAGCCCTGGCCCTGCACATGGACGTGGACGTGCTGGCGTTTACCGGTTCCACCGGGGTGGCCAAGCAACTGCTGGCGTATTCCGGCCAGAGCAACATGAAGCGGGTGTGGCTGGAAGCTGGCGGCAAGAGCCCGAACGTGGTGTTCGCCGATGCCCCGGACCTGCGCGCCGCCGCTGAAGCCGCCGCTGCGGGCATTGCCTTCAACCAGGGCGAAGTCTGCGTGGCCGGCTCGCGCCTGCTGGTGGAGCGCTCGATCCGCGAGGCGTTTATTCCGCTGTTGGTGCAGGCCCTCAAGGCCTGGACCCCGGGGCACCCGCTGGACCCTGCGACCAAGGTCGGCGCGGTGGTCGATCAGCGGCAACTGGACAACGTGCTGCGCTACATCGACATCGGCAAGGAGCAGGGCGCCCAGTTGCTGATCGGCGGCCAGCGCACCCTGGAAGAGACCGGCGGCCAGTACGTGGAGCCGACGATTTTCGACGGTGTGACCAACGCCATGACCATCGCCCGTGAAGAAATCTTCGGCCCGGTGCTGTCGCTGATCAGCTTCGACACGGAAGAGCAGGCGCTGCAGATCGCCAACGACAGCATCTTCGGCCTGGCTGCCGCCGTGTGGACCGCCAACCTTAGCCGCGCCCACCGCTTTGCCCGGAGCCTGCGCGCCGGCAGCGTGTGGGTCAACCAGTACGACGGTGGCGACATGACGGCGCCCTTTGGCGGCTTCAAACAGTCGGGCAATGGTCGCGACAAGTCGCTGCACGCCTTCGACAAGTACACTGAGCTCAAAGCCACCTGGATCAAGCTCTAAGACACATAACAACGGCGCTTGCCGGCCCGCGTCGGCCAAGCGCCCAGGAGTCCGAAACATGCAAACCCACGTCAACAGTTACTACGCCGCGACCCGTAACCACACCGGCGACTTTCCCGTGCTCGAAGAGTTGGTGGAGTGCGACGTCTGTGTCATCGGTGCCGGCTACACGGGGCTGTCGTCGGCGCTGTTCTTGGCCGAGGCCGGCTACAGCGTCACCGTGCTGGAAGCGGCCAAGGTCGGCTTCGGTGCCAGCGGGCGCAACGGCGGGCAACTGGTCAACTCCTACAGCCGCGATGTGGACGTGATCGAGCAACGCTACGGTGAAAAAAGCGCGGAGATCCTCGGCAGCATGATGTTCGAAGGCGCCGACATCATTCGCCAGCGCATCCAGCACTACGACATCCAGTGCGACTATCGCCCGGGCGGTATTTTCGCCGCCCTGAACAAGAAACAGCTCAAGGGTCTGGCCGAACAGAAAAGCAGTTGGGAGCGCTACGGCAACCAGAATCTGCACCTGCTCGACAGTAACGACATGGCCCGCGAAGTGGGCTGCGAAAACTACGTCGGCGGCCTGCTGGACAAGCAGGGCGGTCATGTTCACCCGCTGAACCTGGCCCTGGGCGAGGCCAGCGCCATCATCGGCCTGGGCGGCAAGATTTTCGAGCAGTCGGCGGCCGAGGAAATCACCTACGGCGAACCCAATGTGGTGCGCACCGCCAAGGGCGTGGTCCGCGCCAAATACCTGCTGATCGCCGGCAACGCCTACTTGCCGCAGAACCTGGACGCTCGGGTCACCCGCAAAAGCATGCCGTGCGGCTCGCAGATCGTGGTCACCGAACCGCTGTCGGAACAGGTGGCGCGCAGCCTGATCAGCAACAATTACTGCGTGGAAGACTGCAACTACCTGCTCGATTACTACCGCCTGACCGCTGACAACCGCCTGCTCTACGGCGGTGGCGTGGTGTACGGCGCCCGGGAGCCGGACGATATCGAACAACTGATCCGTCCGAAAATCCTCAAGACCTTCCCCCAGCTCAAGGGCGTGAAAATCGACTACCGCTGGACCGGCAACTTCTTGCTGACCATGTCGCGCATGCCGCAATTCGGCCGTATCGAAAAGAACGCCTATTACATGCAGGGCTACAGCGGTCACGGCGTCACCTGTTCGCACCTGGCCGGTAAATTGATCAGTGAAGTGATCCGCGGCGACGCCGAGCGCTTCGACGCCTTTGCTTCCTTGCCGCACATGCCGATGTTCGGCGGCCGCACCTTCCAGGCCCCACTGACCGCGATGGGCGCCGCCTACTACGCTCTGCGCGACCGCTTCGGCGTCTGAAGCCCTCGCCAATCGGTCCCCGGCGGCACTCCCGCGGGGGCCATGGGAACGCGCGTGGGGGGCCGGCTGGCAGCGATCCAGCGGGTGACCATGCGCTACTGGGCAAGCCCTTCTCTGACGCTGCGCGTCACCCTTAAACCCCCCGCTACAGCCGCCTGCACAAACGTGATTTAATAGCCGACTTTAATCTTCCAGGGGCACGGAAACGGCGAATTTCGCGACAGCAGTCGCCCGCACTCCACGCCGCCAATATCCTTGAGTTTTCCTCACATAAGGCTGTTATGGACACGGGCACCCGACTCAAACTGGTTCGCGAAAGCTACAAACTCTCCCAGCGCGAGCTGGCCCGTCGTAGCGGCGTGACCAACGCCACCATCTCCCTGATCGAACAGAATCGCGTCAGCCCCTCCGTCAGCTCATTGAAAAAACTGCTGGAAGGCATCCCCATGTCCCTGGCCGACTTCTTCACCTTCGACCAGCCGCCCCGGGAACATCAATACGTGTTCCGCGCCAACGAACAACCCGACCTCGGCCGCGACGGCCTGCGCCTGCTGATGGTCGGCGCGCCGTTGCCAAGCCGGCAGATGCGTTTCTTGCGGGAGCAATACGCCCCCGGCGCCAGCTCCGGCGAAGAAGCGATCGTGCACGCGGAAGGGGAAGAGTGCGGGATCGTCACCCGTGGCACCGTGGAGCTCACGGTGGACGGCCAGGTCAGCGTGTTGAACCCGGGGGACGGGTATTACTTCCCCACGACCTTACCCCACAGTTTCAGGAACATTGGGCAGGACGAAGCCGAGATTATCAGCGCGAATACGCCGGCGAACTTCTAGTTTGGGGTAGGGGCCTCGGCTGTTGGCAGCGGCGGCAAAGTCCGCCACTGCGCGCTACCCCGCAGGCCATGCGCCTGACGCAAATGCCGCTTCGACCCGAAGCGGCAGGACCCACCAGATCAATCGTCCAGGTTGCCCATGGCCGTGGTGTTGAACCCGCCATCCACGTACATGATTTCCCCGCTGATGCCCGATGCCAGGTCCGAGCACAGGAAGGCGCCGGCGTTGCCGACTTCTTCGATGGTCACATTGCGGCGCAGGGGTGTTTGCGCCTCGTTGGCGGCGAGCATTTTGCGAAAGTTCTTGATCCCCGAAGCGGCGAGGGTACGGATCGGGCCGGCCGATACGGCGTTGACCCGCGTGCCTTCCGGGCCAAGGCTGCCGGCCAGGTGACGCACGCCTGCTTCCAGGCTGGCCTTGGCCATGCCCATCACGTTGTAGTTCGGCATGGTCCGCTCGGCGCCCAGGTAGGACAGGGTCAACAGGCTGCCATTGCGCCCCTTCATCATTGGCCGCCCGGCTTTGGCCAGGGCGATGAAGCTGTAGGCGCTGATGTCGTGGGCAATGCGGAAGCCGTCGCGGGTGGTGGCTTCGGTGAAGTCGCCGTCCAGTTGGTCGCCCGGCGCAAAGCCCACCGAATGCACGATGCAGTCCAGTGCGTCCCATTGTTGGCCAAGCTTGTCAAAGACCTGGGCGATGTCCTCGTCGCTGGCCACATCACAGGGGAAGCACAGCCCAGGGTTCGAGCCCCACTCAGTGGCGAACTCCTCCACGCGGCTGCGGAGCTTTTCGTTCTGATAGGTGAAGGCCAGCTCGGCGCCCTCGCGATGCATCGCCGCGGCAATGCCCGACGCGATGGACAACTTGCTGGCGACACCGACGATCAGAACGCGTTTGCCCGTTAGAAAACCCATGTGTTGCTCCTTGAAGTTTCGCTTTTCACTGCTGCTGCCAGGTGCTTTCAGCAGGCCTTGAGCAACGGCACATTATCGGAAGCATGAGGACGTCATGCCTCGGTTCGGCTGCTGGGCATCATGCGCAGGCGAGCCGGTTCCAGCACTCTGCGCCCATGACAAACTAGGGTATGGGAGGCACGCAGCAAGGGCCTGGAATCCCATAGCAGGAATATGGCGGACGAAATATGCGCTGAGTTACATGGCCTGCGGTCGCTGATTTTTACCAAGAAGAGCGGCGGCCTGTGGCGAGTGGTACCTTTTGCAGCGTCTCCTCCAGAGTCCGACGCATGATGCGCCACCCCTCGACGCCACCGGTCACCCGCGCTGCCACTGCGGCCGACACCCCCGCAACCCCGCCTGTGCATCCGCCCCTTTGGCATCATCAACCCAGTGAGCTGTTCAGCTCGGGAGGCAGCTCCCTGGGCACCGTCGCCTTCTACTTTGTGTTGCTGGTTACCTTGCCGGTCTACGCTCTGGTGCTGTTGGCGATCACCTTGTTCGAAGCCGCCAAAGGGCTACCGTTGACCTACGCAGAAACCCTCACCGACCCCTTGCTGCTGGGCCCCTTGTTTGGCACCGCGTGCCTGGCCGCCTGCATCTTCTGGTGGTTGGGTTCCGAGCCCTGGGTGCACGATTTCAGCTTCGACGAAACCCAGCAACGCCTCACCTACAGCGAAACCCGCCCGGCGCGAAAACCCAGGCAAGTGCAGGTAGCGTTCAGCGATATCTACTCCATCACGCCTTACCAGATGAGGGAGTACGAAAAGTTTGGCCACTACCAAGTGACCTATAAAGGACCCAAAGGCAAAACCATCCAGCGCCGCTTGGGCACCCATATTCCGTTGGTGGAAATGGAGGCTCATTCAGCGTGGTTGCGGGGGATGATCGGCAAGCGGATGAGTGAACTGATCAGCTTGGAGTTGTAAGGGCGGGGCGGGCTCATTAAGGCGTTCAGGTTCGCCAGCCTGCTGGAAATTGAAGGTCATCCCGTGACCGTCCGAGCCGAGGCCAGGCCACAAAAGACCTGCTTTGCACGCTGCTACCTGAGCGATATGACGTTGATCGTTGGTATTACGACCTCTACTCACCGCTGGTTCTGGCTATTTATGAAGAAGACAAAGCCCAGGCCAGCACGCTATTGCAGCCGTACTGTGACGTCTGGTACCCGGCGTTTGAGTAAGCGCCCCGGCACGACACCCACCTGCTGCGAGAGATTTTCAGCCGAGCCACTCGAAACATGCAGCGCCTTTGGAGTAGGGCATTGGGCTGGACTGCCCCCAGCAGCGGCAAACTTCAGTAGTGATAGACTTCGCCCCCATCAAAGGGCTAGAAAAAGCACTTTGCCTGGAGCGAGCATGAGTCAATAAAGATGAAGTACGAACTGTGGCTTGATCCTGATGACGGCCAAACATTTTGTCTAAGCGGGCCTCAAGGTGATAGTGCTCGTGGACTTCTTCACGCCGAAGCCAAGCGTGTTTGGGAAGTTGAAGCGGGAAGCCACTTTGAGGCGATGACGAAGTACTACTCCTATATGGAGTGGGGCGAATACAAGACCGATTTTTTCGATCAGGATCAAATTCCCTCACCGCAATAGAGCAAGACTTACCTAGCCTTCAAGTGAGCATAAATTCTAGCTTTCAGTTCAGTTTCACTGATCGTCCGTCTCCGGCCAAAAGTGCTCGCTCACTGTTCAAGAAACCTGGGGCGGTTCAGGCAGCGGCTTTTTTGAGTCAGGTCTGCACCTGCCAGAACATGGTCTGGACCAGGATGTGCGGATGGCTTTCCAGGGGCTCCCACTCATCGATGAAGGAGAAGCCCTGCTTCAGATAGAAGTGCGCGGCTCTTGTATTGTCGGGAGAGACGTCCAGAAAAACCCGATCATGGCCTTTCTCGATCGCCCGGCGTTTCACTGCATCGACCAGCCGACTCGCTACGCCAGAGCCACGTGCCGAGGGCTCGATCCACATCCCGATCAAGTTGTAGCGATGGGTGCCACTGACTGCGGCGCCGATCATGCCTACGGGTGTGTGGTCCTTGAAGGCCAGCCAGAATTCTGTTCGGGTTGACGAGGCTCGTTCTTTCCACTGTTCGTCACTGTAGTTCGCGGCGGTTGAGTAACTCACGCCAAAGGCTGTCGGTGTGTCCAAAAGCGCGGCGAGGCGCACGCGCTTTAAATGCATCCAGTCCGTGGTTTGCGTCAGTCGAATGTCCATGTCCTTCCTTAAAATCGGCGAAACGCCAGAATAGCCCAGGCTCAAGCTCGGGCGGGCAAACCGTCCAGAAACTCGGAAACCTCGCGAGTGCTGCGCAGTTGGATCACCGGGATCTGCGGGGCGATGGCCTGGCGCACGGCCTCGATGCCGGGGCGGTTTACCCGGTCGAAATGCCACACGAAGCTGAGAAATTTCAAGAACGCCTTATTCAATTTCTCGGTACAGCCCGCAGGCAGATCCGCCCGTGGTCGATTCAGCGCGCTGCGGAGCATGACTCGGCGCAAGCAAGTGGCTCGGTGGGTGTCGAGCCAGATGACCAGGTCGGCACGGGGCAGTCGCAGGTCAAAGGTGCGGCGGGAATAGTTGCCTTCACTGATCCAGGTGTCCCCGGAGACGGCTTGCTCGACGCGTGTGCGGAACACCTGGTTATCCGCTTCCACCCAGTCGGGCTCCCAGAACAGTGTATCCAGGTGGACCACCGGCAGATTCAGGCGGCGGCCGAGTTCACGGGGCAGGGTCGATTTGCCACTTCCCGCGTTGCCCAGAATAACGATGCGCTGCATCAGCAAATCCCTGCTGTAAAAAACGCGCCAGTCTATCAAGAGCGCAGGTATCTGGCCTCGGTGACGTGGCCCGTCATAGGTTTTCAGAGGGGCGGTCAGGGTTTGAGCCTGGCCCTTGTCGCATAAATTTGAAATGTACGGCGATGCTCGACAGAATCGCGCCCCAATCTGGCCAAAGGTGCCGGGTGTTCGTGGTGAAAGGGGCGGCAGTTGAACCAACAGACATTGTCCATGCGCCTGGAGCGTGTGGCGGCGCACGTGCCAGCGGGTGCGCGCCTGGCCGATATCGGCTCGGACCACGCCTACCTGCCGGTGGCGTTGATGCGCCGTGGCGTCATTGTGGCGGCGGTGGCCGGCGAGGTGGCCTTGACCCCGTTCTACTCGGCGGAGCGTACCGTGCGTGAGAACGGTCTGGAGCAGCGCATCGCTGTGCGCCAGGCCAACGGCCTGGCGGCGATCGAGGCCGAAGACAGGATCACTGCGATCAGCCTCTGCGGCATGGGCGGCGAAACCATTCGCGACATCCTCGACAGCGGCAAAACGTACCTGAGCGGGCAGGAGCGGCTGATCCTGCAGCCCAATGGCGGCGAGCAGCCTCTGCGCCAATGGCTGATGGACAACGGCTATCGCATCCTCGCGGAAGAAGTGCTGCGGGAAAACCGCTTCGACTACGAAATCATCGTTGCCGAACGCTCCGGGCCGGTGACCTACAGCGCCGAGGAACTGTACTTTGGCCCACAGCAGATGCAGGCACGCAGCCCGGCGTTCCTGCTGAAGTGGCAACGCTTGTTGCGCCTGAAGCAGCAGACCCTGAGCAACTTCGCCAAGGCGCGGCAGGCCGTACCCGAGGCGACGGTGCAAGAAACTGTCCGGCAGGTTCGGTGGATCAGCGAGTTGCTGTCCTAGCGCCGCTCTCTGACTGTCGAATTCGCAGCAAAGCGTTTTCGCGCAGTCAGAGGCGCACGCGCAGGGCTACTTATGCATGGGCATCAACGCCGATCTGCGCTTGCAGCCAGTCCTGATAGACCGCTGTGCTGTCGGTCGACAGGCCGCCATTTTTGGCGGTGATGGTCTTGCCGTCCAGGCGTCCGATTTCGACCAGGTACTGCAGGCCCTGGAGCACATGGCTGGCGGCGTCCTTGCTCAGTGACGACACGTCGGGCAGCTCGACGGTGTTGTTTTTGTCGTCGATGGTCGCCCAGGTGGGATTGGCTCTATAGGTGGCGATCATCGTTGCGTTGGAGCGTTCCGACTCAAGAAAGGTAGCGTCCAGTTTGGCCTGGAGTTCCGGTGTCGCGTTGGCGACCTGAATCCTCATGGACTTCAGGGTGCCATTCTCCAAGGATCTGATGAGCGCGTTATAGCCCGGCATTTTGGATGAGGTGCTTCCTATCATGTTGCGACTCCTTGGTGGTTTGCCGAGAAACAGAGCAAAACTCAGGCCAGTGGCTGCAAACCTTGCCCTGCTAGGCTTTGACGCTGGCGACAGGGGCAGGTCGGTGGCACGGGCTTGCCGAGGCTGGCAAGCCGTTGCCACCGCTGGCCCGGCGCCGTGGTAACGTCGCGCTCTCTGTCTGCCTTGCTGTGTCTCTCAATGAAAATGCCCGACATCGACGCTATCCAGGCCTTCGTCCTGGTTGCCGAACTCAAGAGCTTCACCCGCGCCGCCGACGCCCTGGGCGGTACCCAGGCAGCCATCAGCCTGAAGATCAAGCGGCTGGAGGAAGGCCTGGGCCGCAAGCTGTTGGAGCGCACGCCTCGGCGGGTGATCCTGTCCGCCCAGGGCCAGGTGTTCCTGGCCAGCGCCCGGCGCCTGCTGGACAACTACCAGGAAGCGATCAACTGCTTCGGCCAACAGAAACGCACCTTGCGGGTGGGCGTCAGCCATCACATTGTCGGTGTCGACCTGAGCCAATGGCTGCGGCGCCTGGCCAACACTGACCCGGATGTGGTGGTTGCCTTCAGCCTTGGCACTTCCCGAGACATGCTCGACGGCTACGAACAGGGCCGGCTCGACGTGGCCCTGATCCTGCGCCATGACAATCGCCGCCAGGACGGCGAGGTGATCGGCACTGAACGCTTTGACTGGATGGCGGCCGAGGATTTCCGACTGTCACCCGGCGCACCGTTGCCCCTGGCTATTCAGCCCGATCCCTGTGGCATGCGCAGCATGGTGATGAGCGCCCTGGACGCCGAGGACCGGCTGTGGGAAGAGGCCTTTGTCGGCAGCGGCATCCTCGCCATTGGCGCCGCGGTGGTGGCTGGCATTGGCATCGGCGCCATGGTCGGCCGCATGGCACCTGAAGGCTGTGTGAGTGTGCAGCAACGCTTCGATCTGCCGCTGCTGCCCAGTCGCGACGTGGTGCTTTACAGCGGCCAGCGCGACGCCCAGGCCCAGGCGTTGATCCGGGCCTTGAGCGACGGTATTGCAGGTTCCTGATCAGTGCAGCAGGCGCCCGATCCAACTGCCCAGCAGGGTCAGGCTGACGATCAGCAGGCTGGCAACGCCGAAGGCGGCGAGCTGGATCAACAAGGCGGTAAGCGGCGGTATCCGGAGCGGTTCCATGGGGGCTTCCTTTGGCAGTGATGGCCGCCAAAGTATGGGCAGGGCCCGGGGCATGAAACAGGCGCTGCGGGCTATTTCAGTGATAAGCACAACGGCGGGTTAGTGCGGCCATTGCCAGGCTAAATGGATGGGCACACGGCCCCTTGGTCACCCTGAAGTTCCGTTATCCTGTGCACCGATCAATCAGCTTCGAGGGGCAGGAAATGGACCGCGTGCCAGTGGTAGACATCGATCTGAGTAGCGTGACCACCGCGGGTGAACTCCATGGCCGTTTGCGCGACGTCCTGGGTTTTCCCGATTGGTACGGCTGTAATTGGGACGCGTTCTGGGACGCGATCACCGGGCTGGTGGACTTGCCCGAGCAGTTGCGGATTACCGGTTGGCCGGTGTTGTCCCAGCGCCTGCCGGAGGATGCTCGGCTGATGAAAAAATGCCTGGCCGAAATGAACACCCAATACCCGGAGATGGCCACGCAGGTGCTGTTCGACTGAGCAGGGCTCGACAGGTGCCCTCGGAACGCCGGGGGGCCAGCAAGGTCCATGTTGTGGCGCTTGGATTCAAGGGCCAGCAGAGCGCCAACCATGGAGAAGCCGATGAACATCAAAGACAGCCCGGAGGACTACCAGGACCTCAAGCGTGCGGTGCGGTTGCTGGAAGCTCCGTCCCTGGCGGCGCGCCTTTCCGGCTTGCTCGGTTCGCCCATCGAAAGCGCGGTCAAGGCCTTGCCGGCGGTGGTGGCGAAAAAGATCAATGGTGCGGTGGTGGCCGCGCTGCACAGCTCCGCCGACGCCGCCTTGTGGAGCCTGGCCAACAGCCCGAAGAAACAAGCCTCCCCCTTGCTGCACAAACTCTATGCCGCCACGTCGGGAGCGGTGGGTGGGGCGTTCGGCTTTACCGCGCTGTTTGTCGAACTGCCGGTGTCCACCACCATCATGATGCGCTCGGTGGCGGATGTGGCCCGCAGTGAAGGCTTTGATCTGGACGACCTGGCCACCAAGCAGGCCTGCATCGAAGTGTTTGCCATGGGCGGCAACAGCAGCGCGGATGACGCGACCGAGACCGGTTATTACATCACCCGCAGCTTTACCACCCAGGCCATGCAGCAACTGTCCAAGGAGCTGGCGGCCATCGCCGCCAAGCAGGGCGCCGGCGCTGTCAGCCGCTTATCGCCGGGGCAGGTGGGCACCTGGCTGGCGGTGCTGATCGAGAAAGTCGCGACGCGTTATGGCGTGACCATTTCCAGCAAATTCGCGGCCCAGGCGGTGCCTGTGATCGGCGCCTTTACCGGTGCCACGATCAATGCGCTGTTCACCGATTTCTATCAGGACATGGCCCGTGGGCACTTCACCGTGAAGCGCCTGGAGGAACAGTACGGCTATGAACAGATCAAGAGCGAGTACGCCGAGATCATCGGCAAGCCACTGAGTACACAAGGGCCGGGCAGCCATCCACATGAGTGATTTTCCGCTTCTCCAGACCCCGCGCCTGATTCTCAGGGAGCTGGGCCCGGCTGACCTTCCGGCGCTGTTCGCCATTCACAGCGACGCCCAGGCCATGCAGTGGTTCGGCACCGATCCCATGACCGAATACCGGCAGGCCGAGCAACTGCTGGCCCAATTCGCCAGTTGGCGGGCCTTGCCCAACCCGGGCGTTCGCTGGGGCATCGAGCGCCCGTCCGTACCGGGCCTGTTGGGCACCTGCGGCCTGTTCAAATGGAACCGCCCGTGGCGCAGTTGCGCCATCGGCTTCGAACTGGCGCGTGAAGCGCAAGGGCAGGGGCTGATGACGGAGGCACTGGAGGCCATCCTCGGCTGGGGTTTTGCCCACATGGGCTTGAATCGGATCGAAGCCCAAGTGCATCCGCAGAACCTGGCGTCCCTCAAGTTGCTGGAGCGGGCAGGTTTTGTCCGCGAAGGGGTTTCACGTCAGGCGGGGTATTGGCTGGGGGCCCACCATGATCTGGTGCAGTGCTCGTTGTTGAGGGCGGAGGCGCTCGTCGATTAGCGACAAGTCCAGCCTTTGGGGGTGGTTGTTCTTCAAGGGCAATTCAAATCATCAACGCCCCACACTGTGCCAAGCCAAGGTTTAACCCAATGAAGCCCAATGCCGAACTCCGCTTATTCGCAGTGCCCCTCTGTGGCGGGCTGGTGTTGTGCGTGGCCAAGGGGCTGAGCAATGGCTGGAACGCCACGGAGTTGTTTTCCGGGTTTCTGTTTGGTTTTGTCATCGCCACGGTCTTGGGCATTCCCTTGTTGCTGTGGGGGGATCGGCGTTTTGGCCGGTTCAAGGGCCGGCATCTGGTCAGTGGGTTGATTCAAGCCTGGGTGGCCAGCCTGATGGTACACGGCTCGTCGATGGGCCTGTGGCTGATGACGCTGTTGGGCGGGCTGGCGCTGGGGGCGTTGTACAGCCTGGTGGTCAGCGGGATCGAGCGTTTGGCCATTCGCCGCGAACCGGGCTTTCAGCAACGCTGGGCAACGATCCTGGCGGTTCCCGTGTCGGGTGGTTTGACCTCGGGTGGCGTCGCGGTGCTGCTGGACCCCGGCGGTTCGGAGAACCTGTCGCTGTTCTGCTTTTTCGCCCTGGTCGGCGCCTTGTTGAGCCTGTTAGTCAGTTGGCCGGTGCTGTGGTTGATGCAGCGTTTTTTCTCGACTCCGTGGCGTTACGTCATTGGCGGAGGTATCAGCGGCGTGCTGATCTGGTTGTTGTTTGGTGCGCCGGGCGCGCCACAGGATGGCGTCGCATTGCGCGGCGAACTGGGCGTCTGGCAGCCCCTGTTGGATCACTTGATTCTGCCGTTCCTGCTCATAGGCTTGCTGGCTGGCGCGGTGTTTACCGCACTGGACTGGTTGTGCCAGCGCCGGAGCCCCTAAAGCCCTGGAAGTCGCCTCTCCGATAAAGCTCAGCCCATCACGGGTGTTCGCTCCCACCAGGACCGGCTCTGCCTGGGGTGGGCCGACGAGCCCGTTGCGGGAGCCCACTGCCTGTAGCGATGGAAGAACCGCAGGCACTGGCAGTGCGGCATTTCTACGTTGGCTGATGCTCCTCCCGCCATGCTCTAATGCCGCGCCTTGCCCCCTTTGAATGGACGTCATCCCCATGGCTGAACCTCGTATTCGCGCCCTTGCGCTGTGCGTCTTCCACCACCAGGGCAAGATCCTGGTCAATCAATTCCAGGATGCGGATCAGCAACAGATGCTGTTCCGGCCCCTGGGCGGCGGGATCGATTTTGGTGAGCACAGTGCCCAGGCCATTGTCCGGGAAGTGCAGGAGGAGTTGGGGCAGTCGATCAACAACCTGCGGCTGATCGGCACCCTGGAAAGTCTGTTTGTGTACGACGGCAAACCGAGCCATGAAATCGTCCAGGTGTACGACGCCCGTTTCGAGGATTCGACGCTCTACCAGCGCTCCCAACTCGACGCCCAGGAAAGCGACGGCGCGCCCTTTGTAGCCCGTTGGCATGGCAGCGCAAGCTTCACTGAGCAGACGCCGCTGGTTCCCCAAGGGTTGGGCGAACTGCTGAAGAATGCCGGCTTGCTGGACTGACCGGCTCCTGTCGCGATTGGCCACAGCAGCCTGACTCCCGACTTGATCCACGAAATACCCAGCAACGCATCCTGCGCCTGAACAGCCTCGGCCTCTGTCATTCGGCAGATGTGCGCGGTTACCGGCTTCTCGATACTCAAGCCTCCCTGGCACAGCCCGCCGTGAGCACGGCTGGCGGGTTGGCCGTTGTTCGAGTTGTGGAGTGATGCATGCGTAAGTTGACCCTTCTGAGTACCAGCCTGTTGCTGTCGACCCTGACCGTTTCCACGGCCCAGGCTTTCGAGGCCGGCGACATCATTGTTCGCGCCGGCGCGGTGACGGTGGACCCGCGAGAGCGCAGCTCCAGCGTCAATGTCGATCGTGGCGCCCTGGCTGGCACCAGCCTGGGAGGCAAGGCGAGCCTGGGCAGCGATACCCAATTGGGCCTGAACTTCGCCTACATGCTGACCCAGAATCTGGCAGTTGAACTGCTGGCGGCGACCCCCTTTGAACACGACGTGAGCCTCAGTGGCACCGCCGGCGGCATCGCCGATGGCAAGCTCGGCTCCCTCAAGCACCTGCCGCCGACCCTGAGCCTGCTGTATTACCCGATGCACAATCAATCGGCGTTCCAGCCCTATGTGGGGGCGGGGATCAATTACACCTGGATCTACGATGAGAAGGTCGGCAGCCGGGCGGCAGCCGCAGGTTTCGACAATTTCCACGCCAGCAACTCCTGGGGCTGGGCGGCCCAGGTGGGCATGGACTACATGCTCACCGACCGGCTGATGCTCAACGCGCAGATGCGCTATATCGACATTGAAACCGATGCCTATGTGAGCAATGGCAACCTCGGGGTCCGCTCCAAGGTGAATGTGGACGTCGATCCGTTCGTCTACATGCTGGGGTTGGGGTACCGGTTCTAGGCGCCGGTCCACGGTGACGTGCCACTCAGTGCCCGGATCGATCGTGCGCTGTTCAAGCTGGCCTCCATGGCGTTGCTATTGCCTTGTGCCGAGCTCAGGGAGGGGGGAGGTGGCGGGGCCAGCATTGCCGAGGATTGATGAACGCTTTATAAAACGCCAGCGACTGAGCGTCGTTATTGTTACTGGAACCCGACCCGCAAGGAGCGACACATTGAGTCAACTGCCTCTGCCTTCCCACGTCCATGCCCACACCTTCTCCCATTCCCTGTCGCTGCGCCTGTTGGGCGTGGCCGGTCTGCTGGTCTCCCTTGCCGGCTGCGGAGCGCTGACTGATGTGCGGTCTTTTTCCACCCCTTATTCGACGCCTCCGGGTGGCGAAACCGTGCGCGTGCGGGTGATCAGTGACGGCATGGTGCGGGGCGTGCCTCGGTCCGACTGTGTCGATTTCCGCCTGCCGGGCGCCGGGGTCATGGTGGTGGCCCGTGACGGCTACGCCAACCGCAACGGCGAGAGCCTGGGCATGCCGGCCCCCGTCCAACCCACGGTGCCGGGCACCCGCAGCGAGCTGTTGGTCCCGGCGGGCCAACCCATCGCATTTCACTACCTCGGCGCCCAGTGCTACAACCTGTTCAGCTTCGTGCCCAAGGCCGGCATGGACTACCAGGTGGAAGCCTCGGGGCTGTACAAATGCGGGGTGATGCTCAAGCAGGCGCCCGTGGGTTCGGCAACGTTCTCCAGCGCGCCGTTGAATGACAGCAAACTCTGCCGGGTGACGGATAACCTGTAACGCATCGGGGCGGGTGCCGCTGCGCGCTGGCCAGCAGCACCAGCCTTATTGCGCCGCGAACCACAGCATCGCCGCATCGATAAACCGCCGGACCTTGGCGGTTTTTTGTCGATGAGCGCTGTACAGCAGGTGCATCGGCCGGCTGGGCGTCTCGAAAGCGTCCAGCAGCCTGACCAGTTCGCCCCGGCGCAACGCCGGTTCGAGGAAGTCCGCCGGGCCCAGGACGATGCCGAAACCATCCACTGCTGCCGACAGCAGCGCCTTGCTCTCGTTGACCTGCAAACGACTGCGGACCGGCACTTCATGCACATCGGCGCCCTGGCAGAACTGCCATTGACGGTCGGCCGGGCGCGACCAGTAGGCATAGCCCAGGCACTCGTGCTGTTGCAGGTCGGCGGGGTTCAGCGGCGTGCCATGTTCCGCCAGGTAGCGGGGCGCTGCGCACACGATCAAGCGATAGGGCGCCAGGGGCCTGGCGGTCAAACTGGTGCTGCCCAGAGGGCCGATACGAAACGCCGCTTCATAGCCTTCCTCCACCAGATCAACCGCGCGATCGGTCAGGTGCAGGTCGATTTCCACCTCTGGAAATTGCCGCAGGAAATCGGTCACGAAGGGCATCAGGCTGTAAGAGCCGAAAGTCACCGGGGCACTGACTTTGAGTGTGCCGCGGGGCGTGTCGGTCATGATTTGAGCCAGCGAGTCAGCAGCCTGAGCCTCACTGACAATGTGCTTGCAGCGCTCGTAATAGGCACTGCCCAATTCGGTCAGGCTTTGCCGGCGCGTGGTGCGGTTGAGCAGCCGAGCGCCCAGCCGATGCTCCAGGGCGGCCACATGTTTGGCGACCATTTGCGGCGACATGCCCAGGCGCTGGGCGGCGCCGGCGTACGAGCCGGCTTCGGCGGCCATGACAAAGGCGCCCATGCTGGTGAGCCGATCCATTCAATACTCCTGGTAATGAGACTAAGTACCAGGCGGCAATTTATCTCCAGCTGGTTGCTAATCATCATAGGCCCCTGCAAACCAATCACGGAGAACATCATGCAGATCGGAATCATCGGCGCAGGTTTTATCGGGCGCGCTGTGGCGCAGTTGGCCATCGCTGCAGGGCACTCAGTCATGCTCAGCAACTCCCGTGGCCCCCAGACCATGAGCAGCGTGTTGAGCGGTATTGCCGGCAGCCAGATCGGCACGGTCGAGGCGGCGGCAGGGTTCGGCGACGTGGTGCTGGTGGCCATCCCGCTGGAGCACTATGCAAGCCTGCCCGCCCAGTGGCTGGCCGGGAAAATCGTGCTGGATGCCAACAACTATTACCCCGAGCGCGACGGCCACATCGGCGCCCTGGACCGCTTTGAAACCACCACCAGCCGCCTGCTCGCCGAGCACCTGGCGGGCGCCACGGTGGTCAAGGTATTCAACGCCATCCTGGCGGGTGACCTGCTTGAGCACGGGCGGCCGAGTGGCGCTGCCGACCGCCGGGCTCTGCCCATTGCGGCGGACGATGCCGAGGCAAAAGTGCGGGTCGTGCAACTGCTGGACGAGCTGGGTTTTGATGCGGTGGACGGGGGTGGGCTGGATGACAGTTGGCGCTTCGAACGCGCCAAGCCGGCGTACTGCAAACCCTTGGACAAACAGGGGCTGCAGGCGGCCCTGGCTGCGGCTGAGCGGCGGGTCGAGGTGCCCGAGGGGGCGTGGCGGCATTAACCAGGAGGGGCCGGCGGCAGCGGGTAGGGTCAGCGATCATTGATCACTGGCCCCTGCTCTCAGAGGGGAGCGTGTTCGACGCCACCCTTGGAGCCCGCGCCGGTCATTCCGGGAGGCAGGGCACTTCAAGCCCGACTTTCAAACGGTCCAGGGCCACCATGGTCTTGAACCATTTGACGTTGGCGTTCTCGGCAAACAGGCGCCGCGCCAGCGCCTGGTATTCCTGCATGGTGGCGACATTCACGATCAGCACGAAGTCGGCTTCGCCGGTGACGTAGTAGCACTGCTGGACTTCGGGCACGGCGAAGTGTTTTTTCATCGCTTCCATGGCGTCGATGCTGGTGCGCTCGGTCATGACCTCCACCACGATGGTGATGGGCTTGCCCACTTGAGTCGGGTCGACGATCGCCACGTTGCCGGTGATGACCCCACATTCCTCCATGCGCTTGAGACGACGCTGTACCGACGCCGAAGACAGGTTCACCTGATCGGCCAGTGCGCGCAGGGGCGTGGTGTTGTCCTGCTGGACGATTTGCAGGATGGCCCGATCAAATCCATCCAGGGCATAAGGGGTATTGGCAGAAGGTTTTGGCATATAGCCTCGGTGAGATTTTTTCCCGAAAACTAGCATGAATCAGCGAAAAATTATCCAGGGTAAAGAAATATTATCTCGCCCGTTCTCGCTTCCCAGGAGACCCCGCGTTCACCCACAGGATAATTTTTGCATGTTGATATGGCTGCATCTCTCCCCCGTCATGCTGGTGATGGTCACGCTCATGGTGCTTCGCCGTCCGCCGGTGCAGGCGGCGATTGCCGGGACAGCGCTGGTCGCTGTGTTGTGGCTGGTCGGCGCGGCCGATGCCTGGCAGGCCGATACCCTGATTGCGGCCGGCCGGGACACCGTCGTGCTGTTTCTCAGTACCGCGTTTGTCATCGTGCCGGGCATGGCCTTCGTGATACTGATTGAGCGCCTGGGCGTCAATCAGGTGCTTAGCCAGTGGGTCAAAGCCCAGGGCCTGGACCGCACCCAGCAGGTGGTTTTTATCGTCCTCGGCTTGGCCCCGTTGCTGGAGGCGATGACCGGTTTTGGCGTGTCGCTGATCGCCACGGTGCCATTGCTGCTGAGTCTGTTCGAGCGCCGTGCGGCCTTGCGCATGGCGCTCACCGGCATGGCGATCATGCCGTGGGGCACCCTGGGGCTGGCCACAGTGATCGGCGCTTCCCTGGCCCATCTGGATGCCGCTGCGTTGGCGTCCACTTCGGCGCTGACCAGCGCCCTGGTGTTCCTTGCCATGGGTACGGTGGCGCTGTACCTGGCCGGTGTGCGAGAGCTGCGGGCCTGGGTGGCGCTGGTGGGGTTCTGGCTGCTGTTTGTCAGCGTGCTGTATGGCGCGAGCCGCGGTTTGGGGCCCGAGGTGGCAGGTGTTGGCGCCGGCCTGGTGGTGGCCTTGTCGGTGTGGCTGTGGGCCTTGTGGCGTGGGCGTCGCAACGCTGGCGACCGCCCGGGTGCGGGCTGGCCGCGCCAAGCCTGGCCGTATCTGGCGCTGATCGCCTGCATCCTCGGCCTGAAGCTGCTGAGTGCCGCCACCCATTGGCAGGATGCTTGGTGGGTGCAAGGGGCACAGGTGGTCTGGAAGCCGTTGGCGTCTCCTGGCGTGGCGCTGATGTTGGTGTTGTTCGTCCTGTTGTTCTGCCAACGGCGTTCGTCCGGCCAGCCGGCAGGCGACAACGGTTTGTTGCGTGGGCTGGCAGCGCGCATCAAGCGTCCGCTGCTGACGATTTTCTTTTTTCTCGCCATGTCGCAAATGATGGTCAAGGCGGGGTTTCTCGCGGGGTTGGTGCAGATGCTCACGGGCCTGGCGCCCTCGGCGGTGATGCCGCTGATCGCCGGGTTCGGTGCGCTGTCCGGCTACATGACTGGCTCCAATGTGGGCGGCAACGCGATCTTTATGCCCGCCATCGCGCTGCTGCCCGAGTCATCGCGGTTGCTGTTGGCGGCAGTGCAGAACAGTGCGGCCGGCCATGCGGCGCTGGGTTCGTTGTCGATCGTGATGCTGGTGCTGGGCCTGGCCAAGACCACGGCACAGGAAGAGGGTGAGCTGGTGCGCTTCGGTTTTGGCCTGGTCTGCCTCAATACCCTGATGGTCGCGTTGGCGGCCCTGATATGGCTGCCTTGATGCTTGGTTTGAGGGGCGGCGGCCTGAGTCGGCGCTATTCCTGGGGCAGCGATTCCAGGCAGTTGATCCATTCGGCAGAGGCTTGGTAGTGGGCGTAATAGGCGCGCTTCTCGGCGGGGTTCAGCCCGGCAAAGAACGGCGAGAAGTAGCGCTCGTTGTAGTGCCCCTGGGCGCCTTGCATGGCGCCGCCCCACCATCGCGGGTCGTAGCCGTCGAAGGCGACCCAGGGCGGCGGCACGGCGAACCGCTGATGCTCGATGGCCTGGAGCAGGTCCTGGCTGTTGCTCACCCACTGCAGTTGAACCGCGTTGAAGGCCGGGGAGCTGAAGGCAATCAGCTGTTGGGTGTTGCACGGGGTGTGGTACTGCCTGACGGGGCGGTCGTTGAATACCCGCTCATGGGCCAGGGTGAAGCCCGACTCGATCAGGGCGCTGCAGGTGTGCGCCGCCCGTTGATCGATCAGCATCGAGCAGTAATAGGCCGGTACGCCGATGCCTGCCAATGACACGGCCCTCGCCGGCAGGGGCCGGGCGGGCGCCTCCTGGGGCAGCGGCTGGGTAAACAGCGCCTGCAGTTGCGCAGGGCTGTAGCCCAGCACTTGCTCCCTGGGCACTTTCCCGAACAGGCTACCGATACGGCTGAGAAAGCCCATGCTCATCCTTGTTTCACCACCGTCGAAGGCGTCCATTATGGACTGACAGGCTGACGCTGACACGGGGCGCTTTTCGGAGTTTTTTGCCGCTTTCACAGCCTTCATATAGTCGTGCACCGGCCAACCCTGATTAAATGCCAGCGCCTCCCTACTCGATACCCGCCTAGCATGAACAGCCTCAAGGACGAACGTTCTCTCTCTATCCCTGTTGCACCTGGACCTTGCGCCAGTGACGTATCGATCCGTCGCCGCTCGCTGTTCGCCGGTTGCAGTGCCCACGCCATTCACGACGGCCTGACCGACCTGATCTACGTGCTGTTGCCCATCTGGCAAGCCCAGTTCGGCCTGACGTTTGCCCAGGTCGGACTGTTGCGCGGCGCCTACTCCGGGATGATGGCCGGTTTCCAGTTGTTGGCCAGCCGCGCTGCCAAGCGCTGGGGCCGGGAGCGTTTGCTGGTGGGCGGTACGCTGCTGGCGGGCGTGGCGTATCTGTTGGCGGGGCAGGCCGGTGGCTTGACGGTGTTGCTGCTGGCGCTGTTGCTGGGGGGCTTGGGTGCCAGCACCCAGCACCCGCTGGCGTCGTCGCTGATCACCGATACCCACGAGGCAGGCGGCGGGGTCAAGCAGGCGTTGTCGCAGTACAACTTTGCCGGGGACATCGGCAAGACCCTGATCCCCGGTCTGGTGGGGCTGTTGCTGACGGTGCTCAGTTGGCGCGCCAGTGTCACCCTGATGGGCCTGCTCGGGGTGCTGGCCGCCGGGCTCTTGTGGTGGCTGATTCCGTCCCGGGCGGCCGCGTCGTCCATGGTCGGCAAGCCCGCCAAGGTCATCACCGGCAGCGGCTCGGTCAGTGGCCTGCGTGCGCTGATTCTGACCGGCACCCTGGACAGCGCGGTGCGCATGGGCTTCCTCACCTTCCTGCCTTTTCTGTTACAGGCCAAGGGCGCCGGCACCGCCGGTATCGGCCTGGCCTTGACCTTGCTGTTTGTCGGCGGCGCCTTCGGCAAGCTGTTGTGCGGCTACCTGGGCGCGCGCATCGGCATGATGAAAACCGTATGGCTGACGGAGTTCACCACGGCCGTGTTGATTGTGGCGGCGGTGTATCTGCCCTACCTGGGGCTGATGCTGGTTTTGCCGTTGCTGGGGCTGGCCTTGAACGGCACGTCATCGGTGCTCTATGGCGCGGTGCCAGACTTGGCCGGGGCCGGCAAGCGCGAGCAGGCGTTCGCGATTTTCTACACCGGCACCATCGGCGGCGGGGCCCTGGCGCCGTTGCTGTTTGGCCACCTGGGGGACAGCACCGGGGTGCCGGTGGCGGTGATGCTGCTGGCCGCCACGTTGTTGCTGACCCTGCCATTGTCCTGGTGCGTGCAGCGCGGTGTTGATGCCCAGGCCTGAATCTCGGCGGCGCATCTGATCCGTATTTTTCATCGTTATCTGCGTCTGTTATGGGGTCAGTCTGCGCGGCACAATAAGCCCGCGCTGGCGCCTGCCGGTGCCTGTTAAAACCACGTTCAGACGCCACCCCAGGGTTTTGCTCCGCTCCTTGGGCCGCCACCACAAGCGCCGCTGATGGCGTGGTCCAGGTTGTTCCGCACACTCGGTCTTTAGGAGGCCTCATGTTCAAGATGGCAATGTTTCTGGGTGGCTTTCTGGTGTTGACGATCCTGATCGGCGCCTTGGCCACCATCTCTCCGGTCTAGTTCAGCCCCTCAGCGGCCGGGTGTCGTGGTCGCTGCAACGTTTGGTTCCGTCGTCCGTACGCCCTGCCTTGGCAGGGCGTTGCTGTGTCTGGCGCGAGCGTATCCTTGAGCCGCCGATCAGTGATCTGCATCACGATCCTGGCACCCCGGATCGCCGGTTGGACCCCATCGTTTATAGTGCCCCTCCTGACCCGCCACGCTGCGGTCGCACTCGACTTCAGGAAGGTCCGCCGATGAAAAAATTGCCATCACCCAAGTCGGTTTCTACCCGGACATGCTGGGTCTGGGTTGGGATGATGGCTGGCTGCTGTGCCAGCACCTGGCAGAAAACGGCGTGATCCTGGGCCAGCCACTCTGGTCAGCCGCCGAAGACGAGGTTTGCAGGCGGGTCGTGGCGTATTTTTATGGCCGCGAGTAAGGGCGCCGTAACGGCAACGGATCACAGGGACTCAAGCATGGAAGTGGATCACGTTTTTATCGCGGTAAAGGACCCGGCGCGGGCTGCCGAGGCCCTGGTTGCCTTGGGCCTGGTGGAGGGCACGGCCAACCAGCACCCGGGGCAGGGCACGGCCAATCGTCGGGTGTTTTTTCGCAATGCCTTTATCGAATTGCTGTACCTCACTGACCCGCAGCAAGCGCAAAGCCCGCTGACCGCGCCCACCCGGCTGTATGAACGCCTCAGCGCCACAGCGGGCGGCGCTTCGCCCTTTGGCGTGTGCTTCAGGCCTTCATCTGCAGGCGCGCCGTCGCCCATGCCGGGCTGGGTCTATCGCCCGGCTTACCTGCCAGGGGACCTGAAAGTCGATGTAGGCCACGGGCCGCTGGGGGAGCCGATGTGGTTTTTCCTCGGTTTTGCCCAGCGTCCGGACCAGGCGCCGGCCGAGCGTGCCCAGCCCCTGGAACATGCTGCCGGCTTGCGTGAGCTGACGTCGGTGCAAGTCACCGGCCCCGCCACCGACCCGTGGTCCCCCTCGGCCGAGTGCGCTACGCAGGTGCCGGGCGTGACCCTTGAGCAGGGGCCGGAGCACCTGTTGCGCTTGCAGTTCGATCAGGGCACCAGGGGGCTGACCTGGGATTTACGCCCGGCGTTGCCCTTGGTCATCCACGGCTGATTCGCCAGCGAACCCCATTTAATGTGCGCCCACAGGGACGTACGCCAGAAAGGTTATTCCATGCACGACATCGTTATCACCCAGGTCGCGTTCGATGACGCGATGCTGATTCTCGGTTGGGCCGACGGCTTGGTGCTGCGTCAGCCACTGACGCGCTTCAGTGCGCTGAAAGACGCCGATGCCCAGGCCCGCCAAGACTTTCAGATCCAGGCCGGCGGCGCGCAGCTGTATTGGCCGCACCTGGGAGCCGAGGGGCTGACCATCGACTCCGTGGACTGGATCTGGGAGCACCTGTGCAACGATGCCATGGGCCGGCTCAAGGACCTGGAATGGCAGCTTGATCGGCTCGGCCCGCGGGATCAGGCCATCGTCGCCCTCTGGCGCCTGGAGGCCGACGGCTACAACGGCGGCTTTGTGCAGTTCTTCTGCAACTGGGGCGAGCAGACCTGCCAGTTGGCATTGCAGGCCCTGCACGCCATCGGCGCCGAGAACACCCGGGCCCTGGTCAGTCGCCAGCGGCAGTTGCTCGATCACTTGGAACACCACCCCGAACTCAAGGCGTTGTGGGACATTGCCCGGCTGTTGACCGAGGAGGAGGACGAGGTGATCAGCGGGCAATTGGACCCGCAGCTCTGGACCGCGATGGAAGAGGTACCAGCCCTGGCGGTGCGGCATTTTTACCCGGGTTGAGTGCGCTCGGTGGCGCCGTGAACATGGCTGCCACGGCCGGGGGGCTTAGGCTTATCATCGCTGCGCCCAGGTGCTTCCGGGTCCCTGGCAATGCTGCCAAACCTTTGTTTTCTTCCACGGATAGGGACCTGCCATGCCTCGTTCAAAGCTCTTTGCCACCCTGACGGTGGCGCTGCTCGGCGCTGCGGCGCTCTGGTACCTGTGGGTCATCACCAGCGCCAAGCTGGAGTGGGGCGGCGCCAGCCCCGATCAACGTACCCTGGGCACGGTGCAAGCCACCGAGCAGCGGGCGATGGCCCAGTACTGCACCGGCGTGGTGGTCACCCCCAAGGCGACCTGGCTGGTGGCGCGCCTGGACGAGCGCTCCAAGACCGAGCCGGTGGCGGCCGGGGTGCAAGACCTGGATGCCCTGGTCCGTGGCCAGCCGACGCCTGAAGAGACAGAAGAAGAGCAGGGCTCTGGCGCCTTTTCCGCGTACTTCGTCCGTGGGGAAAAAGAGCTCACCTCAATCTCTCGCCTGGACGCCAACGGCCAATTTCAAACCGTGGCGCAGCTCAGTGAAGCCGCCTGCCTGGTGGCCAGCCCCGATGGGCAGCAGGTGTTCCTGCTGACGGGGCTCAAGCGCCCGGCGCCGGCCAAGGACCGCACCGACAGCCTGACGCAGACGGTGGTCCTGCGCAGTGACGATCAGGGCCAGAGCTGGGACTGGTTGCGCCAGGGGTTGTTTCCCGAGGTCGAGCAACTGGCCTGGAGCCTGCAGACCTATTTCCATGGCACCGACGACGTCTGGGCTTGGGGCCGGCCCGAAAGCCTGGACGACGTGATCGATCAGGATCAACCGCGGGCGCTGTCCACCGGGGTGTCTTATTCCGCCGACCGCGGCGCTAGCAGCGCACCGATTTTCACGGCCGAGTCGTTGTTGCTGACCGGTGCTTACGCCCGGACCAAGCGCCCGGAGATTGTGCAATGGCAGGACGAGGCCGAGGGCCACGGCGAGATCAATACCCAAGTCAGCCAGTTGGATGGGCAGCACGCGGTGATCTGGGTGTCCCAGCGTTTCTGGGGGCGTAATCCGGATGGCGTGGGGGACAACCTGGCGTTCAACGTCACCACCCGTGCGCCCCTGTCGCGCGAGGCCGGTGGCCCGTGGCAGGTCGGCGCTGTGCAACATGAGGACGGGCTGTACATCGGGCAACTGCGGGATAACGGCACCGGGCGTCTGGTTGGCTTGATCGACCAGGGCAACCAGGGGCGCGATGAGGTGGCCGAACTGGACGCCGAGCAACGCACCTGGAAGGTGCTGGGGGCGCTGCCCAATGTGTTCGCGCCCCTGTCTTCGGACCGCCCGGTGCGCGTCAGCCAGTTCCAGGTGGGGCGCAACAGCCTGCTGATCAACACCTCCAGCGAACACCATCCACCGCGTTGGCTCTATTGGGGGGCGGACGCCAGCATCTCCGCCGACGGGGTATTTTATTCCAGGGACTGGGGGCATTCCTGGCAGCAACTGGCCATTGGCGGCTACTTGGGCATCCTCGGTTTCCAAGGGGCCGAGGACCGGGTGATCTGGGCCAAGGGCAACTGGTACGACAGCCGAGACCTGGGGATCTATACGTATGGTTTGAAGTAGGGGGGGGCCGGGGGGAGCTTTAAGCTCCAAGCTCCAAGCTCCAAGCTCCAAGCTTGAGGCTTGAGGCTTGAGGCTTCAAGCTTCAGCCCCAACCCTTCTCGACCCCCGTCAGGACTGGCTGGCCGGCAAAGTGGGCGGCCAGGTTGTCGAGGACCAATTGCAGGGTGGCGCTGACCGCCTCGGGGGAGCGCCCGGCGATGTGCGGTGTGAGGATCAGGTTGTCCAGTTTCAACCACTGCTCGGGCACCTCGGGCTCGCCCTCCAGCACATCCAGGGCCGCGCCGGCGATGCGTCGATCGAGCAAGGCCTGGCCGAGGGCGGCGCTGTCCACCACGCTGCCTCGGGCGATATTGACCAGGTAGCCATCGGCACCCAGCGCCTCCAGCACGGCCGCATTGACCAGGTGCCGGGTGCCTGCGCCGCCCGGCGTGGCGACCACCAAAAAGTCCGCCCAGGCGGCCAGTTCCAGGGGCGTGGCAAAGTACCTGAAGGCGCACCCGGGTAGCTCCTGACGGTTGTGATAACCCACTGCCATGTCGAAGCCGCCGGCACCGCGCTGGGCAATTTTCTGGCCGATCTGGCCCAGTCCGAGGATGCCCAGTTTTTTGCGCGAGAGCATGGGGCGGGGCTGGCGGGATCGCTGCCACAGGCCCTGGCGCACGGCGGCGTCGGCCTGGGGAATGCCACGTACTATTGCCAGCAGCAGGGCCAGGGCGTGGTCCGCTACCGACGCGTCATTGGTACCGGGGCCGTGGGTCACCACAATGCCCCGGGCTCGGGCCGCCGTCAGGTCGACTTGTTCATAGCCGGCGCCCTGGGCACAAATGATTGTCAGTTGGGGCAACGCCGCGATTTCGGCGGCCGAGAGGCCGGTGGAGCCGTTGGTCAGCACCGCCTCGACCTGTGGGCCCAGGGTCTCGAAGGCTGCGGCCTTGTCCATGGCAGACAGCGCCACATGAGGGGTGAAGCCGGCGGCCTGCAGGCGCTCCAGGGCCTGGGGTGTCAACTCGATCAGAACCAGCAGTGCTCGGGGCATGGCAGGGTGCTCGTGAGGGAGGGCGGAAGGGCGGTGCCGGCAGCGGGGCGCCGACGACAGCCTTCACACTAGACGATCGGCAGCAAGCCGGGGAAGTTCGGCTTCCGCAGTTTTGCTTGGCAGGTCAGGCCCCAACGTTTAACGTGCCGCTGCCGATTTTGAGCGGCAGTATTTCAACTCCAGGGAGCGGCTCAGCCATGACCATCAGCAACGAAAAACTGAAAAACTATCCATTCCTGGCCGAGATGACCCAGGACGCGTATTTCCCGCCCCACCTGGTGGCCAAGGGGCAGCAACTGCTCTTGGACATGTGCGCCACCATTGAGGCCGAATCCCCCCAAGGCCTGACTGAACTGTACGCAATCACCCAGGCCACCACCGATGACTTCAATGCCTTGGCCGAGGAGTTCGAGGAGAACGGCAGCGAGATCGAAACCGCTGCCCGGGATTGCATCGGCACCGACTTCGCGGTCATTGCCAGTGCCTATGGTTTTGACGCCGACATCGAAGAGCTGATCGCCACCCGGGATTGGTAAACCGTCGCACAGGGGCAGGGCGTTGATGCGCGCCTTGCCTGCGCGGCGTGCTCAGTCGTCCCGACCGTGAGCGTTGGCCGCCAGTTGCCGGGTATCGACCCGGACGAAGACCGAATCGCCGACCGCCGTCAGCACCTCGCCCGCATACACCTCGCAGATCACCCGGCTTTTGCGCCCGACCTCGCCTTCGACCCGCGCCCGCAAGGTCAAGGGCACGCCCATGGGCGTTGGCTTGATGAATTTGATCCCCAGGTTGCCGGTCACGCAGTCGATGCGCGGCAGGCTGCCGGGCGCGCGCTGCTCCGCCCGGTAGTGGTAGGCCATGGCGGTCCAGTTGGAGTGGCAGTCCACCAGCATGGCAATCAGGCCGCCGTACACCAAGTCGGGCCAGCCGCAGTACTGGGCGTCCGGGAGGTGTTCGGCGACCAGGTGCACGCCGTCTTCGAGCCAGCGGCTCTTGATGTGCAGGCCGTGGGGGTTGTTGCCGCCACAGCCGTAGCAAACGCCTTCCGGCGCGGTGACGTCTTGCAGGGGAGGGTTGTGCATGCTTTCACCTTGTTGATTTTTATTCTGGGTGCCGGACGGGGTCGTCGCGCTTACTCGTCGCTGCTGTGGACCACCACCAGCAATTGCGCCTGGACCTCGCCCAGGGAGCGCAGCCGATGGGGCTTTTGCGCGTTGAAGTGGAGGGCATCGCCACGGTTGAGGATCACTCGCTCGTTCATGAAGTCCACCTCCACCTGGCCCTCGTGGACGAACAGGAACTCTTCGCCGGTGTGCTCCTTGAAGGTCTTGTCGGTGAACTCCCGGGGCGGGTAGATGATGAAGGGCAACAGGCTGCGCTCGCTGACCTGATGGGCCAGCACCGCATAGCCCGGTGCCTGGTCGTTGGCTGCCAGGGACTGGCGCTCGTCGCTGCGCACCAGGCTGTAGCTGTCCAGGCCGATGCGGTCTTCGGCGAACAATTCCTCGACCTTGACGTTCAACGCCTTGGCCAGCTTCAGCGCCGCCGCAATCGAGGGGGTGTTCAGCCCGCGCTCGACTTTCGACAGGTAACTCTTGGTCATGCCGGATTTTTCCGCCAGCGCTTCGAGGGTTACGCCAAGTTTTTTTCTCAGTAATTTCAAACGGATAGACATGTAGAGCGATTAATCCATCAAGGAAGCAACGATTGATCCTTGCTAATGACACTTTGTGTCATATAGCATCTTTAGTGTCATTTGTTTTCCCCTGACTGCCTGGCAAGCGGCAATCTTGCCGGCAGCGGGTGGGTAAATCCGACGTCCATTGCAACGACTCAAGGACACCGACATGGCCGAGACCTTAGCACTACCCAAGGCGCAACTGCTCAAGCAGGCGCTGACCCAGATGCAAAATACCCTGGCGGATAATACGTGGACCGACCGGCAAAAGCTGGCGTTGACTTGCCGCATTCTGTTCGAGCACGGCCATGACTCGGGCCTGGCCGGGCAGATCACCGCCCGTGGCCCTCAGCCCGGCACCTATTACACCCAGGCACTGGGCCTGGGTTTTGACGAGATCACTGCCGGCAACCTGTTGCTGGTCAATGAAGACCTGGAGGTGCTCGAAGGTCGCGGCATGCCCAACCCGGCCAACCGTTTCCACACCTGGGTGTACCGGGCTCGCCCGGACGTTAACTGCATCATCCACACCCATCCGACCCATGTCGCCGCGCTGTCGATGCTGGAGGTGCCGTTGCAGGTATCCCACATGGACCTGTGCCCGCTCTATGAGGACTGTGCATTCCTGCCGGCCTGGCCGGGGGTTCCGGTGGGGAACGAGGAGGGCGAGATCATCTCCGCCGCCTTGGGCGACAAGCGCGCCATCCTGCTGTCGCACCACGGCCAGCTGTCCACCGGGGCCAGCATCGAGGAAGCCTGTGTCATCGCCCAGCTGTTCGAGCGCGCCGCCAAGTTGCAACTGCTGGCCATGGCCGCCGGCGCCATCCAGCCCATCCAGCCTGAGCTGGGGCGTGAAGCCCACGACTGGATTGCACGGCCCAAGCGCCACGCTGCGGCCTTCAACTACTTCACTCGGCAATGCCTCAAGCACCACGCCGACTGCCTGAACTGACCCCCTGACTTGCGCCCCCGGAGAAACCCAATGTCGACCCCCATCCTGCACGGCATCATCGGCTACACCGTCACCCCCTTTACCGCCAACGGCCAAGAGCTGGACCTGGAAGCCCTCGGGCGTTCCATCGACCGCCTGATTGCCGGTGGCGTGCACGCTATCGCGCCATTGGGCAGCACCGGCGAAGGGGCTTACCTGAGCGACCGGGAATGGGACCACATCTGTGAGTTCAGCCTTGAGCATGTGGCCCGGCGCGTACCGACCGTGGTCAGCGTTTCCGACCTGACCACCGCCAAGGCCGTGCGCCGTGCACGCTTTGCCGAGGCCCGTGGTGCCGACACCTTGATGGTGCTGCCCACGGCCTACTGGAAACTCAGTGAGGCGGAAATCCTTGCCCACTATCGGGCCATCGGCGAGGCCGTCGGCGTGCCGATCATGCTGTACAACAACCCGGCCACCAGTGGCACCGACCTCTCGGTGGAACTGATCCTGAAAATCGTCAAGGCCGTGGACAACGTGACCATGGTCAAGGAGAGCAGCGGTGACATCCAGCGCATGCACCAACTGCATCTGCAGGGCGAAGGCCAGGTGCCGTTCTACAACGGCAGCAACCCCCTGGCCCTGGAAGCCTTTATCGCCGGTGCCGCGGGTTGGTGCAGCGCCGCGCCCAACCTGATTCCGCAGCTCAACCTGGCGCTCTATCAAGCGGTGCTGGACAACGACCTGCAACAGGCCCGCGCGCTGTTCTACCAACAGTTGCCGTTGCTGGACTTCATCCTCAAGGGCGGTTTACCGGCCACCATCAAGGCGGGTCTGGCGCTGACCGGGTTGGACATGGGCGACCCGCGCCTGCCGGTATTCCCCCTTGGCGATGCCGGGCGCAACCGCTTGCAGGCGTTGCTCAAGACCCTGGGCTAAGGGCACTTGAGGGTGGCGCCCTGGGCCAGTCAGCCACTGGCCCCGGGCGCCCAGAACGATCAGTTGCGGACGAAGCTGGCGTTGCACCGAGCGTCCGGCATAATCCTGCTCTTCAGGGGCCAGGACGCCCACCGCCCAACCGGGCGGTACGGATGGGCAGAACCTCTACAAGGAGCAACGGATGCAGGTATTTGAAACCCCACGGCTGATCGGCCGACCCTTGTCACGGCAGGACTTGCCGGCCCTTACCGCGATCCTCAGCGACCCGCAGGTGATGGAGTATTCGGTGAGTGGCGTGTGTGACGAACAGATCACGGGCCGGTTCATCGACTGGTGCGTGAAGTGTTACGCCGATCACGGCATGGGGCATTGGGCCCTGGTGGAAAAGGCCTCGAACCAACTGGTGGGTTTTTGCGGCGTCGGCCCGGAAGACGTCAACGGCGTGGAAGAGGCCAACCTGGGTTATCGCCTGGCCACCCGCTTCTGGAACCAGGGGCTGGCCACCGAAGCCGCCCAAGGTGCCCTGGCCCATGTGTTTTCCCAAGGCCTGGCGACCTCGGTGGTGGTGATTATCCAGCCGGAGCACGGCGCCTCCCTGCGGGTGGCCGAGCGTGCCGGATTCAAGGCCTACGACGAACTTGAATTTCACGAGCGCGCCGTGCGTGTGTACCGGATGAGCCGTGAGGATTGGCAGGGCCTGGGTCCTCCCAGCGTGGCGAGCCCCGGCGCCTGAAACAGACCGTTGAGCAGGTTTCATGGCCTTGGGAATGAATGGCGCGCCGCAGTGTCGATTCCATAAGGCCCTTCGCGTCGCGTTCGCCCCCATCGACGTCCTACCGCGCAGGCCTTGGCCTTTTCAGGTCGCGTGCCCTCCGCCCCCTTGAACCGGGGCGCAGGGCACACGGGTATGGGGTCTTATCGGATTACGCAGAAGGGTCGATCATGCGCGTTATTTCAATCATTGCCTGCCTCACCGTCATGCTGTTCACCGGGCCGTTGCGGGCGGCCGAGAGCCAGCCGGCGGTGCAGGCCGTTGCCGAGGATAAAGCCGAGGTGCTGGAGCAGAAGGCCGCGGCCAAGGAGCCGGTCAGCGAGGCGCCGAAGGCCGCGCCCATCACCAAGACCGAAGTCCAGGCGGTGGACCCCAGCGGCACGGCGCCCATGGACGATGCCATTACCTGCCTGTCGCGGACCATTTACTGGGAAGCCAAGGGCGGTGAGTCGGCGGACATGGAGGCCGTGGCTAATGTGGTGTTGAACCGCCTGGGGCACGAGGGGTTCCCGGACACGGTGTGCGGGGTGGTCAAGCAGGGTTCGGAGAAGAGCCCTTGCCAGTTTTCCTGGTGGTGCGACGGGCGGGCCGATCAGGTCGAGGAAGAGGACCGTTACACCGTCGCTAAGGAAATTGCGCGCAAGGCCCTCAATCAGCAACTTCAGGACCGTACCGGAGGCGCCCTGTATTTCCATGACCGCAGCGCCTCGCCCGATTGGTCCCGGGCCTATATCAAGACCACCGAGATCGGCCACTTCCTGTTCTACAAACCCAAGGATGTGGCGGCGCGTTAAGCCCGGCTCGCGGACCCTTCCGCGTCACGCGTCGGCGGGCAGGTAGGGGCGGATGTTGTGGAGGGCGCGCTCCACATACGCCTCTTTCTCGCCGACCGGGGCCACGTAGTGGATGGCGTTTTGTGCAGCCTCCAGCCCCGCCAGGCGGGCAATGAACCAGGCAGCGAGGTATTGCGAAGCCAGGCAACCGCCGGCAGTGGCGACGTTGCCCCGGGCGAAAAACGGCTGGTTGAGCACCTCGACACCGGCTTCCTGGACCCAGGGCTTGGTGGTCAGGTCGGTGCAGGCGGGGACCGTGCCCAGCAGCCCCAGCTTGGCCAGCACCAGGGTGCCGGAACATTGCGCCCCCAGCAGTTGCCGGGTCGGGTCCAGCCGCAGTTGGCTCATCAGTGTCGGGTCGGCCACCACGTCGCGGGTGAGCATGCCGCTGCCCACCAGCACCGCGTCGGCGCTGTTGGCCTGTTCCAGGCTGATGTGCCGTTCCAGCACCAGACCGTTCATCGAGCGTACTTGGGGCGTCGGGCTGGCAATGGTCACCCGCCAGCCAGGTGTCTTGATGCGGTTGAGGATGCCCAGGGCGATCAGGCTGTCGAGTTCGTTGAAGCCTTCGAAGGTGAGGATGCTGATGTGCATGGGGGAACCTTGGGTTGAGAGCCGCTTGTGTGGCCCGATCCTAGGGTTGAGAATCAGCACAATCAAATAATTGTCATGGATACATCTGCCTATGGCTCGCGCTCGATACAAGCAACTGGTGGACGCCTTTGCCGCGGATATTCGCGGCGGGGTGCTGGCCCCTGGCAGTCGTCTGCCCACCCATCGTGAACTGGCGGCGCGTGAGGGGTTGGCCCTGGTCACGGCGTCGCGGGTGTACGCCGAACTGGAGGCCATGGGCCTGGTCAGCGGCGAGACCGGGCGCGGCACCTTTGTCCGCGAAAGCGCCTTGCCGCCGGGCCAGGGCGTCGATCAGCAGGCCACCCCGCCGGGCACCCTGGACCTGAACTTCAATTATCCGTCCTTGCCCGGGCAGGCCGATTTACTGCGCGGGGCCTTGCGCCAGTTGGCGGCGAGCGGGGACCTGGAGGCGTTGCTGCGTTACCAGCCCCACAGCGGCCGCGCCCATGAACGGGCGATCATCGCTCGGCACCTGGCGTGTCGCGGGTTGAGCACGACGGCGGCGCAGGTGTTGATTGTCAGCGGTGCCCAGCACGGCCTGGCGATCACCCTGATGGCCTTGCTCAAGCCCGGTGATGTGGTGGCCGTCGACGCCTTGACCTACCCCGGCTTCAAAGTGGTGGCGCAGGCCCATGGCCTGGAGTTGCTGACCATTCCCCTGACCCGAGAGGGGCCCGATCTGCAGGCGTTCGAGGACCTGTGCCGACGCCGCCGGGTGCGCGCGGTGTATGCCATGCCGACCTTGCACAACCCCATGGGCTGGGTGCTGGACCTTGGCTGGCGGCAACGCCTGGTGGCGCTGGCCCGGCGTCATGACCTGTTGATGATCGAGGACGCCGCCTACGCCTTTCTCGCTGAAGATCCGCCGCCGCCCCTGGCCAGCCTGGCGCCAGAGTTGACGGTGTATGTCTCGGGGTTTTCCAAAAGCGTGGCCACCGGGTTGCGGGTGGGCCTGGTGGTGGCGCCGCTGCCCTGGGTGCCGGCGCTGGAGCGGGCCGTGCGCGCCACCACCTGGAATACGCCGGGGGTGATGACGGCGATGGCCTGTGCCTGGATCGAGGACGGCACCCAGGCGCGCCTGGAGGCTGAAAAGCGCGACGATGCCCGAGCCCGCCAGGCCCTGGCCCGAGAGGTGCTGGCCGGGCTGGATTACGTAGCGCATCCGGCGTCGTACTTTCTCTGGCTGTGGTTACCCGAGGAGGTGCGCGCCGACCAGGTGGCCATGGCGCTGCTGCGGGAGAACGTCTCGGTGTCCACCGCCGAGCCCTTTGTCAGCTCGGCGCCGGTGCCCCATGCACTGCGCCTGGCCCTGGGTTCCGTGGAGCTGGACGCGTTGCCCGGGGCGCTGCAACAGGTCAGGAGGGTGATTGAGCATTACGCTTATTGAGCGGCCACCGGTGGCGGCTGGAGTCAGCCGCCGTAGGCGTTGAGGATGCTCGCCACCTGGCGTGGCTGGCAGTTGAGGTAGGGCGAGGTCTTGAGCCAGCGCTGGTCCGGGTACCAGGAAAACATGAACTGGCCGTCCTTGAGTTTGTCCACCACTTGACGGGCCACTTGCGGGCGCACGGCCGGGCAGCCCTGGCTGCGGCCGATACGGCCCTGGCGCTGGCTCCACAGTGGGCTCACGTAGTCGGCAGCGTGGATCACGATGTCGCGGTCACGGGCACGGTCATTGAAGCCCGGTTCCAGGCCGTCCATGCGCAAGGAGTAGCCGTGGCTGCCTTCGTAGCTTTCCTGGGTGCGGAACAGGCCCAGGCTGGATTGGTTGCTGCCCAGCCGATTGGAGAATTGCGTGGCGAAGTTTTCCCCGGATTTTTGCCCATGGGCCACCAGGTCGCGCAGCACCAGGGTTTTCTTGCGCAGGTCGAAGATCCACAGGCGACGGGCGGTAGACGGCTGGGAATAGTCGATCACCGCCAGGTGGCGGGCCTGCCGGGCGCCGCTGTTAAGCGCACATTGCATGGCGCTGAGGGCACCTTTCAGCGCCTGGGGATTGAGTTCCGGCGCGGCGCGGTTGAGGCTGTTGTACAACGTCGGGCTGACGCTATTGGCGGCGGATGCGGTGCCGCAGAGGGCCACAAGGGTGGCGCTGGCCAGGCAGAGCCGGCACAAAAAATTCAACATGTGTAAAGAATCCCCACGGTCGCTTCGGCTCCTGACATCCTATTGTCCTGACGTCCTCCCAGCAGCCTGGTTTGACCCCTGGCTTGAGGGTCTTGCGCAGTCGCCGCGGAGGTTGACCATCATTGTGATGGCCATGGATTGGAGTAAAGCAGTTGTTCAAAAAATACGCATGTTACTTGAGCCTGGGCGTGCTCGCTGCGCCATTGGTCGTGGCCGCCGAGGCGTTGATGCCGCTGCCGAGTTTGCCCACGAGCCCGGCACCTGAGCCCCAGAGTTCGCAGACGGCCCCCCTGGGTTCGCTGGCGACGCCTCCAAGCTCACTGGAGACGCCTTCGAATTCGCAGACGGCTTCTCCTGGTCCGCAGCCGGCGGCTCCTGATCAGCTGACGGCTCCAACTTCGCTGACGGCTCAGTGCCCGGCGTTGCTGCGGGTGGATGCGCCAACGCTGAAGCTGCTGCAGGCGTTGTACCTGCAACACGGCGATGCTCCGTTGTGGTCGGTGAATGGCCGCCTGGCGAACTTGCGTGAGCAGCTGCCGCTGCTGGCGGACGATGGCCTTGACCCAAGCCATTACCCGCTGCCTGCCAGCGACGCCCCCGACGGCTTGTGCGCCGATATCGAGATCAGCCAGCGCTACCTGCTAGCCCTGCACGACCTGCGTTATGGGCGCCTGTCCCAGGCCCGCTTCGAACCCTTGTGGCGGGCCCAGCCGCTGGTTGAGGATCACCAGGCCGAACTGTTGGCCATCGCCGACCCTGGCCTGGACAACATCGCCGGGGCCTTTGAACAGGCGCGCCCGCGCCTGGTTCAGTACCACAACCTGCGTCATGTCTATATCCAGCAGCGCCAGCAAGCCTTGCCCCATTGGCAGCCCTTGCCGAGCGGCCCTTTGCTGCGCCCGGACATGCAAGACGTGCGGGTGCCCGAGCTGACCCAGCGGCTGTTCAGTGAGGGTTACCTGAGCAGCCCCCAGGTCAGTGTTGAAAACACCTACGGCAGCGAGTTGGTGGACGCGGTGAAAAGCTTCCAGCTCAACCATTCCCTGCAGGCCGACGGGGTGATCGGGCCGGGCACCTTGAATGAGTTGAACATCAGCCCCAGCGTGCGCCGCGAGCAACTGCGGCTCAACCTCGAACGCCTGCGCTGGCTGGCCCAGGACCTGGAGCCCAGCAGCGTGCTGGTGAACGTGGCAGCCGCGCAATTGACGGTGTACCGGGACGGCTTACCGGTGTGGCAGACCCGCACCCAGGTGGGCCGTGCCGAGCGCCAGACGCCGCTGCTCAAATCCCGGGTCACGCGCCTGACCCTGAACCCGACCTGGACCGTGCCGCCGACCATCCTGCGTGAAGACAAGCTGCCGGAGATCCGTCGCGACCAGAGTTTCCTCAGCCGTCAGAACCTCGAAGTCCTGGACAGCGAAGGCCAGCCCCTGGCACCGGAAGACATCGACTGGGAACACCCCGGCAATATCCTTCTGCGCCAGGGCGCCGGCCCGCGCAATCCCCTGGGGCGGATGGTCATTCGCTTCCCCAACCCGTTCTCGGTGTACCTGCACGACACCCCGAGCCAAGGCCTGTTCAGCAAAGGGCCGCGGGCATTCAGTTCCGGTTGTGTGCGGGTCGAGCAGGCGTTGCAGTTGCGGGATTGGTTGCTGAGCCCGGCAGAACGCCGGCGCACCGATGAGCTGCTGACCACCGGCCTGACCCATGAATTCAGGCTGGCGGCGCCGCTGCCGATCCTGCTGTCCTACTGGACGGTGCAGGCCGATGACCAGGGGCGGGTGGTGTACGCCCCGGACATCTATAGCCGTGACGGGCCGTTGCTCAGCGCCTTGGGCAGCGTCCACTGAGGCGGTGCCTCAAGAACGCTGAACGGCGCTCCTGGAGTCAGGGGCGCCGCTTGCGGGGGCGGCTCAGAACGTCGGTGTGTATTTCACGCTGAACATGAAATTGCGCGGGTCACCGAAGTTGTTGTTGCCGTTGAGCTGGTTGTAGGCCGAGACGTAGTAGTTTTTGTCGAACAGGTTGTTGGCGTTCAGCGCCAGGCTGATTTCCGGGTTCAACTGGTACGCCACGCGGGCACTCCAGACGGTGTAGCCCGGCACGTCGTAGAAGCGCTCGTAGCCCAGGGTATGGCTTTGGCTGGTAAAGCCCAGGCCGGTGCTGACCGCCTTCCAGTCGCCGTTGAACTGGTAATCACCCCACACCCGCAGCATGTGCTTGGGCGTCCATTGGCTGAACACGCGGCCTTTGTTGTCCGGGTCTTCGAGGTACTGGGTGGTGTTGTAGGTGTAGCCGGCAAAGAGTTGCAGGCCGCTGAGCACTTCACCGCTGATTTCCGCTTCCAGGCCCTGGCTGCGAACCTTGCCCGACGCCATGGAACAGTTGCTGCCGCTGCAGGCACCGTTGGAGCTAGGGTCTTCGATGGCGCGGTTTTCCTGGTCATAGCGGAACAGCGCCAGGGAGGTGTTGACCTGGCCGTCGAGCAATTCGCCCTTGAGGCCCACTTCATAGTTGCTGCCGACGATCGGCTTGAGTATCGAGCCGCTGGTGCTGCGGTTGGTTTGCGGCTCGAACACGTCGGTGTAGCTGGCGTACACCGCCCATTCCCGGCTCAGGTCGTAGACCACGCCCGCGTAAGGCGTGACCACCCCGGTCTCGGTCATGTAGCTCGGCTCGTTGACGGTGATGGCGTGGGTGATAGCCGTTTCGTTGCTGGCTTTGTAGCTGTAGTTGAACCAACTGACCCGTGAGCCGAGGATCAGGGTCAAGGGCTCGATGGGCTTGACCCGCCAGCTGCCGTACAGGCCTTTTTGCCGCACATCGTACTGGGAGTAGGTGGCGCTGCCCTTGGCAGTGTTGAGCAGGTTGTCGAAGCTGATCTCCGGACGGTTGTGGTCGATGTCGAAAATGTTATCGGTGCCGTCGTTGAAGGTCCGGGCAAAACGGTCGTCGGTGGTCAGCTTGGAGTAGTTGCCCCCCAGGGTGATTTCCTGGTCCATGGACAGGGCTTCAAAGCGCCCGGTGACGTTGACGTCCAGGCCGACCTTGGTGTTGCTGAAGTCGGTGACCCAGTCGGCATAGCTCACGCCGGAGCCGTCGGGGTTGAGCCCGTCATCCACGGTCTGCACCCGCTGGTGGGTGGAATCGTTGTCTTCGCTCATGCGCAGGGCGCCGACCTTCAAGGTCCAGTCATCGTTGAAGCGATGCTCGACATCGGCCTGGAGCGTGGTCACGTTGATCTGCGAGTGGTTCCAGCGCGAGCCGGTGAAGGTCGAGCGCGAGATGTCCACCGGTTCGCCGTTGGCGTAGCGCGGCAGGCCCCGCAGCATTGGCCGTGACTCGGCTTCGGTGCGACTGACCGCCAGGCCCAGGGTGGTGGCATCGCTCAGGTCGAAGTCCAGGGCCCCGTACAGCGAGTGGGTCTTGCTCCATTCGTAGTCGATGAACGAATCGCTCTGGTCCTCATCGGCGACCAGGCGGCCGCGAATCGTGCCGCTGTCGTTCAGCGGTCCGCCGGCGTCCAGTTGCAGGCCGTAGTGGTCCCAGGACCCGGCCTTGCCGGTGAGGGTCACGGTGGGGGTGGCCTGGCCGCGCTTGCGCACCAGGTTGATGGCGCCGCCCGGGCTGCCGGTGCCTTGCAGCAGGCCGGAGGCGCCACGCAGCACTTCCAGGCGGTCGTAGAAAATCAGGTCCTGGGTGGCCCAGTTGCCCAGGGAATAGGTATTACGCGGGATCGGCACCCCGTCGTATTGCCAGTCGTCGATCTGGAAGCCGCGCGACGTCAGGATCATGCCTTTGCCCACACCCTGGACGCCCACCAGGCCGGTGGTCAGGTTGGCCGCGTCCTTGAGGTCGGTGATGCCCTGGTCGTCCATCTGCTTACGGGTCATGACGGTGATCGACTGGGGGAATTCCTTGAGGCTGTGGCTGCCCTTGCCGATGGTCACCGCTTTGGCCGCGTAGGAGCCCGAGCCCTCGGTGGTGGCGTCGGCGCTGCGCTCGACGATGCTGGTCACCCCCAGTTGCAGGGTGTCACCGCTGCTGGTGGCCGGCTCCACGCTGAAGTTGCCTTGCTCGGTGACCCGCAATTGCAGACCGCTGCCCGCCAGGGCGCTGTGCATGGCTTGGGCGGGAGTCATCTGGCCGACCACTGCCGGGGCCTGTTTGCCCTGCACCAGCGCCGGTTCCAGGGACACAATTTGCCCGCTCTGACTGGCAATGGCATTCAACGTGGCGGCCAGGGGGCCGGCCGGCAAGTTAAAGCGCTGGGTCTGTTCCTGGGCCAGCACCGGGCTGGTCAGGGTCGCCAAGGCAACGGCGACGGAAAGGGCGTGGGGCCAAGGGTTGAACACGGCATTCTCCTGATTGTGTGAACTCGTCAGGAGATAGGTGGGACGAGAAATGAAAACCAGACACAAATAAGAAAGATTTCCAAAAAAAACTTCAACGGCTGTTTTTCGCGCGCACCAGGGTCAGCCAGGGGCTGTAGTGATCCACGCGAATGGGCAGGGTTTCCGCCAGGGCCGCCAAGGCCCGTTCCGGGTCATTGAGGGGAAACACGCCCTGGACCCGCAGCTCACGGATCTCCGGCGCCACCCGGACAAATCCGCGGTGATAAGGGCGCAAGGCGTCCACCACTTGCTCCAGCGGGTCGTTCAGTACATTCAGGCGGCCATCGAGCCAGTCGGCACGATGCCGCTGGTCACTGTCCAGGCTGTCGATGCGCTGGGCATACAGCATGGCCGCCTGGCCTTGCGCCAGATCCCGTTGCGTACCGTCGAACAGCGTCGCCCGCACCGAGTGTTCCAGCACCACCACCCGGGTCGCGTCCGTTTCCTGGCTGACCAGGAAGCGCGTGCCCAGGGCTTGCACTTCACCCTGGGCGCTGCGCACCCGCAACGGCCGCAGAGGGTCGGCCGCGACCTGGATCACCAACTCGCCGTGGCGCAGGATCACCAGCCGCTGGCGGGCATCGAATTGCAGGTCCACCGCGCTGTTGGCGTTCAGGCTCAGGCGGCTGCCGTCGGCCAGGGTAATGTCCTGGCGCTGGCCGCGACCGGTGTGCAGGTCGGCCAGCAGTGAGTCGCCCAAGGGGCTGCGTGCAGCCAGCCACAGGCCGCCACCCAGCAGGCCCAGGCCGGCGAAGGCACGCAGCACCTCGCGCCGCGAACCCGCCGGCTTGAGCAGTAATTGGCGGGCTTCACCGGCTTGCCCGGGCACCCGGCGGTCGAGGTTGCGCACCGTTTGAAAGGCGCCGCCCAGGCGTTCCTGCAGGCGTTCCCAGGCCAGGGCGTGGGCCGGGTCCTGGATCAGCCAGGCGTTGAAGCGCTTTTGCAGAGCGGCATCCGGGGCGTCGGCCCGCAGGCGCACCATCCAGTCGATGGCCTGCTCGCTGACCGGGTCCAGGCGCGTTTGGCTCACGGCGCCAGCTCGCTCAGGTAGCACTGGCGCAGGGCTTGTTTCATGTAGCGGCTGACCGTGCGTTCCGACAGCTCGAGCTTTTGGGCGATGGCCACGTAGCTCAGGCCGTCGAGCTGGCTGTAGAGGAACGCCGCCTTGACCAGTGCCGGCAAGCCATCCAGGGCGCGGTCGATGGCCACCAGGGCTTCGAGCAGTTGCAGCTGTTCTTCGGGGGAGGGCGCCAGCGCCTCGGGCAGCGCTGACAAGCGCTCCAGGTAGGCCAGTTCCAACTGGCGTCGGCGATGCCGGTCGAAGATCAGCCGGCGGGCGATGGTCGAGAGGTAGGCGCGCGGTTGTTCGATGGTGTCGGGATCCACCCGGGCGCTCAGCAACTGGCAGAAGGTATCGGCCGCCGTGTCCTCGGCGTCGGCGCGATTGCGCAGGCGCTTGTGGATGTGCTGCAGCAGCCAGCGGTGATGGTCGCTGAAAAAAAAGCCGAGCTTATGGCTAGCGGAGGGTTGCACCGGTGGATTTTCCAGTTGTGAGTGTGAATCGTTCGCAATAGTACCTGTGCAGGCTTTGTCCCCGCAATCGGTGTTTGCTCGCCGGTAGCCGCACGGGTTGGCGTATGATTGCGGCCCTTTTTCAGCCCCTTCAAGGACCCCGCATGTTGTTGAGCAAGCGTGAGCAGGCGCAGATCGAGCGCCGCCTGGCCACCACCCTGACTGAGGCCTGTGAAACCGCCAAGGCACAGATCGTCGGCTTCAGTTGGCTGACCCACGAGGTGGATTACGCGGCGTTTCCATCGAGCCTGCGGGTGGTGTGGATATTCGACACCCAGGCCCATCAGGAGCAGGCCCTGGCCGCTGGGCAGGGCGAGCACATGCTGGCCCTGACGGCCACGGCCCTGGATCAGGCCGACATTTCGCTCAGCCCGTTGGCGCGTCATGTGCTGTTCGACAATGAAGAGGCTTGCCGCCGTGCCAACGGCGGCGATTGGCAACAACGCCTGGCGCGCCTGCGCCCGGGGCGGGGCTGATTCGTGGCCAAGGACATCGAGAACCCCTGTGTTGCCTTGTGCCAGTTGAGCGGTGACCTGTGCGTCAGTTGCGGGCGGACCAAGGACGACATCCGTAAATGGAAGCGCATGAAGCGTCCGGAGAAGATGGCCGCCGTGCAGCGTGCCAGCGATCGCATGAAGCGCTTGAAAAAGCACAAGGGGTAAGCGGCGCCCGTGGCGCTCATGGACGGTAGGCACTTGCTTGCACAGGCCATGAAAAGTGCAATCTTCTATCTGGAACGTGCATTTTTCGGCGCGCACCGGTTACGCATACTGGGCTGGCTCAGAGCATTGATCCCCGACACTCCCTAGCCGCTCAGCGATCAGCGGCGCCAGGGTCGGCAGGGTCAGCAGACGCCAATAATAAAAGAGTCCGCCCATGAAAAAGCCAAACCCGCTGCTCGAAGACCTCAAGTCCCTTCTGCCCGCCATCGCCGCCAATGCCTTCCAGGCGGAGAGGGACCGGACCGTCCCCGCCGACAATATTGCCTTGCTGAAAAGCATCGGCCTGCACCGGGCGTTCCAGCCGAAGAAATTCGGCGGGATGGAAATTTCCCTGCCGCAGTTTGCCGACTGCATCGCCCTGCTGGCCGGGGCCTGCGCCAGCACCGCCTGGGCCATGAGCCTGTTGTGCACCCACAGTCATCAGTTGGCGATGTTTTCCGCCCAGACCCAGCAGGACGTCTGGGGCGATGACCCGGACGCCACCGCCAGCAGCAGCATCGCGCCGTTCGGGCGCACTGAAGAGGTCGAAGGCGGGGTGATGTTCAGCGGCGAAATGGGCTGGAGCAGCGGGTGCGACCACGCCGAGTGGGCCATCGTCGGCTTTCGCCGCAAGAACGCCGAAGGCACTCAGGACTATTGCTTTGCGGTATTGCCGCGCCGGGATTACCAGATCCGCGATGACTGGTACGGCGTCGGCATGCGCGGCAGCGGCAGCAAGACCCTGATCATCGATAACGTGTTCGTTCCGGAACACCACATCCAGAAAGCCAAGGACATGATGGAAGGCAAGTCCGCGGGCTTTGGTTTGTACCCCGACAGCAAGATTTTCTACTCGCCGTATCGTCCGTATTTCGCCAGTGGCTTTTCCACGGTGAGCCTGGGGGTGGCCGAACGCATGCTCGAGGTGTTCCGCGAGAAAACCCGCACCCGGGTCCGCGCCTACACCGGCGCGGCGGTGGGGGCAGCGACTCCGGCCCTGATGCGCCTGGCGGAGTCCACCCACCAGGTGGCGGCGGCCCGGGCCTTTCTGGAAAAAACCTGGCAGGAACACGCCGAGCACAGCGAGCGCCAGGTCTACCCGAGCCGCGAAACCCTGGCCTTCTGGCGCACCAACCAGGGCTATGCCACCAAGATGTGCATCCAGGCCGTGGATCGCTTGATGGAAGCGTCTGGCGGTGGTGCCTGGTTCGAAACCAATGAGCTGCAACGGCTGTTCCGCGATGCCCACCTGACCGGCGCCCATGCCTACACCGACTACGACGTCTGCGCGCAGATCCTCGGGCGCGAGCTGATGGGCCTGGAACCCGATCCCAGCATGGTTTGAGCCCCGTCACCGGGATTCGCTGCCCCTTACAACAATCGAGGCCGTCCACGCACGATGGCCCAGGAGTCTTGTATGCCCACTGTTTCTGATCACGCTTTCGACACCCATGCCTTTCGCCGCGCCCTGGGCAATTTTGCCACCGGTGTGACCGTGGTCACCGCCGCCACGGAAGACGGGCGCAAGGTTGGGGTGACCGCCAACAGCTTCAACTCGGTGTCCCTGGATCCGCCGCTGATTCTCTGGAGCATCGACAAGCGCTCCAGCAGCCACGAGGTGTTTGAGGCGTCCGGCCATTTTGCGGTCAACGTGCTGGCGGCCGACCAGATCGATGTGTCGAACAACTTCGCCCGGCCCAGCGATGACCGCTTTGCCGCCATCGACTTCGTTCCCGGCCCCGGCGGTGCGCCGTTGCTGGCCGACTGCTCGGCGCGTTTTCACTGCGAGAAATACCAGCAGGTGGACGGCGGCGACCACTGGATCATGATCGGCAAGGTGCTGGCCTTTGACGACTGTGGTCGCTCGCCGCTGCTCTATCACCAGGGTGCCTATTCCATGGTCCTGCCCCACACCCGCATGACCCGCCGCGAGGAAGGGCAGGCCCCTAGCAGTCACTTCCAGGGGCGCCTGAGCCACAACCTGTATTACCTGATGACCCAGGCGCTGCGGGCCTATCAGGCCAGTTACCAGCCTCGACAACTGTCCACTGGGCTGCGCACCAGCGAGGCGCGCATGTTGATGGTGCTGGAGAATGACGCCGGGTTGAGCCTCAACGATCTGCAGCGTGAGGTGGCGATGCCGGCCCGGGAAATTGACGAAGCGGTGGCCAACCTCAAGCGCAAGGGCCTGGTCAGCGACGAGGGCGAGCGGGTGCGCTTGACGGTCAAGGGCATCGACGAAACCGAAGGCTTGTGGGCCATTGCCCGAGAGCAGCAGGACAAGGTGTTCGGCGCCTTTGGCGAGGCCCAGCTGGAGCATTTCAAAAACGTGCTCAAGGGGGTGATTCAAGGCGCCTGAGCTGCGCTGGGTGCGGCCTCAGGCGACCCGGTTGCGGCCCGATGATTTGGCTTGATACAGCTGTTGGTCGGCGCGTTTGATCAGCGCCGTGCTGTTGCTGTCTGCCGCGTCGGCCACACTGATGCCGATGCTCACCGTGACTTGCCCGACACCGGGGAAGGTGGCATCGGCGACGGCGGCGCGGATCTTCTCGGCCACCACTTCCGGGCTGTCCGGGGCCGCGATGTTGGGCAGCAGCACGGCGAATTCCTCGCCGCCATAACGGGCGACGAAGTCGGTGGCGCGGGTGTGCTGTTCGATCAACTGCGCCAGCTTGTACAGTACCTCATCACCCACGGCATGGCCGTGGTTGTCATTGATTTGCTTGAAGTGATCGGCGTCGATAAACAACAGGCCGAAACGGTGCCCGGTGCGTTGGAACGACAGGCTGCACTCGCTGAGCTTTTCATCGAAGCGTCGGCGGTTGTAGACCCCGGTGAGCGCGTCGTGGGTCGCCAGTTTCAACAGTTCGGCATTGGCCTCGCTGAGGGCCGCCGTGCGCAGGGCGACGGTTTTTTCCAGGGACGCATTGGCGTCTTGCAACTCGCGCTCCTTGAGCAGCAGGGACTCGGTCATGCTCTGGATCGATTGGCCCAGTTGGGCGATTTCCCGCACCGAATGCTCCCGAGGGAAGGTCACCCCCGGCTGCTGGGCCTGGACCTGTTGGGTCAGCCTGGCCAGTTGCTCGATCGGGCGGCTGAGGTTCAGCGCCAGGTAGTAGGCCACCAGGCCGAACACCAGTGCGGCGATCACCCCCAGCACCAGCAGTTTGTACAGCAGCAGGCGCGCCGGTTGCAGTGCGATGTCCAGCGGTTGGCGCACCGCGATGTACCAGGCCAGGCCGCTGCTCGACGGCGTTGGCACCGCCACCACGCTGGTCAGGTAGTCGTTGGCGGTGGTCCACCCAGGGTGCCCGCCGTTGGCGTCAAGCAACAGCAGGCTGGGTTGCTGTTGCCCCGTCAGGCTTTCCGGGTACAGCACCTTGCCGTCGTGGTCGATGATCAGTGCTTCAAGGTCCTGGCTGTCTTTGCCCAGGACCGCCGATTCGACAATCCGCGTGACCCAACTCCAATGCGCATGGGCCCCCAGCACCCCGATGACCTGGCCCTGGGCATTTCGAATCGGCGCGGCAAAGTCGATAAAGCGCAAAGGCTCACCCCCGGCGTTGCCCGGCAGCAGCTTGGCCAGCAACAGCGCTTCGTGGGGGTCGCCGGTGTAGTCACCGCGCAGCCCCGCCTGGAACCAGGGGCGCTGTTGCACCGACTGGCCCACCAGCAGGCCGTTCACCGCCTGGCGTACACGCCCCTCGGCGTCGGCCACGCCCATCCAGGCGTACTCGGCACGGGACTGAGTGCGCAACTGCATCGACGCCAGGATATCCGGGTCATCCAGGTTGCCGTGCTCCAAGTAGGGCGCGCGGCTGAGGAGGTAGGTTTCCAACTGCCGTTCGCGCAGTTGCGATCCCAACAGCGCCGCGGTGGATTTGGCAATGCTCAACAAGGCATTGCCACGGGACTGCCTGATTTGCTCGGTGGCGATATGGCCGACATAGAAACCCACGCTGACCAGGGTGAGCAGCGACAATCCGGTAAACCAGAGGGTCAGGTGGCTACGCAGGCTGGCTTTGATCATGAGGGGGCTCGGCAGGTTTGGCGTGGCGGCATGGTATGCCCAAAAGCGGCAAGCTGTAAGCCGCAAGCTTGACGCTTGCCACTTGGAGCTTTCCGCTTGCCGCTTGAAGCTTTTCTTCAACTATTCCTCTACGGAATGCCGGCATGAAAATCATGAATTTTATTTATGGCGGGGGATCTCGTAGCGTGGCCGCAGTTGCCTGTTTTTCAGCCCTTGATGGAGTATGTGCCGTGACCCAGCCTTCGCCCCTGCGTTTGTATGTCGATGCTCAATTCACCAGCCCTTACGCCCTGTCGGTGTTTGTGGCGCTGCGGCACAAGGGCCTTGAGTTCGAGGTCATTCCCCTCGACCTGGAGGCCTGCGAGCACCAGGCGCCGGCTTACGCCAGCCTGTCGCTGACCCGGCGTGTACCGACCCTGGTGCAGGGCGAGTTGGCCTTGTCCGAGTCGTCGGCCATCACCGAGTACCTGGACGAAGCCTTCCCCGGAGCGGCGCTTTACCCTGAGGATTGGGTGCAACGGGCGCGGGCCCGGCAAGTCCAGGCCTGGTTGCGCAGTGACTTGCTGCCAATTCGCCAGGAACGTTCGACCCTGGTGGTGTTTTATGGCGTCAAGGCCGGGCCGTTGTCGCCGCAGGCCGCGTCGGCAGCGCAGAAACTGATCGAGGCTGCCCAGGCGTTGCTGGTTGGGAATGCCGAGTACCTGTGTGGCCAATGGTCGATTGCCGATGTCGACCTGGCGCTGATGCTCAACCGGCTGATCCTCAACGGCGACCCGGTGCCGCCGGCCCTGGTGGCGTACGCGCAGCGCCAATGGCAGCACCCGGCGGTGCAGGAATGGGTCAACCTGACGCGGCCGCCGATCGGCTGAAACCCCAGCCTGTCGCTACGGCGGCAGGCATCAGGGCAGGGTGGCTGCGGGGGCTTCTTGAGCGCGCAGCTGCTGGCTCATGTCGTCGCAGCTTTGCGACCAGTCCTTGAGCCACTGCGGCATCGGTGGCGATGCTTCGGACAGGCCCAGCTCATGCAAAAACGCCCCCGGCGCCACCGTGCCCTTGGCCGAGCGGAACAGGCCGCGCATCACCACCACACCGATCACCCGTCCACGGCTGACAAAACGGTGCTCCATAAAACTCCACTTTTCGTCCCAGCCAAGCATCCGCGTGTGAATCTCGAAGCCTTCGAAGAGCTTCAGCTCGCGGCGGAACTTGCCCCACACATCACCGACGATGGGCACGGCCCGGTGCCGCAAGGCCACGCGAAACGCCCCGGTGCGCAGGACGAAATCCATACGCCCGACATCGGCCAGGGTGAAGTAGCGGCCATTGGTTACGTGACGGTTGAGGTCCAGGTCCAGCGGCCACACGCGCATGCGGGTAACCGTGGTGGCGAGGCCGTCGACGGGCTTGCGCCAGGGACGACGAAAAAGCATGAGCAAAAGTCGGAACCAGAGATTCATAAGCACGCCGATCAATGAATGAGCGTTGCACTCTAAGGATCCGGCTTCAGTTACAGTAGGTGCGTAAATGACTTATTTCATGCGAAAAGCGCAATAGGCCGGGTTATGCACATCACCTTGTTATTGGCAGACCAATGTTCCGCCGCCAGCGCCACCCTGGCCCTGGAAATGCTCAGCGCCGCCAACCTGTTTGCCGAGGGCACGGGGCAGCCGTTCGAGGTGGTTTGCGCATCGCTGGACGGCGCCGATGTGGCGGCGTGGGGCGGGCAGGTGCTGCGGGTCGACGTGGCGCTCGCCGAGGCCGTGCACACCGATCTGGTGCTGATCCCCGGCTTCCTTTTCACCCTCAAGGACGCCTTGCCGGCTTTTGCCGCGTACGGGCCATGGCTACGCCAACAGCATGCCCGGGGAGCGGTCCTGGCCTCCATGTGCACGGCGGCGTTCATGCTGGCGGAAATCGGGCTGCTGGACGGGATGCGGGCCACCACTCACTGGGCGTTCGCCGACCTGTTCCGGCGCCGTTATGGCGCGGTGCGTCTGGACGCCGCGCAGATTCTCTGCGAGGACCAGCGGTTGATCACCAGCGGCGGGGCGAGTGCCGCCATGGACCTGTTGCTGCACCTGGTGCGGCGCTTCGCGTCCCTGGAGCTGGCGCAGAAATGCGGCAAGTACCTGCTGGTGGATAACGTGCGCACCCAGCAATCGGTGTATGCCCTGTGGTCGCTGCCCAAGCACCACGGCGATGATAAAATCCTGCGGGTCCAGGACTGGCTGGAGGAGCATTTCCAGCAACCGTTGCTGATCGACGACGTGGCCCAGCGCTTCGCCTTTGGCACCCGCAACTTCAAGCGGCGCTTCAAGGACGCCACGGGCTACACCCCCCTGGCGTACCTGCAGGCGTTGCGCCTGGAAAAGGCCAAGCAACTGCTCGAATCCACCCGCATGACCCTGGACAGCATCACCTACGCCGTGGGCTACGAAGACAGCAACTCGTTCCGCCGCCTGTTTCTACAGCGGGTCGGCCTGCTACCGGCGGCGTACCGCAAGCAGTTCCAGCCGAGCGGCAGTTGAGGCGCCCGCTGTCCGGCCAGCGCTTTACGCCGGCCAGTGCTTTTTCAGGTAGAAGCGCTGGTGGCCCGGCGGGCAATCCTCCAGTACCCCCATGATCTGATAGCCCTGTTTCTGATAGAACCCCGGCGCCTGGAAGCTGTAGGTGTAGAGAAACACCCCTTTGCAACCCAGGTCGCGGGCGTGCTCTTCGGCCCGCTTGAGCAACGCGCTGCCCAGGCCGTGGCTGCGCTTTTCATCGTTCAGCCACAGGTAGTCGATGTACAGCCAGCCCATGCCGACATTGCCGAACAGGCCGCCGATGACTTGGTCTTCTTGATCGCGGGCGTAGAGCTGGAAGTCCTCATATTGGGAGTGACCGATGCTCTGCGCATTGAAGCGCTCCAGGCCCTGTCGCACCTCGGCCATGGCTTCGGCGTCGGCGCCCAGGGTCAAGCGGTAAGGGGGGTCGTTCATGGGCGCTCCTGTGGGGCAATTTGAGGTGGGCGGTATCCTACAGGCTTGGCGGACGGATGGTCAGGGGCGGCTTGATCCTTTCCTGATCCCTGCCTTTCTGGTAAGGGTGCTTCCGCCATTTCCCGATCTGGAGCCGATGATGAGTGTGATTTCCCCCGCAGTGCTGGCCGACCTGGCCCCCCAGGGCGTGTTGCGCGCCGCGATCAATTTTGGCAACCCGGTGCTGGCCCAGCCGGGCGCGGACGGCAAGCCCCAGGGCGTGTCCGTGGCCCTGGCCAAGGCGTTGGCCGAGGAACTGGGCGTGGGCCTGGAGTTGCAGACCTTCGACGCGGCGGGCAAGGTTTTCGCGGCATTGGAGCAGGGCGCCTGGGACTTGGCGTTCCTGGCCATCGAGCCGGTGCGTGAAGAGCAGATAGCCTTCAGCGAACCCTATGTGATCATCGAAGGCACTTACCTGGTGGCGGCCGACGCGCCTTATCAGGCGGTCGCGGATCTTGACCAGCCGGGCCTGCGCCTCGCGGTGGGCAAGGGGGCGGCCTATGACCTGTTCCTCAGTCGCACCCTGCAGCATGCGCAACTGGAACGGGCAGAAACCTCGGCTGCGGCGGTGGACCTGTACATCGCCCAGGGCCTCGATGCCGCCGCCGGGGTGCGCCAGCCGCTGCAAAAAGTGGCCGACGCGGACCGCCGTTATCGGGTGCTGGACGGTGCCTTCACCGCCATTCGCCAAGCCATGGCCGTGCCCCGTGAGCGCCAGGCCGGTGCGGCCTACGTGCGGGAGTTTGTCGAGCGCAAGAAAGCCGATGGCCTGGTGCGTGCGGCGCTGACCGCCACCGGTCAGGCGGACGTGCCAGTGGCCCCTTGATGACCCGTGCCCGGCTGGCGCTGGGCAGGGGCTGAAAAAAGGCAAAAAAAAGCTGCCATAACCCTGGCAGCCAGAACAACGAGCACGCGTTGCTCGCCACAGTATCGGGCTGGCGTATGACGTTTTGATGACATGTTCCAGCGTTCAAATACCTGGGCACTGTCATCCGGACGTCATCTTTCGAGTGGCAAAATCCCCTCCAACCCTCTGCCGGCGCAGGGGTGCTTGCCAACGGATGAACTTGCCAGGAACACAGCCCATGAAAGGCGAAAGCCCCCTGTATGCCGCCATCGACCTGGGCTCCAATGCGTTTCGCCTGATGATCGGGCAACCCCTCAAGCGCGATCGGCAGTGGCAGGTCCAGGCCGTCAAGACCCTGCGGGAACCGGTGCGCCTGGCCGAAGGCTTGCAGGGCGGGGCGCTGGATGAGTTGGCCTTGGAACGCGGCTGGCAGGCCTTGGCGCGTTTTGGCAAGCGCTTGCGGGGCTTCGAGCCCGGACGGGTGCGTGCCGTGGCCACCAGCGCGGTGCGTGAAGCCGACAATGCGCGGCTGTTTCTCCACGGTGCCGAGCGCCGCCTGGGCTTTCGCATCGATGTCATCAGCGGTCAGGAAGAGGCCCACCTGGTGTACGCCGGGATCGCCCATGCCGACCCCTTGCAACAGGACCGGCGCCTGGTGGTGGACATCGGCGGTGGCTCCACCGAATTGATCATCGGCCAGGGCAGCCAACCACTGCTCACCGAAAGCCTGGCCATCGGCAGCGGCACCTTCGGCACTCGCTATTTCCCGGGTGGTGTCATCAGTGCCACCGGCCTGTTGGAAGCCGAGCGCGTGGCCTGCCGGCAATTCGAACGGGTGGCCCAGCGCTACCGCGAATTGGGTTGGCAGCAGGCCATTGGTTCATCGGGCACCGCGCGCATGCTGGCCAAGGTGCTCAAGGCCAACGGCCTGAACGATGCCGGGGAGGAGGGCATCACCTACGGCGGCTTGCTGCGCTTGTCCCTGCGCCTGCTGCAGGTCGGGCACGTTCGCCAACTCAGGTTGCTGGGGCTGCAACCCCAGCGCCTCGGCAGCCTGCCCGGTGGCCTGGCGCTGATGTTGGCGGCTTTCAAGGTGTTTGGTGTCGAGCGCATGGCGCCTTCGGAGCCTGGGTTGCGGCTGGGCGTGCTGCATGGGTTGATGAGCCAGCGCCTGAACTGATGCGGGTCGAAGAGGCCTTCGAGGGCCGGTATTGACCCTCGATGCCGATTAACCGGCAGCTACTTGAAGTGCTGCTCGAAGCTCGCCACCTGCTCCGGGCGGATTAGCTGGTAGGGCACCCAGACAAAGGTCTCCACCGGCTCACCCTTGATCAGCTTCAGCGCCGCTTGCATGGCACTGGCCGCCTGAGCCTTGGGGTCCTGGAACACTGAGGCGGCCAGTTGCCCGCGCTTGATCGCGTTCAGGCCGTCGGGCAGACCGTCGATGCCCACCACCGGCACTTCGCCCTTGGCCTTGCCGGCCTGTTGCAGGGCCATGGAGGCACCAATGGCCATCTCGTCGTTGTTGGCGACGATGGCGTCGACGTCGACCCCGGCCAGCAGCCAGTTGCTGGTCAGGTCCATGCCTTTGCTGCGTTGCCATTCGGCGCTTTGCTCGCCCACCACCTTGATGCCCGGGTAGTCCTTGAGCACCTGCTTGGCGCCCTCGGTGCGACCCTGGGTGGCGTTCTGCGCGAGGTCGCCCATGATGATCGCGACGTTGCCCTTGCCGCCCATTTTCTCGGCCAGGAAGCGCATCTGCAGTTGCCCGGCCTCGATGTCGTCAGAAGCCACCGCCACCACGCCCTTGGGCAGTTCGGGCTGGTCGGGGCGGCGGTTGACGTAGACCAGCGGGATTTTCGCGGCCACGGCAGCACGGGTGATGTTGGTGGCAGCGGCGGTGTCCACGGGCAGCACGATCACTGCGTCGACCTTTTGCGCGAGGAAGTTCTCGACTTGGCTCAACTGGCGCACCACGTCGCCCTGGGCGTCCTCGAACTGGACCTGCACCTGTTGTTGCTTGGCCGCATCGGCCAGGCCGCTGCGCACGTAGGTCATGAAGTTGTCGTCGACCTTGGCGATGCTCACGCCAATGCGGTAGTCGGCCAGGGCCAGGTGGCTGAACAGGGTCAGGGCCCCGGCAAGCAGAAATGAGTAGCGACGCATGATGGTTTTCCTTTTGTTGTTATGGGATGAAATTCATCAAGATCCATCGGTGCTGCAGTGGGCTCTCGGGGCCGGGCGGTCCGCCGAGAGCCCGGTGCTGTTCACGCCAGGGTGAAGGCGTGGCGGAAGCTTTCCAGGGCCTGTTCGGAATCCCCCGAGGCCCAGCCTTCAAGGCCGACCACTCCCTTATAACCGATGCCGTGCAAGGCCCTGGCAATCGCCGGGTAATGAATTTCGCCGGTGCCCGGCTCCTTGCGCCCGGGCACGTCGGCCACCTGGATTTCACCGATAGCCGCACCGGCGCGCTGGATCAATTCGATCAGGTTTCCCTCACCGATTTGTGCGTGGTACAGGTCCAGGTTCATTTTCAAGTGGGCGCTGCCCACGGCTTCCACCAGGGCCAAAGTGTCGTCGGCACGGGCGAACGGGGTGCCGGGATGATCCACCGCGGTGTTGAGGTTTTCCAGGAGAAACACCTTGCCGGCGTCTTCGCCCAGGCGGGCAATCTGCTCCAGGGTCTTGCACGCCCGCAACCACTGGGCGCCGCTGCTGCGGGCCACGGGCCGTACCGGCAGGCCCCGGTTGTCCAGGCCGGTGCCGTGCAGGTTGAGGCTCGGGCAGTTCAGGCGGGCGGCCACGCCGAGGGATTCCCGGGCGCTGTCCAGCAGATTGCGGATGCCTTCGGGCTCGGTCAGGTTGCCGCTGATGTAGCCGGTCATGGAGGTGAAATCGGCGCCGGTGGCGGCCAGGGCGACGATGTCCTTTTGCGTCCAGTCCCAGATTTCCGCGCTGAAACCGAGGGCGTGGATGCGCTGCACCCGCTCCACGAACGGCAGTTCGAGGAACACCATTTCGGCGCTGACCGCCAGTTTGAACGGGCAGTGGCTCATGACCGGGCTCCTTCCACGCGCACCGCCTTGCCTTGCTGGAACGAGTCGATGCAGGCCCGGGCGATGGCCAGGGCAGCCCGTGCATCGGCGCCGCTGGCCAGGGGTTGCTCGCCGCTGCGCAGGCAGTCGACAAAGTGGTTGAGTTCGGCGATGTAGGCATCGCGCAGCAGGTCGGTGTCCAGGCGCAGGGTATCGGCCTGGATGCCCGTGGCGGTGTAGCGCAGCAGGTCGCTGTCGCGGATCTCGCCCATGGTCAGCATGCCGGCGCTGCCGAACACTTCGCCGCGCACGTCGTAGCCGTACAGCGCCTGGAAGCTGGCCTCGGCGGTGGCCAGGGCACCGTTGTCGAAGCGTATGCTGACCACAGCGGTGTCCAGCAGGCCCTTGGCCTTGTATTCGGGGGCGATCAGGGCGTCGGCCATGACGTGGACTTCAACCGCCTCGGCGCCCGGGTTGAGGTAGCGCAGGGTGTCGAAGTCGTGGATCAGGGTTTCCAGGAAGATCACCCATTGCGGCGAAGCGGCGGGGTTGTTCAGGGCCGGGTCGCGGGTCAAGGAGCGCAGCAGTTGCGGGGTGCCGATGCGCCCGGCGAGCACGTCCTGGTGAGCGGCGCGGAAGCTGCGGGCAAAACGCCGGTTGAAGCCCACCTGCAACGGCACCTGGGCATCGGCGGCGGCCGCGATGGCACGGTCGGCTTCCACCAGGGTGATGGCCATGGGTTTCTCGCAGAAGATGCCTTTGCCGGCCCGGGCGGCGCTGATCACCAGTTCGGCGTGGCTGCGGGCCGGGGCGGCGATCAGCACGCCATCGACTTGCGGGTCGTCGAGCAGTTGCTGCGGGTCGGTGTAGACCCGTTCGACCCCCAGTTCCGCCGCCAGGCGCGCGGCTTGGCCGGGCGTTGGGTCGGCGATGGCCACCAGGTGCGCGCCGGGAATGTGCCGGGCAGCGGTCTGGGCATGGAAGCTGCCCATGCGACCGGCGCCGATAAGGCCGAGGCGGATGATCTTGGGTGCTGGCATAAGGTGATTCCTTGTTGTTGTGGGTCGGGCTCGGGGCGCATCGCAGCGCCGTCCCTGACCCTTCAGCAAGGCCTGTGCCAGTTTTTAAGTGATTGATATTTATGGCTATTTTATGAATTCACACGCTTGAAGTGTGCATGTCGATGACATGTCTATAATGACATGTCAAAAATATGAACATGGTCAGGAAGCCCTCATGCCCCTCACGTTGCTGCCCACCGCCATCGGCCCGGACGACCTCGATTACATCACCGCCCTCGGCCCGGTGGCGTTGAACGAGGGGCCCATTCCCCAGGTGCAACAGGCCTGGGAGCAGTGTCTGCAGGGGCACCTGGAACGGCCGGCCGGTGTGCGGCAGGTGATCTGGGCTTCGTGGCGGCGCAGCGTCGAGGCCGGGTTGGACCCGCAGGACGCCGCCTACCGTTTTGTCAGCCCTGAAGCCCTGGCGGCCACGCTTTCCGCCAACCGCCAACTGATCGCCACCGCCGAACAGATCATGGGCGGGCTGCTGGCCTATAACCCCCGGGGTCATATCAACCTGACTGACGCCGAAGGCACCACCCTGGCGTTCTGTGGCCTGGACCTGACCCCCGTGGGCAGCCGCTTGCTGGAGTCGGTGCAGGGCACCAATTGCACCGGCCTGGCCCTGGCCGAAGACCGCCTGGTGTATGTGCTGGCCGAGGAAAACTTCGCCAGTGGCCTGCGCCAGCGGCGCATGCATTGCGCTGCCGCGCCGATCCGCGATGCCCAGGGCCGGACCCTGGCCATGCTGACCCTGACCGCCGAACCTGGCTGGTTCCATTTTCATACCCTGGGCACGGTGCAGGCGGCAGCCGAGGCGGTGTCACGGCAGATGGCCCTGCACACCCTGCTGGAAGAACAGCGCACGGTGCTGGAAGTGCTCAACGAAGGCTTGGTGGTGCTGGACCAGGAGGGCCGGATCAAGGCCCTCAATCGTTATGCCCGGCAGCTGTTCCGGGTCGGTTCGGAACTGCTCGGGCAGCCTTTCCAGCAACTGGGGCAGAGCGAGCTCAAGGAGCAGGTATTGCTGCGCGCGGGCGAAGGGCTGCGGGACCTGGATTGCACCTTCGAACTGCACGACCGCACCCAGCTGGCGTGCCTGGTGTCGGTGTGCGCCCTGGAACAGGGTGGGCGCATTGTTTCGCTGCGGGAGAACCGGCGCATCCGCGAAATCACCCGGCGCCTCATCGGCACCCAGGCCAGCTACACCTTCGACACCATCCAGGGGAACTCCCGGGTGATCCAGGATGCCTTGCGCCTGGGGCGGATCGCCAGCCGCAGCGATTCCACCACCCTGATCCTCGGCGAAAGCGGCACCGGCAAGGAGCTGTTTGCCCAGGCCATCCACAACGCCAGCGACCGGGCCAGCGGGCCCTTTGTCGCGGTCAACTGCGGGGCCATTCCCCGCGACCTGGTGCAGAGCGAATTGTTCGGCCACGTGGAAGGCGCCTTCACCGGTTCGGCCCGGGGTGGCTCGGCCGGCAAGTTCGAGCTGGCGGACGGCGGCACCATTTTCCTCGACGAAATCGGCGACATGTCCTTCGACGCCCAGGTCAGCTTGCTGCGGGTGTTGCAGGAGGGCGAGGTGACCCGGGTCGGGGCGAAAAAATCCCAGCGGGTGGATGTGCGCATCATCGCGGCCACCCACCGCAACCTCAGCCAGGCGGTGGCCCAGGGAGCGTTTCGCGAGGACCTGTATTACCGCCTCAACGTGCTCAACCTGACGGTGCCACCCCTGCGCCTGCGCCGCGAAGACATCGCCCTGCTGGCCTGGCACTTTCTCCAGCGCTGCGCCCAGTCCCTGCGCAAGGCGGTGCAGGGCATCGCTCCTGCAGCCATGGAAGCCTTGGCCGCCTACCCCTGGCCGGGCAATGTGCGCGAGCTGGAAAACACCATCGAACGGGCCACCAACCTGGCCAGCGGCGCGCAGATCCAACTTGGCGACCTGCCCCTGGAGATCCTCCAGGGCCCGCGTCGGCCAGGCCTGGCCACCAGCGCCGAGCCCCGGGCGGCGCTGGACCTGAGCACCCAGGAAATGCAGGCAATCATCGCTGCCCTGCGCGCCAGCGGCGGTAATATCCGCCTCGCCGCCCGCCAGCTCAACGTCTCCCGCGGCGGCCTGTACAACAAAATGAACCGCTTCGGCCTGAGCGCCGACAGCTTCCGTGGGGGCGCGGAGGGCTAGGTGCCGGGCTGCTGGAATCACCTCGCGCCGCCCCCATCGACCCCGATCATGCGGCGCTTTTTTTTACTCATGGAAAAGGATGGCCTTATGCGCGAACGTCAATCGGCCCGGTGGCTGGTCTTGAACCCCGACCGGGCGCTGCTGTTGTTCCACTTCCGGCACCATGACGATGCCCTGGCCGGGCGCAGCTATTGGGCCACGCCCGGTGGTGGTGTCGAACCCGGCGAGAGCTTCGAGGCTGCGGCGATTCGCGAGCTCTGGGAAGAGACCGGGTTGCGTATCGAGCACGCGGGGGCATCGGTGGGCGAGCGCAGTTTCCCCATGCTTTTGCCCAGTGGTGAAAAGGTGCGGTCCGTCGAGCGCTACTACCTGCTGCAGGTGAGCGATGCCCGGCTGTCCCGGGAACAATGGACTGTCGAGGAACAGCGGGTCATGGCCGACCATCGCTGGTGGTCCAGGGCTGAACTGGAAGCCACCCACGACACGGTTTATCCCCTGGGCCTGCTGGAAATGCTGGAGCAAGCGGGGGCGTTCTGACGGGCCGCGGCGTGGTTTTTCTGCCCGTCAGTCTGTTGGCGATGCCAGGGCTTCAGTCGTGCTGCGGCCAGGCGTCGGTGATGCTGTGCCACGGCGCCTTGTCGGCCACGTAAAGGTGTTTTTGTCGGGGGGCGAGGAAGGGCGTGTCCAGGCTGCCGAGGGCGATCGAGACCCAGTCGGCGTAGGCGCCCTGGGTGTTACTCCAGAACAGTGAGGCACCGCAACGGCCACAGAACTGCCGGGCCACACCGGGGGAGGAGGCGTAGCTGTTCAGCGCCTCTGGCTCACCACTGATGTGCAGGCTTGAGCGCGGCACGCTGGCGTAACTGGCAAAGGCTGCGCCGTGACCTTTGCGGCATTGGCTGCAATGGCAATGGGTCACGGCTTTGGGTGGGCTGCTCAGCCGATACTGCACGGCGCCGCACAGGCAACGGCCGTGGTAATCGGCGGGGGCTTCAGTAGAAGTCATAGTAGATCGCCCATTCGCCGCTCTCCCGGTGCTTCCAGAACATCAGGCTGCCGCTGTGGATCACGTTGAGGTTGATCTTGGCGTCGGACGAGATTTGCATGACAAATTCGAAGCCGTCGCCGGGGTCGATGCCGGCCTGGCAAAAGGACGGGTAGCCCCCCAGTTTGTGCTCGTAGCAGTGGCTCACCAGGTCGTAGTAACAACTGATGGTGCCGTCTCGTTCGAGGCTGAGGACTTCCAGTTCCAGGTCCCGGGGGATACCGCCGCCGTCCCACAAGGGATAGTCCTCGGCAACGACTTCGGCTTTCAAAGGAAAGGGTTTTAGGAAGGCCTTGGGCGCCGTCAGCTCCTTACGCACCAGCACGTCGTCGGCGCGGTATTCGCGAATCACCCAGTTGTTGCCCATGGGTTCCAGCTCATCGGGGAAGGGGTTGCCGACGAACAGGGTCAGGACTCGCACGCCTTCCAGCCATGGGCTGCTGAAGGGCAGGGCCGGCAGGTAAAACTGGGCGAAGGGCAGCAGCGGCTCACCCTGCGGGTTGCAGGGCAGTTCTTCGTCGGGGCCGTACAGAAAGACGCGACCCAACCAGCTTTCTTCATCGCTGTGGGTGGGGCGAAAACCGCCGGCGCTGAACTTCACGGCCGGCTTGGCCAGGCGTTGCTTGAGCTCCTGAATGTCCATGGTCAGGTGATCTATCCCTATCGGTCAGTCGTGGAAAAGGGCGCTACTGTGGGCGGTTTTGCCCGTGCTTGGCAAGCCTGGTGGCCAGGGAAAACAGGTCACGCCCGGGGCGCGGTTTGGCATAAGATCCGCCCCAGCATTTTTGCATTCAGGGACAGGCAGCACCGTGAACTGGGACGATCTGAAGTTTTTCCTGGCCGTGGCCAAGGCCCACAACATCACCGATGCCGGGCATGCCCTGAAGGCCTCGGCGTCCACCGTTGCGCGCAAGGTGGCCGCCCTTGAACAGGCCCTGGGCCAGGGCCTGTTCGTGAAGAACACCACCGGCTATTTCCTCAGCGAAGCCGGGCAGGCGCTGTTGCCCCTGGCCCTGGAGACCGAGGCGCGCTTCCTGCAGATGCAACGTCAAGTGGCCCATCCCGGCAGCGGCCTGGAAGGCAGCGTGCGCATCGAGTGTCCGGAACTGATGGGCACCCACTTGATCATTCCCGGCTTGCTGGGCTTTCGCGAGCGCTACCCGCAGATCCGTTTCGACCTGGTCAACGCCGCACGTTCCAGCAAGCTGGCCCACAGCCAGAGTGACGTGATCCTGCGGTTGCGCCGAGCCGAGAGCGGCCCGTTCACCCAGCGTCGGGTGGGCCGGCTGGCCCAAGGGCTATTCTGCTCCGACGCCTACGCCGCACTTCAGGGGCTGCCCGGGTCGGCGGCCGATCTGCCGGCCCATAGCCTGATCGGCTGGAGCGAGGACATGGCCCACATGCCCCTGGCGCGCTGGCTGGCGCAGATCAGCGACGGGCAGGGCTTGTGGTTGCGGGTGCCGACCCTTAATGCCCAGCTCCAGACGGTGCAGGCCGGCCTGGGGATCGCGGCCTTGCCGGCCTATGTCGGGCATCGCCTGGGGTTGTGCCCGGTGCTGCCGATGCTGACGGCACCGGGGGCGGAGATCTGGCTGCTGCGCAATCAGGCGAGCCAGGGGCTGGCGCGGGTCGACCGGGTGGTGGAACACCTCGACCAGTGGTTGCAGCAGCACGCGGCCGAGTTGCAGTAAGCGCGTCGAGTCCGCTCAGATCGACCAGGCCCTGAACAGCATCCAGCCGGCCACGGCCACCAGCAGCAGCCCGAATACGGCGTTCTGCAGCACCAGCCAGCCGGGTCGGGTACACATCAGGCGCTGCACTGTCGCCCCCAGGGACACCCACAACAGGTGGGCGCAGAAGTTCAGGGTGATCAGCGCCGCGCTGAGCATCAGCACCTGGGTCGGGCGGGCGTCGTCCACGGGCAAAAAACTCGCGAACATCACCAGCAACATCACCAGCCCCTGGACATTGCCCAGTTGAACCACCACACCGTCGCGCCATTGCAGCGGCCTGGAGGGCTCGGCGCTGGCGGTTGGCGGGCGTCGCAGCAGGCGCAGGCCGCGCCAGAAAATGTAGGCGCTGCCGGCTATTTGCAGGCTGCGCATCAGTGTCGGGTAGGCACTCAGGCTGTGGTACAGCCCGAGCCCCATCAGCAGTGCGAGCAGCAGGTAAGTGAGGTCGAGCCCGGCGATAAACCTCAGAGAATGGCGCACGCCACTCTGCGCCCCGGAGGTGGCCACCATCAGGTTGCCGGGGCCGGCGCTCAGGGCCAGGGGCGCCATGGTGGACAGCCACAAGGCCCAGTTGATGTCGACGATGGCCTGCACAGGCGCTTCCTTGTTGGCAGCGCGGAGTGCGCCGCAGGCAGTCTATGGCGGGTGATGGCGGGTGGTTAGCACCAGGAATGGAAAACGATTTTCCAGACGGGAGTGTCGCTCGGTGTCAGCGAGGCGCGGTGCTGGGGTCTTGATGGGCGGCTTGCAGCCAACGGGTGAACTCACGCAGCCGCTGGCTGAACCCCGGGACCGGTGCCGCACTGTACCGGGCGTGCTGCAGGAAAAAAGCGCTGGCCGCCGCCATGGCCGGGTAGCCTTCGACAAACAGCTCGGCATGCTCTTCCAGGCTGGCCGGCCAACGCGGCTCCTGCTCCGTGCGCAGCAGGTTGGTCGAGCGTATGAGCTTGCGTGCGGCCTCGCGCTGCCAGCGGGGCACGTCCACGGATTGCCCGGCGCCATCGATGCGATCGGCGTACCCCAGGAGGACGCTGGCGAAGTCGCCATTGACCGCGATGGCAATGGCCCGGGACGGCTTGAACGGCGTGAAGTGTGTGCTCAGGTCGTTGCCCCACAGGCAGCGGCAGTGGTGCTTGAGCCAGTAGCCCCAGCTCGCCCGATGTTCGGGGGCCAGCACCTCGGCGCGCAGGCCGATGTCGAAATCGATCTTCAGCACTTCCGGATGCTGCGCCGCCAGGGTCTGCCGCAGGCATTCCAGGTCTGCCTGTTCCTCGGCGCTGGCCGGGCGCTGCAGCACCAGGGTCAGGTCCAGGTCCGAGGCCCCCAGCTTGGCATCGCCCCGGGCCACGCTGCCGTACAGGTACAGGCCGTCGAGCAGGTTCGGGAATTGCTGGCTCAAGCGGCGGCACACCTGGGCCACCAGCCCCCGGAATTCGGCCTGGATCGGGCCGTCGGGGGCGGCGGCGATACAGCCGTCAGGGGTGGGCGAGGTGGCCATGGGCGCTCCGGGGTGGGGCGTTTTACGCCGTTTGCCGGCGCATGGTCAGGATCGCGCTGCCGAAGAAGATAAAGGTGGAACCGACCACGCGATTGACCCACTTGGAAAACGCCGGGCGCGTCAGCACGCCTTTGGCCCGCGAAGCGAGCAGGGCGTAAGCGCTGAGGGAGATCAGCGACAAGGCCATGAAGATCAGGGTCAGGATCAGGAACTGTGGAACCAGCGCCGCCTGTTGATCGATGAACTGCGGGAACAGCGCGGTGAAGAAAATCGTCGCCTTGGGGTTGGTCGCCGCCGTCAGGAAGGCCGACTTGTACAGCTTGAGCGGCGAGGGCATGGCCTCTTGCGGCTGGCCGTCGCTGGTCACCGCCAGGGTCGGGGTTTTCTTCAACAATTGCTTGGCGCCGAGGTAGAACAGGTAGCCGGCACCGGCGATCTTCACTGCGTTGAAAATCAGTTCGGAGCTGGCGATCAGCGCCCCCAGCCCGAGCATGGCGGCGGCCGACATGCAGAACAGGCCGCTGACGTTGCCCAGCGATGACCAGAGGGTCGACTTGGCGCCGTACGCCACGCTGTTGTGCAGGGCCATCAAGGTGGCAGGGCCAGGGCTGGCGATGGAAATGGCAGCGACCAGGGTGTAGGTCAAAACCGAGTGAACATCCATTTTTCGGGCTCGATAAACAGGGGAAGAGGGCGCGATTCTAACGAGAATAATGGCGGCGCGTCAGCCTGCGCTTGTTCAATTCGGCGCCGAGCATGCGGCCGGCAGATTCTGCGCGGCCTATTTCTGCGGGCCAGTGTTCCAGCAAAGTGGGGGCGACGCGTGTCAGTTCATCGGCGTTAGCCGGCTCAGTTGTTCGCTGCTGGGAAAGCCCAGGGTGCGGTAGCGCGGGGGGTAGTGCTCGCGGTCCGGGGCCAGCAGTTCACCCAGGTGGGTTTCGACGTCGTGCCAGGCGACCACCTGGGTGTCGGTGGCGCCCTGGTGGTTGGGACGCACCAGGATGATTCGGTCGGCCTTCGGCAGCGAGGTGTCGACGCCTTCGGTCCAGGTCGCCATCGAGAAGGTCTTGTTGGGATCGCTGGTGTGCTGATAAAGCAGGTAAGTGGCGACGAACAGGTCGTCGTTGAAGGTTTCATGGATTTTTTCCAGGGTTTCCTTCTGCACGCTGTAGAGGCTGTGCCACAGCCTGCGCTGCAGGTCGTCCAGGCGTTCCTGGAGCGCGGCCTGGGCCACATTGAAGGGCACGATCCGCCGGTCATCGTAGGTGTAGACCTGGCTCGACAGGGCGCGGCCGTTGTCCATGGCCTGGAAGCTCAATTCGATCATCTCCTGCAGGCCGTCGAGGTCCTTGTCGCCGGTCACCAGCAGCACGTCATGGGTGGGCATCATGAACACCGGCCGGCCTTTGATCGGCGCCCGTTGCAGCACGTCGGGGAGCAAGGCGCGGCTGGCGTCGTAGCCGTCCTTCCAGGCGCCCAGGTAGAGCCCGGGGATGATTTCCTCGAAGGCGTCGGGGGTGCTGTCGCGCAGGTTGTCCAGGGCCATGGCCAGGCCCTGTTCCAGGGTGATGCCCCAGTCGTTCTGGGGGCCCTGGGTCAGGGTCGAGGTGGCGTCGGGGTAGTCCACTGCCAGCAGCAATACGCAATCCTTGCCCAAGGGCTGATGAGCCAAGGTGAGGGGCGAGTCCCAGCCCTTGCTGCGCACCTGGAACAGCCGAACTTCTTCGAGCATGCCGAGGCTGCGAATCACTGGCCGCAGCAGCGGGCGGACCTCTTCGAAGGGCTGGGGGGCCTTGTCCTGGGTGCCCAGCAGGATGTTCACGTAGTGGGTCAGCACCTGGGGGCGCTGAGCGGGGGCGGCTTGCTGGTACTCGTGGTAGGCATTGTGCAGATTGAAGTAGCACTGATCGCCGTAACCCACGCGAAATTCGTCCGCCTGGTAGTCGAGGTCACTGCGGTAGCCGCCTTCGCGAGCGGCCTGGATGATCTTCTGGGCAAAGGCATCGGGTGTCGGCGGGCGGTTGAACAGTCTGTCGAATAATGCCTTGAGCATGTACCGGGTCCTCCATGGGGGCGAGTGGCGCATGATGCGGGTCCTGGCAGGTGGGGTAAAGCTGCACGCGCCCTGGAGGCTTGGGAACCCGGCATCGGGCACGGCCAGCTTTTTCCTCGCCAGCGACGACAAAAATCATAATTTCGCTATTGCCCGGCTCCGAACAGAATGCGCCCAACCCCCACCTTTCGAGGCACTCCCGGGGCAGCCATGATCCGCATCTGTAGGGGCAAGCCATGATCGACCAGAACCAAGCCGGCACCAGCGCCGCACCGTCATTTATCGACACGCTCATCGTGGGCGCCGGGCAGGCCGGCGTGGCCATGAGCGAGCACCTGAGCAAGCTCGGCGTGCCGCACCTGGTGCTGGAGCGCGAGCGCATCGCCGAACGCTGGCGCACCGGGCGTTGGGACTCCCTGGTGGCCAACGGGCCGGCCTGGCACGACCGCTTTCCGGGGTTGGAATTCGACGGCCTGGACCCCGATGCCTTCGCCTCCAAGGACCAGGTGGCGGATTACTTCGAAGCCTACGCCAAGGCGTTCAACGCGCCGATTCGCACGGGCGTGGAGGTGCACCGGGTGCAACGCAATGCCGACCGCCCGGGCTTTACCGTGACCACTTCCGAGGGGGTGATCGAGGCCCAGCACGTGGTGGTTGCCACCGGCCCGTTCCAGCGCCCGGTCATCCCACCGATTGCCGCACAGGCCGGGGCCATCAGCCAGATCCACTCGGCCGACTACCGCAACCCGCAGCAGTTGCCCGAGGGCGCGGTGCTGGTGGTCGGGGCCGGTTCGTCGGGGGTACAGATCGCCGACGAACTGCAACGTTCCGGGCGGCAGGTGTACCTCTCGGTGGGCGCCCACGATCGCCCGCCGCGCTCCTATCGCAACCGTGATTTCTGCTGGTGGCTGGGGGTGCTCGGCCAATGGGACGCCGAAGGCGTGGAACCGGGCAAGGAACACGTGACCATCGCCGTCAGCGGTGCCCGGGGCGGCGAGACCATCGACTTCCGCCGCCTGGCCCAGCAGGGCATGACCCTGGTGGGGCTGACCCAATCCTTCAGCAACGGGGTGGTGAACTTCGAGGCCAACCTGGCCGAGAACCTGGCGCGGGGCGACGAGAACTACCTGGCGCTGCTGGATGCCGCCGATGCCTACATCGCCCGCAATGGCCTTGACCTGCCCCTGGAGCCTGAAGCCCGCGACATGCTGCCGGACCCAGCCTGCGTGAGCCAACCCATTCTCCAGCTGGACCTGGCCAAGGCCGGCGTGACCTCGATCATCTGGGCCACCGGCTACGGTGTGGACTACCAGTGGCTGCAGGTCGATGCCTTCGACGCCAACGGCAAGCCTCGCCACCAGCGCGGCGTGTCCAGCGAGCCCGGGGTCTATTTTGTCGGCCTGCCATGGCTGTCGCGGCGCGGTTCGGCGTTTATCTGGGGTGTGTGGCATGACGCCCGGCACATCGGCGAACACATCGCCAAGCAACGCAAATACCTGGATTACCGTGACGCCTCGCAACGCCAGGCCGAGCGTGATTCCTCACCCGTAACCACCCGCCTGATGGGAGCCCGTTGATGCCTACTCATACCCGCATTCGTATGTTCAACACCAAAGACACCTACCCCAACCAGAGCCTGGACAACGACCTGTGCCAGGCCGTGCGGGCCGGCAATACGGTCTATGTTCGCGGCCAGGTGGGCACCGACTTCGAAGGGCGCCTAGTGGGCCTGGGCGACCCGCAGGCCCAGGCCGAGCAGGCGATGAAAAACGTCAAGCAACTGCTGGAAGAGGCCGGCAGCGACCTCAGCCATATCGTCAAGACCACCACCTACCTGACCGACCCGCGCTACCGCGAGCCGGTCTACCAGGAAGTCGGCAAATGGCTGAAAGGGGTGTTCCCGATCTCCACTGGCCTGGTGGTGTCTGCCCTCGGCCAGCCGCAGTGGTTGATGGAAATCGACGTGATCGCGGTTATCCCGGACTGAACCCTGGTGCGCCGGCCGTGCCATACAGGCGGTCGGCGGCGGGCTTGACTGATTGCACGTCCCCCTTTTGTGCCTGGCCCTTGCCGGCCGGGCACCAGCCCTTGAGTTCAAGGAGGTTTCATGACCTTTTCCATCGTTGGCCGTTGTGCCGAAACCGGCCAGTTGGGCATTGCCATCAGCTCTTCGAGCATCGCCGTAGGCGCCCGTTGCCCCTGGCTGCGGGCCGGGGTCGGCGCGGTGGCCACGCAGAACATCACCCTGCCGGCATTGGGCCCGCAGATCCTTGACCTGCTGGCCGCCGGCCAGGAACCCGGCGTTGCCCTGGACAGGGCCTTGAACAGTAATGGCTACAGCCAGTACCGCCAGGTCGCGGTGCTCGACAGCCAGGGGCGCAGCGCGATGTTCAGCGGCACCCAGGCGCTGGGCAACAGCCAGGTGCTGGCGGGCGAGCAGTGTGTGGCCGCCGGCAATCTATTGGCGAGCACCGAGGTGATCGGGGCCATGGTCGCCGCTTTCGAACACGCCGAAGGCAGCCTGGCCCAGCGCTTGCTGGCCGCCATGCACGCTGCTGTGGCCGCTGGCGGTGAAGCCGGGCCGGTGCACTCGGCGGCGCTGTCGGTGGTCGAGGAATTGACCTGGCCGATTGTCGACCTGCGCGTGGACTGGGCCGATGACGACCCGATCGGGCAACTGGACCGGCTCTGGCAGGCTTACCAGCCGCAGATGCAGGACTACCAGACCCGCGCCCTGAACCCCACGGCGGCCCCCAGTTATGGCGTGCCGGGCAACGAGTAATGCGCTTCCTGGCCGGGTGCGATTCATCGCCCGGCCGCTTTTTATCGCCATGCCCCAGGAGCCCCGTCCATGCCCACCAGTCGTGAATTGCTGGCCAAGCTGATTGCCTTTAACACCGTCAGCCGCGAGTCCAACCTGGCGCTGATCGCGTTTGTCTTCGACTACCTCAAGGCCCAGGGGGTGGACGCCGAGTTGGTCTACAACCCCGAGCGCACCAAGGCCAACCTGTTCGCCAGCATCGGCCCCAGCGACCGCGGCGGCCTGGTGCTGTCGGGCCACACCGACGTGGTGCCGGTGGCAGGGCAGGCCTGGACTGTCGAACCGTTCCAACTGACCGAGCGCGACGGCAAGTTGTACGGGCGGGGCAGTGCCGACATGAAAGGCTTTATCGCCTCGGTGTTGGCGGCCGTGCCGCAGTTTCTTGCGCAACCGCTGCAAGTGCCGGTGCACCTGGCGTTCTCCTACGACGAAGAAGTCGGTTGCCTGGGGGTGCGTTCGCTGCTGGCTGAACTCGAACAGCGGCCGCACCGGCCCATCGCCTGCCTGATCGGCGAGCCCACCGAGCTCAAGCCGGTGCTCGGTCACAAGGGCAAGCTGGCCATGCGTTGCCAGGTCAAGGGCGCGGCCTGTCATTCGGCCTATGCGCCCCAGGGGGTCAACGCCATCGAGTACGCGGCGCGCTTGATCGGCAAGCTGGGGGACATCGGCGAGCAACTGGCCCAGGGGGCGTCGCATGACCGGCGGTTCGACCCGCCATTCTCGACAGTGCAGACCGGGATGATCCAGGGCGGCCGGGCTTTGAACATCGTGCCGGCCGAGTGTCAGTTCGACTTTGAGGTGCGGGCCTTGCCCGATTTCGATGCGCAGCAGGTGGTGGATCAGTTGGCCGACTACGCCGAACACCAGCTGTTGCCGGCGATGCGCGCCCGCAGCAGTGCCAGCGATATTGCCTTTGAGCCCTTGTCCGCCTACCCGGGGCTGGCCACCGACCCCCAGGGTTCGTTGGCCGAGTTGCTGGCGCGTATCAGCGGCAGCCGGGAATTCGGCACCGTGGCTTTTGGCACGGAGGGCGGGCTGTTTCACCAGGCCGGCATTCCGGCCGTGGTCTGTGGCCCGGGCAGCATGGACCAGGGGCACAAGGCCGATGAGTTCGTCAGCCAGGAGCAGCTCGACGGCTGCGACGCCATGCTCGCGCGCCTGACCGATTGGCTGCGCAGCGGCGCCTGAGGGCGTCCTCACTCGCACCGCGCCCAGCCGTTGTCGCTTAGGGGCAGACGCCGGCAGCCCCGGCACTCAGTTGTTCCTTGCAGTAGGCCACGAACAGCTGGGCGGGTTTGGTCGGCTGGGCGCGTTTCAGCCAGGCCGACACCAGCCCCGAGGTCGATACCTGCTCGGCCAGGTTTACGGCCACCACTTTCTTGCCGTCGTAGGTGCATTCCGAATGGGGCCGGGTGACCAGCAGGGAGAAGCCGAAGCCCTGGCCGACCATGCCCCGGACCATTTCGATGGAGGGCGAGCTGAAGACAATGTTCGGCGTCAGCCCCAGCTCAGTGAAGATGCGCACGAAGTAGGTGCGGCTGGGCAGCACGTCGAGCAGGATCATCGGCTCCAGGCACAGGTCGCGCAGGGACACCTCGGCCTGCTCGGTGAAACGGTGCCCCTCGGGCAGCAGCGCATAGGGCTTTTGCGGCGGCATCAAGGGCTCGGTCTCGATGGTGTTGTCCAGGTCGTGCTCGTAGAGAAAAGCCAGGTCGAAGGTGCCGGCGGTCAGGCCCTGCACCAGTTCCTGCTGGTCACCGTCGCGGATGCGGATGTCCACCCCGGGGTAGCGCTGGCGAAAACCGGCAATCAGGCGCGGCAGGTACAGCGGCGCCACCGTCTCGAAACAGCCGATATCAATCTGCCCGGAAACAATGTCGTTGTCGGCCATGGCGTTCTGCTCGAACTCATGGGCCATGCGCAGCAGTTCCTGGGCTTTGCGATAGAAGCGCGTGCCGCTGGGGGTGAGCGACACCCCTTGGGCGTGGTGGCGGATAAACAGCTGCACGCCGAAGCTTTCTTCCAGGCCCTTGATTGCAGTCGAGATCGACGGCTGGGCGATGTACAGCTTGCGCGAAGCCTCGGCCACGCTGCCGGCCTCCACGGTGGTCACGAAATACTTGAGTTGGCGCAAGGTGTAAGTAGCCACGGGAACCTCTGTCGGGTGATGGCGGCGCAGTTCATGGGCGGCGTTTGGCCGGGGGGCGAGCGGCGGTGCTGGAGGCTGGGATCAGGCGCCAGGACGGTGCCCGTCGAATCTGCACCATACCTCAGCCGGGCGCGTCGGGCGTGTGCCCTCTGGCGAGCTTTTTTATCGCTCCCAAGCATATTTTTACTAATTTTCCTCGGCCCGGGGATGTCGCACTATCGAACCTCACTGAACGCACCAGGCGGTCGGCGTGATCGGTTGGCCCCTACAGCGCCTGCCACACCCCGTCGCCAAGAGCCCAGGAGAAACCCGCAATGACCGCGCCATCGAGCAACCGCCGTGACACCGCCGAGTACCAGGCGCTGGATGCAGCCCACCACATTCATGCCTTTCTCGACCAGAAAGCGCTGAACGAGGAGGGGCCTCGGGTGATGGTGCGTGGCGAGGGCCTGGCCCTGTGGGACAACGACGGCAAGCGCTACCTCGATGGCATGTCCGGGCTGTGGTGCACCCAGCTCGGTTACGGCCGCAAGGACCTGGCCGCTGCGGCCACCCGCCAGCTGGAGCAACTGCCGTACTACAACCTGTTTTTCCACACCACCCACCCGGCCGTGGTGGAGCTTTCGGAGCTGTTGTTCAGCCTGTTGCCGAGCCACTACAGCCACGCGATCTACACCAACTCCGGCTCCGAAGCCAACGAGGTGCTGATCCGCACGGTGCGCCGCTACTGGCAGATCCTGGGTCAGCCGCAGAAGAAAATCATGATCGGCCGCTGGAACGGTTACCACGGCTCGACCCTGGGGGCCTCGGCCCTGGGCGGCATGGCGTTCATGCATGAGATGGGCGGGATGATCCCGGATGTGGCGCACATCGACGAGCCCTACTGGTTCGCCCACCCAGGCGACTTGAGCCCGGCCGAATTCGGGCTGCGTGCGGCGCGGCAACTGGAAGACAAGATTCTTCAACTGGGCGCCGAGAACGTCGCCGCCTTTGTCGCCGAACCCTTCCAGGGTGCCGGCGGGATGATTTTCCCGCCGGACAGTTACTGGCCGGAAATCCAGCGCATCTGCCGCCAATACGATGTGCTGCTGTGCGCCGATGAGGTGATTGGCGGTTTCGGACGCACCGGCGAATGGTTCGCCCACCAGCACTTCGGCTTCGAGCCGGACACCCTGTCCATCGCCAAGGGCCTGACCTCGGGCTATATCCCCATGGGCGGGCTGGTGCTCTCCCAACGCATGGCCCAGGTGCTGGTGGAGCAGGGCGGGGTGTTCGCCCACGGCCTGACCTATTCCGGGCACCCGGTGGCGGCCGCCGTGGCCATCGCCAACCTCAAGGCCCTGCGTGATGAAGGCATCGTCACCCGGGTCAAGCAAGACACCGGCCCCTACCTGCAAAGCTGCCTGCGGGAAGTGTTCGGCAATCACCCGTTGATTGGCGAGGTGCAAGGCACCGGCCTGGTGGCGGCCTTGCAGTTCGCCGAAGACAAGGCCACGCGCAAGCGCTTCGCCAACGAAAACGACATGGCCTGGCGTTGCCGCACCCTGGGCTTTGAAGAGGGCCTGATCATCCGCTCTACCCTGGGCCGGATGATCATGGCGCCGGCCCTGGTGGCCGGGCGCGCCGAGATCGACGAACTGATCGACAAGACCCGCCAGGCCGTCGATCGCACGGCTCGGGAGTACGGCCGCCTCTGACCTGCCGACCCTGCTGAGCGCCGCGCGCATGACGCGTCGGTTCGGCTTTCCTGGACGAAAGCATTTGCCCATAACGATGCCGGGCCCAAGAGCCCGGCACGATGGAACTTAATTGGCCTCTGGCCAGCACTGCCCCGCCATAAATCCTTTAAAAAACCAGCTGTGGGAGCGTTCCATGTCCATATCCTTGCGTACCTGTGTTCCTTTTTCATTGGCCCTGTTGTGCACCGGTGTGTTCGCCGAGCCTCAGTCCCTGACCGTCATCTCCTTCGGCGGCGCCACCAAACTGGCCCAGGACAAGGCCTATTTCCAACCCTTCAACGCCAGCGGCGCCGGGCGCATCGTGGCCGGCGAATACAACGGCGAGCTGTCGAAGATCAAGGCCATGGTCGATGTCGGCCACACCAACTGGGACGTGGTCGAAGTCGAGAGCCCGGAGCTGTTGCGCGGTTGCGATGCCGGCCTGTTCGAGCGCCTGGACGCCAGCCGCTTTGGCGACCCGGCGCAGTATGTGCCGGGCACCTTCACCGAATGCGGGGTGGCCACCTACGTCTGGTCGATGGTCATGGCTTTTGACCAGGACAAGCTGGCCAAGGCACCGTCGTCCTGGGCCGACTTCTGGAACCTCAAGGACTTCCCGGGCAAGCGCGGCCTGCGCAAGGGCGCCAAGTACACCCTGGAAATCGCTCTGCTGGCCGATGGCGTCCCGGCCGATCAGCTGTACAAGGTGCTGGGCACCCCTGAAGGCGTGAGCCGGGCCTTTGCCAAGCTCGATAAAATCAAGTCGAGCATCCAGTGGTGGGAAGCCGGTGCGCAGCCGGCGCAGTGGCTGATTGCCGGCGATGTGGTGATGAGTGCGGCCTACAACGGGCGTATCGCCTCCGCGCAGAAAGAGGGCATGAACTTGGGCATCGTCTGGCCGCAGAGCCTGTACGACCCGGAATACTGGGCCGTGGTCAAAGGCACGCCGAACAAGGCCCTGGCCGAGAAATTCATCGCCTTTGCCAGCCAGCCGCAGACCCAGAAAGTCTTCTCCGAAACCATCCCCTACGGGCCGGTCCATCGCGAAGCCCTGGCGCTGCTGCCGGCCCAGGTGCAACAGCAATTGCCGACCGCCGAAGCCAACCTGGCCAAGGCCCGGGCGGTGGATGCGGAGTTCTGGGTGGACCATGGCGAGGAGCTGGAAGAACGCTTCAATGCCTGGGCGGCTCGCTGATCGTCGGGCATTGATCCAAAGGGTTCGGTGGCAGTTTTTCCATTCGATTGACCACCGACCAGGCCCGCGGACGGTAAACTGCCCGCCCACAGGGTGGCCTCATCGATGCCCCTTGTGGTGTTGACTGTCCGCGGCGACCGACGATGTCGGCGCGGCGGCCTGACCGAGCAGCGCTTTGCCAACCCCTTCAGCAAGAGATTTTTCATGGCCAACCACGACCTGACCTTTATTCCCGACCCTGACGCCGACTCCATCTCTTCCGATGTGGCCGGCTTCGGCGGCCTGCTGGTCTCGACCCAGATCCCCACCCATGCCGATGGCAGCCTGGAACTGGGCGACATCACGCTGCAGAGCGAATGCACTTTGCAGGCGCTCAAGGTGGCGCTGGAGAAGGCCGGCAGCTCCATGGACCGGGTGCTGCACCTGACCATTTACCTCACTGACATGGCCGACCGTGCCGCGTTCAACGAGGTCTACCAGCGTTTCTTTGCCAAGCCCTGGCCGGTGCGTGCCGCCGTCGGCGTGGCCGCCCTGGCGGTCGAAGGCATGCGTGTGGAAGTCACCGCGATGGCCGCCAAAGCCTGATTTTCGGGCATGCCCGAGCGTTTATCCGGCGGCCTCGCACAACGCGCGGTCGCCACCGGGCAGCGCACGGGTGCCGGTCACGCGTTTCGCCGCTACAATGCGCGCCTCGACCGTGACAAGCCTGACTAAAAAAATATGTCTCTGCCCAAACATCACCTGGAATTGCTCAGCCCCGCCCGCGACGTGGCCATTGCCCGTGAGGCCATCCTGCACGGCGCCGATGCCGTGTACATCGGTGGCCCCAGCTTCGGCGCTCGCCACAACGCCTGCAACGAGGTGAGCGAAATCGCCGAATTGGTGGAGTTCGCCCGGCGCTATCACGCGCGGGTCTTCACCACCATCAACACCATCCTCCACGACAATGAGCTGGAGCCGGCACGCAAGCTGATCCACCAGCTCTACGACGCCGGAGTCGATGCGCTGATCGTCCAGGACCTGGGCGTGATGGAACTGGACATTCCGCCGATCGAGCTGCACGCCAGCACCCAGACCGATATCCGCACCCTGGCCCGGGCCAAATTCCTCGATCAGGCCGGCTTCTCCCAGCTGGTTCTGGCCCGCGAGCTGAACCTGCAGGAAATCCGCGCCATCGCCGACGAGACCGACGCGGCCATCGAGTTCTTTATCCACGGCGCTTTGTGCGTGGCGTTCTCCGGGCAGTGCAACATCTCCCACGCGCAGAATGGCCGCAGCGCCAACCGTGGCGACTGCTCCCAGGCCTGCCGCCTGCCGTACACCCTGAAAGACGAAAAGGGTGGGGTGATCGCCTACGAGAAGCACCTGTTGTCGATGAAAGACAACAACCAGAGCGGCAACATCCGCGCCCTGGTCGAGGCTGGCGTGCGTTCGTTCAAGATCGAGGGCCGCTACAAGGACATGGGTTATGTGAAGAACATCACGGCCTATTACCGCCAGCGCCTGGACGATGTGCTCGAAGACCGCCCGGACCTGGCTCGCGCCTCCAGCGGCCGTACCGCGCACTTTTTCCTGCCCGACCCGGACAAGACCTTCCACCGTGGCAGCACCGACTACTTTGTCACCGACCGCAAGATCGACATCGGCGCCTTCGATTCGCCGACCTTCACCGGCCTGTTGGTGGGCGTGGTGGAGAAGGTCGGCAAGCGCGACCTGCAGGTGGTGACCCACGAGCCGCTGTCCAACGGCGACGGCCTCAATGTGCAGATCAAGCGTGAGGTGGTGGGCTTCCGCGCCAACATCGCCGAGCCCAAGGGCGAGTTCGAGGAAGACGGTGAAAAACGCTACCGCTACCGCGTCGAGCCCAACGAGATGCCCGAGGGCATGCACCGCCTGCGCCCGAGCCACCCGCTGAGCCGCAACCTCGACCACAACTGGCAGCAAGCCCTGCTCAAGACCTCCGCCGAGCGCCGGGTCGGCGTGTCCTGGTTGGCCCGCCTCAGCGAGCAGCGCCTGGAACTCAACGTCACCAGCGAAGAAGGCATCCGTGCCAGCGTCGCCCTGGACGGTCCGTTCGGCGTGGCCAACAAGCCGGAGCAAGCCCTGGAACAGCTGCATGACCTGCTTGGCCAACTGGGCACCACCCAGTACCACGCCACGGACATCAAGCTCGATGCGCCCCAGGCGTTTTTCATTCCCAACTCGCAGCTCAAGGCCCTGCGCCGTGAAGTTATCGAGGCCCTGACTGCCGCGCGTATCGAGGCGCATCCACGGGGTGGGCGCAAGGCCGAGACCAACCCGCCGCCGGTCTATCCGGAATCGCACCTGTCGTTCTTGGCCAACGTCTACAACCAGAAGGCCCGGGACTTCTACCACCGCCACGGGGTCAAGCTGATCGACGCGGCCTTCGAGGCCCACGAGGAAACGGGCGAGGTGCCGGTGATGATCACCAAGCACTGCCTGCGTTTCTCTTTTAACCTGTGCCCCAAGCAGGCCAAGGGCGTGACCGGGGTGCGGACCAAGGTGGCGCCGATGCAACTGGTGCACGGCGATGAAGTGCTGACCTTGAAGTTCGACTGCAAGCCTTGCGAGATGCACGTGATCGGCAAGATCAAGGGCCACATCCTCGGCTTGCCGCTGCCGGGCAGCGCGGCAGAACAGGTGGTCGGCCACATCAGCCCCGCCGACCTGCTCAAGACCATCCCCCGCGCACCGCACTGAGTGCAGGACGAGCGCGACGCCGGTGCGTCGCGCTCGTGCCTTGGGCCCGTGGCGCACGGGCCTGCTCCGCGTCATCGCCGGTGCGCCTTGCACAATGGCTGAATCCTGAATGAAACCAGTGGTCTCTCGGCTGTCGAGTCTATAAGCTCGCGGGCGCTTTTCAGGGCGTGACCCTGCCTGGCGCTTATCTTTTTTGGAGATCAATGACATGAAGTCCCTGTTTCGTCCCGCTGCGCTGCTGGTCCTGGCCCTGCCTTTGGTCCTGGCCGCTTGCGGCGACAAAGAACCTGAGCAGCGTGCCGCGTTCAGCCAGTTCCTGCAGACCCGCATCCTCGACAAAGCCGGCCTGCGGGTTCCGCAACTGACGGCGGATGAAAGCAAAGCCTTTGGCGACTACAGCAACCACTACGCCGTCATTACCGATTTCTCGACGAGCATGGACAACTCGGTGCAGCCCTTGGGCGAGCTGGTGAAAAAAGGCTCGATGCGTACCCTGGACGATGTGGTTGCCCGGCGTGACGAAATCCGCGCCATCCAGACCGGGCTTGGCGATATCGCCACCCAACTGACTCAGGAACAGGCCAAGGCCGACGCCGCCCACGCCCAGCTCAAGCAGCCCGAGGACCTGAAGGCGGTGTATGACAAGGCCTACGACAGGACGGTCAGCGTGCCGGCGCAGACCTTCCGCGAAGTGCTGCCGCAGCTCGCCGCGACCTTCGACAGCAGCCTGAAAGTGGCCGATTACGTGACCGCACACAAAGCCCAGATCCAGATCTCCGGTTCGATGCTGACGGTCAGTGACCCCAAGGTTCAGGCTGAATTGAACCGGCTGCTGCAGGACCTGGGCGAGCAGGGTAAAAAGGCCCAGCAGGCACAGGTCCGCTTGCAGAAGCTGAAGTTCGGTCGCTAAGCCGAAGCCAAAAAAAACGCCACTCGACTGAGTGGCGTTTTTTTATCGGCCGTTGGGGCCCGGGTCGCTTAGTGGCGGTCCAGCCACACGGTCTGGGCGTTGCAGAACTCGCGCACGCCGAAGTGCGACAATTCACGGCCAAAGCCGCTGCGCTTCACACCGCCAAAGGTCACTCGCGGGTCGCTGGCGCAGTAGCCATTGATAAACACCCCACCGGTTTCCAGGCGCTCGGCAAACTGCTCGGCCAGTTCGACGTTGCGGGTGTAGACCGTGGCGGCCAGCCCGAACTCGCTGTCGTTGGCCAAGGCCAGGGCATGCTCGGCATCGCGGGCGGCGATGATCGAGGCCACGGGGCCGAACAGCTCCTGTTTGAACGAAGTCATCTGGTCAGTGACGTCGCCCAGCACTGTCGGCTGGTAGAAGTTGCCGGCGCCGTCGGCCTTGCCGCCACCGAGCAATAGGGTCGCGCCTTCTTCCAGGGTGTCGCGCACTTGTTGGTCCAGCTCGTCACGCAGGTCAAAGCGTGCCATGGGGCCGATGTAGGTCTCGGTCAGCAGCGGGTCACCCACGGCCAGTTGACGGGTGGCCTCGACGAATTTGCGGGTGAACTCCTCAACGATCCCTTGTTCGACGATCAAGCGCTTGGCTGCGGCGCAGACCTGACCGGTGTTCTGATAGCGGCCGATCACCGCTGCTTTGACGGCGGCGTCGAGGTCAGCGTCGTTGAGCACGATAAACGGGTCGGAACCGCCCAGTTCCAGCACGCATTTTTTCAGCGCAGCACCGGCTTGGGAACCGATGGCGATGCCGGCGCGCACGCTGCCGGTCAGGGTTACGGCGGCAATCCGACGGTCGGTGATGGCGCTGGACACGCCGTCCGGGGTGACGTTGATCAGTTCGAACACACCTTCGACAAAACCGGCGCGCTGGAAAGCGTCGCGCAGCAGGTAGGCACAGCCCATGACATTCGGCGCGTGCTTGAGCACGTAGGTGTTGCCGGCGATCAAGGCCGGCACCGCGCCGCGCAGCACTTGCCAGATCGGGAAGTTCCACGGCATCACCGCCAGGATCGGTCCCAATGGGCGGTATTCGATGCGGGCCTTGCCGCCTTCCACCAGGGTCGGTTCGGCGCTGAGCATGCCGGGGCCTTGGGCCGCGTACCACTCGCAGAGCTGGGCGCATTTCTCGACTTCGCCACGGGCCTGGGCAATCGGCTTGCCCATTTCCTGGGTGATCATGGTCGCCAGTTGTTGCGCGTCGTTGCGCAGCTCACGGGCCAGGGCAATCAGGGCGGCGGCCCGTTGTGCCACTGGGGTATTGCGCCAGGTGGCAAAGCCACTGGCCGCGCGGGTCAGGGCGGCGTCCAGAGCCGAGGCGGATTCAAAGGCGTATTGGCCGATCTGCTCGCCCGTGGCCGGGTTGATGGAGATGGCGTGGGTGACGCTGGAAACCTGAGTCATGGCACCGTCCTGCTGGGTGGGGGAATGGGTGCAGGTTACGGGGATGTTTATTTTCTGAAAACTGAATAATACTGAGTCAGTTGTTCACGTTTGGAGAATGAAGTGGATCTGGTCCAGTTGGAAATATTCAAGGCCGTGGCTGAGCACGGCAGCATCAGCGCCGCCGCTGCGCAGATTCATCGGGTGCCCTCGAACCTGACCACGCGCATCAAGCAACTGGAACAGGACCTCGGCGTGGACTTGTTTATCCGCGAGAAAAGCCGCCTGCGCCTGTCGCCCGCCGGCTGGAGCTTTCTCGACTACGCCCGGCGCATCCTCGACCTGGTGCAGGAGGCCCGCGCCACGGTGGCCGGCGAAGAGCCCCAGGGGCCATTTTCCCTGGGCTCCCTGGAAAGCACGGCGGCAGTGCGCATTCCCGGGTTGCTGGCGGCCTATAACCAGCGCTACGCCAAGGTCGAACTGGACCTGACCACCGGGCCCTCCGGCACCATGATCGACGGTGTGCTGGCCGGCCGCCTGGCCGCCGCCTTTGTCGACGGTCCGGTGTTGCACCCGGCCCTGGAAGGCGTGCCGGCGTTTGAAGAGGAGATGGTCCTGATCGCGCCCCTGCATCACGCGCCGATCCATCGGGCCCGGGAGGTCAATGGCGAGAACATCTACGCCTTTCGCGCCAACTGCTCCTACCGCCATCACTTTGAACGCTGGTTCACCAAAGACGCCTCGGTGCCGGGGAAAATCTTCGAGATGGAGTCCTACCACGGCATGCTCGCCTGCGTCAGTGCTGGCGCCGGCCTGGCCCTGATGCCCCGCAGCATGCTCGACAGCATGCCTGGCTGCAGCACCGTCAGCGTCTGGCCGCTGTCGGAAGATTTCCGCTACCTGCGCACCTGGCTGGTCTGGCGCCGCGGCACCGTATCGCAAAGCCTGACCATGTTTGTGCGCCTGCTGGAAGAGCGCGGGGTGGTGCCGGAGGCGGGGCCGTGAGGCAGGTAATAAAACGGGGCGTCGAAACGCCCCGCAACAACGCCCAGGGTGTCAACCTCAAGCCGGGTTAGCGGCCGCGCTGGACAATGCCCTGGGCCCGGGCAATCACCGGGGCGTCGACCATCTGCCCGTCCAGGACAAAGACCCCTTCGCCCGAGGCGGCAGCCTCGATGATGCGTCGCGCCCAGTGCAGTTCTTCGGCGCTCGGTTGCAGTGCCTGATGGATGATCGGCACCTGGCTCGGATGGATGCACAGCGCGCCGCCAAACCCCATGTCCCGGGCGAACTGCACGGCACCGAGCAGGCCGCGGTGGTCGTCGATGGACGGGAACACACCGTCCAGCGCCGGGGCCAGGTTGGCCACGCGGGTGGCCAGCAGCACGGCGTAGCGGGCATGGCTGAGAAACGCCTCGGCGGTCCGGCTGCCGCTGCTCAGGTTCAGGTCCAGGCCCAGGTCGAGGCTGCCGAACGACAAACGTTCCACCCCCTCGGCGTCGGCAATCGCCTGCAGCGCCGCCAGGCCTTTGGCGCTTTCGATGATGGGCCAGACTGCTTTGCCGGTCAGCCACGCGGCGTGCACCTGGGCCGGGCTTTCGGCCTTGGGCAGCAGGATGCCGCTGACCCCGGCGTGGCGTCGGCACAGCGCCAGGTCGTCGTGGTGAGCCCAGTGCCCCGGGCTGTTGACCCGCACCAGCAGCCGGGCTTCGGGGTGTCCGCTCAAGTAGCGATCGAGGTTATCGCGGGCTTGCTCCTTGAGGGTTTCCTGTACCGCATCTTCTAGGTCGACGATCACCCGGTCGGCGCCGCTGGCGAGGGCCTTGGGGATGCGTTCCGGGCGGGTGGCCGGGACAAACAGGGCCGAGCGCACAAGGGTGGGGTTCATGCCGAGGCTCCTTGGCTGTATTCGATCTCGCCGAGCTGTGCGCTGCCGTCCTGGTTCCCGGCCCAGACCTGGGCCTTGCCGGGCTCCATAAGCCGCCCACCGACCTCGAACGGCTGGGGTGAAATCAACGGGCGCAAGCCCCGGAAACTGAAGCGCCGCACCTGTGCCGTCGGGTGCGCGCGGGTGAAGGCGCGCAGGTTCAGGGTGGCGATCAAGGGGCCGTGGACCACCAGGCCCGGGTAGCCCTCGACTTCGGTCACATAGGGCCAGTCGTAGTGAATGCGATGGCCGTTGAAGGTCACCGCCGAGTAGCGAAACAGCAAGGTCGCGTCGGGCTCCACGGCTTCGCGCCATTGGCCGGGCGGCAGCGTCTCGGTGCCGCCGAGCTTGGGTGGGGTGGGCTCGCGGTAGACGATGTCTTGCTCGTCCTGCAGTGCCAACTGGCCGTCCTGGAAGTACTCATGGCGCAGGGTGACAAACAGCAAGGCGCCGGTGCGTCCGTGTTTTTCCTCGACCTTGATAATGGTCGACACGCAGGCCACCTCGGCTTCGACCTGCAGCGGCTGGTAGAACGCCAGGCGGCTGCCGGCCCACATGCGGTTGCGGTTGTCCGCCGGGGGCAGGAACCCACCCAGGGCCGGGTGGCCGTCGCGGCCCAACTCCCGAGCGGCGACCGGCTCCTGGAAAAATGCCCAGTGCCACAACAGCGGCAAGGCGTCGCCCGGTTGCGGGGCCACCTCGCCCAGGGTGGCGGCGATGCGCTTGACCAGGTTGAAACTGATGCGGTCCTGGCTCTCCTGGCGGCGGCCAATCCAGGCAGAAAAATCGACATTGCTCATCATCAACGCTCCTAATCGAGGGGGGATCAGATCTGTGCGGTCAGTTCCGGCACCGCATCAAACAAATCCGCCACCAGGCCGTAATCGGCCACCTGGAAGATCGGTGCTTCTTCGTCCTTGTTGATCGCCACGATCACCTTGGAGTCCTTCATACCGGCCAAATGCTGGATCGCCCCGGAAATGCCGACGGCGATGTACAGCTGTGGCGCGACGATCTTGCCGGTCTGGCCGACCTGCATATCGTTGGGCACAAAGCCTGCGTCGACCGCCGCGCGAGAAGCGCCGACCGCTGCGCCCAGCTTGTCAGCCAGGGCGTACAGGTGCTTGAAGTTGTCGCCGTTCTGCAGGCCGCGGCCGCCGGAAACGACGATCCTGGCCGCAGTCAGTTCTGGGCGGTCGGAGGTGGCCAGCTCTTCACCAACGAAGGACGACGTACCTGGGTTGTGGACAGCTGCAACGGTTTCAATTGCCGCTGAACCACCTTCAGCCGCCACCGGATCGAAACCGGTGGCGCGTACCGTGATGACCTTCACCGCCGCCGAGGATTGCACGGTGGCGATGGCGTTACCGGCGTAGATCGGGCGCTTGAAGGTGTCAGCGCTTTGCACCGAGATGATCTCGGAGATCTGGTCAACGTCCAGCTGCGCAGCAACGCGCGGCAGGATGTTTTTACCGTTGGAGGTAGCGGCAGCCAGGATGTGGCTGTAGCCAGCACCCCCCGCCTTGCAACCCAGAGCCGCTATCAGAGGGGCGACGTTTTCCGGCAGTTGGTGAGCGTAGGCGGCATTATCGGCAACCAGTACTTTGCTCACGCCAGGGATGTTTGCTGCGGCTTCAGCCACGGCGCCGATGTTGTGGCCAGCCACCAGAGCGTGGATATCACCACCGATTTTAGCGGCAGCGGCCACGGTGTTCAGGGTGGCCGGGGCCAGCACTTTGTTGTCGTGTTCAGCGATTACCAAGACAGTCATGATCACGCTCTCCAATTCAAAGCACCTTCGCTTGGTTTTTCAGTTTTTCGACCAGTTCAGCCACCGAGTTGACCTTGATGCCTGCGCTGCGGGCAGCCGGCGCTTCGACGTTCACGGTCTTGTGGGTGGAGGCGGTGGAAACGCCCAACGCATCCGGAGTCAGCACTTCAAGCGGCTTCTTCTTGGCTTTCATGATGTTCGGCAGGGACGCATAACGCGGCTCGTTCAAACGCAGGTCGGTGGTCACGATCGCGGGCAGTTTCAGGGAAACCGTCTGCGCGCCGCCGTCGATTTCACGGGTCACGGCAACCTGGCCGCCACTCACTTCGACGTTCGAAGCAAAGGTGCCCTGGCCGTAACCGGTCAGCGCAGCGAGCATCTGGCCGGTCTGGTTGTTGTCGCTGTCGATGGCTTGTTTGCCCAGGATCACCAGCTGCGGCTGTTCCTTATCGACCACGGCCTTGAGCAACTTGGCCACAGCCAGGGCGTTCAATTCATCGGCGGATTCGACCAGGACGGCGCGATCGGCACCCAGGGCCAGGGCGGTCCGCAGTTGTTCTTGAGCCGCCGCAGGACCGATGGACACCACGACAATTTCGGTGGCGATACCCAGCTCTTTGAGGCGTACGGCCTCTTCCACGGCGATCTCACAGAACGGGTTCATCGACATCTTGACGTTCGCCAGGTCGACGCCGGAATTGTCCGCCTTGACGCGAACTTTCACGTTGTAATCGACCACGCGTTTCACAGCTACCAGGGTCTTCATGGGGCAGTGTTCTCTCGACAATCTTTAATCGTTGCAGGCGGGTTGCCTGTTGGTCGGGGCGGCTAGATCGCTCCGCTGGCGCGCATTTGCCGGATGCTGTCGGCGGACAGGCCCAGCTCATGCAGGACTTGCTCGGTGTGCTGGCCCAGGCCTGGCACGGCGTCCATGCGTGGCTGGAAGGCGCTGCTGCTGGCCGGTGGCAGCAGGCTTGGCACCGGGCCGGCGCTGGTCGCGACCTGGCGCCAACGCTCGCGGGCCTGCAACTGTGGGTGGTCCCAGACGCCTTGCATGTCATTGACCCGGGCGTTGGCGATCTGCGCCTGATCCAGGCGCTGCATGACCCCGTCGAAGTCCAGTGTGGAAAAGGCCGCCACGATCAGCTCGCGCAGGGCGTTGCGGTTTTCCACCCGCTTGAAGTTGGCGGCGAAGCGCGGGTCTTGGGCCAACGTCGGTTGCAGCAGGACTTTTTCGCAGAACAGCTGCCACTCCCGCTCGTTCTGCAAGCCCAGCATCACCGTGCTGCCGTCGCCGATGGGGAAGGGGCCGTAGGGGTAAATGGTGGCGTGGGCCGCGCCGGCCCGGGGCGGCGGCGGTGCCCCTTGGTAGGCGTAGTACAGCGGGTAGTTCATCCACTCCACCAGGGCTTCGAGCATCGACACGTCGAGGTGGCTGCCCACCCCGGTGCGCCCACGCAACAGCAGGGCGGAAAGAATGCCGGTGTAGGCGTACATGCCGGCGGCGATGTCGGCGATCGAACAACCGGCCTTGGCCAGGTCTTCGGCGCCGGGTCCGCCGGTCACCGATAGAAAGCCGCCCTCGCTCTGGATCAGCAGGTCGTAGGCCTTTTTCTTCTCGTAGGGCCCGCCGGCGCCGTAGCCGGAAATGTCACACACAATCAGCCGTGGAAAGCGCGCGTGCAGGGCCTCGAACGACAAGCCCATGCGTGCCGCGGCACCGGGGGCCAGGTTCTGCACCAGCACATCGGCGTCGGCCAGCAGGCGGTCGAGCACCTCGGTGGCGGCGGTCTGCTTGAGGTCCAGGGTCAGGCTTTCTTTCGAGCGATTGGTCCACACAAAATGCGAGGCCAGGCCGTTGACGCGCTGGTCGTAGCCACGGGCGAAATCGCCGCTGCCGGGGCGCTCGACCTTGATGACCCGGGCGCCCAGGTCGGCCAGTTGGCGGGTGCAGAAGGGCGCGGCAATGGCGTGTTCCAGGCTGACCACGGTGATGCCGTCGAGGGGGCGTACAGGGGAGGGCTGGCTCATGTTTTATCTCTCTTGTCAGGCTGTGCGCAGCAGCGCCGACCAAGGCCGGCGCGGTGGACGACGGGCTCAGAAGGAGCGGGGCAACTCCAGCAGGTGCTCGGCCACGTAGGACAAAATCAGGTTGGTGGAGATCGGCGCCACCTGGTACAGCCGGGTCTCGCGGAACTTGCGCTCGACGTCGTATTCGCAGGCAAAGCCAAAACCGCCGTGGGTCTGCAGGCAGGCGTTGGCCGCCTCCCAGGACGCCTTGGCCGCCAGGTACTTGGCCATGTTGGCGCTGGCACCGGCGTTCTGCCCGCTGTCGTATTCCTCGCAGGCACGCCAGCGCATCAGGTCGGCGGCCTCGATTTCGATATGGGCTTCGGCGATGGGGAATTGCACACCCTGGTTCTGCCCGATCGGCCGGCCAAACACCACGCGGTCGCGGGCATAGGCGCTGGCTTTTTCGATAAACCAGCGGCCGTCGCCGATGCATTCGGCGGCAATCAGGGTGCGCTCGGCATTCAGGCCGTCGAGGATGTACCGGAAGCCTTTGCCTTCTTCGCCGATCAGGCTGTCGGCGGGGATCTCCAGGTTGTCGAAGAACAGCTCGTTGGTCTCGTGGTTGACCATGTTGGCGATGGGCTGCACGGTCAGGCCGTTGCCGATGGCCTCGCGCAGGTCGACCAGGAAGATCGACATGCCTTCGGATTTTTTGCTGACTTCGGCCAGCGGCGTGGTGCGGGCCAGGAGGATCATCAGGTCGGAATGCTGGACCCGTGAGATCCACACCTTCTGCCCGTTGATCACGTACTTGTCGCCGCGCTTGACCGCGGTGGTCTTGATTTTGGTGGTGTCGGTGCCGGTGGTGGGTTCGGTGACCCCCATCGATTGCAGGCGCAGTTCGCCGCTGGCGAGTTTGGGCAGGTAGTAGCTTTTCTGCGCCGCACTGCCGTGGCGCAGCAGGGTGAACATGTTGTACATCTGCCCGTGCACGGTGCCGGAGTTGCCGCCGCAGCGGTTCACTTCCTCAAGGATCACCGAGGCTTCGGCCAGGCCCAGGCCGGAGCCGCCGTACTCTTCGGGGATCATCGCCGACAACCAGCCAGCGTCGGTCAGGGCCTTGACGAAGGCCTCGGGAAAGCCCTTTTCTTCGTCGATCCGGCGCCAGTAGGCTGCGTCGAATTCGGCGCACAGGGCACGCACGCCCTCGCGGATGGCATTGAGTTCTTCAGCGTTGCGATCAGTCATTATTGTTTTCCTCAACGAGCCACCCGGGGCCAATCACCCCGGGTGGGCAGGGGGCAGCGGGGCAATCAGATCGGGGCGAAACCCAGGGCCGCGCGGAAGCGGTTCTTGATGTAGTGACCGTCACGCGGAGGCAGGACCCGTGGCGGGTTTTCCGCCTTGATCTTGATTGTCGCCAGCTTGACCCCGGCACGACCGGCAAAACGCTCACGCAGCTCATGCACACCCTGCATGTCGCGGATTTCCGCAGTCCAGCTGAAACCGCACGTGTTGGCCACCTGATCCAGGCTGATGCCAAAACCGGCGTGGCTGACTTGCATGCCGGTTTCACCGAAGTGGCCGTTGTCGAGCACGGCGATGGTCAGGTTCGCCGGTTTTTGCAGGGCCACCGTGGCCAGGGCGCCGAAGCCCATGAGCAATTCACCGTCGCCGGTGATCACCACCACGCTCTTGTCCGGCTGGGCATTGGCCAGGCCCAGGCCCACGGTGATCGCGCTGCCCATGGCGGCCCACAGGTAGTAGTTGCCGTCGTGATCGCCGGCGGCCATCACGTCGTAGGAAGCCGAGCCCAGGCCGGTCACCACCAGCAGGTCTTTGCGGTCGGCGAGCAGGGCCTTGACCACTTCACGGCGGCAGAGGGTGTGGTGAGCGCTTACTTGACCCATTTCTTTTCTCCAATCAGACGCTGGCCCAGCAACAGGGCGCAGGAGGAATCACCGTTGAATGCCATGGTGGCGGCACCGTGCAGCAGCGGGGCGACGTCTTTCGGGTCATCGGCGCGCCAGGTCATGACCTTCATCAGGTTCAGCGAGGCTTCGGTGACTTGGCCCATGGGGTTTTGCCAGGCGTTGAACTCGGCCCAGTCGCCGCGCATGGTCACCACCATCAGCAGCGGGAAGCCGGCGCAGACTTGCAGTGCCAGGGTGTTGATGCAGTTGCCGACGCCGCTGGACTGCATCAGCAGGGCGCCGCGTTCGCCGCCCAGCCAGGCACCGGCCAGGTAGCCGATGCCTTCTTCTTCAGTGGTCAGGACCACCGCCTTGATGTCCGGGTCTTCGTAGGCCATGCGGATTGCCGCCGAGTGCCCCGCGTCAGGCACGAACACCAGGTGTTTGACCCCGGCGGATTTGAGGACGTGGAACACATCCTCCTGCCAATCGATGCCCATGCTGTGTTCAGCTGCTGTTGACATGCCAATCTCCCAAGCCGTGCTGCTTTTGTGTTTTCAGCCATTCTGGGAGGGCGGGGCGCGCACGACGACTACCGTTTTTGTCTTTGAGATATGCCCATTTTGTATAGCCCGGCGGCGAACCGGCGAGGCTTCTGGCCGTGGCGATAACGGGGGGGTATGGCTGGGAGCAATGGCGGCCGCCAGGCAGCAAACGAGGGGTGCACGCCCTCCCTGGCGTGCACTGATCTGGCGGAGTGATGGCCTTGCGCCAGGCGCCTGCCTGTCAGGCCAGGTCAGTACAGAAGCGGCGAATGGCCTCGCAGGCCTTGCGCAACGACGCATCATCCAGGGCATAGGCGATGCGGATGTAGGGCCCCAGGCCAAAGGCACTGCCATGCACCACGGCGACATTCGCTTCATCGAGCAGGGCATGGGCGAAGTCTTCGTCGCTGTGCAACATCCGACCGGCCGGCGAGGTGCGGCCGATGACCCCGGCGCAACTGGCGAAGGCGTAGAACGCCCCGGCCGGGACTCCGCACTCCAGCCCCGGGGTGTCGTTGAGCAGCGCCACCATCAGGTCCCGCCGTCTCTGGAACACGTCGCGGCTGTCCTGGATGAAGTCCCTGGGGCCTTCGAGGGCGGCGAGGGCGGCCTGCTGGGAAATCGAGCAGGCGCCGGAAGTCTGTTGCCCCTGGAGCTTTTCCATGGCGTCCAGCAGCCAACGCGGCCCGGTGGCAAAACCGATGCGCCAGCCGGTCATGGCATAGGCCTTGGACACGCCGTTCATGGTCAGGGTGCGTGGGGCCAGGCGTGGCTCGACCTGGGCCAGGGTGTGGAACGGCTGGTCTTCGAAGATCAGGTGTTCGTAGATGTCGTCCGCCAGGATCAGCACCTGGGGATGGGCCAGCAGCACCTCGGCCAGGGCCAGCAGCTCGTCGCGGCTGTACACCGCGCCGGTGGGATTGGACGGCGAATTGAGGATCAGCCAGCGAGTCTGCGCGGTGATCGCGGCGGCCAGCGCGTCGGGCGTCAGCTTGAAGCCGTCCTTGGCCTCACAGGTCACGACCCGGGTCTGAGCGCCGCACAGTTGCACCATCTCCGGGTAGCTGACCCAGTACGGCGCCGGCACGATGACCTGGTCGCCCTCGTTGAGGGTCGCGGCCAGGGCGTTGTAGATCACCTGCTTGCCGCCGTTGCACACCAGGGTGTCCTGCCAACTGACGTCGAGGCCGTTTTCGCGGCGGAACTTGGCGGCCACCGCTTCGCGCAGGGCACGTACCCCGGCCACCTGGGTGTAGCGTGTGTGGCCCTGTTCGATTGCATTGATCGCGGCCTCGCGGACATGCCGCGGGGTATCGAAATCCGGCTCGCCGGCGCACAGCGAAATGATCTCGGCGCCCTGGGCCCGGCGCTCGGCTACCCGGTCCATGATGCGGTAGGTGGCTGAGGGCCGGGCGTCGGCCAGGCGCTGGTTGAGGCGTTGCAGGTCGGCGCTCATGCCCGGGTTCTCCAGTCGGTCAGGTTCATCAGTTCCAGGGTCGAGCGGCCTTCGCTGAGGGCCTGCATCATCTGGGCTTCCTTGTGCGCCCGCGCTTCGCCTTCGGCCAGGGTGCGGGCGGCATCAGCCTTGGGGATCACGATGACGCCGTCGTCATCCGCCACCAGCAGGTCGCCGGGGGCCACCGGTACGCCGTTGAAGTTGAAGGCTTGCCCCACCGACGGCGCGCTGACCTTGAGGGTGCCCTTGACCGAGACGCCCCGGGCGAACACCGGGAACTGGCGTTTTTTCAGGGCGGCGATATCCCGCACGCCACCGTCGATCACCAGGCCCACCACGCCCGCGGCTTCAGCGGCCACGGTCAGCACCTCGCCCCAGTAACCGGCGATAAAATTGCCGGTGCCCACCACCAGCACGCTGCCTCGGGGCGCGCGTTCCATCGCCAGGTGCAAGGCCAGGTTATCGCCGGGAGAGCACTCCAGGGGGTAGACCGGCGCGGCGATAAAGGCCCCGTCCCAGACCGGGCGGATCGCGCTGTCGACTGTGCAGGGCAGGTGGGAGGCTTCATACAGGGTCGAACTGCCCAGGACTTTGGCCCGTGCGTGGAAATCCAGGGGAAGCGGCAGCGGGGTCATCAGACTTTCCTTTGCAGGTTGTGATAACCCAGGGCAGCCCGGGCTTCCTTGAGGGTTTTACCCTGGGCGATCAGGGCGCGAATATCGGCTTCGACGGCCTCGATCTGCCGGGCGGCGGCCGCCACTTCAGCGGCACGCTGGCGGGGCACCACCACCACGCCGTTGGCGTCGGCGACCACGATGTCCCGGGCACAGACCCGGACCGCGCCGATGGACACCGGCTGGTTGAGTGCCTGTACCTGCACCCGGTCCTTGCCGGTGCGCATGAAACGACCCTTGCTGAACAGTGGGTAGCCATCGCCCAGGGCCTTGCTGACGTCGCGGCATACGCCGTCGATCACCGTCGCGGCGATCTGCCGGCTGCCGGCGTATTGGGTCATGATGTCGCCCCAGACGGTGCAGTCGGTGCGGCCGCCGTTGTCGATCACCACCACATCACCGGGGGCCACGTCGTCGATAAAGTCGCCCACGGTGCCGGGTGGCACGCTGGCGCTGACGTACTGCACGGTGAACGCCGGACCGACCACCACCTCGCGGTAGTTGTCCAGGGGCGCCAGGCCCAGGCATTGCCCGGGCAGGCCGAGCTTGTCCAGGGCGTCGGACACGCCGGGGGTATCGAGGCCGGCAAACAGGGCCACCAGGGCCTGGTCTTCAAGGTTCATCGGGCGTGCTCCACGTGGATGGCTTCGAACTGGGTGTCATGCATCACCTCGGCCACCGAGCGCCCGCTGCGCACGGCCTCGACCATGCCTTCCTGGCGCCGAGCGATGCGCTCGCCGAGGTCGAGGACCTTGGCGATTTCGGCCTGGGCCACAAACACCGTGCCGCAACGGTCGGCGATCACATAGTCGTCCTGGCTGACCTCGACCCCGGCCACCTGGATCGGCACGGCGGCAGCGATCTGCACCAGCCGATTGCGCGCACTGATCATGGTGACGCCACGCCCGTACACCGGGTAGCCGATGGATTCGCTGCCTTCGATGTCGCGGCTGTAGCCGTCGATTACCGTGCCGCGCACGCCCTTGCCAAGGGCGGCGTTGGCCAGGATGTCGCCCCAGCAGGAAATGCCCGGCAGGCCGCCGGCGATGACCAGCAGCCGATCGTCACTGGCGATCTGTTCGACCACCGGGGTAATCAGGTGCACGGTAGGCTGGCGGTCGGACTTGGCTGCCAGCAGCACCGTGCTGGCGCGGCCGACGATCTTCGGGCAATCCCACAGTGGGCGCAGGCCCACGGTGGCGCCGGGCAGGCCGAGGAAATCGAGGGCATCGGAGACCGTGTTGGTGTCCAGTGCTGCCAGGCGTTCAAGCAGACTCTCATGGGTCATGGGGGCAAGCCTCAGGGGATGGAGGCGCCCAGTTTCAGCGAGCAGGTTTGATAGGTATATTACGAATCGCATAAGCCTTACATACGATTAAACTATGGATCTGCCATGATCAATTTCCGCTTGATTCGCCACCTCTGGTTGTTCCTTGCCGTTGCCGAAGAGCAGAACTTCGGTCGGGCCGCCAAGCGCCTGGGCATGTCCCAGCCGCCCCTCAGTGAGCAGATCCAGGTGCTGGAGCAGGCACTCAAGGTCAAGCTGTTCGAGCGCTCGCGGCGCGGCGCCCAACTGACCCCGGTGGGCGCGGCTATCCTGCCGGCGGTGCGCAATTTCGCCGAGCAGTTGCAGCGCCTGGAGCTGGCGGTGGAGGAGGCGGTGGCCGGGCAGTCGGGCCTGTTGACCATCGGCGCGATCTCCAGTGCCATGTTCGACCTGCTGCCGGGGCTGATCGAGCGGCTCAAGCTGGCCCATCCGCAGTTGACGGTGTCGGTGCGCGAGATCGACAGCGTCGAAGCGGTTCCGGCCCTGGAAGCGGGGGACATCGACCTGGCGTTCGCTCGGCTGGACGGTGATCTGGGCGCGTCGATCCAATCCCTGGCGCTGACCGAAGACCGACTGATGGTGGCCTTGCCCAGTGACCACCCGCTGGCCTCGCGCAAACGCATCAGCCTGTCGAGTCTGGCCAGCGAGCCCCTGGTGATGTTCTCGCGCAAGGTCAGCCCGGTGTATTTCGATAATCTGATCGCCACCTGCCGGGCCAGCGGCTTCTCGCCACGGGTGCTGCACGAAGTGCGCTCGGTGGCTTCGCAGATCGCCTTTGTCAGCTGTGGCCAAGGCATTGCCCTGGTGCCGGCAGCGCTGAAAAAGCTGGCGCCGGATAACGTGGTGCTGCGGCCCTTGAGCCAACCGTTGAATGTGGTCACCACGGCCCTGGCGTGGAACGCCGAGCGTGCCAATCCGCTGGTGGCGGAAGTGGTGGCAGGGTTTCGCGAGCGCACCTGAGGTGGCATCGACCCGGGGCGGACCATAGGTTTGAGCTATGGAAACCTTCGCCAATCCGTTATTTACAGCGGGCAGCAGGGCGGGGAGATTATGCGCCCGTTCGCCGGCTCACCCGCCCGGTGCCACGCCTTTTGTGCCAGGAGCCCTCGCCGTGCCTTTATCCGCTCGCTTCACTCAATACCCACTGCCGCTGCTGGTGGACGGGGTCCGATTGCAACTCGACACCCTGTACCGCGACGGCTCCCTGGCGCCGATTCTGTTCCTCCATGGTTTCGGCTCGACCAAGGAAGACTACGCCGACATAGCCCTGCACAGCGCCTTCGACGGGCATCCGGTGCTGGCCTATGACGCACCGGGTTGCGGTGCCAGCCACTGCAGCGACCTGGAGCGGATCGACATCCCGTTGCTGCTGCAGACCGCCTTGCAGGCACTGGAGCACTTCGGCATCCAGCGTTTTCATCTGGTGGGTCATTCCATGGGCGGGCTGACCGCTCTGTTACTGGCCCATCATTGCCCCGAGCGGGTGCTGAGCTTTGTCGACATCGAGGGCAACATCGCCCCGGAAGACTGCTTCCTCAGCCGGCAGATCGTCGAGTACCCCGCGCAAGACCCCGAAGCATTCTTCAGCGCCTTTATCGAACGCACCCGGCAGGCGCCGGCCTATGCCAGTGCGCTGTACGCCGCGAGTCTGCGGCACAAGGTCCGGGCCGGCGCGGTGCGGGGGATTTTCCAGTCCATGGTCGAGCTGTCCGACCACGGCGCGCTGATGGATAAATTCCTCGGTCTGCCATGCCCGCGGCTGTTTATGTATGGCGAGCAGAACGCCTCGTTGTCCTACCTGGCCCACATCCAGGCCCAGGGTGTGCAACTGGCGCCGATTGCTGCGTGCGGGCACTTCCCCATGTACTCCAATCCGACTGCGATGTGGCAGCAGATCGCTGACTTCCAGGGGCGCGCTCCGGTGCAATAAGGCGCCCTGCGCAAGCCGTAAAAAAGGGCCCCTGAATCAGGGGCCCTTTGCCGTGGGGCAGCGTTCAGCGTTGCGGCTTCAGACGCTGGCGGCCTGCGGTCGGGCGCTGCCCTTGAAGCCAGTGCGCTGCTCGACTTCGCCCGAGCCGCTGATGTAGCCGTGGCGCGACAGGTTGGGCATCAGCATCGAGGCGATAAAGGTCACGCTCACCACTGCCGCGACGTAGAAGAAAAAATATTCCTCGATGCCCTGGGCGCGCAGGGACAGGGCGACGTATTCCGCCGTGCCGCCAAAGGCGGCGTTGCCCACCGCGTAAGGGAACCCCACACCCAGGGCACGCACCGCCGGGGGAAACAGTTCGGCTTTGACGATCCCGGCAATGGGTGTGTACAGCGAGGCAATGACCAGCCCGCCGAACACCAGCAGAAACGCCACGAACGGGTTATTGACCGACTGCAGGGCGTAGAGCAGCGGGACTGCCAGCAGCAGGGCCAGCCCGGAGAACAACAGCATGTGGGTCTTGATGCCGATGCGATCGGCCAGCAGGCCGAACAGCGGTTGGCAGAACATAAAGCCCACCAGGGCTGCGGTCATGATGAAGCTGACGGTCTCCGGGGAGAAGCCGGCGGAGATCACCAGGAATTTCTGCATGTAGGTGGTGAAGGTATAGAAGTACAGCGAACCGCCAATGGTGAAAGCCAGGACCAGGGCCACCGCGCGCTTGTGTTTGAACAGGCCCCGCAGCGAGCCGGCGTCTTTGCGCTGCATGTCTTTTTTCGACGCGGTTTCATGCATCGACCGACGCAGGTAGACCACCACCACCGAACTCAGGGCGCCGATGAAGAACGGAATTCTCCAGCCCCATTCGCGCAGCGCCTCGGCACTCAGGGTTTGCTGGAGGATGACCACGGTCATCAGGGCCAGGAGTTGCCCGGCGATGATCGTGAAGTACTGGAAGGAACCATAGAAACAGCGCCGGCCGGGGGTGGCGATTTCACTGATGTAGGTCGCGCCGGTGCCGTACTCGGCACCCACCGACAGCCCCTGGATCAAGCGCGCGATCACCAGCATCACCGGCGCCGCGACGCCGATGCTTTCGTAGGTCGGCATCACCGCGATCAGCAGGGAGCCGGCGCACATCATGAACACCGAGATGATCATCGACACCTTGCGACCGCGAGTGTCGGCGATCCAGCCAAAAATCCAGCCACCCAGGGGCCGCATGAAAAAGCCCACGGCGAACACCCCGGCAGTGGCCAGGAGTTGGCTGGTGGTGTCGCCCTTGGGGAAAAACGCGGCGGCAAAATAGATGGCGGTGTAGGCGTAGATAAAAAAGTCGTACCACTCCACCAGGTTGCCCGAGCAGGCCCCCATGATGGCTTTGACCCGGTTCGGCGGGCTCGCTGGATCAGGCACGACACTGTGGTTGGTGGGGGATGCAGACATGGGGTTCACCCTGTGTTCTAGGCGAGACGAAACGAGGAACACGCTGAGGCGTTTCCGACGTGGCGGGCTCGCTGGGTTGACGGGCTGGACGCGACAGCGTCAGCCGGCTGGGGGCTAATTAATCCGCGGCGCAGAGGGCCGGTGGATGAACGCGGCAGGCCGAAGGGGGATGGCTCGGGTAGCCTTGATGGCCTGGCGGGTAACGGTAGGCGGTGGGGTGAAACGCAGGGATGTAACCCATGGTGCAGGCCCTCGTATCTTATTGTTGTAGTGAGTCGTGCGCTCTGGGCGCCGACGGTGGTTGCACGCTACCCCAGAGTCCTGGAGGGCATAAGCCGTCGGCCTGGCCTAACTGATATACCTAAATTTTATAGCTGGCCCCGCAGCCCCGACCCACAGGGCGGTACAGCCGCTTGCAGGCTCCCGGAGCCGCGGTTTACGCGGTTCTGCCGGCACTCACCGGCGGGCAAATCGGATTACACTCACGCCACTGTCGACGCATCTCGCGCCGCGCACGATTCTGACTGGCCTGGTAATGGATGTCGTTCAACTCAAAACCCTGATTCATGTGGCCGAGCTGGGCAGTCTCAGCAAGGCCTCGGACCGTTTGCATATCGCCCAACCGGCCCTCAGTCGACAAATCCGCTTGCTGGAAAAAGAGCTGGGCGCCTATCTGTTCGAGCGCCATGGTCGGGGCATGGTGATCACCGAGGTGGGCCGCGAAGTCCTGGCCCATGCCACGCGCATCATGGAAGAGATGGAGTCGATCCGCAGTTCTGTGGTGGGCGGGCGCTCAGCGTTTCGCGGCACCGTGGTCATTGGCACCACGCCGACGGTGGCGGAAATCGTCACCGTGCCCCTGGTGCGCAAGATCCGCGATGCCCACCCGAACCTGGCCGTGCGCTTCTCTTCGGCATTCAGCGGTTACCTGCTGGACTGGGTGCAGCGCGGCGAGTTGGAACTGGCCATTTCCTACGACCCCCAGCCCTTGCACACCCTGCGAATCGTTCCGGTGATGATGGAGAACCTGCTGCTGGTGGGCCCCGCCAGCGCCGGGTTGCGCATGGACACGCCGGTGAGCTTCGCCACCCTGGCTGAGCAGCCTCTGGTACTGCCCAGCGCGCGCCATGGCTTGCGGGTGATCCTCGACCAATGTGCCCGTGACGTCGGGATCAAGCTCAAGACCAGCGTTGAAGCGGATTCCTTCGGGGCCATGATCGACCTGGTGCGCAACGATTTTGGCTTGACCGCGTTGCCGCTGGCGTCGATCTACAGCCAGGTCGAGTCCGGTGCCTTGTGCGCGGCGCCGCTGGTTGACCCGGTGCCCATGCGCAAGTTGGTCCAGGTATTTCCCGCGGATCGGCGGGTCAGCCCGGCTGCCAAGTTTGTCGGCGACGCCTTTATAGAAATCGCCGCCGATCTGGTGACTCGCCATATCTGGGCCGGGCACCTGCTCTGATCTCGACCCTTTCCACCTGAGCGTTTCACGGAGGCTCGCGTTGCCTGCCCACCCAACACCCTTGCTGCTGATTCCCGGATTGCTCTGCGATCAGCGCTTGTTCGCCGCACAGACGGCGGCCCTGGAACCCGACCGGGTTGTCTGCATCGCCGACCTGAGCCTGGATACCAGCATCGTCGCCATGGCCCGGCGCACTCTGGACGCGGCGCCGCCGCTGTTCGCCCTGGCGGCCCTGTCCATGGGCGGTTACGTGGCCATGGAAATCATGCGCCAGGCCCCCGAGCGGGTGCTCAAGCTGGCACTCCTGGACACCATGGTGCGGCCCGACGATGAAGCGCGAGCCAAGGCTCGGCGCGGCCTGCTGGCCCTGGCGCAGATGGGCAAGTTCAAGGGCGTGACCCCGCAATTGCTGCCTCGGTTGATGCACCCGCGTTGCCTGGGCAGCACCGTGGCCGATACGGTCCAGGCAATGGCCGAAAGCATTGGCAAGGAGGGCTTTGTTCGTCAGCAGCAAGCGATCATCGAGCGCGCGGACTACCGGCCCGTGCTGGAGACCATCCGGGTTCCGACCTTGATCGTGGTCGGCGAAGACGACGAAATCACCCCCGTTGCCGAGTCCCGGGAAATCCATCGCGGCATCCCCCAGTCAAGGCTGGTGGTGTTGCCGCAATGTGGGCATCTGCCGCCCCTGGAATACCCGGAGTTGACCACCGAACTGTTGCGCCGTTGGCTGAGTGACGAAGCACACGTCTGATGCCTGCAACTCACCCTGTTCCCCCTGACTGATGGCCGTACCTTGAACGAGCAGATTCGATTGCCCGGCGTCGTGGGCATTTCCCTCCTGGGCCTGTTGCAGATTCTGGTCTGGGGCGGGTCGTTCTTCCTGATGGCAGTGATGGCCGAGCCGATCATGGACGAGACCGGCTGGGCCAGCCAATGGGTGTACGGCGCCCTGTCCCTGAGCATCCTGGTCTCGGCCTTGCTGGCACCGCTGACCAGCCGCCTGATTGCCCGCTACGGCGGTCGACCGGTGCTGGCCAGTAGCGGCCTGGGAGTGGCCATCGGCTTGTTCCTGCTGGCCACTGCCAGCTCGCTGCCGCTGTTTCTGCTGGCCTGGGCCGTCATCGGGGTCGGCATGGCGCTCGGGCTTTATGAGGCGCTGTTTGCGGCGCTGGGGGCCGCGTATGGGGAGCGGGCGGGCAGTGCGATCACCGGGGTCACCCTGATTTCGGGCTTTGCCACCACCTTGTCCTGGCCAGCCGTGGCCCTGGCCATCGAGCACCTGGGCTGGCGCGACACCTGCCTGGCCTATGGGGTGTTGCTGGTGATGGTGGTGGCCCCGGCGTACTTCTGGGCGCTGCCTCGAGGCGGTGTGCCCCGGGCGAAAAGCAACGTGGCGGTCGAACAGCCGCTGTCCATCGATTCGCGGACCTACCTGCTGCTGACCCTGATCTTTGCCCTGGGCGCAGTGATCATGACCGCCATGTCGGTGCAGTTGGTGTCATTGCTCCAGGGCCAGGGTAATTCCCTGGCGGCGGCCATCGGCCTCAGCGCCTTGCTCGGGCCCAGCCAGGTGGGGTCGCGGGTGCTGCAAGTGTTTGCGCGCAAGCGCCACCCGATCTGGACCACCCTGATCTCGGTGGTCCTGGTAGCCATCGGCCTGGTGTTGGTGGCGGCGGCGCCAGCCCTGACAGCCTTGGGCCTGGTGTTGTATGGCGCCGGCAATGGCCTGCGGGCGATCGTTCGCGGCTTGTTGCCCCTGGCGCTGATGTCGCCGGCCCAGTACGTGCTGTTGATGGGGCGCATGGCGCGGCCGTCGTTGATTGGCCAGGCGCTGACGCCATTGGCCGGCGGCTACCTGGCGCAGACCCTGGGTGCCGGCAGTGTGCTGGCGAGCCTGGGCGGCCTGGCGCTGTTGAATGTGCTGCTGGTGCTGTTGTTGATGCGCCGGGTGTAATACCCGGTTCAACCCTTGGCCGAAGGCGCTGGCAGCAGTTCGTTGATCAGGTTGAACAGGGTGGTTTTGACCGCGCTGTTCAGGTCCGCCCAGGCCAGGCCGGTGGTGGCCTGGTAGGTGCCGAGCTCCAGGGGCCTGGACTGGACGTTGGCGGGCAATGCGCGGCCGGCGTTGGCCGGTAGCAGGCCCACCCCGAGCCCGGCAGAAACCAGGGCCAGCATGGTGGTGAATTCCCCCAATTCGGCGGCAATCGGCAGCGGCGCACCCTGGCGGTTCAGGGCCTGCATCAGTTCATCGTAGAAGCCGGGGGCGTAGCGCCGGGCCAGGATAAACAGCGGCACATTCGCCAAGTCCTTGGGGTGCAGTTGGCTGCAGGCTGCCAGGGGATGAGCGTCGGGCAGGGCGACGATGAAGCTTTCCCGCAGCACCTCGCGGGTGTGGATACCGGGGTGGATTGCTGGCAAGCGCATCAGGCCGAAGTCCAGCTGGCCGTTTTTCAAGGCCACGGCTTGGTCCGGGCCGGGCATGTCCTTGAGCTCCAGTTCAATGCGTGGGAAGCGCTGGTGCACGGCGCGGATCAAGGTCGGCAGCAGCTCAGGCAGCACCGACGAGACAAACCCCAGACGCACCCGACCAATTTCCCCACGCCCGGACGCCCGGGCCACGTCGGCCGCATGGGCGGCCTGGTGCAGGGTCGCCTGGGCCTCGGGCAAGAAGATCGCGCCCACTTCGGTGAGGGCCACCGAGTGCCGGTTGCGCTCGAACAGGCGCACACCCAGTTCCTCTTCCAACAACTTGATCTGCATGCTCAGGGCCGGTTGCACGATGGCCAGGCGCTGGGCCGCGCGGCCGAAATGCAGCTCCTGGGCCAGGGTGACAAACGAGCGCAGGTGTTTGATTTCCATCCGGGGGCTCCAGGGGGCAGGGTCTGAAAGCGCTGATCATAGATTTTGATTACCAGATCAGCAATGACGATTGGACGCCGTCCCCGGGCTGCGGTGAAGTGACGGCAAGGCCGGTACAACAATAAGCGGTCGTTTTGCGGAGAACAGCATGTCATTCAACACCAGTAGCTTTCAGCTCCATGGGCGTCGTGCCCTGATCACCGGTTCGTGCCGCGGCATCGGCCTGGAACTGGCCCGGGGCCTGGGCGCCGCCGGGGCCAGTGTGGTGATCAATGATCGCAATGCGGAGAAGGCGCGACGGGTGGCCAGCCAGTTGCGCGACGAAGGGATTGAGACCGCGTTTGCGGTGTTTGATGTCACCGATCGCGAGCAGCTGTTGGACGCCATCAACCGCGTGGAAGCGGACACCGGGCCCATCGACATCCTGGTGAACAATGCCGGCATCCAGCGGCGTGCGCCGCTGGAGGACTTTGCCGCCGAGGACTGGCACGCCCTGATGCGGGTCAACCTCGACGGGGTGTTCCACGTTTCCCAGGCGGTGGCCCGGCACATGATTGCGCGCCGTCGCGGCAAGATCATCAACATCTGCTCGGTCCAGAGCCAACTGGCGCGCCCGACCATCGCTCCGTATGCCGCCTCCAAGGGCGCGGTGAAAATGCTCACCCAGGGCATGTGCGCCGAGTGGGCGCGCCATGGCATCCAGGCCAACGGCCTGGCCCCCGGCTACTTCGCCACCGAGATGAATCAGGCCCTGGTGGACAACCAGGAATTTTCCCAATGGCTGTGCAAACGCACCCCGGCCGGGCGTTGGGGCCGGGTTGAAGAACTGTGCGGCGCGGCGGTGTTCCTGGCGTCGGCCGCCTCCGATTTCATCAACGGTCAGACCCTGTTCGTCGACGGAGGCCTGACCAGCGTCGTTTGAACCCATTGCCCGTACCTGAAAAAAACAACAACAGGGGACACCCATGAGCACTCTCAAACAACCCTCGCCACCACTCGCCGAGTTGGGCGCGTCGCCTGCCCGGCACAGCGCTTCGAACACCGTCGTCAAAGGCTTTGCAAGCAAGCGCTGGCTGTACCTGATTCCGCTGATTTTCATCACCTACAGCCTGGCGTACCTGGACCGCGCCAACTACGGCTTCGCCAGTGCCGCCGGGATCGAGCAGGACCTGGGCATCACCAAGAGCACCTCTTCGCTGATCGGCGCCTTGTTCTTCCTCGGGTACTTTTTCTTCCAGGTGCCGGGGGCGATCTACGCCCAGCGCTACAGCGTGCGCAAACTGGTGTTCTGGAGCCTGATTCTCTGGGGTTTCTGCGCCATGGCCACGGGGCTGGTGACCAACATTCCGATGTTGATGGTGATCCGCGTGTCGCTGGGGATTGTCGAAGCGGCGGTAATGCCGGCAATGCTGATCTTCATCAGCAACTGGTTCACCCGCAAGGAACGCTCCCGGGCCAATACCTTCCTGGTCCTGGGCAACCCGGTCACGGTGCTGTGGATGTCGGTGGTCTCGGGGTACCTGATTCACGCCTGGGGCTGGCGCGAGATGTTTGTCATCGAAGGCGCGCCGGCGGTGCTCTGGGCCTTTGTCTGGTGGCGCCTGGCGCGGGACAAGCCCGAGCAGGTCAGCTGGCTGACCCAGGATGAGAAAGCCCAACTGGCCGCCACCCTGGCCGATGAGCAGAAGGGCATGAAGGTGGTGCGCAATTATCGCCAGGCCTTTACCAGCCCGGTGGTGTTGCAGCTGTGCTGCGTGCATGCGCTGTGGAGCATCGGTGTCTACGGTTTCATCATGTGGCTGCCGACCATCATCAAGCAGGCTGCTGCCGCGGACATTGTCACTGTGGGTTGGTTGAGCGCGGTGCCTTATGTGGCCGCCGTCGCCGCCATGCTCGCGGTGTCCTGGGCCTCGGACAAACTCCAGCAACGCAAACACTTTGTCTGGCCGCTGCTGGCGCTGGGCGCCTTGGCGTTCTTCTGTTCCTACCTGCTGGGCTCCAGCCATTTCTGGTTGTCGTTTGCCTTGCTGAGTGTTGCCGGCGCCGCGCTGTACGCACCGTACGGGCCGTTTTTTGCGCTGATTCCGGAAGTCCTGCCGGCCAATGTGTTCGGCGGCGCCATCGGCCTGATCAACGCGTGCGGAGCCTTGGGGGCCTTTGTCGGTTCATGGATCGTCGGCTACCTGATCGGCCTCACGGGCAACCCGGGCGCCGCGTACCTGTTCATGACCGGGGGCGTGTTGGCCTCGGCGCTGCTGATGGCCTGGGTCAAGGTCGGGCGCGATGCCCGTCAGTCGGCCTGAGCCAGCCAGCGCTCAAGCTGCGTGCGCTCCCAGGTGCTGAGCAGGCTGACCGGGTCGGTGCCATAGCGCTGCCAAGTGTCGAGCGCACCCTCGCGACCCTCCGGGCTGCGGCAGCCCTGGCACAGGTGCAGGTGCTGGCCATCAAAGTCCAGCACCAGGCGCCAGCCTTGCACATCGACCCCCACCCAGCCCGGCTCGCCGGCAGGGCCCAGGTGCAGCATCGGGTGAATACCCAGGGCGGCGTCGCGCAACGTCTGGTAGACCTCGCGGGCAGTGAGCGGCGGCAGTGGCGGCACGAAGGGGGCTCCGGTAAGTCGTTGGGCGTGGTTGGATGAAGGGGGCCGAGGATAAAGCCTCGGCCCGGGTCTGTCAGCGGGGTGCCAGGCGCTCTGTAACTGTACGTGCCCGCTGACATCCCCCTCTTTGCGCTTAAACCAGATACCGCTTGAACCAGGCGATGGTCCGGTCCCACGCCAGGTTGGCGGCTTCTTCATCGTAGCGGGGGGTGGAGTCGTTGTGGAAGCCGTGGTTCACCCCGGGGTAGATGTAGGCTTCGTAGGTTTTGCCGGCGGCTTTGAGCGCTTGTTCGTAGGCGGGCCAGCCTTCGTTGATGCGGGTGTCCAGCTCACCGTAGTGGATCAGCAACGGCGCCTTGATCCGCGCCACGTCGGCGGCTTCAGGCTGGCGGCCGTAGAAGGGCACGGCGGCCGCCAGTTCCGGATAGGCCACGGCGGCGGCATTGGCCACGCCGCCGCCATAACAGAAGCCGGTGATGCCGACTTTGCCGGTGCTGGCGTCGTGGTGCATCAGCCATTCAATGGCGGCGAAGAAGTCGTTCATCAGTTTTTGCGGGTCGACCTTGGCCTGCAGGTCCCGTCCCTTGTCGTCGTTGCCGGGGTAACCGCCCACCGAACTCAGGCCATCCGGGGCCAGGGCGATGAAACCGGCCTTGGCCACACGCCGGGCGACGTCTTCGATGTAAGGGTTCAGCCCGCGATTTTCATGGGCCACCACCACCGCCGGCAGCTTGCCGCTGGCCTTGGCCGGGCGCACCAGGTAGGCCCGCACCTGCCCGTGGCCTTTGGGCGAGGGGTAGGTGACGTATTCGGCGACGATCTCCGGGTCGGTAAAGGACACTTGTTCGGCCAGGGCGTAGTTCGGGGTCAGCGCCGCCAGGGTGGCACTGGCGGTCAGGCCCACCAGGGTGAAGGCCGCCGCGCGGTCGAGAAACTCCCGCCGGTTGATCTTGCCGTGGGCGTAGTAGTCGTAGAGTTCGAGCAGTTCCGGGGCGAAGTCTTGCGCGGTCAGACGGTCCATCGGGGGGCTTCCTTATCAATCACTCGCGGTATCCCCGGGGCGTTGGGCCTCGAAGGCTGACGAACACGGCTTGAAGTGGGTTGATTAAAGCAGCCTTTGGCGCCCCGGCAAATGGCCGATTTGCCGAGCGGTGCCGCACCGGGGCGGCTGGCCGAGGAGTTTTTGGTGCTGGTGACAGCACCTCCGTCGGGCCGGGGAAACGGCCGCCGGGGCAGGGCGAGGAATATTCGCCAGGCGCCTCAAGTCGCCCGTTGCCACGCCGATAGCGTATCGAGCTGCCAAACAGTTTCCAGGCTTCGCGTTTCCCCCCGCATGGCCAGTGCTCGGGTCCATGCACAAGAACAATAAAGAGGACAGCCATGACCATTCTTCAGCGAGTGATCGGCGGGTTTGCCGTGTTGGTGCTGTTATTGCTGGCCATGGTGGGGATCAGCTATCAAAGCACCCATTCGATCAGTGATCGCTTGACCATCATCACCGGCCAATCAGCGCCGTTGAGCCGGGCCGCCAGTGAGTTGTACGTGCATATCCTGCGGGCCAACCAAGCGTTGCTGGCGATCCTGATCAGCCAGGAACCGGCGCAGATCGATGCCGGCAAGGCGCCGTTCAACGAGAGCCTGGCGCGCTTCAACCAATTGCTCGACAGCATCCCGGCCTACATCGGCGAGCGCCCCGAGCTGCAGGCCAACCTGGCCCAGGAACGCCAGCTCAGCGGCGCCTATGCCGAGCAGGCCCAGGCGCTGATGGCGACCCACCGCCAGCACGTGGCGCAAGTGGCGCTGACCCGAGGCTTGCAGGGCTACAGCAACAGCCAGGGCGCACAGCTGACCGGCTACCTGCGCGATTACATCGCCCGAGAGCGCAACGCCGGGGTGGCGGAGAACGCCGCCGCTGCCGAGAAACTGCTGCTGGAAGTCAACAAATCCTATGACGGCCTGGCCGCCCACGCCGCCACGCCGGACATTGCCACCTTGCAGCGCCTGCTCAACCTGCAGGACGAGGTGATCCGTTCCCGCGCCCAGGCCCTGGTGGCTGTGGACCCGCGTGTGGGGCGCATCGCCGGGGTGATGGTCAACCGCCTGTTGAGCGACCTGACCGCCAGCGATGGCCTGTACCAGGCGTATCGCCAAGAGGCGACCCTGGCCCAGCAGGTGCTGCAACAGCGCCAGGGCGTGGAAAGCCGGCTGCAAGCCACCCTCGACAAAATCGGCGAGTTCGGCGGCCAGTCGCTGGACGTGGCCAACGCCGCCAAGAGCGACGCCGACGCCACCATCAGCACCAGCCGCAGCCTGTTGCTGATCGCCTGTGTGCTGGCCGTGCTGGCGGCGGTGGTCATCGGCACCTGGGTCGCGTTCAGCCTTCGCCGGCCCCTGGCGGCGTTCCGCGAGGTGCTCAAGACCCTCACCGGTGGCGACATGCGGGTGCGCTTCGATGTCAGCCGCAAGGATGAATTCGGCGAGCTGGGCGGCTACCTCAACGAGTTGACCCAGGCCCTGCAGAAAACCTTCCGTGAACTGATTGGTTCGGCCGACACCCTGGCCCAGACCGCCAGTGACAATGCCCAGATCAGCGAGCGCACGACCCGGGTGGTGGATGAACAGAAAGACCGCCTGCACTCCGCCGCCTCGGCCATGACCGAGATGGAAAGCACTGTGGAAGAGGTGGCCCGCCGGGCCCAGGACACCCGCAACGCGGTGGATGACACCAGTGACCTGACCCACAAGGTGCAACAGCGCGTGGCCGAGACCATCGTCAACATCCGCCAGCAGGCCGAACAGGTGAACAAGGCCTCGGCGGTGACCGATGAGTTGCAGAAGTATGGGCAGAACATCGATGGCATCGTCGATGCGATTCGCACCATTGCCGAGCAGACCAACCTGCTGGCCCTCAACGCCGCCATCAGGCCGCCCGGGCCGGTGAGGCCGGACGGGGCTTTGCGGTGGTCGCCGACGAAGTGCGCAACCTGGCCCGACGCACCCAGGAGTCGGTGGAAGAAACCCGCACGGTGATCGAAGCCCTGCAGCAAGGCACCCAAGTGGTGGTGGACGCCATGCACAACAGCCACAGCCAGGCCTGGGCATTCCACCGCCCCCCGTTGCGATTGCTACTGAACCAGGTGAATAGCATCCGGATTGA